>NZ_VIDQ01000023.1 GCF_009760915.1 Azohydromonas aeria
TGCACCAGCGCGGCATGACGGTGCTGCTGGTGGAGCAGAACGCCAGCCGGGCGCTGGGCCTGGCCAACCGCGGCTACGTCATGGACTCCGGCGAGATCACGATGACCGGGCCGGCGAAGCAGCTGCTTGACGACCCGAAGGTGCGCGCGGCGTACCTGGGCGAGTAAGTCGCCTTCGGCGCCGCGGGCGCCACCAAGAGCGAAGGGCCGCGCGAGCGGCCCTTTTTCGTTGGCTCGTGGAACGACCCCCGTTCGTCCGACCCTTCGATAACGCAGGGCGGACGGGCGGAGATCAATCCACCTGCGCCCCCGACGCCTTCACGACGCTCTCGTACTTGCGCAGCTCCGCCTGCACGAAGCTGGCGAAAGCTTCGGGCGTGGTCGGCACGGGCTCGGCCATGAGCGTGGCCATGCGGCCGCGCAGCTCCGGCGAGTTCAGCGCGTCCACGAAGGCCTTGTTCAGCCGCTGCGTGGTATCCAGCGGCAGCCTGGCCGGGCCGAACAGGCCGAACCAGGTGCCCACGTCGAAGCGGGCCAGGCCCAGCGCTGCGCCGCCCTCGGCGATGGCGGGCAGGTCCGGCATGGCGCTGCTGCGTTTCGCGGTGGTCACGGCCAGCGCGCGCAGCCGGCCGCTTCGGATGTTGGCCGCGGCCGAGGCGAGGTTGTCGAAGGTGAGATCGACCTGGCCCGACAGCAGCGCCAGCTGCGCCGCGCTGCCGCCTGCGTACGGGATGTGGACCATGAACACGCCGGCCTGCGACTTGAACATCTCGCCGGCCAGGTGCCCGGCGCTGCCGTTGCCGCCCGAGCCGTAGTTGAGCTTGCCCGGATTGGCCCTGGCATAGGCCACGAGGTCGCGCACCGAGGCGATCCTGAGCCGCGCCGCCGTGTCGGCGTTCATCACCAGCACGTTGGGCACCTGTGCCACCAGCGTGACGGGCGTGAAGTCGCGCAGCGGGTCGTAGGGCAGCTGGCGGTAGAGCCAGGGGTTGATGGCATGCGTGGCCACCGCGCCCATGACGAGCGTGTGGCCGTCGGGCGCGGCCTTGGCAACCTGGTCAGCGCCGATGTTGCCGCCGGCGCCGGGCCGGTTCTCCACCACGACGAGACCGAGGCCGTCGCGCACGCGCTCGGCCAGTGCGCGCGCCACGGTGTCCAGCGGCCCGCCGGGCGGGTAGGGCACCACCAGCCGGATCGGCCGCGCGGCCGCGCCGGGCTGTTGTGCCCGCAACGGCAGCGCGGCGGCGGCCAGCGCGGCGCCCAGCAGGGCACGGCGCCGCGGCAGCGGCAGGGCCTTGTCAGTCATCCTCGTGCTTGTCCTTTTCGCTGGTGAAGGCGTCGGCGTAGAACTCCTCGTCGGGCAGGCCGCAGCGGCTCACGAAGTCGCGCTGCGCGGACTCCACCATGATGGGCGCGCCGCAGGCGTAGACCTGGTGGCCGGAGAGGTCGGGGAAATCGGCCATCACGGCCTCGTGCACGAAGCCGGTGCGCCCGGTCCAGCCGTCCTCGGCCAGCGGCTCGCTGAGCACGGGCACGTAGCGCAGCCAGGGCATCTCGGCGGCGGCCTGCAGTGCCCAGTCATGCTGGTACAGGTCGGCCTTGCGGCGGCAGCCCCAGTACAGCACGGCGGGTCGCGTGATGCCCTTGGCATGCATCTGCTCGATGATGGCCTTCACCGGGGCGAAGCCGGTGCCGCTGGCCAGCAGCACCATGGGCTTGTCGCTGTCCTCGCGCAGGAAAAAACTGCCGAAAGGACCTTCGATGCGCAGGATGTCGCGCGGCTTGAGGGTGCTGAAGACCTGGTCGGTGAACAGCCCGCCGGGCATGTGGCGGATGTGCAGCTCGATGGAGGGCGGCGCCGCGGCGGTCTCGCTGGCACCGGCCTGCGGCATGTTGGCCATGCTGTAGCTGCGCCGCGCGCCGTCGCGCAGCAGGAACTCGACGTACTGCCCGGCGTGGTAATCGAAGGGCATGTTGGCCGGCAGCTGCAGCTTGAGCACCGCCACGTCGGCGGCGGGCTTGTCGATGCTGATGACGCGCACGGGCAGCTTGCGCACCGGGAACTCGCCCGCGCCGGGCACGCTGCGCGCCTCGATGACGCAGTCGCTCTGCGGCTTGGCGCAGCAGGTCAGCACCAGGCCGGCGGCCTCCTCGGCCTCGGACAGCGCCTTGTGCTGGTGGTGGCCATGCACGACCTTGCCTTGGAGCAGGCGGCTCTTGCAGGAGCCGCAGGCGCCGTCCTTGCACCCGTAGGGCAGCCCGACACCCTGGCGGATGGCGGCGGCGAGGATGGTCTCGTCCTGGACCTCGAAACTCAGCCCCGCGGGCTGGACGTCGATCTTGTAGCTCATGGTTGTAGGCCGCACGGCCCGTACACTGGCGCGCCGCCGCGGCTGCGGCTGGGGAACAAAGGCGCGATTGTCGCCTGCCGGCTTCCCCTCCCGGCAGCCGGCGCCATTGCCTGTCGCCCGTCCCTCCTTCCGAACCGCCGCGCGGCTGCGCATTGCAGCCGCCGTCCCGCCATGAACCTGCCCGCCGCCTTTCGCCGACCCGTCCTGTTGATCGTGGGCTGCGGCGACGTGGGGCTGCGCGTGGCGCGGCTGCTGGCCGGGCGCTGGCGGGTGCTGGGGCTCAGCCGCTCGCCGGCCCAGTTCGACACCCTGCGCGCCGCCGACGTGCTGCCGCTGCTGGGCGACCTGGACGACGCCGCCACGCTGTCGCGCCTGGCGGGCCTGGCCGACGCGGTGCTGCACCTGGCGCCGCCGCCCGGCGAGGGCGAGGGCGATCCGCGCACGGCGCACCTGCTGCAGGCGCTGTCGCGGCGCGCGGGCCGGGTGCGGCGCCTGGTGTACGGCAGCACCACCGGCGTCTACGGCGATTGCGGCGGGGAGCGCTTCGACGAGACGCGGGCGGTGCGGCCGGCCACCGCGCGCGCGCGGCGGCGCGTGCATGCCGAGGCGCAGCTGCGTGCCTGGGGCCGGCGCAGCGGCGTGGCGGTGACGATCCTGCGCATTCCCGGCATCTACGCGGCCGACCGCCCCGGCGGCCACCCGGCCGAGCGGCTGCGCCGCGGCGCGCCGGTGCTGCGCGTCGAGGACGACGTCCACACCAACCACATCCATGCCGACGACCTGGCGCGCGCCTGCGCCGCGGCGCTGCACCGCGGGTTGCCGCAGCGCGTGCTGCACGCCAGCGACGACACCGAGCTGCGCATGGGCGACTACTTCGACCTCGCGGCCGACCTGTGCGGCCTGCCGCGGCCGCCGCGCATCTCCCGGGAGGAGGCGCAGCGGCAGCTCTCGCCGATGCAGCTGAGCTTCATGGGCGAGTCGCGGCGGCTGGTCAACGGGCGCCTGAAGCGCGAGCTGCGGCTGGCGCTGCGCTACCCCACGGTGCGCGAGGGGCTGCTGCAGGCGCCACCGCCGCAGCACTGAAGGCGACGGTCAGATCCCCTCGGCCTTGCTCAGCGTGGTCATGCGGTCCACGCTGTGCACGGTGACGGTCTGGAGCTCGCCGCCGCGGCGGACGTCGAGCCGGACCTCGCGCTCGGCCTGGCCGCCGCTCCACAGGTGCTTCCAGAGCTGTTCCAGCGAGGCGACGCCGGCGCCGTCGATGCGCTCGATGCGGTCGCCGGGCTGCAGCCCGGCCTGGGCGGCGGGGCTGTCGTCGCTGACGCGCAGCACCCGCACCTCGCCGTTGCGCTCCACGCAGTTCACGCCCAGCCAGGCACGGCGGCTGGCGGCGGTGGTGCCGTTGCGGCGCAGCTCGGCGAGGATCGGCTTGAGCAGTTCCACCGGCACGAACATGTTGCCGGGGTGGCGCCCTTCGACGCCATCGCCCAGCGCGTCGGCCACCAGCAGCGAGCCCACGCCCACCAGCTCGCCCTCGGCGTTGAACAGCGCCGCGCCGCTGTGGTCAGCGCGCGGCGGGGCGGTGAAGACGGCCTGGTCGAGCTGGTATTCCCAGTAGCCGGCGAAGGGTCGGCGCGACACCACCTGCGCCAAGCTCACGGCACCGCTGTCGCCGCCGCTGACCACCATGGCCGGCTCGCCCTGGCGCAACGCCGCGCTGTCGCCCAGCGGCACCGGGGTCAGCGGCAGCGGCGTGAGCGCCTGCACCAGGCCGAAGCCGGTGGCCACGTCGTAGGCCACCACGCGCGCGGGCAGGTGGCGCTGGTCGTCGAGCACCAGCTGCACCTGGTCGGCCTCGACGATGAGGTAGCCGATGGTCAGCACCAGGCCGTCGTTGCCGATCACGATGCCCGAGCCCTGGCGCTCGCGGCCGACGGAAGCGTTGGAGCGCGCGTCGGGCAGCGCCAGCACCTGCACGCCCAGCACTGCGTCGCTGGCACGGCGCAGGGCCTGCATGCGCGCCTGCTCGGACAGGCCGTCCTGCGCCTGGGCGGCTGCGGCCTCAGCCGCCGGCGGGGCCTGCTGGACCTGCTGGGCCGGCGCCGTGGTCCAGAACCCGGCGCTGGCCAGGGCCAGTACCAGCGTCACCCACAATCGCAGGCGCGGCGTGAACCAGGGATGGCGCGGGCGGCCGCGGGGCCGGGCGGACAGGACGGTAGGCATGGCGCACTCCCGAAGGCGGACTGAACGGAGTTTGGCAAGTCACATGCCAAGCCCGGAAAGCCCGCACAGGGCGTGCGACGGCGCGGCCACGGAAGGGGCCGGCCGGCCGACCAGCCACAGGCCACGGCGCGCGGGCCGTGGCGCAGGGGGGCGTGTCAGCGGCGGCGGCCGAAGGGGGACTGGCCGCGCCAGTAGCGGATCATCAGGAAGCCGCCGAGCATGCCGCCCAGGTGGGCAAAGTGGGCGATGCCGCTGCCGCCGGTCAGGCCCATCAGCAGCTCCAGCCCGCCGAACACGGCCACGAACACCTTGGCCTTCATCGGAATGGGCGGGAACAGCGGGATGATGGTGCGGTTGGGAAACATCATCCCGAAAGCCAGCAGCAGCCCGAACAGCGCGCCCGAGGCGCCCACGGTGGGATAGGGGGAGCCGATGAGCGCCGTGAACACCAGCTGCACCGCGGCCGCGGCCAGCACGCTGGCGAGGAGGAAGTGCAGGTAGCGCCGGCCGCCCCACAGCCGCTCGATCTCGCTGCCGAACATCCACAGGCCCAGCATGTTGAAGAACAGGTGCATGACGCTGCCATGCAGGAAGGCATAGGTCAGCGGCTGCCAGGGCCAGAAGTTGCCGCCGCCCAGGGGCCACAACGCCAGCCAGCCAAACGGCAGGCGCAGCAGCTGTTCGAGACAGAACATCACCACGCAGGCCAGCATGAACGCTTTGGTGATGGGAGGCATCGAAGGCATGGCGGCGGTGCGGCAGCGCGAGGTGCCGGGCGTCAAAGCAGAAGGGATGCCGACTGCCGCCGCCTTCCGCGAAGGGAAGGGGCCGCGCCGGCAGCGCGGCGAAGCAGCGTTGCTGGCGCAACCATGCGTGGTGCCCGGGGCCGGACTCGAACCGGCACGCCTTGCGGCGGGGGATTTTGAATCCCCTGCGTCTACCGATTTCGCCACCCGGGCCGTGGGTGCGCAGCAGCGCTCGCGTATCTTCGATCGGGATTATGTCATGGGCGCCGGCAGGCCCCGGGAGCGGCTGCGACAATGTCCCGCAACGAACACCTGCACATCGCCACAGCCCATGCCCACGTACAAGACCCTCGAAGAGCTCATCGGCGAAACGCCGCTGGTGCGGCTGCAGCGCCTGGAGGGCGCGATGCTGGCCGAGCGCAACAACGTGCTGCTCGGCAAGCTCGAAGGCAACAACCCGGCGGGCTCCGTCAAGGACCGCCCGGCCATCAGCATGATCCGCCGCGCCGAGGAGCGCGGGCAGATCAAGCCCGGCGACACGCTCATCGAGGCCACCTCGGGCAACACCGGCATCGCGCTGGCCATGGCCGCGGCCGTGCGCGGCTACCGCATGCTGCTGATCATGCCGGAGGACCTCTCCGTGGAGCGCGCGCAGACCATGAAGGCCTTCGGCGCGGAGCTCATCCTCACGCCGCGCAGCGGGGGCATGGAGTACGCGCGCGACCTGGCCGAGCAGATGCAGCGCGACGGCAAGGGCCTGGTGCTCGACCAGTTCGCCAACGCCGACAACCCGCGCATCCACTACGAGACCACCGGCCCGGAGATCTGGCGCGACACCGAGGGGCGCGTCACGCACTTCGTCAGCGCCATGGGCACCACCGGCACCATCACCGGCGTGAGCCGCTACCTCAAGGAGCAGAACCCGGGCGTGCGCATCGTCGGCGCGCAGCCCTCCGAAGGGTCGCGCATCCCCGGCATCCGCAAGTGGCCCGAGGCCTACCTGCCGCGCATCTACGACCCCGCGGCCGTGGACGAGATGGTGTACGTGAGCCAGGCCGACGCCGAGGACATGGCGCGGCGCCTGGCGCGCGAGGAGGGCCTGTTCGGCGGCATCTCGGCCGCCGGCGCGTGCTGGGTGGCGCTGCAGATCGCGCGCACCGTGCGCGACGCCACCATCGTCTTCATCGTCTGCGACCGCGGCGACCGCTACCTCTCCACCGGCGTGTTCCCGGCCTGAGCCGCGGCAGGAGCTGTACCCATGCAAGTGGACAAGGAAATCGACACGCGCGGGCTCAACTGCCCGCTGCCCATCCTCAAGGCCAAGAAGGCGCTGGCCGAGATCGACAGCGGCCAGGTGCTCAAGGTGGTGGCCACCGACCCGGGCTCGGTGCGCGACTTCCAGGCCTTCGCGCGCCAGACCGGCCACGAGCTGGTGGAGCAGACCAGCAGCGGCGACGAGTTCGTGCACTGCCTGCGCAAGCGCTGAAGACGGCGGCAACGCCAGACGAAAAAAACACCCGCGCCTTGCGGCGCGGGTGTTTTCGTGGGTGCCGCCGGCGCGGCAGGTCGATCCGTTGCGCTTACAGCGTCAGCTGCTTGAGGTAGCCGCGGAACCAGGTGCCGACTTCCGGGTGCTCCAGCGCCAGTTCCACGTTGGCCTTGAGGAAGCCCTCCTTGCTGCCGCAGTCGTAGCGCTTGCCCTGGTAGTTGTAGGCGAACACCTTTTCGCGGCGCAGCAGCCCGGCGATGCCGTCGGTGAGCTGGATCTCGCCGCCCGCGCCCGCGGGCTGGGTGCGGATCTCGTGGAACACGCCCGGCGTGAGGATGTAGCGCCCGGCCACGGCCAGGCGCGAGGGCGCTTCCTCGGGCGACGGCTTCTCGACGATGCGGTGGATCTCCGTCATGCGGTCGTCCACCGGCGTGCCCGCGACGATGCCGTAGCGCTTGACGTAGGCCTGCGGCACTTCCTGCACCGCCAGGATCGACGTGCGCCACTCGGCGAACTGCTCCACCATCTGCGCCAGGATGGGCTTCTCGCCCACCATCAGGTCGTCGGCCAGCAGCACGGCGAAGGGCTCGTTGCCCACCAGGCGCTCGGCGCACAGCACCGCGTGGCCCAGGCCCAGCGACTGGGCCTGGCGCACGTAGATGCATTCCATGTCGGACGGCTTAACGCTGCGCACCACCTGCAGCAGCTCGTCCTTGTGCGCCTGCTCCAGCATGGCTTCGAGCTCGAAGCTCATGTCGAAGTGGTCCTCGATCGGGCGCTTGTGGCGCCCGGTGACGAAGATCATCTCGCGCACGCCGGCGGCGTAGGCCTCCTCGACCGCGTACTGGATCAGCGGCTTGTCCACCACCGGCATCATTTCCTTGGGCTGCGCCTTGGTGGCGGGCAGGAAACGCGTGCCCAGGCCGGCAACCGGGAAGACGGCCTTCTTGACTTGCATCATGGGGTTCAGTGCTCCAAATGAGGCTTTGCGAATGGCCCATTCTGCATGCACGCAGCAAGCATCCGTCCCGCCCGGAGACGGGGCCGCGCAACATCCGCAGGCACCTGTAAGCCGAACCCCGGAAGGTCCCCGGGACCGGCCCGGGGACCCCGGCGCTCAGGCCGCGGGCAGCCGCGCCAGTTGCTGCTGCAGCCGCTGCAGGGTCTGGCCGAAGTCGGCCACGCGCTGGCGCTCCTGCTCGACCACGGCCGCGGGTGCGCGCGCCACGAAGCTCTCGTTGCCGAGCTTGGCCTGCGCCTTGGCGATCTCGCCTTCGAGCCGCGCCACTTCCTTGGACAGCCGCGCGCGCTCGGCGGCGACGTCGATCTCCACGTGCAGCGCCAGCCGCAGCTCGCCCTGTACCGCCACCGGCGCCATGGCCGTGGCCTGCGCGAAGGCTGCCTCGTCGGCAAAGGTCTTCACTTCCGAGACCTTGGCCAGCGCCTTGAGCAGCGGCGCCGCGGCCGTGACGAAGCCCTCGTCGCCGAAGGTGTAGAGCGGCACGCGCTCCGCGGGCGAGAGGTTCATCTCGCCGCGCAGGTTGCGGCAGCTGCCCACCAGCGCCTTGAGCCGCGCCACCCAGGCGTCGGCCTGCGCGTCCACGCGCTCCAGCTGCGGCCGCGGGTAGGCGGCGGTGACGAGGCTCTGCGCGTCGCCGGCCGCCTTGCGCCCGGCCACCGGCGCCACGCGCTCCCACAGCTCGGCGGTGATGAAGGGCGTGATCGGGTGCAGCAGCCGCAGCACCGTCTCCAGCACGCGGATGAGCGTGCGCCGCGTGGCGCGCTGCTGCTCGGCCGTGCCGACCTGGATCTGCACCTTGGCGATCTCCAGGTACCAGTCGCAGTACTCGTCCCAGACGAAGGAGTAGATGGCGTTGGCGACGTTGTCGAGCCGGTACTCGGCGAAGCCCTGTTCCACCGCGGCTTCCACGCGCTGCAGCTCGCTCGTGATCCAGCGGTCGGCCTGGGAGAAGTCCAGGTAGCCGCCGGGCACGCACTCCTGCGCGCCATGCTCGGCCAGGCCGCAGTCCTGGCCTTCGCAGTTCATGAGCACGAAGCGCGTGGCGTTCCAGAGCTTGTTGCAGAAGTTGCGGTAGCCCTCGCAGCGCTTGGCGTCGAAGTTGATGTTGCGGCCCAGGCTGGCCAGCGCCGCGAAGGTGAAGCGCAGCGCGTCGGCGCCGTAGCCCGGAATGCCCTCGGGGAATTCCTTCTGCGTGTCCTTGCGCACGCGCGGCGCGGTCTCGGGCTTGCGCAGGCCCTGGCTGCGCTTGTCGAGCAGTGCGGGCAGGTCGATGCCGTCGATGAGGTCCACCGGGTCGAGCACGTTGCCCTCGGACTTGCTCATCTTCTTGCCCTGCGCGTCGCGCACCAGGCCGTGGATGTAGACGTGGCGGAAGGGCACCTGGCCGGTGAAGTGCACCGTCATCATGATCATCCGGGCGACCCAGAAGAAGATGATGTCGAAACCGGTGACGAGCACGCTGGAGGGCAGGAACAGGTCCAGCTCCGGCGTCTTCTCGGGCCAGCCCAGGCTGGAGAAGGGCACCAGCGCCGACGAGTACCAGGTGTCGAGCACGTCCTCGTCGCGCGTGAGCGCGCCGGCGTAGCCCGCGGCCTGCGCCTTGGCCCGGGCCTCCTCCTCGCTGCGCGCCACGAAGATCTGCCCCTCGCTGCCGTACCAGGCCGGGATCTGGTGGCCCCACCACAGCTGGCGGCTGATGCACCAGTCCTGGATGTTCTTCATCCACTGGTGGTAGGTGTTGATCCACTGCTCGGGCACGAACTTCACCGAGCCGTCATCGACGACCTGGATGGCCTTTTCGGCGATCGACTTGCCGTCGGCGCCGGGCTTGGTCATGGCCACGAACCACTGGTCGGTGAGCATGGGCTCGACCACCTGCCCGGTGCGCGCGCAACGCGGCACCATCAGCTTGTGCTTCCGGGTCTCGGCCAGCAGCCCCTGCGCCTCCAGGTCGGCCACGATGCGCTTGCGCGCCACGAAGCGGTCCAGGCCGCGGTACGCCTCGGGTGCCTGCTCGTTGAGCGTGGCATCGAGCGTGAAGATGCTGATCATGGGCAGCCCGTGGCGCTGGCCCACCGCGTAGTCGTTGTAGTCATGCGCGGGCGTGACCTTGACCACACCGGTGCCGAACTCGCGGTCCACGTAGTCGTCGGCAATCACCGGAATGGTGCGGCCGGTCAGCGGCAGCGTCACCTGCCGGCCGATGAGGCCGGCGTAGCGCTCGTCTTCCGGGTGCACCATCACGGCCACGTCGCCGAGCATGGTCTCGGGGCGGGTGGTGGCCACGACCAGCTCGCCCGACCCGTCGGCCAGGGGGTAGCGGATGTGCCACAGCGAGCCGTCCTCCTCCTCGCTCTCGACCTCCAGGTCGGAGACGGCGGACTTGAGCACCGGGTCCCAATTCACCAGGCGCTTGCCGCGGTAGATCAGGCCCTCATCAAACAGGCGCACGAAGGTCTCGGTGACCACCTTGGACAGCTTCTCGTCCATGGTGAAGTACTCGTGCTGCCAGCTCACGCTGTCGCCCATGCGGCGCATCTGGCGCGTGATGGTCGAGCCGCTCTTTTCCTTCCACTCCCAGACCTTGGCCACGAAGTTCTTGCGGCCCAGCGCGTGGCGGTCCTGGCCCTGCTCCTGCAGCTGGCGCTCCACCACGATCTGCGTGGCGATGCCGGCGTGGTCCGTGCCCGGCACCCACAGCGTGTTGAAGCCGCGCATGCGGTGGTAGCGCGTGAGCGAGTCCATGATCGTCTGGTTGAACGCATGGCCCATGTGCAGCGTGCCCGTGACGTTGGGCGGGGGCAGCTGGATGCTGAACGAGGGCTTCGCGGGGTCCAGCGTCGGCGCATAGGCGCCGCTCTTTTCCCACAGCGGGCCCCAGTGGGCCTCGATGGCGGCGGGCTCGAAGGATTTGGCGAGTTCGGTCATGGCGGGCAGGGGAGCAATGGCGCGCCGGCGCGCGCACGAGGGGGCGCCGGCACACGGGAATCATGGGGGTGCGGGATTGTAGGGTGGCGCTTTCCGCCGTCCGGCGGGCCCGCCGATGCCCCGCCGATGCCCCGCCGCGCCGCGGCGCCGGCCTGGGCGAAGATGCGTCCATTGCGGCGCGCCGCTTTCCGGACCACCAGCCTGATGAGCCTTCTGAAACCGTCCCGTTTCCCGTCGCCCCTGCCCCTGCTGGCGGCCACCGTCCTGGCGGCTGCCACCCCGGCCGCGCTGGCCGCGCCGCCGCTTTGGGAGCTGGGCGCGGGCGCCACGGTGCTGCACCTGCCGCACTACCGCGGCTCCGACCAGACGCACACCTGGACGCTGCCCCTGCCCTACGCCGTCTACCGCGGCCACGTGCTGCGCGCCGACCGCGAGGGCGCGCGCGCGGTGCTGCTGCAGACCGACCGCCTGGACGTGGACCTGAGCCTGGCCGGCACGCCGCCCACGCGCAGCAGCGACAACACCGCGCGCCGCGGCATGGCGGACCTGCCCACCATCGTCGAGCTGGGCCCGCTGGTGAGCTGGACCGCCGCGCGCGGCGACGACTGGAAGCTGGACCTGCGCCTGCCCGTGCGCGCGGCGCTGGGGCTGGGCTCCGAGGGCGGCTTCAAGGGCTGGGTGGCGACGCCACAGCTGCGGCTGTCGCTGCCCGAGGCCGGCGGCTGGCGCGTGGGGCTGACGGCGGCGCTGACGGCACAGGACCGGCGCTACAACGAGGTGTTCTACAAGGTGTCGGCCGACGAGGCGCTGCCGGACCGCCCGGCCTACCAGCCCGGCGGCGGCATGGCTGGCGGCTACCTGCAGGCCTCGGCCACGCGGCGCATCGGGCGCTGGTGGCTGGCCGGCTTCACACGCTGGGACACGCTGCGCGGCGCCAGCTTCGACGACAGCCCGCTGGTGCGCCAGCGCCAGCACTGGTCGGCAGGCATTGCGCTGGCGTACGTCTTCGCCACGTCGTCGCGCGAGGGCGAGGCGGAGTGAAGACGGGCAAGGGGGTCACATCAGCAGGTGCTCCCCCGCGTTCTCCCCACCCAGGATCACGTAGTTGACCTTGCGCAGGTCGCGCAGCTCGCGTCCGCCGGCGTAGGAGATGGAGCTCTGCAGGTCCTCGCGCATCTCGCGCAGCGTGTCGGCGAGCTTGCCCTTGACCGGCTCCAGGATGCGCTTGCCCTCGACGTGCTTGTACTCGCCCTTGTTGAAGTCCGAGGCCGAGCCGTAGTACTCCTTGAACAGCTGCCCGTCCACTTCCACCGTGCGGCCCGGGCTTTCCTCGTGGCCGGCGAAGAGCGAGCCCACCATCACCATCGCGGCGCCGAAGCGCACGCTCTTGGCGATGTCGCCGTGATGGCGGATGCCGCCGTCGGCAATGATGGGCTTGGTCGCCACGCGCGCGCACCACTTCAGCGCCGACAGCTGCCAGCCGCCGGTGCCGAAGCCGGTCTTCAGGCGCGTGATGCACACCTTGCCCGGGCCGATGCCGACCTTGGTCGCGTCGGCGCCCCAGTTCTCCAGGTCGATCACGGCCTCGGGCGTGCCCACGTTGCCGGCGATCACGAAGGCCTGCGGCAGCCGCTCCTTGATGTAGCCGATCATGCGCTGCACGCTGTCGGCATGGCCGTGGGCGATGTCGATGGTGATGTAGTCGGCGCCCACGCCGTCGGCGGCGAGCCGGTCGATGGCGGCGCGGTCCGCCTCCTTCACGCCCGAGCTGATGGACACGAGCAGGCCCTGCTCGCGCATGCGCCGCGCGAAGGCGACGTTGTCCAGGTCGAAGCGGTGCATGACGTAGAAGTACCCGTCGCGCGCCAGGCGCTCGGCGATGTTCTCGTCGATGACGGTCTTCATGTTGGCCGGCACCACCGGCAGCTTGAAGCGGTGCGGGCCGAAGGGCATCGAGGTGTCGCACTCGGCACGGCTTTCCACGCGGCAGCGGCGCGGCAGCAACAGGACGTTGTCGTAGTCGAAGATGTCCAAGAGAAGGCTCCAGAAGTGGGTCCAGAGGCGGCGCGTTGAAGCAGTGCGCGGCCCAATGGCTGCTGAGCACTTGACCTGGAGCCCGGCCGTGTCCCGCGAAGCCGTCGGCAACGGACGGTGCGGGCACAAAAAACCGGGCTCCAAAAATTTGGGCCCGGTGGCGCATTCTACGCAGGCGCGGTCCCCTGGTCAGGGGGGAATGCCCCGGCACCGAGCAGGGCCGCGAGGTCGGCGCTGGAGTGCTGGCCGATGGCGTGGCCCTGGCGCGCCAGCCATTCCTGCGCATGGGCGCTGCCGCGCTCGCGCAGCTGCTCCAGGAACGGGCGGTGCGGGATCAGCTTGGTGTGCACCGGCAGGCCGGCGAGGTGGTCGTCGGCCTCGATCACGTGCACCCGCAGCGAGGCCACGCGCCGGCGCCAGCCCCAGCCGCGCCACGCGCCCTGGCGCGCCAGCGCCTGCAGCTGCTGCAGCCAGCGCAGCTCGTGCAGGAAGCAGGCGTTGAAGCCGATCTCCAGCGCGCGCTGCTGGATCTGCGCCTGCGAGCGCGGCAGCTCGCCGAAGACGCGCGGATTGAGCGTGAGGATCAGCAGGTCCGGCGCGTCCGTCTCGCACACCAGCGGCAGCAGGGCCGGGTTGGCGGCGTAGCCGCCGTCCCAGTAGGGCTGGCCGTCGATCTCCACCGCCTGCATCAGCATCGGCAGGCAGGCCGAGGCCAGCCCCACCTCCACCGTCAGCTCCTCGCGCCTGAACAGGCGCAGCTGCCCGGTGTTGGCATTGGTGGCGGCAATGAAGATCTGCGGCCCGCGCGTCTCGCGCAGCCGCTCGAAGTCCACCTGCGACTGCAGCAGCTGGCGCAGCGGGTTCAGGTTGAGCGGATTCAGGGCGTAGGGCGAGAGCAGCCGCGTCCACTGCAGCATCGCCTGCGCCGCGGGGTGCAGCGTGGGCCAGGGGTCGCCGTCGCGCGGGGTGCGCACCGCCCCGGCGGGCATCTGCTCGCTCACGGCGTGCCAGAAGCGCCACAGCGCCTCGCGCGCGCCCTCGGGGCCGCCGTCGAGCAGCCCGTGCGCCAGCACGATGGCGTTCATGGCGCCGGCGCTGGTGCCGCTGAGGGCGTCGATGCGCAGGTCCTCCTGCTGCAGCAGCTCGTCGAGCACGCCCCAGGTGAAGGCGCCGTGCGCGCCGCCGCCCTGCAGCGCCAGCGCCACCGGGCGCTGCGCCGGACCGCCGCGCAGCCAGGGCCACAGGCCCGGCCTCAACGCCGCCGCTCCTTGCGTTCGGCCACGGCGCCGAGGAAGTCGTGCAGCAGCGGCTCGCCACCCAGGCGGCGCGGGTGCGGCGCGGCGCCGGCCATGAACTCCGGGTGCCACTGCATGCCGAAGACGTAGCTGGGCCCCTGCCAGCGCACGGCCTCGACCACGCCGTCGGGAACGCCGCGGGCCTCGACCACGAGGCCGTCGCCCAGGTCCTTCACCGCCTGGTGGTGGATGGAGTTGACTTCGCCCTGGCGGGCGCCGCCGTAGACCTGCGCCAGCCGGGTGCCGGGCAGGATCTCGATGTCGTGGAACTGCTGGTCGTAGCGCATGAGGTCGCGGTGGCCGAGGGCCTCGGGCAGTTGGGTGGGAATGTCCTGGTAGAGCGTGCCGCCCAGCGCCACGTTGATCAACTGGCAGCCGCGGCAGATGCCGATCACGGGCTTGCCTTCGGACACGAAGGCGCGGAACAGCTCGATCTCGTAGCGGTCGCGGATGCGGTCGCCGTGCCAATCGTCGTGCAGCGCCTGCTCGCCGTAGCTCAGTGGGGAGACGTCGTTGCCGCCCTGCAACACGAGACCGTCGAGCTGCCGGGCGTAGTCGGCCAGGTTCACCTCGCCGGGCAGCAGCAGTCCCTCGCGCTCGATGGCCGGGATCATCAGCGCCAGCACCTGCGGGCGCAGCAGCCAGTGCGCCACCGACTGTTCCAGGTAGTGCAGCGTGCGCGTGAAGACGCCGCCCGACTCCATGAACGGGGCTTGCGGGTAGTAGATGCGCGAGGAGATGCCGATGAGCAGTGGGGAAGCCATGCGTCGCGCGGAGCGAACGCAATGCCCGGACGCAACCCCCCCTTGGGGTGAGGTGGGCTCCTTAAAATGCCCCATGGGTTCCCCGTCGATCACTTCCGAACAAGCCGCCGCCGCTGCCACTGCCGCCGAGGGCACGCCGGCCGTGCCGAACGCGCTGCTGCGCCACCTCAACCCCGAACAGCTCGCCGCCGTGACGCAGCCGGCGGAGCCGGCGCTGATCCTGGCCGGCGCCGGCTCGGGCAAGACCCGCGTGCTGACCACGCGCATCGCCTGGCTGCTGCAGACCGGGCAGGTCTCGCCCGGCGGCATCCTGGCCGTAACCTTCACCAACAAGGCGGCCAAGGAAATGATGGCCCGCCTCACCGCGCTGCTGCCCGTGAGCGTGCGCGGCATGTGGATCGGCACCTTCCACGGCCTGTGCAACCGGCTGCTGCGCGCGCACTGGAAGCAGGCCGGGCTGCCGCAGGGCTTCCAGATCCTGGACTCGGCCGACTCCGTCTCTGCCGTCAAGCGCGTCATCAAGACCATGAAGCTCGACGAGGAGCGCTTCGTGCCGAAGCAGGTGAGCTGGTTCATCGCCGCCTGCAAGGAAGACGGCAAGCGGCCGGGCAACGTGGAAGCGCTGGACCCGCACACGCGCCAGCTCGTGGCCATCTACGCCGCCTATGAAGACCAGTGCCAGCGCGAGGGCGTGGTCGATTTCGCCGAGCTGATGCTGCGCAGCTACGAGCTGCTGCGCGACAACGAGGCGCTGGCCGCGCACTACCGGCACCGCTTCCGCCACCTGCTGGTGGACGAGTTCCAGGACACCAACCGGCTGCAGTACGCGTGGCTGAAGATGCTGGCGCCGCCGGGGGGCGGGCAGGGCGTGTTCGCCGTGGGCGACGACGACCAGTCGATCTACGGCTTCCGCGGCGCGCGCGTGGGCAACATGGCCGACTTCGAGCGCGAGTACCGCGTGCGGCGCGTGGTGAAGCTGGAGCACAACTACCGCAGCTACGGGAACATCCTCGACGCCGCCAACGGCCTGATCGCGCGCAACAGCCGCCGCCTGGGCAAGAACCTGCGCACCGAGGCCGGCCCGGGCGAGCCGGTGCGGGTGCACGAGAGCGTGAGCGACTACGCCGAGGCGCAGTGGCTGATCGAGGAGGCGCAGCTGCTGCACCGCGGCGGGCTGCCGCGCAGCGAGATCGCCATCCTCTACCGCTCCAACGCGCAGAGCCGGGTGCTGGAAAGCGGGCTGTTCAACGCCGGCATCCCGTACCGCGTCTATGGCGGCCTGCGCTTCTTCGAGCGCGCGGAGGTCAAGCACGCGCTGGCCTACCTGCGGCTGGTCGAGAACCCGCACGACGACACCAGCTTCCTGCGCGTCGTGAACTTCCCGACCCGGGGCATCGGCGCGCGCAGCATCGAGCAGCTCACCGACGCCGCGCGCGCCAGCGGCCGCAGCCTGCACCAGAGCGTGGGCGCGGTCACGGGCCGGGCCGGGGCCAACCTGGCGGCGTTCAACAACCTGATCCTGCGGCTGCGCGAGGAGACCCGGGGGCTGACGCTGCGCGAGATCATCGGCCGCATGCTGCAGGCCAGCGGGCTGCTGGACTTCTACCGCGCCGAGAAGGACGGGCAGGACCGCATCGAGAACCTGGAGGAACTCGTCAACGCCGCCGAGGCCTTCGTGACGCAGGAGGGCTTCGGCAAGGAGGCCGTGGCGCTGCCGCTGGACGAGCTGCGCCCCGAGGGCGAGCCGCCCGCCGGGCCGGCCGAGTTGATTCCCGACGCCGAGACGGGTGAGATCGTCAGCCCGCTCTCCGCGTTCCTGACGCACGCCTCGCTGGAGGCGGGCGACAACCAGGCCAACGCCGGCTCCGACGCCATCCAGCTCATGACCGTGCACTCGGCCAAGGGCCTGGAGTTCGATGCGGTGTTCATCACCGGGCTGGAGGAGGGGCTGTTTCCGCACGAGAACTCGCTCTCCGACGCCGACGGGCTGGAGGAGGAGCGGCGGCTGATGTACGTGGCCATCACACGCGCCCGGAAACGCCTGTACCTGAGCTTCAGCCAGACGCGGCTGCTGCACGGGCAGACCCGCTACAACGTCAAGAGCCGCTTCTTCGACGAGCTGCCGGAGGGCGCGCTGAAATGGATCACGCCGCGCACCGGCTTCCAGAGCGCCACCAGCTTCACGCCGCGGCAGGCGTGGCAGCAGGCGGCTTCTTCCCCGTTCCAATCCCAGGCGCGCAAGGAGCCGGCGCCGAAACCGCTGATTCCGAAGGCCGTGCCGTCACACGGGCTGACGGTGGGCAAGGCGGTGTTCCACAACAAGTTCGGTGAAGGCGTCGTGGTGACGCTCGAAGGCACCGGGGAAGACACCCGCGCCGAGGTGAATTTCGGGCGGCATGGGCGGAAATGGCTGGCGTTGTCGGTGGCGAAATTGACGCCGATTGATTGAGCAGAAATGAGGCTGCCAGCCGCGGGACTTGGCAGCCAGTTCCGCTGTGTTCGCGCAGGAATTGACAAGCTTTTTGCCAAGCTGCGCGACGCTTGCGAGAGCCGTTGCATTTCATGCTCAAAAGAAATTCCGGTTTGCAGTCATCTCAATTTGTCATGAATAGGCGAATTGTTGCGGGTTGCGCAGTGCTGAATTTTGAGTGTGCTGGATGCGGCTGACATGTATTGTTTCTTGCCACCCCGCGAATCCATGGTTGATTACGGCAATATGTCGCCTATCTTGAGTTTTGCCGAATGTGTTTGGTGTAACTCTTGATGGAGATTGGCATGGTTGATTTTCCTCGCGTCAAGGCAGGATCGTTGGTATTTGCCGCGGCATCAATGCTTGCCTCAGTGTCGGCGCAGGCGGATATTATCGGTGTCTCCTGGTTTTCGTCGCCTATCGGAGGATTGCTGAGAATTGACGAGAAAACAGGTGCCGTCAAGGCTGTTTATGAGTCGCCGGTCAGTCGAATGAACTCACTGGCGCAGGATGCCGCTGGCAACCTCTATTCCATCGGGCAATTTGATTCGTATGCCTTCACGGGCCTGGTCAAGATCAATCCCCGCAACGGCAAAATAACGCCAGTCTCCGAAGTGCTCGACGACATCCGGGCACTTTCCTTTTCCAGGGACAACGTGCTCTACGGCATCCGGGCAGGGAATGAGTTCGGAGAGGACCCCAGTCAGCTGGTCTCAATCGATATTCTCTCGGGTGCCGTTACGCTCATTGGCTCCAACGGTGGTCCGCCCAGTAGCCTTCAAGGGCTGGCATTCACGCCGTCAGGTATTTTGTACGGCTGGGACGTCGGTCCGGTCGGCGTGGGGCAGGGGCTTGTCACCGTGAATCCCTTGACTGGGGACATCACGGATGTAAATCCGGGAATCGGTGGCAGCGCCCTGGATATACAGGGTTTGACATTCGCGCCGGATGGTGCGCTTTATGGTGCGCGCGAAGCGTTGTACAAGATCGACCTCGAGACTGGCGCATTGTCTCAAGTCAGCGCCGGCAGTTATGCTGATATTCGAGGTATAGAGTATGTGAACGTGGTTCCCGAGCCGGCTGCGTACCTGATGTTCATTATGGGTTTGTCCGGGATGGGGTGGGTGAGCAGGAATCGAAATTCACCAGCGAAGAAATAAAGACTCGCCTGGGCTCAGGCAGGACGTTCGGGGCTGCCGGATCTCCAAAATTTGGCTGGGAAGCCTGCTGCAACCAAAGTGGGCATCCTGATCGGTTTTCAGGGTTTTTCTTCCTCTCCCCCCGCCACCACATCCACCGTCTTCTCAATCACCTTCCCGGTGACCGATATCCCGGTGCTCACGACAGCCCCGGTCACGGAAATCGCCGCCCCCGCCGCAGCCCCGGCCACCGTGACCACGGCGCAGCCGGACAGCGTCGAGAGCAGCAGCGCCGTCAGCGCAGCCAGGAGGAGCGGGCGTTGGTATTTCATGGCGTCGATTCTCAAGGCGCGTGGTTGCACGCGGGTTTCACCAAAGCTTCACGGCCGTGACATGTGCCCGTCATGGCGGGCTCCGACACTGCGCGGCATCGCTGCCGAAGCGCAGCCCGCCCTACCGGAATCCCTGACATGCCCCACCTGAGCGAAAAATTCCTGGCCGCCTCCCGGCTGGCCCTGGGACTGCCGCCGGCGCCGCCGGCGGCGACGAAGCAGCCCGTCGAGCAGGAAGAGGCCGACGACTACCGTGCCGCCGTGCGGCGCCACTTCGCCGCCGAGGCCAAGCTCATGCCGCCCCGTTGGTCGGCGCCTGGTCCTTCGGCGCCTCGTCGCTCGTCGCCGGCTCGCTCCAGCCAAAGCTGTCGCTGAAGGTGAAGTAGAGCGAGACGTAGAAGGCGCAGCTGAACATCAGCCCCGCCGGCAGCGCCGCCACGCCGGCCAGCTCGCGCGCGCCCAGCAGCGCGAACAGCGTGCCCAGCACCAGCGTGAAACCCATCACCAGCGCGATCCAGGTCAGCCCGTAGACCACCAGCGCGCCGCGGTTGCGCCAGCAGGCGATCCAGCTGCTGAACAGCGATTGCGCCGCGCCCTGCTCGCCCCACCACACCAGGGCCGGCGCGTGCCAGAAGGGCAGCGCCAGCAGCGTGGTCAGCACCGTGCGCAGCACCAGGCCGAACTGCAGCCGCGCGTCCTTCATCAGCAGCGCCGGGTCGCCGCCCTCGGTCATCATCTCCAGGTGCAGCTGCTCGAAGCGGCCGCCATCCACCCAGTCGCTGAAGGCGGCGATCAGCGCCGTCGCCACCCCGTACACCGCGCACAGCATCAGCAGCGACTTGCGGCGCGACTTCTGCCGGCCCTGCATCAGCTCCACGTACTGCCCCGGGTGCACCGGCTTGCCGCCCAAGGCGCCGCGCGTGGACACCATGAAGGCCAGCGACAGCAGCGGCAGCGCCATCATCACCACGATGGGCCCCAGCACCGGCAGCGACATCACGAACAGCGCCACGAACAGGAACGACACGAACAGCAGCGTGAAGCCCATGGGCCGGCGCAGGAACAGCGCGAAGCCGCGCCGCACCCAGGCCACGCCCTGGCGCGGCGGCAGGCTCTGCAGCTGCAGGGGCGGCGGGGGCAGCGGGATCGTCATGCGTCGCGTTCTTCCTGGGGATGCCACGGCGTGGCGACTCGCGCGCGCAGCACGCGCTCGAAATGCAGGGGGTCGTGCGGCTTGAGCATGCTGGCGTCGCGCGGCAGGTGCAGGTCCCACAGCCGCGAGATCCAGAAGCGCAGCGCCCCCGCGCGCAGCAGCGCGGGCAGCAGCCGGCGCTCGGCGCCGCTCAAGGGGCGCACGCGCTCGTACGCCGCCACGAAGGCCGCCGCGCGCTCGTCCACGCCGCGGCCGCTGTCGAGGTCGATGCACCAGTCGTTCAGGCACACCGCGATGTCGAACAGGAAGGTATCGACCCCGGCGAAGTAGAAGTCGAAGAAGCCGGTCAGGCGCTCGCGCCCGGGCAGGCCCTCGAACATGACGTTGTCGCGGAACAGGTCGGCATGCACCGGGCCGCGCGGCAGCTCCTGGAACGCGGCGGACGCGGCCAGCGTCTCCTGGAAGGCCAGCTCCCCGGTGATGAGCTCGCGCTGCTCGGCGGTCAGGAAGGGCAGCACGACGGGCACCGTCTCGCGCCACCAGGGCAGGCCGCGCAGGTTGGGCTGCATCAGCGGGAAGTCGGCGCCGGCCAGGTGCATGCGCGCCAGCATCTCGCCGACCTGCTCGCAGTGGTGCTGGTCGGGCGCGAGCTGGTGGCCGCCGGCGAGCTTGTTGACCAGCGCCGCGGGCTTGCCCTTGAGCTGGTGCAGGATCTGGTCGTTGTCGTCGGAGCGCGGCTCGGGCACGGGGATGCCGCGCTGCGCCAGGTGGCGCATCAGGTGCAGGTAGAAGGGCAGCTGCTCGAAGGTCAGGCGCTCGAACAGCGTCAGCACCCATTCGCCCTGCGTGGTGCTGACGAAGTAGTTGGTGTTCTCGATGCCGGCGCCGATGCCGCGCAGCGCGGTGACGGTGCCCACGTCCAGCGTGGCGACGAAGGCGGAAGCCTCGTCCAGGCTCACTTCGGTGAAGACGGCCATCGCTGGGTCAGAAATTGAAGACGTTCCACACCCGGCGCCCGGCGGCGCCGCGGCGGCTGCTGGGATCGGAGCCGATGTCGGTGGCGCCGCTGTCCGGGATCACCTCGTAGGCCGCGCCGTTGCGCGGCTGCACGTGGATGCGCTGGGTCTGGCCGCGCACGCGCAGCTCCTCGATGCGGTTGCCCTCGTCCTGGATCACGATCTGCTGGACCTTGGGTTCGGGCACGGGCTGGCGCTGCGTCGGGGCGGGGTCGGTCTGGGCGGCCAGCGGCAGCACCGCGCTCAGCGCGGCCAGCGCCACGGCAGGGCGGAGGAGGGCATTCATGTGAGGCATTGTAGGAGCGCGGCCTTGCGACTCCGGGCCGCCGTGAACGGCATGCGGCCTGATTGACAATCCGCCGGATGAGCGAGAACAAGACCCTCCTGCTGGTGGACGGCTCCAGCTACCTGTACCGCGCCTACCACGCGCTGCCCGACCTGCGCGGCCCCGGCGGCGTGCCCACCGGCGCGCTGCACGGCATGGTGGCCATGATGCAAAGGCTGCGCGAGCAGGTGCCCGCGGCGCACGCGGTGTGCGTCTTCGACGCCCCGGGCCGCACCTTCCGCGACGACATGTACGCCGACTACAAGGCGCAGCGCGCGCCCATGCCCGAGGCGCTGGCCGAGCAGATCGAGCCGATCCACGAGGTGGTCAAGCTGCTGGGCTGGCCGGTGCTGCAGGTCGAGGGCGTGGAGGCCGACGACGTGATCGGCACCCTCGCGCGCACCGCCGCCGAAGCCGGGCACGAGGTGGTCGTCTCCACCGGCGACAAGGACCTGGCGCAGCTGGTCACGCCGCAGATAAAACTCATCGACACGATGAAGAACGAGTGGCTCGACGAGGCCGGCGTGCAGGCGAAATTCGGCGTGCCGCCGGAGCGCATCGTCGATTACCTGACGCTGGTGGGCGACACCTCGGACAACATTCCCGGCGTCGAGAAGGTCGGCCCGAAGACCGCCGCCAAGTGGATCGCCGAGCACGGCTCGCTCGACGGCGTGATCGCCGCGGCCGACAAGATCAAGGGCGTGGCCGGCGAGAACCTGCGCAAGGCGCTGGACTGGCTGCCCACGGGCCGGCAGCTCGTCACCGTGCGCTGCGACTGCGACCTGGCGAAACACGTCCCGGGCTGGCCGGCGATCGATGCGCTGGCGCAGCGCCCGGTGCAGCGCGACGACTTGTTGGCCTTCTACACGCGCTACGGCTTCAAGACGCTCAAGCGCGAGCTGGAGGAGCAGATCGCCATGGCCGGCCGCGCCGATGCGGAAGGCGACCTGGTCACGCTGATGGAGACGGCCAGCACGCCGGTGGAAAAGCGCTACGAGACGGTGCTCACCCTGGAGGCGCTGGAGCGCTGGATCGAAAAGATCGACGCCGCGCCGCTGACCGCGCTGGACACCGAGACCGACTCGCTCGACTCGCTGCGGGCGCGCATCGTGGGGCTGTCGCTGTCGGTCGAGCCGGGCGAGGCCTGCTACGTGCCGCTGCGCCACGACTACGCCGGCGCGCCCGAGCAGCTGCCGCTGGAAACCGTGCTGGAGAAGCTGCGGCCCTGGCTGGAGGACGAAGGCAAGCCGAAGCTCGGCCAGCACGCCAAGTACGACCTGCACGTGTTCGAGAACGCCGGCGTCACCGTGCGCGGCTACGTGCACGACACGCTGCTGGAAAGCTACGTGCTCGAAGCCCACAAGCCGCACTCGCTGGAGAGCCTGGCGGACCGGCACCTGAACCGCCGCGGCCTGAGCTACGAGGACCTGTGCGGGAAGGGGGCGAACAAGATCCCGTTCGCGCAGGTGGACATCGAGCGCGCGAGCGAATACGCCTGCGAGGACGCCGAGATGTGCGTGCAGGTGCACCGCACGCTGTGGCCGCGCGTGGAGGCCGACGCCGGGCTGCTGCGCGTGTACCGCGAGATCGAGATGCCCGTCTCCGCGCTGCTGGCGCGCATGGAGCGCACGGGGGTGCTGATCGACGCCGCCGTGCTGGCGAAGCAGAGCCACGAGATCGGGCAGCGGCTGCTGGCGCTGGAGCAGGAGGTGCACACGCTCGCGGGCCAGCCCTTCAACCTGGGCAGCCCGAAGCAGCTGGGCGAGATCCTGTTCAACAAGCTGGGGCTCAACCCGGTGAAGAAGACGGCCAGCGGCGCGCCGTCCACCGACGAGGAGGTGCTGGAGAAGCTGGCGCTGGACCATCCGCTGCCGGCGCGGCTGCTGGAGCACCGCGGCCTCTCGAAGCTCAAGAGCACTTACACAGATAAATTGCCGCAGATGGTGAACCCGGACACGGGCCGGGTGCACACCACCTACGCGCAGGCGGTGGCGGTGACGGGGCGGCTGTCGAGCAACGAGCCCAACCTGCAGAACATCCCCATCCGCACGCCCGAAGGCCGGCGCGTGCGCGAGGCCTTCATCGCGCCCGAAGGCTGCGTGATCGCCAGCGCCGACTACTCGCAGATCGAGCTGCGCATCATGGCCCACATCAGCGGCGACGAAGGGCTGCTCGGCGCCTTCACCAGCGGCGACGACGTGCACCGGGCCACCGCGGCGGAAGTCTTCGGCGTGGCCGCGGCGGACGTGAACAGCGAGCAGCGCCGCTATGCCAAGACCATCAACTTCGGGCTCATCTACGGCATGGGCGAGTTCGGGCTGGCACGGCGCCTGGGCATCGAGACCAAGGCGGCGCGCACCTACATCGAGCGCTACTTCGCGCGCTATCCCGGCGTGAAGCGCTACATGGACGAGACGCGCGCGCGGGCCGCGGAACAGGGCTACGTGGAGACGGTGTTCGGGCGGCGGCTGTACCTGCCCGAGATCCGCGGCGGCAGCGGACCGCGCCGCGCCGAGGCCGAGCGCCAGGCCGTCAATGCGCCGATGCAGGGCACGGCGGCGGACCTGATCAAGCTGGCGATGCTGGCGGTGCAGCGCGCGCTCGACGAGCAAGGCAAGCTCACGCGCATCGTGCTGCAGGTGCACGACGAACTGGTGTTCGAGGTGCCCGAGGCCGAGCTGGACTGGGTGAAGGTGGAAGTCCCGAAGCTCATGGCCGGCGTGGCCGAGCTGAAGGTGCCGCTGCTGGCCGAGGTCGGGGTGGGGCGCAACTGGGACGAGGCGCATTGAGCCCCGTTCATTGGAGGCACTGAAAAGAACCCGTTCGGGCTGAGCCTGTCGAAGCCCCTGGTGGCGTTCCGTGCGCCTGCCCTTCGACAGGCTCAGGGCGAACGGGGAAAGGCACTTCCGGCGAACGAGTCGGTTCCGTATGCCGCGCGCAGCGGGGCTTCGACAGGCTCAGCCCGAACGGAATTTCTGTGCGCGGGGCGTTGCTAAGATGCGCGCCCCTTGCCCGCCGCGCCCTTCACCGCGGCGCGGCGCTCCCCCTTCGCAGGCCCCGTCCCGGCGCGGCCGTCCGCTTCCTTCCATGACCCTTGCGTACATCGTCGCCGCCACGCTGCTGGGCGGGCTGCTTTCGGTGCTGATCGCCGCGCAGCTCACGCTGTCGGTGCTGGGACGGCTGGTCAAGAACCTGGTGAGCCTGTCGGCCGGCGTGCTGCTGGGCACGGCGCTGCTCAACGTGCTGCCCGAGGCCTTCGAGGACTCGGACGACGCGCACGGGCTGTTCCTGACACTGCTGGGCGGGTTGCTGTTCTTCTTTCTGCTGGAGAAGGCCGAGCTCTACCGCCACGGCCACCACCACGAAGGGGACGACCCGCACCACCACCACCATCACGGCTTCGACGCGGAGCAGGCCGGCAAGGGCGGCTGGAGCGTGCTGCTGGGCGACAGCATCCACAACTTTTGCGACGGCATCATCATCGCCGCGGCCTTCCTGGCGGACACCTCGCTGGGCATCGCCACGGCGCTGGCGGTGATCGTGCACGAGATCCCGCAGGAGGTGGGCGACTACATCGTGCTGCTCAACGCCGGCTTCTCGCGCCGGCGCGCGCTCGCCTACAACGCGCTGTCGGGGCTGGCCGCGGTGGTGGGCGGCGTGGTGGGCTACCTGGTGGTCGAGCCGTGGAAGCCGCTGTTCCCGTACCTGCTGGTGGTGGCTTCCAGCAGTTTCATCTACGTCGCGGTGGCGGACCTGCTGCCGCAGCTGCAGCGCCGGCTGGGCCTGCGCGACACGCTGGCGCAGCTGGGCTGGCTGGCGGCGGGGCTGGGCGTGGTGCTGGTGGCGACGCGGGCGCTGCATCACTGACACAACTTCCCAACTTCACGAGTCGAGTCGGTCTGTTTTCCGTTCGTCCTGAGGTATCGAAGGATGAACGGCCCGCACGGTGTGCGGGCGTCAGAGCCTGTCGGATTCGGCCTTCGATGCGCGTAGCGCACCCTGTGCTGAGGTATCGAAGCATCAGTCCGAACGGTTCGGACAGTCAGCGGTTTCCGGGCTGCATGTCAGCCTCCCGGATTCGCCCTTCGATACCTCAGGGCGAACGGGAAAGGAGGCGTCCGGCGACTACTCCCTGTCCACGATCACCGCACCACCAGCACCGGGATGCTGGCGTGCGTGAGCACCTTCTGCGTCTCGCTGCCCAGCAGCAGCGCGGCCACGCCGCGGCGGCCGTGAGAGGCCATGACGATGAGGTCGCAACCCTGCTCCTTCGCCTGGTCGCAGATGGCTTCCCAGGGGTGCAGCGCCTCGACGGTGAGCGCCTTGCACGGCACGCCGGAGGCGGCCGCGGCCTGCAGCACGCTCTGCACGCGCTGGCTGGCGATGCGCTCCTGCGCGTCGAAGAACTCCTGCGGCGGCGTGGGCTGC
This sequence comes from Azohydromonas aeria, assembly GCF_009760915.1. Classification (GTDB taxonomy): domain Bacteria; phylum Pseudomonadota; class Gammaproteobacteria; order Burkholderiales; family Burkholderiaceae_C; genus Azohydromonas; species Azohydromonas aeria. The sequence goes on from NZ_VIDQ01000023.1 coordinate 25,714, forward strand.
ATCTCGGAGATGGCGCCGTAGGGGAAGGGCTCCTTGGCGCTCAGGGTGACGAGTTCCGCGCCGCACAGCTTGGCCAGGTCGATCGCCTGGCGCGCGGCCTTGGCGGTGATCTCGGAACCGTCGGTGGGGACGAGGATGCGCTGGTACATGAGGAACTCCTTCTGCCGGGTTTGTGAATGCGCCCGCAAGGGCGGTGTAAGGAGTGTCGCGCCGGCGACGGGTTGCGTCTTGAGCCGCGTCAAGCCCGCGCCACGGGGCGGGATGGGTCGGCGCACCACTCGCTCCATGAGCCGGGGTAGAGCACCGTGGTTCCCAGCCCGGCGTGCTCGAAGGCCAGCACGTTGTGACAGGCCGTCACGCCCGAGCCGCACTGCTGCACCACCGCGGCCGCTTCGGTGCCGGCGAGCAGCGGCGCGAGCTCGGCGCGCAGTTCATCGGGCGCCTTGAAGCGGCCGTCGGGCCGCAGGTTGAGCTTGAAGAAGCGGTTCAGCGCGCCGGGGATGTGGCCGGCCACGGCGTCGAGCGGCTCCACGTCGCCGCGGTAGCGCTCGGGGGCGCGGGCGTCCAGCACGCGCAGCCGGCCCAGTTGCGCGAGCAACGCATCGGCCTGCAGCGTGGGCATGGTGGCGGCCGGGGACGGCGCCGCGGCGTAGGCGGGCGCGGCGGCCTCGCGTGCGGGCGCGCCGGTGTCGAGCGCGCCGCCGGCCTCGACCCAGGCCTGGCGCCCGCCGTCGAGCACCGCCACCGCGTCGTGGCCCAGCCAGCGCAGCAGCCACCAGGCACGCGCGGCGTACATGCCGCCCTGCGCGTCGTAGGCCACCGCCTGCACGCCCGGGCGCAGGCCGAGCGAGGCCATCAGCGCCGCGGCCGCCTCGCGCGCGGGCAGCGGGTGCCGGCCGGGGAAGCGGCCGTCGGCGTCGCGCGCGGCCGGGGCGCTGAGGTCGCGCTCCAGGTGCAGGTAGTGCGCGCCGGGCAGGTGGCCCTCGGCGTAGGCGCGCGCGCCGACATCGGGGTCGGCCAGGTCGAAGCCGCAGTCCAGCAGCAGCAGCGGGGCGCCTTCGCGCTGCAGCGCCTGCAGCTCGGCCACGGTGATCAGGGTGCGGTAGGGCATGGCGGGAGTGAATGGGTCGCGGGGACTGCGATTGTGGGCGTGTCAGGCCCCCACGCCGCGGCTGCGCAGCCAGGTGGCGGCCAGGCCCGCCGCGACGATCAGCCCGATGCCCGCCAGCGCGCCCAGCGTGAGCGGGTCGCCGAACACCAGCGCGCCCAGCGCAAAGGAGAACACGATGCCGCTGTACTGCAGGCTGGCATTGCTGAGCGTGCGGCCGATGGCGTAGGCGCGCGTCATGAGCATCTGGCCCAGCGTGGCCAGCACGCCGATGGCCAGCAGCAGCGCCAGGCCGCGCCCGCTGTGCGCATGCATGCCCGTGAAGGCCATGCCCAGCGCCCCGGCGGCCATGCCGCCCAGCGAGAAGTAGAAGACGATGCGGTACTCGGGCTCGCCGGCCTGGCCCAGCGCCTGCACCTGCAGGTAGGCCGAGGCGGCGAGCAGACCCGAGGCCAGCCCGGCCAGGCCGTAGCCGAGCTGGTCCGGGTTGAAGGTCGGGCGCAGCACCAGCACCACGCCGGCGAAGCCGGCCAGCACGGCCGCCACCAGCCGCGCGTCCACGCGCTGCCCGCGGCCCAGCAGCGCCGCGCCCACCAGGAAGGCCGCCATCCACACCGAGGACATGTAGTTCAGCGTCATGGCCGTGGCCAGCGGCAGCCCGGCCAGGGAGTGGAACCACAGCGTCAGCGCGCACACGCCGGTGAGGCTGCGCTGGCCGTGCTGGCGCACCAGCCGCGTGCGCAGCGTGCCGCCGCGCAGCGGCGCCAGCACGGCGATGAAGACCGCGCCGACCAGGCCCCGGTAGAACACGATCTCGGGCGTGGCGTACTGCGCCGAGGCCAGCTTGATGCACAGCCCCATGGTGGCAAAGAGCAGCGAGGCGCAAAGGATCAACAGCGGCGCGGACATCGCGCGATTGTCGGCGCCGCAAATGCGGCGGCCGCCCGGAGGCGGCCGCGTGCGGGAACTGCAGGAAGCGGTGAAGCGGTGAAGGGGAAAGCGTCAGGCGTCAGGCGGCCAGCGGCAGCTCGTCCTGCGGACGCGCCTGCAGCCGCTGCAGCTGGGCGCGGGCATGGGGCAGCAGCCGCTCGCGGCGGTCGACGTAGGCGTCGAGCAGCGCCTCGGGGTCGCGCGGCGGGGGCATGCGCCGCAGCAGCATCTCTTCCCAGCGCATGCCGGCAAGCAGGCGGCGCCGGCCGTCGGCGAAGAAGCTCCACCAGGCGGCGCTGTCGGGCTCCATGCGCAGGCCCTGGAACAGGGCGTGGCGGCAGGCCCGTCGTCGCGCCTGCAGCGCCAGCGCGGCATGCTCGGGCGCGCCGGCCAGCGGCAGCACCTCCGCCAGCGCCGCGTCGCGCGCCGCCACGAAGGCCAGCAGCTCGCGCAGCGCGGCACAACGCAGCATCGGGCGCTCGCGCCGGAGGCCGTTGATCTTGTCGAGGTAGATGCGGATCGTCTGGTGATCGTCGCGAACCGTGTTGCACAGCGCCTGCATGGGTGAGGTACCTCCCAAAGGGGGATTCTCAGCCCAGGCAAGCGGTGTGCCAGACCCTCAAACGGTGGGCACCGAAAGGGCTGCCGCCAGCCCGAAACCAAGGAGCCAGCCGGCCACCACGTCGGCCACGTGGTGCGCACCCAGCGCCACGCGCGCCGCGCCCACGGCCAGCGGCAGCAGCACGCCCAGCATCCAGGCGCCGGTGCGCAGCGCGTCGGTGGGCAGCAGCGGCGCGGTGATGGCCGCGGCCGTGAGCCACCAGGCGCTGGCCATGAGGGTGTGGTTGCTCGGAAACGAGCTGCCGAAGGTGATGCTGTTCACCGCCGCCGCGGGCCGCACCAGGTCGGTGCGGTGCTTGAGCCAGCGGCCCAGCGGCCCGGGCAGTGCGGTGGCCAGCGCCAGGGCCAGCGCGGCATCGGTGCCGCCGGCGGCCCACAGTGCCGGCGCGGCCACCAGGCCCAGCAGCGCCACCAGCGTCGCCGAGCCCAGCGCGGAGATGTCCTGCGCCGCCGCCACCACGCGCGGATGCCGGCAGCGCGCGGCGACGACGGCGGCCACGCGCCGCTCCAGCGCCTGCCAGCGCCGCCAGCCGCCCAGGCGCGGCGCGGCCCACAGCAGCAGCGCCGCCGCGGCCAGCGGCAGGAACAGCAGCAGCCAGCGCGCGGCCATCAGCGGTACACCTTCTGAAACGAAAAAGGCCGGGCGGCTTGCGCCGCACCGGCCGTGTCGCGCGCGGTCACGCGCTCGTGCATGGGCGTGTCACCGGGCGGTGAGCGCCTCGCCCATGACGCGGCGGTACCACTCGTGGAAGTGCTGCATGCCGTCTTCCATCGGGCTCTGGTAGGGGCCGACCTCGTCGTCGCCGCGCTTGAGCAGCGCCAGGCGGCCGGCGTCCATGCGCTCGCCGATCTCGTCGTCCTCGATGCAGGTCTCCATGTAGGCGGCCTGCTGCGCCTCGACGAATTCGCGCTCGAAGGCGGCGATCTCCTCGGGGTAGTAGAACTCGACAAGGTTGAGCGTCTTGTGCACGCCCTGCGGGAACAGCGTGGAGACGACCAGCACGTTCGGATACCACTCGACCATGATGTTCGGGTAGTAGGTCAGCCAGATCGCGCCCTGGCGCGGCGTGCGGCCCTGGCCGAACTGCAGCACCTGGTCGTGCCACTTCCTGTAGACGTCCGAACCCGGCTTGCCCAGGGCGCCGTTGACGCCGACGGTCTGCACCGAGTACTCGCGGGCGAATTCCCAGCGCAGGTCGTCGCAGGTGACGAAGCCGCTGAGGCCCGGGTGGAAGGGCCCTACGTGGTAGTCCTCCAGGTAGACCTCGATGAAGGTCTTCCAGTTGTAGTTGCACTCGTGGACCTGGACCTTGTCGAGCACGTAGCCGCTGAAGTCCAGCGCCGCGCGCGGGCCCATGCCGGCGAGGTCGGCGGCGATGTCGCGGCCGTTGTCCTCGAACACCAGGCCGTTCCAGGTGCGGACCTTGTAGTTGTTGAGGTTCAGGCAGGGGTCGCTCGCGAAGTGCGGCGCGCCCAGCAGCTGGCCGTGCAGGTCGTAGGTCCAGCGGTGCAGCGGGCACACCACCGACTGCTTCGTGTTGCCGCGCCCGCGCAGCATCACGGCCTGGCGGTGGCGGCAGACGTTGGAGATCAGCTCCAGCCCCTTGGGCGTGCGCACCAGGGCCCGGCCTTCGCCTTCCTGCGGCAGCGCATAAAAGTCGCCCACCTCCGGCACCGCCAGCTCGTGCCCGAGGTAGCGCGGGCCAGGCTGGAAGATCAATCGCTGTTCATTGCGGAACAACGCCTCGTCGAAGTAGGTGGAAACGGACAGTTGTGAGCGGCTGCGCTCAAGAGCTTCAAGGCTGATGCTCAGGTCGGACATGATCCCCAGGATCTCCAAAAACCAATGTCAACCCGCCCAGTTCACGGCTTGTGAGTGGGATGGAAATATGCCTTCCGGGCGGAAGGCAAGGGGCGGATTGTAGCCAGGGGGGGGGAGGGGGGGCCCAGGGGGTGCAAAGTCCTTCACGAAACTCGGCAGTCCGTTTGCCCCGATGCGGGCCGGTGCGCTTGCGCTGGCTCTCGCGACAGGGTTGGACGCCCCGTGCCAGGGCTGCGCAAGGCGCCCTGACTACAATCAACCCTCGCTTTTTTCGCTTTACGAAATGCCGCGCCCGCCTGCCCCCGACAACACATCCGCCGCGCCCGCCAGCTACGAGGACGCGCTGGCCGAGCTGGAGCGCCTGGTGCAAGCCATGGAAGACGGCCAGCTGCCGCTGGACCGGCTGCTCGACAGCTACAAGCGTGGCGCCGAGCTGCTGGCGCTGTGCCGCGGCCGGCTGCAGGCCGTGGAGGAGCAGGTCAAGCTGCTCGAAGACGGGCAGCTCAAGCCCTGGACGGGCGCATGAAGGACACCGTGACATTGAACGACTGGGTGCAGTCGGTGCTCGACGAGGTCGAGTCCGCGCTGCAGGCCTGGGTGCCCATGGACGCCCCGGCGGGGCTGGGCGAGGCCATGCGCTACGGCGTGCTCGACGGCGGCAAGCGGCTGCGCCCGCTGCTGGTGCTGGCGGCCTGCGAGGCCGTGGGCGGCGCGCGCGCCGCGGCGCTGCGCGCGGCCGTGGCGGTGGAGCTGATCCACGCCTACTCGCTGGTGCACGACGACCTGCCCTGCATGGACAACGACGTGCTGCGCCGCGGCAAGCCCACGGTGCACGTGCGCTACGGCGAGGCCCAGGCCATGCTGGCCGGCGACGCGATGCAGGCGCTGGCCTTCGAGGTGCTCACGCCGCAGGACGGCAGCGTCGAGCCGGCGCTGCAGGCGCGGCTGTGCGCGCTGCTGGCGCGCGCCGCGGGCCACGCCGGCATGGCCGGCGGCCAGGCCATCGACCTGGCCAGCGTGGGCCGCCCGCTCGACGAGGCCGCCCTGCGCGACATGCACCGGCGCAAGACCGGCGCGCTGCTGCAGGTCAGCGTGCTCATGGGCGCGGCCTGCGGCGACGCAGCCCCCGCGGCGCTGGCGGCGCTGGCCGACTACGGCGCGGCGCTGGGCCTGGCCTTCCAGGTGGTGGACGACATCCTCGACGTGACGCAGGAGTCGCACACCCTGGGCAAGACCGCCGGCAAGGACCTGCACGACAACAAGCCGACCTACGTCTCGGTGCTGGGCCTGGACGCGGCCCGGCGCCATGCCGCCGAGCTGCGCGACCAGGCCCAGGCGGCGCTGGCGCGCTCGGGACTGGCCAACACCGCGCGGCTCGCGGCGCTGGCCGACAAGGTCGTGGACCGCGACAGCTGAGCCCCCTTCCGCATCGATGAACGCCCATCCCCTGCTCGAAACCATCAACGCCCCGGCCGACCTGCGCCGCCTCTCGCGCGCGGAGCTCAAGCTGCTGGCGCACGAGTTGCGCGACTTCCTGCTGCAGAGCGTCAGCCGCACCGGCGGGCACCTGTCCAGCAACCTCGGCACGGTCGAGCTCACCATCGCGCTGCACGCCGTGTTCGACACCCCGCGCGACCGCCTGGTGTGGGACGTGGGCCACCAGACCTACCCGCACAAGATCCTCACCGGGCGGCGCGAGGCCATGGCCACGCTGCGCCAGCTCGGCGGCATCAGCGGCTTCCCGCGCCGCGACGAGAGCGAGTACGACACCTTCGGCACCGCGCACAGCTCCACCTCGATCTCCGCGGCGCTGGGCATGGCGCTGGCCGCGCAGCTCAAGGGCGAGCACCGCCATGCCGTGGCCATCATCGGCGACGGCGCCATGACCGCGGGCATGGCCTTCGAGGCGCTGAACAACGCCGGCGTGCCGCACGCGGGCGTGCCGGCCAACATGCTGGTGGTGCTCAACGACAACGACATGTCGATCAGCCCGCCCGTGGGCGCGCTCAACAAGTACCTGGCGCGGCTGATGAGCGGCAAGTTCTACGCCGTGGCGCGCGAGGGCGCCAAGAGCGTGCTCAAGAATGCGCCGCCGCTGCTGGAGCTCGCGCGCCGGCTGGAGGAGCATGCCAAGGGCATGGTGATCCCCGGCACGATCTTCGAGGAGTTCGGCTTCAACTACGTCGGCCCCATCGACGGCCACGACCTCGACGCGCTGATCCCCACGCTGGAGAACCTGCGCGACAAGAAGGGCCCGCAGTTCCTGCACGTGGTCACGAAGAAGGGCTATGGCTACAAGCTCGCCGAGGCCGACCCGATCGCTTACCACGGCCCCGGCAAGTTCGACCCGGCGCTGGGCCTGGTCAAGCCGGCCACGCCGCCGAAGCCGACCTTCACCCAGGTCTTCGGCCAGTGGCTGTGCGACATGGCCGAGGCCGATCCCAAGCTCGTGGCCATCACCCCGGCCATGCGCGAGGGCTCCGGCATGGTCGAGTTCCACCAGCGCTTCCCTGCGCGCTACTTCGACGTCGGCATCGCCGAGCAGCATGCCGTGACCTTCGCCGCCGGCCTGGCCTGCGAGGGATTGAAGCCGGTGGTGGCGATCTATTCCACCTTCCTGCAGCGCGGCTACGACCAGCTCATCCACGACGTGGCGCTGCAGAAGCTGCCGATGGTGCTCGCGCTCGACCGCGCCGGGCTGGTGGGCGCCGACGGCGCCACGCACGCCGGCGCCTACGACATCGCCTACCTGCGCTGCATTCCCAACGTCAGCCTGCTGGCGCCTGCCGACGAGGACGAGTGCCGCACCGCGCTGTCCACCGCCTTCGCGCAGGACCACCCCGTGGCCGTGCGTTACCCGCGCGGCGCCGGCGTGGGCCGCGCCGTGCAGCCGGGCTTCGCGCAGTGGGAGTGGGGCCGGGGCGAGGTGCGCCGCCGCGGCCAGCGCATCGCCATCCTGGCCTTCGGCACGCTGCTGTACCCGGCGCTCGAAGCCGCCGAGAAGCTCGACGCCACGGTGGCGAACATGCGCTTCGTCAAGCCGCTGGATGCCGCGCTCGTGGCCGAGCTGGCATGCACCCACGACGCTCTCGTGACGGTGGAGGAGGGGTGCGTGATGGGCGGCGCCGGCGCGGCCGTGATGGAGGCGTTGCAGGCCGCGGGGCTGGACACGCCGGTTCTGGCGCTGGGCCTGCCCGACCGGTTCATCGAGCATGGCGACCCGGCCAGGCTGCTGTCCCTGGTCGGCCTGGACGCCGCGGGCATCGAGCAGTCGGTGCTCAAGCGCTTCGGCCCGAAGCCGGCGCTGGTGGCCTCGGCGGTGGCCGTCAACAGCTGACCAGCCCGGCGCACGCCGGTCGCCGTGCCGCGACCGGCATTTTTTGCTGCAATGCAGCAAACAGGGTCTTCGGCCTGGCTTTCAGCGCGTCGTCGCCCTCTTGCGCACGCACTCCAGGTAAGCCTGCCCGTCCGGCGGCAGCCCGGAGCGCTGCGAGGCCCAGATCATTTCGCCCAGGCATTCCATCATCTCGTGGTGCGCCTCGTGGGCCGAGCCCAGCTTGGCCGCGAGCAGCCCGAAAGCCTGCTTGATGCCGCTGGGCTGGTCGATGGCGACCTGCTCGGTGATGGACAGGTGCATGGACAGGTGCAGGAAGGGGTTCACGCGCCCGTCCTCGACCTTGTAGTCGGCGGCCAGCGCCGCGTCCACGTCGCCGAGCTCGGCGTGGTACTCCGGGTGCTCGGCCACCCAGGGCGCGGCCACGGCTTCCATCGGGGTGAGCACGCTGCCTTCGCGGTGCTTGCGCCAGACCTCGCAGAAGAAGCGGCGCACGTCGTGTTGGGAAGGTTGGAACATCCCGCGATTGTCGCGCCCGCGCATGCCCCGGGCCGGGCCGCAGGCTTCGCAGTCAGGCCGGGCCGTCGTCGTCGCTGCGCCAGGCCGGCACGCGCCAGTCGCGCTGCAGCGCCAGCAGCCGCAGGCTGCTGGCCGTGATCGCGCCGGCGGCCAGCGCGGCCTCGTCGGTGCCGCCCGTGGCCTGCACCGCCACCACCGCCCAGCCGCCGGCGAAGGCCAGCACGGCATAGGGGCGGTGGTCGCTGAAGGCGGCCGGGATCTGGTTGCACACGATGTCGCGCAGCACGCCGCCGAAGGTGGCCGTCATCACGCCCATGACCACGGCGATGAGGGCGGGCACCTGCGCCTGCAGCGCGATCTGCGTGCCGCTGGCGGCGAACAGGCCCAGCCCCAGCGCGTCGGGCCACAGCATGGCGCGCTCGGTGGGGCGCAGGTGGTGCGCGCGCATGAAGAACATCGCGCCCACGGCCAGCGCCAGCAGCACCCAGACCCAGCCCGCGTGCTGCACCCAGAAGAAGGGCCGGCGGTCCAGCAGCACGTCGCGCAGCGTGCCGCCGCCAAACGCCGTGAGCCCGGCCACCACGCACATGCCCACCACGTCGAGCCGCTTGCGCGCGGCCTCGACCAGGCCGGACAGCGCGAAGGCCAGCGTCGCCACGATCTCGATGGCCAGTTGCGCCGTGGACAATGCGCCCCACCAGTCCGGAAGTTTCCCCATGTCGTTTCAGCCTCCACGCCGCGGCGCGCATTGTCGCCGCGGCGTTCGCCCCGCCTTTGGGGCCATCGAACCGGACTCGCCATGCCGCCGCTGCCCCCGGTGATCGACGACCCGGCCTTCTACGCCGTGGCGGTGCCGGCGGTGCTGCTCATGGGCCTGGCCAAGAGTGGCTTCGGCGCGGGCTTCGGCGCGTTGGCGGTGCCGCTGATGGCGCTGGCCGTGCCGGTGCCGCAGGCCGCGGCGATCATGCTGCCGCTGCTGGCGGTGATGGACGCGCTGGGGCTGGCGGTGTTCCTGCGCGAGTTCGACCGCAGCCTGATCCGGCTGCTGCTGCCCGCGGGGCTGCTCGGCACGGTGCTGGGCACGCTGCTGTTCAACCTGCTGTCGGCCAAGGTGGTGGCCGGGCTGGTGGGTGCCATTACGCTGGCGTTCCTGGCCATCCGCTGGTTCTTCCCGCCGCGCGCCGACGCGCCGCCGCCACCGCGCTGGCTGGGCTTCGTGCTCGGCCTGACCTCGGGCTTCACCAGCTTCGTGGCGCACGCGGGCGGGCCGCCGGTGGCCTTCTACCTGCTGCCGCTGCGCCTCACGCCCGTGCAGTTCACGGCCACTGCGGCGGTGTTCTTCGCCGCGGTCAACGCCTCGAAGTGGATTCCCTACGCCTGGCTCGGCCTGATCGACCTGCGCAACCTGGCCACCTCGCTGGTGCTCATGCCGCTGGCGCCCGTGGGCGTGTGGCTGGGCGTGCACGTGGTGCGGCGCATCTCGCAGCGCGTGTTCTACGCGCTGTTCTCGATCGGGATGCTGCTCACGGGGGTGAAGCTGGTGTGGGACGCGCTGGCTTGAGCGCCGCCGCCGCGGCCTCGGCGCGCTCGGCGCGCTCGCGTGCCCACAGCGCCTCCAGCTGCTCGCGGCCCTGGCGCGCCATGGCGATGAGGCGCTGCTCGTCGCCGAAGTGCGGCGCCATCTGCTCCAGCAGCTCGATGCTGTGCTCGCGAAAGCGCCGGGCCTGCTCGCCGGCGTGGGCCGGGTCGTAGCCCATGAGCTCCAGCACGCTGCGCGCGCTCGCGAGCGCGGCGTCGAAGGTCTCGCGCTCGATGAGCGTCACGCCGCGGGCGCGCAGCCCGTAGTAGTGGGTGACGTTGCGTGCACGGGCAACGACCTGCAACTGCGGGAAGTTCTGACGCACCAGGTCCACCACCGCCAGGCTCTGCGCCACGTCGTCGATGGCCACCACGATCACGCGCGCCTGGGCCGCGCCGGCGGTGCGCAGCAGGTCCAGCCGCGTCGCGTCGCCGAAGAACACGCGCCAGCCGAAGCGCCGCACCGTCTCGACCTGGTCGGCGTCATGCTCCAGCACCGTGGCCGAGAGGCCCTGCGCCGCCAGCAGCCGGCCCACCACCTGGCCGTAGCGGCCGAAGCCCGCGATGATCACCGGCGCCTGCTGCGGTTCCTCGAGCTGCGGCAGCGCCGCGGTGTCGCGCCCTCGCGCCAGGCGCGGGCACAGCCAGCGGTCGCTGGCCTTGAGCAGCAGCGGCGTCAGCGCCATCGACAGCGCCACCGCCGCCACCAGCAGCGAGGCCGTGCCCGCGTCCATCACCCCGCGCTGCGCCGCGGCCTGGAACACCACGAAGCCGAACTCGCCGCCCTGCGCCAGCAGCAGCACGAACACCGGGCGCTCGGCCGGCGGCAGCCGCATCGGCAGCGTCATGGCGGTGAGCAGCAGCGCCTTGAGCGCCACGAAGGCCAGCACCACCGCGGCCAGCGCCAGCGGGCGCGCCATCACCACGGCGAAGTCCACGCCCATGCCCACGGCCATGAAGAACAGGCCCAGCAGCAGCCCCTTGAAGGGCTCCAGGTCGGTCTCGAGCTGGCGCCGGTACTCGCTGTCGGCCAGCAGCACGCCGGCGAGGAAGGCGCCCAGCGCCATCGACAGCCCCGCGGCCTGCATCAGCGCCGCGGTGGCCACCACCAGCAGCAGCGACGCGGCGGTGAACACCTCCGGCGTGCGGCTGCGCGCGGTCCAGCGCAGCAGCGGGCGCAGCAGCAGCCGCCCGCCCAGCACCACGCCGGCGATGACGAGCGCCGCGCGCAGCGCCGCGGGCCAGCCGGCCCAGCCCTCGGCATGCACCTCCTGGTGCGGCGTGCCGGCCAGCAGCGGGATCAGTGCCAGGATCGGGATGGCGGCGATGTCCTGCAGCAGCGCCACGCCCAGCACGCCCTGGCCTGCGGCGGTGTCCTTGAGGTTGCGCTCGGCCAGCTCGGTCAGCCCGATGGCGGTGGACGACAGCGCCAGCCCCAGCGCGGCAATGAGCGCCATGCGTCCGGGCACGCCGGCCAGCAGCATGGCCGCCGCGGCGATCAGCGCCGCCGAGCCCACCAGCTGCACGCTGCCCCAGCCGAAGATCGGTCGGCGCAGCGCCCACAGCCGCCGCGGCTCCAGCTCCAAGCCGACCAGGAACAGCATCAGCACCACACCGAACTCGGAGAAGTGCAGGATCGCCTGCGCGTCGCCGGCCACGTCCAGCCCCCAGGGCCCGACGGCGATGCCCGCGCCCAGGTAGCCTAGGATCGAGCCCAGCCCCAGGCGCCGCGCCAGCGGCACCGCCACCACCGCCGCGCCCAGGTACACCAGGCTCGACAGCAGCCAGCCGCCGGAGCTCGCGGCATGTTCCACCGCCGCCATCACGGGCTCCCGACAGGAAGGGGGAGGACGGCGGGCAGCGGCGGTCGATACATCGTCGGGCAACCTCAACAAGGGCAAGCCGCCACGATAGCCCAGGCACTGCCGGTAACCGGTTGTGACTGTTACTCTCGCAACGCAGCGCTACGCTGTGGCTTGTTCTTGCTGCGGAGACCGGTGATGAAAGTGCTGCTCGTGGATGACCATCCGTTGATCCTTTCGGCCTTGCAGGGCGTCATCAAGGGGCTCGGCAGCGACGTGAGCGTGACCACCGCGGCCAGCGCGCGCGAGTTGCGGCAGCGGCTGTCCGAGGATGCCGATTACGACCTGATGCTGCTGGACCTGCAGCTCGGCGACGCCGACGGCTTCGAGGTGCTGACCGAGATGCGCCGCGACCACCCGGCGTTGCCGGTGGTGGTGGTGTCGGGCACCGACCGCGCCGCCGACGTGCTGCGCGCCATCGACCTGGGCGCCATGGGCTTCGTGCCCAAGCGCGCCTCCAACGAGCTGCTGTTCGAGGCGCTGCGCCTGGTGATGTCGGGCGGCATCTTCGTGCCGCCGGTGTCCGCGGGCCTGGGCGGCCCGGCGCCGGCCGCGCATGAGCCCGCGCCGCTGCTGCAGCCGCGGCTGCAGCCGTCGGCCGGCGCGCCGGGGACCTCCGGCGGGCTGCCCGCCGTGCCCAACGTCGCCGGCCTCACGCCGCGGCAGAACGAGGTGCTGGGCAAGCTGCTGCAGGGCCTGCCCAACAAGCTCATCGCGCGCGAGCTCAACCTGTCGGTGGAAACCGTCAAGGACCACGTGGCGGCGGTGCTGCGCGTGCTCGACGTGAGCACGCGCACGCAGGCCGTGCTGGCCGTGAGCCGCATGCAGCAGAGCGCCGCGGCCACCACGCCGCCTACGCGCTACTGAGCAGGCCGCGCTGGTGAGCACCGTGCTGCCCACGCGCGCCCTTGCCGCGGCGCCGCCTGCCGCCGCCGCCACCGCGCCCTCGCCGCAGGCGCGGCAACTGGAGCACGCGCGCGCGCTCTACACCCAGACGCCGGCCACGCTGGCAGGCAACCTGGTGGGCGTGGTGCTGGTGGTGAGCTTCTTCAGCGGCGTGGCCGAGCCGCTGCGGCTCTACGGCTGGGTCGCCGTCATGGCGGTGCTGTGGAGCACGCGGCTGGCGCACTACCTGCGCTTCCTGCGCCAGCCCGACGCCGACGACGCGACGCTGCTGGCCTGGCGCCAGAGCTGGCGCGTGCTGGCGCTGCTGCTGGGCAGCTGCTGGGGCCTGGCGGCATGGATGTTCTGGATTCCCACCTCGCCGCCGCACCAGGTGGCGCTGCTGCTGATCATCTACAGCTACTGCGTCGGCTCGGTGCAGATGCTCGCCGGGCAGCCGCGGCTGTTCGTGGCCTTCCTGTGCCTGGTGCTGCTGCCCACCGTGGCGCGCGTGGCCACGGACATGGGCCACCCGTTCCGGCTGCAGCTGGCGTTGATCATGTGCATCCTGTTCGGCGCGGTGTGGCTCATGGCCCGCACCTACCGCAGCGCGCTGGCGCAGGCCATCGAGCTCAAGCTGCGCACCGACCAGCTCGCCGCGCAGCTGCGCGTGGAAAAGGCCGCCGCCGAGGACGCGCGCCGCGCCGCCGAGGCCGCCAGCCGCGCCAAGACGCAGTTCTTCGCCGCCGCCAGCCACGACCTGCGCCAGCCGCTGCACGCCATGGGGCTCTTTGCCGAGACGCTGCGCCAGCGCTGCCACGACCCCGACGTGGCCGCGCTGGTCAACAGCATCAACGAGAGCGTGGATGCGCTGGAGGGCCTCTTCGGCGAGCTGCTCGACATCACCCGCATCGACACCGGCGGCGTGGAGGTCAAGCCCGCGCCGGTGCGGCTGCGCGAGGTGTTCGCGCGGCTGCGCCTGCACTTCGAGCCCACCGCCTTCGAGAAGGGCCTGGCGCTGACCTTCCGCGGCGAGCAGCACGTGCTGCATGCCGACCCGGTGGTGCTGGAGCGCATCCTGCGCAACCTGGTGAGCAACGCCATCCGCTACACCGAGGACGGCGGCGTGCTGGTGAGCTGCCGCCGCCGCGGCAACCGGCTGCTGCTGCAGGTCTGGGACAGCGGCATCGGCATCAGCGAGCAGAGCCTGCCGCGCATCTTCGACGAGTTCTTCCAGGTGCACAGCAGCCAGCGCCCGCTGGAGCCGCACCAGCGCAAGGGCCTGGGGCTGGGCCTGGCCATCGTCAAGCGGCTGGCCGACCTGATGGGCGCGCCGCTGACGGTGCGCTCGCGCGTGGGCCACGGCACCGTCTTCAGCCTGGAGGTCGATCCCGGCGTGGTGCCCGCGCCCACGGCCACGCCGGTGGAGGTCAGCCCGAAGATGCCGCTGGGCCTGAGCCTGCAGGGCCGGCTGGTGGTGGTGGTGGAGGACGAGCCCGCGGTGCGCGAGGGCCTCACCGTGCTGCTCAAGGCCTGGGGCGCCGACGTGCTCGACTTCGACAGCGTGGGCACGGCCGAGGCCTGGGCCGCCAGTGTCGCGCCGCCGCGCCCGGACCTGCTGATCGTGGACTACCGGCTGCCCGAGGCGCGCACCGGGCTGGAGGCGCTGGACGCCATCCGCCGGCGCTGGCCCAGCGAGCGGCTGCCGGCCATCGTCATCACCGGCAGCAGCCTCAGCGGCCACGAGAAGGAGGCCGACACGCACGACTTCCACCTGCTCATCAAGCCGGTGCTGCCCAACAAGCTGCGCGCCATGATCGGCTTCAAGCTCAACCAGCGCTGAAACCGGCTCAAGCCGCAAGGACGAAGGCCGCCCGAAGGGGCGGCCTTTTCACTGCTTCACCGGAGGTCCAGGCGGCCGGCCGGCGCTACTTGCACAGCCCCAGGATGCGGTCCTGCTGCGCGCACTGCGCGTTCACCGGCGTGACGGGGCGGGGCGCGGCGGCCTGCTGCTGCTCGCCCATGCAGGCGCTCATCTCGCGCGCCATGGGCGCGTAGTAGCTCCAGCCCTTGCCCAGCGGCGGCAGCGCCAGCGTGACCTCCTTCCACTTCGGATGCCCCTCGGCCTGCAGCGTGGGGAAGTTGCGGCACAGCGAGCGCGCGAAGCGGTTGAGATAGAAGCTGCTGGTGGCCGAGGGCGCGAAGTTGTAAGTGACGAGGAAGGCCTTCACGGCCACGCCGGGCACGTCCTCGGGCAGCAGGTTGGGGTAGTTGCTGGCCTTGATGACGGAGGGGAAGTAGGTCTGCAGCGCGGCCTTGCTGGCGGGATGGCTGGCGTCGAACTTGAGTAGCCGGATGAGCTGGCGCGCCTCGGGCTTCATGTCCACCAGCAGCTTGGCCGGCTGCCCGGCCACGGCCACGACCACGTCGATGCTCTTGTCCACGGTGAGCTTGACCAGCGCGTCCTCGTTGCTGAGGTAGCTGGCCTGGCCGTCGGGCAGCGGCTTGCCGAACATCTGCTTGTACAGCGTGGTGGCCGACAGCGCCGTGCCGCTGAGCAGCGGGCCGACGTTGATGCGGGCGTCGCGGATCTCGTGCACGCTTTGCAGCGGCGAGTCGGCGCGGGTGATGAAGTAGATCTCCTCGTTGTAGAGCGGCATGACCACGCGCAGCGGACGGATGGTCTCGGCGGCCTGGGGGTTGCCGGCCGTGGCCTTGTCGAGGAAGGCTTGGTAGACGTCGGACTGCACCAGCGCCAGCTTCACGCCGGGCTCGCTGCGCAGCCGCATCACGTTCTCCGACGACCCGGCCGAGGGCAGCGCCTCCAGCGCGATATCGGCTTCCGGCGCGACGAAGCGCGCCAGGTCGCGGCCGATCTGGATGTAGGTGCCGCGCTCCGAGGCGGTGACGATCTTGTATTCCACGGCCGCCGCCTGGGCGGCCAGCGCGGCCCAGGTGCAGGCCAGGGCGACGGCGATGCGGACGATGCGCATGAGTGCTTCCTCCCGTTGTGATCTCTGTGTCCGGAATCGATCAGCGGCTCAGGGCTCGCACAGCCCCAGGGCCGCCACGGTGGCGTTGCAGGGCGTGGAGCCCGGGGCGCGCGCCGCCGGCGCGGCCGGGGCGATGGCTGTGGCCGTGGCGGCCCGCTGCGCGGGCGCGGCCGGGGCCGGGGCCGGCGTGCGCGGCTGCAGGGCCGGCGCCAGCGGCGCGACCGCGCCGCGGCCGGTGGCGGCATCGGCCAGCGCCAGCGCCTGCTGCGCCTGCGCCAGGCTGTCGCCCGCGGGCGGCGTGGCCGTGACCGGCAGCCGCGGCACCAGCGGCACCACGCCCGTGCCGGACACGCTGCCCAGCGCCGCGGCGGTCGCCAGCGCCGGCTGCGCGGCCTCGCCACCGATGGCCACCGGCGCGTTGGCGCTGCTGCGGCCGAGCAGGTAGGCGCCCGAGCCCACCAGCGCCGTCAGCGCCAGCATGGCGCCGGCCACGGTGGCCGTGGACCAGGTGCTGCTGCCGCCGCGCGCCGCCGGCACGGGCAGCGCGGCCGGCGCGCCGCCCTGGGATTGCGGCCCGGGCAGGCTGAAATGGAACTCGGCATGCGCCTGCGGGGCGGTGGCGCCCGCGGCCGGGCGCGCTTCGTGGCGGGCGTGGGGGGGCGAGGCCTGCTCCATGCCGGCGCGGGACCCATGGCCCGCGGCAGGCGGCGCGTCCAGCTCGGCATCGCCGGGGTCGCGCGCGGTGTAGCGCGGCGCGATGGCCAGGGTGTTGTCGTCGTTGAAATGCAGCATGAAGCCCTTGGGCTCGGCCATCTCGCCGGTGCCGGTCTCCGGCGCCGCGGCGCCGGCCTGCGACGTGGCCTTGGCGGCCGCCGCGGCCGGCGAGTGCAGCGGCGCGCCGCAGACACTGCAGAAATGGGCCCGCGCCGGGTTGCTGTGATGGCAGGCGGCGCATTCGGCCACCCAGGATGCGGATGGTGCAGTGGGCATGATTGGCAAGTCCCTCCCGGCCGGGTCTTGCCCCACGGCCCGGGCTCCAGTCGCCGCCGGTCGGCGTCCCTCGCCACATCGCTCGACATGGCCCGGGAAGGGTATGCGTCCACCACCGTGCCGCAGTGCCGCTACCCCCCGTTCGAGGGGAGCTTAAGTCGCCCATCGGGGGGAGGACAAGCCGGGCGCGCCCCTGTGTCGAGGCACCCCCGGCCCGGGTGCGGCCCCTGGCCAGGACGCCGCCCGGCCGCTATTCGGCGTCCGGCGCCTCGGCCGCGCCGTCGGCCGTGTCGCCGGCCGGCCTGGGCGCGGCCAGGCGCACGTAGATCGGCGCGAAGGCCTCGGCCTGCGTGATCTCCAGCAGCCGCTCGCGCGCGAGCTCCAGCATGGCGACGAAGGTCACCACCAGCACCGGCATGCCGCGCTTGACGTCGAACAGCGCCTCGAACTCCAGGTAGCGCCGCTCGCGCAGCCGGCGCAGCACGATGCTCATGTGCTCGCGCACCGAGAGCTGCTCGCGCGTGATGGTGTGGCTCTGGTTGAGCCTGGCGCGGCGCACGATGGCCAGCCAGGCGTCGCGCAGGTCCTCCGGGCGCACCTGCGGCAGCGGCCGCTCCAGCGCCTCCTCGATGGCCACCTGCGCCGCCATGAAGTCGCGCCCAAGCGTGGGCAGCGCGTCGATGCGCGCCGCCGCGGCCTTCATCTGCTCGTATTCCAGCAGCCGGCGCACGAGCTCGGCGCGCGGGTCCTCGGGCTCGCTGCCGTCCTCGCTCCTGGGCGGCGGCAGCAGCAGCCGGCTCTTGATCTCGATGAGCATCGCCGCCATGAGCAAATACTCGCTGGCGAGCTCCAGGTTGCGGCGGCGGATCTCCTCGACGTAGCCCAGGTACTGGCGCGTGACCTCGGCCAGCGGGATGTCGAGGATGTTGAAGTTCTGGCGCCGGATCAGGTAGAGCAGCAGGTCCAGCGGGCCTTCGAAGGCCTCCAGCACCACCTCCAGCGCGTCGGGCGGGATGTAGAGGTCCTGCGGCAACTTGAACAGCGGCTCGCCGTAGAGGCGCGCCACGGCCGAGGCCACCGCGGCATCGGCGGCGGCGGCGCCGGCGGCGTCCACGCCGTCAGGCGGCGGCGCGTCGGGAAGGTCGGGAACGTGGGGAGACGGATGCCCGGGCGCCGCGGCGGCAGGCGCGGCGGCGGGGGCGTCGGGGGTCAGGAGGGAGGCGGGTTCGGCCATCGATGGTGCTGCTGGCGGCGGCCGTCGCCGCCGGGCTCACTTGCCCTTGTTCTGGTAGACGTAGGGTTGCTGCGGCACGCGCGCCTCGCGCCACTGCGCGGTGGCCTCGCGGTCCTGCGGGCGGTCCCACAGCAGGGCGCGGCCGGCGCGCTGCTGCGCTTCCATCTGCGGGTTCTTGGCCTTGAGCTCGTCCAGGAACTGGGTGAATTCGGACTTGTAGGGCTTCCAGAAGAGAGGCATGGCGCGGCGGGACAATGGTGGGAACCCTGCATTTTAACTTTCGAGGAGTCCCGACTTGCGGTGGATGAAGGCAGCGATGCTGGCGATGATCGGGTGGTTGTTGGCGGGATGCGACGGGCAGCGCATCGCAAAGCTCGAAGAGGGCCTGGCGACCGAGGCCGACGTGCGCCGCGAGTTCGGCGAGCCCGAGCGTGTGCGCGAGGACGGCGACGGCTCGCGCACGCTGGAGTACTCGCGCCAGCCCGCCGGGCGGCAGAACTACCTCATCACCATCGGCCCCGACGGGCGCATGAGCGCGCTGCGCCAGGTGCTGTCGCCGCGCTACCTGCAGCAGGTGCAGCCGGGCATGACGCAGCAGGAGGTGCGCGACCTGCTGGGCCGCCCGGCCAAGCGCGTGCCCTACCGGCTGAGCCAGACCGAGGTCTGGAGCTGGCGCTGGCTCGACGGCCAGCAGGAAAAGATCTTCAACGTCACCTTCGACCAGGACGGGCGGGTGCAGTCCGCCGGCAGCACCGACGAGCTGCCCGGCGACCGGCCCTGACCGATCCCTCCCCGGACGCCTTTCCCGCGAGGACCGCGCCATGAGCAGCACCGAGACCGAGCTGAAGTTCCAGATCCCGTCCGAGGCCCGCGCCGCCGTGCGCGCCGAGGTGGCCGGCGCGGGCGGCCGGGCGCTGCGGCTGCAGGCGCGCTACTTCGACACGCCCGACCGCGCCCTGGCCGCCGCCGGCATGGCGCTGCGCCTGCGCCGCGAAGGTGCCGTCTGGGTGCAGACCCTCAAGGGCCGCGGCGACGGCGTGATGCAGCGCCTGGAGCACGAGGTGGCGCTGACCGACCTCGTGGCCGCCGAGCCGCGGCTGGAGCCCGCGCGCCACGACGGCACGCCCGCCGGCGCCGCGCTGCGCCGCGCGCTGGAGGCGGCACTAGGCGAGCTGCGCTGCACCTTCGAGACCGACGTGCGCCGCACCGTGCTGGCGCTGGACCAGGCCGACGCCGTGATCGAGCTGGCGCTCGACGAGGGGCTGCTGAGCGCCGGCGGCGCCGAGGCGCCGCTGTGCGAGCTGGAGTACGAACTGGTCAGGGGCCCGGTGGACGCGCTGCTGGCGCTGGCCGGGCAGGGCGTGCTGCGCCACGGCCTGTGGCTGGACGTGCGCAGCAAGGCCGAGCGCGGCGAGCGCCTGGCGCGGGGCCTGCAGCGCGTGCCGGCGCTGCGGCTGGAGCCCGACACGCTGTCTTCGGCGCTGCGCCAGGTGCTGGCCAACGCCTGCGAGCTGGCCGAAGGCCTGGGCGACGCCGAGCACCTGCAGGCCCTGAGGGACGGCGTGCAGGACGCGCTGCGCGCCGCCGCGCTGCTGCCCCAGGCCACGGCGCTGCAGTCGCTGCAGGCCCAGCTCGACGCCGTGGCGGCGCACGAGGAGGCCCAGGCGCTGTCCGGGGCCGGCGCGCTGGTGCGCGCGCCGGGCTTCAACCGGCTGGCGCTGGAGCTGATCGGGGTGGCGCAGGGCTGAGGCGCCGGTTCAGGCCGGCGCCACGGCCGAGGGCAGGTGGCTGTCGGCCTCTTCGTCGGCATAGCGCCCAAGCGCCCGCTCCAGCGTCGGCACGATGCAGTCCGGCCCCAGGATCTCCTCCAGCCCCGCGCGCTGCATCAGCGACAGCGGCTGCTCGTTGAGGTCGGCCAGCACCAGCGCGATGCCGCGGCGGCGCAGCGCGCGCGCCAGCTGCAGCAGCGCGTCCACGCCGGTGGTGTCCAGCGACACCAGGCGGTGCATCTCCAGCACCAGCGCGCGCGTGCCCGGCGGCAGCTGCGCCGGCAGCGGCTCCAGCTTGCCCACGGCGCCGAAGAACAGCGCGCCGTAGACCTGCATCACCTGCACCCCCGGCGGCGCCTGCGGCACGGCCAGCGGCTCGATGCGGAACAGGTCGCTCATGCGCAGGATGAAGAACACGCAGGCCATCAGCAGGCCCGCCTCCACCGCCACGGTCAGGTCGAACACCACCGTGAGCACGAAGCTGCCCAGCACCACCGTGCGGTAGGGCAGCTTGAACTGGCGCAGCCGCGCGAACTCGTGCCACTCGCCCATGTTCCAGGCCACGAACAGCAGGATGCCGGCCAGCGCCGACAGCGGCACGTGCACCGCCAGGGGCGCCGCCACCAGCACGATGGCCAGCAGCGTGATCGCATGCACCATGCCGGCCACGGGCGTGCGCGCGCCGGAGCGCACGTTGGTCGAGGTGCGCGCGATGGTGCCGGTGGCGGGCATGCCGCCGAAGAGCGGCGTCACGAAGTTGGCGACGCCCTGCGCCATCAGCTCCTGGTTGGGGTCGTGGCGCGGCAGGTCGCTCATGTTGTCGGCCACGCGCGCGCACAGCAGCGACTCGATGGCGCCCAGCAGCGCGATGGTCAGCGTCGGCATCAGCAGCTGCTTGGCGCCGGCCCAGTCGAAGGCGGGCAGCGCGAAGTCGGGCAGCGACTGCGGAATGCCGCCGAAGCGAGAGCCGATGGTCTCCACGTCCAGCCCGACGATGCGCGCCGTCAGCGTTGCCAGCACCAGGGCGATGACGGTGCCCGGCACCTGCGCCGCCAGCCGCCTGGCCTTCTGCGCCAGCCCCACCGGCGCGGCGGGCATGGCGTAGGACTTGGGCCACACCACCACCAGCGCCAGGCTGCCCAGGCCCAGGGCCAGCGCCGCGAGGTTGATGGTGCCGATGTGCGCCCAGAGCGTGGCGAGCTGGGCGAAGAAGTCGGCCGGCATCTTCTCGATGCGCAGGCCCAGGAAATCCTTGAGCTGCGACAGCCCGATCAGCACCGCGATGCCGTTGGTGAAGCCGATGACGATGCCCACCGGGATGTAGCGCACCAGGGCACCCAGCCGCAGCAGCCCCAGCAGGAACAGCAGCACGCCGGCGAGCATGGTGGCGATGATCAGGTTGGCCAGCCCGTACTGCGCCTGGATGCCGTAGACGATGACGATGAAGGCGCCGGCCGGCCCGCCGATCTGCACGTTCGAGCCGCCCAGCGCCGCGATCAGGAAGCCGGCGATGACGGCGGTGAAGATGCCCTGCTCGGGCTTCAGCCCGCTGGCGATGGCAAAGGCCATGGCCAGGGGCAGGGCGACGATGCCGACGGTCAGGCCGGCGCCGAGGTCGGCGACGAGTTGCTGCCGGGAGTAGCCGCGCAGGGCCTGGAAGAGGCGCGGCTTGAACGGGTGCAGGGCGGGCATGGGACCTCCGTGATGCTGGGCGGGCGGGCGCGGGGAGAGCGCGCCACCGGAGGTCCGCAGTGGTGCCGCAGGGCGATGAAGCGGCGCCGCCGCGACGGGCCCGAGACCTGGTTGAGCAGGCTGGGCTGTTTCGTCGCAGCGCGCCGCGCCATGTCAGCGCACCCGCATGCCGGGCTGCGCGCCGGGCCAGGGTTCCAGGATGTGGATGCCGGGCTGCGCCTTCTCGTCGCCATGGCTGGCCGCCAGCACCATGCCCTCGCTCACGCCGAACTTCATCTTGCGCGGCGCCAGGTTGGCGACCATCACGGTGAGCTTGCCCACCAGCTGCTCCGGCGCGTAGGCCGACTGGATGCCGCTGAAGACGTTACGGGTGCGGCCTTCGCCCACGTCCAGCGTGAGCTGCAGCAGCTTGGTGCTGCCCTCGACCCGGCGCGCCTCGACGATGCGGGCGATGCGCAGGTCGATCTTGGTGAAGTCCTCGATGCCGATGGTCGGCGCGATGGCCTCGCCGCCGGGCAGCTCGGGCTTGTCCTCGGCGGCCGGCGCGGCGGCCGCCGCGGGCGGCTCGAACAGCGTGTCCAGCAGCTTCGGATCGACGCGCTGCATCAGGTGCTTGTAGGCACCGATGCGGTGTGCGCCCAGGGCGCGCTGCGCGTCGGCGAAGGTCAGCGGCTCGACCTGCAGGAACTCTTCCACCTGGGCGGCGAGCGCCGGCAGCACGGGCTTGAGGTAGATGGTCAGCAGCCGGAACGCCTCGATGCAGGTGCTGCACACGTCGTGCAGCGCGGCGGCCATCTCGGGCTTCTTGGCCAGGTCCCAGGGCTTGTGCTGGTCCACGTAGGCGTTGACGCGGTCGGCCAGCGCCATGATCTCGCGCACCGCCTTGCCGAACTCGCGCTCCTCGTAGAGGCGCTCGATGTCGGCGCAGCCGGCGCGCAGGCCCTCCAGCAGCGCGCTGCCTTCGACGCCCAGGTCGGCGCTGAGCAGCCCGTCGAAGCGCTTGGCGATGAAGCCCGCGGCGCGGCTGGCGATGTTGACGTACTTGCCCACCAGGTCGGAGTTCACCCGGGCGACGAAGTCCTCGGGGTTGAAGTCCACGTCCTCGACCCTGGCGTTGAGCTTGGCGGCGATGTAGTAGCGCAGCCACTCGGCATTCATGCCGATCTCGAGGTACTTCAGCGGGCTGATGCCGGTGCCGCGCGACTTGCTCATCTTCTCGCCGCTGACGGTGATGAAGCCGTGCACGAACACGTTGTCCGGCACCTTGCGGCCGCTGAAATGCAGCATCGCCGGCCAGAACAGGGTGTGGAAGTACGTGATGTCCTTGCCGATGAAGTGGTACTGCTCCACCGCCGGGTCGGTCATGAACTCCTCGAAGCTGCGCTCCTCGCCGTAGCGCGCCTTCGGCCCGCCGCGGTCGAACCAGGCCTTGAGCGAGGCCAGGTAGCCGACAGGAGCGTCGAGCCAGACGTAGAAATACTTGCCCGGGGCGTCGGGGATCTCGATGCCGAAGTAGGGCGCGTCGCGGCTGATGTCCCAGTCCGACAGGCCCACGTGGCCCTCGTCGTCGGCCGCGAACCATTCCTTGATCTTGTTGAGCACCTCGGGTTGCAGCCGTCCCGAGGCCTGCGTCCACTGCTGCAGGAAGTCCAGGCAGCGCGGCGAGGAGAGCTGGAAGAAGTGGTGCTCGGAGCTTTTCATCACCGGCGTGGCGCCGGTGAGCGTGGAGTACGGGTTCTTGAGCTCGGTGGGGGCGTAGACCGCGCCGCAGACCTCGCAGGAGTCGCCGTACTGGTCCTTGGCAGCGCAGCGCGGACACTCGCCCTTGATGTAGCGGTCGGGCAGGAACATCGACTTCACGGGGTCGAAGAACTGCTCGATGTTGCGGATGGCGATCAGGCCCTCGCGGCGCAGCGCGCGGTAGATGTCCTGCGCGAGCTCGTGGTTCTCCGGCGCGTCGGTGGAGTGCCAGTGGTCGAAGGCGATGTGGAAGCCGTCGAGGTACTGCTTGCGCCCGGCGGCGATCTCGGCGACGAACTGCTGCGGGGTTTTGCCGACCTTCTCGGCGGCGATCATGATCGGCGCGCCGTGGGCGTCGTCGGCGCCCACGAAATGCACCTGCTGGCCGCGCATGCGCTGATAGCGCACCCAGATGTCGGCCTGGATGTACTCCATGATGTGGCCGATGTGGAAGGCGCCGTTGGCGTAGGGCAGGGCGGTGGTGACGAAGAGCTGGCGGGGGCGTGTCATCAGGGTCTCTGGCTCGCGCGCGTGGCAAATCCAGATTCTAGGCCGCCCGTCAAGGTCACCCCCCCTGGGCTAGACTGCGCGCCGTTCCAAAAACCCCCTGCCCGAGACTCACTTTCATGGCCGTAACCGAAGCCGCGCTGCTGGACGCGCTCAAGACCGTCACCGACCCCAACACGGGCCGTGACTTCGTCACCACCCGCCAGCTCAAGAACCTGCGCGTGGAAGACGGCGACGTCAGCTTCGACGTGGTGCTGGGCTACCCGGCCAAGAGCCAGCTGCAGGCGCTGCGCCGCGCGCTGATCAATGCCGCGCGCACGGTGCCCGGCGTGGACAACGTCAGTGCCAACCTCAGCGTCGAGATCACGGCGCACGCGGTGCAGCGCGGCGTGCAGCTGCTGCCCAAGGTCAAGAACATCGTGGCCGTGGCCTCCGGCAAGGGCGGCGTGGGCAAGAGCACCACCACCGTGAACCTGGCGCTGGCGCTGGCCGCGGAAGGGGCCCGCGTGGGCATCCTGGACGCCGACATCTACGGCCCCAGCCAGCCGATGATGATGGGCATCGAGGGCCGCCCCGAGAGCGCCGACGGCCAGACCATGGAGCCGCTGGAGAACTACGGCGTGCAGGTCATGTCGATCGGCTTCCTGGTCGATGCCGACAACCCCATGATCTGGCGCGGCCCGATGGCCACGCAGGCGCTGGAGCAGCTGCTGCGCCAGACCAACTGGACCGACCTCGACTACCTGATCGTGGACATGCCCCCGGGCACCGGCGACATCCAGCTCACGCTGAGCCAGAAAGTGCCGCTGACCGGCGCCGTGATCGTGACCACGCCGCAGGACATCGCGCTGCTGGACGCGCGCAAGGGCCTGAAGATGTTCGAGAAGGTGGGCGTGCCCATCCTGGGCGTGGTGGAGAACATGGCCGTGCACGTGTGCTCCAACTGCGGCCATGCCGAGCACATCTTCGGCGCCGAAGGGGGCAAGAAGATGGCCGCCGAGTACAACGTGGACTACCTGGGCGCGCTGCCGCTGTCCATGGGCATCCGCGAGCAGGCCGACAGCGGCCGCCCGACGGTGGTGAACGACCCCGACGGCGAGATCGCCGGCATCTACAAGGCCGTGGCGCGCCAAGTGGCGATCAAGATCGCCGCCAAGGCCAAGGACTTCAGCAGCAAGTTCCCCACCATCACCATCTCGAAGAACAGCTGAGGCGAGGGCGCCATGAGCGACAGGCCGTCGGTCCGGGTCGCGGTCCTGATGGAGCGCGAGCACCAGCCCAACCGCTGGGAGGACTGGCGGCACCGCATCGCCGAGGTCGTGCCCGACGAGGGCGCCTTCGGCCCGGAGCCGCGCCTGCTGCGCGACGACGGCAAGACGGCGCGCTTCCTCTTTCCCGGCTTCGAGCTGGAGCTGTTCAAGGACGAGTGCGAGGGCTACTACCTCAACCTCAGCTCCGGCGCGCCGGTGTGGTTCGTGATGTGGCGCGTCGATGACGAGGACCCGTCGAAGGCGCGGCCCGAGATCGTAAGCGTGTCCTACAACGAGGCCGGCCGCTGGCTCGACGCGCAGGAGCGCGTGGACAACGTGCCGCTGCCGGCCGAACTGCGCGACTGGCTGCAGGCCTGGGTGGACGAGCACTACCGCCCCGAGCCCAAGAAGCGCCAGCGCCCGGCCTCGTTCCAGCGGCCCGAGGACCGCGGGCGCGGCGGCGGTCACGGCTGAGCCGGCGCACGCGCCTTCATTCGGGCCCCTTGCCCGGAATCACCCGGACCTTTCCGGACCCTTTTTCCGTCCTTCGCAGCAGGAGTAACGCGCATGGCCGAAGACGGCTTCTTCTCGCGCTGGTCGCGGCGCAAGACGCAGGTGGCGCGCGGCGTGGAGCCGGCCGAGCCGGCGCCGGCTGTAGATCAGTCCGTTCGTCCTGACCCTTCGATACCTCAGGGCAGGGTCCGGCCTGAGGCCGGATCGAAGGACGAATCCGACAGGCTGGTGCGCCGCCCGGGTGACGGCGCCGCACCTGACCCGTTCGCACTGAGGTACCGAAGTGCGAATCCGCCAGGCAGCGATGGCAGCGCTCCGGCAGGGGCCGTTCACCCTTCGATACCTCAGGGCGAACGGAATACGGAACCCCCGCCTACGCTGGCCGACGTGGCCGAACTCGGCCGGGAGTCGGATTACTCACGCTTCGTCGCGCGCGACGTGGCGCCGGACGTGAAGAACGCCGCGCTGCGCAAGCTGTTTTCCGATCCACACTTCAACGTGATGGATGGTCTCGACATCTACATCGACGACTACGGCAAGCCCGACCCCATCCCGCCTTCGATGCTGCGCCAGCTGGCGCAGTCGAAGATGCTGGGCCTCTTCGACGACGAAGAGGACAAGGACAAGAAACCGAACGACGACCCCGCGGCGGCCGCGCCCGCCGCGACCGAGCCGGCCGACGCTGCCGCCGCGTCCGAGCCGCCTCCAGGCGCGGCCGCGGATGCCGCCGCGCCGGCACGGCCCGACCCGGCGGCCGAGCCGCCCTTGCTGAACACCACCGCACCCGATGAAGACGCTGATCTGCAACTGCAACCGCACCATGCCGCTGGACGGCCCGGCCCTGGCCCGGGCCCTGCCGCAGGCTGAGGGGCTGCAGACCGTCCACAACCTGCTGTGCCGCCACGAGGCGGTGCAGTTCCAGCGCGCGGCCAAGTCGGCCGCGTCCGCCGGCGAGCAGCTGCTCGTGGCCTGCACCCAGGAGAAGCGGCTGTTCCTGGAGCTCAATGCCCAGACCGAGGGCGCGCTGCCTGCCGACGAGCAGCCCATCCGCTTCGTCAACCTGCGCGAGAGCGGCGGCTGGTCCAGGGACGCGCGCGCGGCCACGCCGAAGATGGCTGCGCTCATCGCCGCCGCGCAGCTGCCCGACCCCGACCCGGTGCCCACCGTGAGCTACCGCAGCGCTGGGCGGCTGCTGGTCATCGGCGCGGGCGAGGCGGCCGAGCGCGCCGCGGCGATGCTCTCGGACAAGCTCGACGTGAGCCTGCTGCTGAGCGAGCCGGGCAGCGCGCTGCCGCAGGCGCGCGAGCGCCTGGTGCACGCCGGGCGCGTGACGCAGCTCAGCGGCTGGCTCGGCGCGTTCCAGGTGCGCTGGGAGGCGGGCAACCCGATCGACCTGGACCTGTGCACGCGCTGCAATGCCTGCGTCGATGCGTGCCCGGAAGGCGCCATCGGCTTCGACTACCAGGTGGACCTGTCGCGCTGCACCTCGCACCGCGCCTGCGTGAAGGCCTGCGCCGTGGCCGGCGCGATCGACTTCAGCCGCCAGCCGGAAAGCCTGTCGGACACTTTTGATTTGGTGCTGGACCTGCGCAGCAGCCCGGCTTTCACGCAGCACGCCTTGCCGCAGGGCTATTTCCACGCCGGCGCCGACACGGCCAAGCTGTTCGACGCCGTGCTGAAGCTGCGCGAGCTCACCGGCGAGTTCGAGAAGCCCAAGTTCTTCCAGTACAAGCAGAAGCTCTGCGCCCACAGCCGCAACGAGCGCGTGGGCTGCGACGCCTGCGTGCAGATCTGCTCGGCGCGCGCCGTCTCCAGCGAGCTGGGCACCACGGGCGGCATCCGCGTCGAGCCGCACCTGTGCGTGGGCTGCGGCGCCTGCACCACGGTCTGCCCCACCGGCGCGCTGGCCTACAGCTACCCGGACGCGCCCACCACCGCCAAGCGGCTGCGCACGCTGCTGACCACCTATGCCCGCGCGGGCGGGCGCGACGCGGCGCTGCTGCTGCACAGCCAGGGGGCGGGCTCGAAGCTGCTGGGCGAGCTGGGGCGCGCGGCGCGCACCGACGCCAGCATTCACGGCCTGCCGGCGCGCGTGCTGCCGGTGGAGCTGTGGCACACGGCCAGCGTCGGGCTGGAGCTGTGGCTCGCGGCCAAGGCGCAGGGCGCGTCGCAGGTGTTCGTGCTGCTCACCGACGAGGAGGCGCCCGAGTACCGCACCGCTTTGGCCGAGCAGGCCGAGATCGCCAACACGCTGCTGCAGGGCCTGGGCTATGCCGGGTTGCACGTGCAGCTGCTCGAAGCCCGCGACGCGCGCGACCTGGCCGCTCTCGACGCCGCGCTGCGCAGCGCGCCGCCGGCGGCCGGCGTGCGCTTGGCCGCGACGTTTGCGGCGCAAAGCGACAAGCGCGCGACGCTGGAGCTGGCGCTGGAGCACCTGCTGGCGCAGGCGCCGCAGGCGCTGCCCGAAGCCATCGCGCTGCCCGCGGCCAGCCCGCTGGGCACGATCGAGGTGGACACCGGCCGCTGCACGCTGTGCCTGAGCTGCGTGGGCGCCTGCCCGGCGGCGGCACTGGCCGACAACCCCGACAAGCCGCAGCTGCGCTTCATCGAGAAGAACTGCGTGCAGTGCGGGCTGTGCGCCACCACCTGCCCGGAAGACGCCATCACGCTGCAGCCGCGGCTGTGGCTGGCCGACGAGGGCAAGGCGCGCAAGCAGGCGCGCGTGTTGAACGAGGCGCAGCCCTACGGCTGCATCCGCTGCGGGAAACCCTTCGGCACGCTGCAGGCGGTGGAGGCCATGCTCGGCCGCCTCGCCGGCCACCCGATGTTCCAGGGCGACGCGCTGCAGCGGCTGAGGATGTGCGGCGACTGCCGCGTCATCGACATCTACAGCAATCCCAACGAAACGCGGATCACGGACCTGTGAACAAGCAAGACGACCTCCAGGCCCTGAGCCTGGCCACCATGGACGACGCCGAGGAGCTGGCGCGGGCCGAGGTTTACGGGCTGCTGGCGCGGCTGTGGTGGGCGCCGCCGGACGAGGCGCTGCTCAAGCAGTTCGCCGTCGCGGTGACCGAGGCACCGCAGCCGGGCAGCTTCCTGGAGGCGCCGTGGCAGGCGCTGGTGGCGGCCATGCGCGCCAGCAGCGCCGAAGGCGCGGCGCAGGAGTTCGCGGCGCTGTTCGAGGGCACGGGCAAGCCCGAGGTCTTCCCCTACGGCTCGTACCATGTGGCGGGCTTCCTCAACGAGCGCCCGCTGGTGGCGCTGCGCGACGACCTGGCGCGCCTGGGCCTGGAGCGCGACCCCGCGCGCGGCGAGACCGAGGACCACGTCGCCTGCGTGTTCGAGGTCATGCGCTTCCTCATCGCCGGCGACGACGTGGCCGTGTGCAACCTGGAGCAGCAGCGCCGCTTTTTCCGCGCCCACGTGCAGCCCTGGGTCGAGAAGCTGTGCGACGCCGTGCTGGCGCAGCCGCGCGCGCGGCTCTACGCCGCGCTGGCCAGCTTCACGGCCGCCTTCATGCAGGTGGAAACACAGGGCTTTGACCTGATCGAGTAGCCGCCGCCAGCGCCGGCACGGCGTCGGCGGCCGAAGGCGGCGCGCCGGCCGGGCGGCGCCGGCGCGCCAGGTAGCTGGTGTAGGTGAACTTCTCGTGCAGGTAGGCCTCGATGGCCGCCAGTGCCTGGCGCGGGATGCTGGTGAAGCGCAGCCCCATCACGAAGCCGTTCTGCTTGCCGCTGAACACGATGTTCATGACCTGCGTGCGCGCCATGACGGTGTGCGCGCCGCTCGGGATGGCCGGCACCACCAGCCGCACGCCGCACACCAGGTACAGCGGCAGGTTGACCGGCGCCACCACCCGCAGCCCGCCGGCGCTCAGGTCCAGCGTGCGCGCCTCGACGATGCGGTGCCCGTGCAGCAGCAGGTGGGTCGTGCTGGCGATCAGCCCACGCTCATGCGCCCGGCACTCGCTGGACGAGTTCCGGACGTCGGTGAAGGGACGTGAGGCGGGCATGTCGGCGGCAGGGGAGGGCGGCCGCTGGATACCGCATCGCGCGGCACCCGGCCAAAGGAAACCAGGAGGGCGTGTTTATACCGCCCGTTACTTTCAGTTTCCCGTCAAGGTTTTGTGGTCCGTGACGCAGTTGGCTTCCGGGCCGGTTGGCACGACGCGCCGGCCACCGCGGCGGGCCGTCACCCGGCTCAGGCGGCAGCCTGGGCCGCGGGCGCCGTCCCGGGGCCGCTGTCGTGGCTGGTCTCGTTGACGCTTTCGTCGCCGGACCCGGTTTCGACCCCGGACGGGGGCTCGGCCGCGGGCTGCGCCGGCTGCAGCGCCGGGGCCGGCGGCCGGACGGCCGCGCCGCTGCCGCCACCGAAGGCCTTGTGGGCGCTGCGCTCCTGCAGATAGGCCTGGAGGGCGGCGGTCGAGGCCTCCGGGATCGAGGTGAAGCGCAGCCCGATGACGAAGCCGCCGGCCTTGCCGCTGAACACCAGGCTCACGACCTCGACTTGCGCCGTGACGGTGCGCACGCCGAAAGGAATGGCGGGAACGAGCAGCCGCACGTCGCACGGCGTGCCGGGCGCGATGCTGCCGGGCACGACCAGCTGCAGCCCGCCCAGGCTGATGTCCTGGGTGCGCGCCTCCACCAGCCGACCGCCGGGCAGGCGCAGGTGCACCGTGCTGGCGAAGCGCGCGCGCGGATGGCGGCGCGCGGCGACGCCCGACTGGACGTGGCTGGCGAAGTCGGTGGAGGCGGACATGGCGGCGGCGTGCGGTTGTTCTCGAAAGCGCCGCGATTGTTCGGCCGGGCCGCCGCGCGGTTGTTACGTGACCGTCAAAGCCGGCGCCGCGGCGCGGCCGCGTCAGTCCTCGCCGTCTTCCCGCGCCGCCAAGCGGCGCCGGCGTGACGGCGGCTCGCCTTCGAACTTGTTCCAGGTGGCGCGGAAGGCCTGCATGCTGCCGAAGCCGCAGCGCTCGGCGATGTGCTCCAGCGACAGCGCCGAGCCCTGGACCAGCCGGCGCGCCAGGTCCATGCGCAGCTCGGTCTGGTAGCGCTTCATGGTCACGCCGGTCTCGGTCTTGAACAGCCGCGCCAGGTGCCGGGTGCTGAAGCCGGCCCTGCGCGCCAGCGCCTCGCCGGTCCAGGGGCGGGAGAGGTCGTTGGCGATCTCGTCCTGCATGGCGTGGACGAGCGGGTTGCCGTGCTCGCGCCAGCGAAAGCGCGGGCTCAGCGCCGGGTCGCCGCTGAAGCGGCGCAGCGGCACCACGTTCTCGCGCGCCACGCGCAGCGCGACGTGGTCGCCGAAGTGCTGCGCGATCAGCCTCAGCGCCAGGTCGATGCCCGCGGCCACGCCGGCCGAGGTCCAGAGCCGGCCGTCCTGCACGCACAGCCGGTTCTCCAGCACCTGCGCCGCCGGATGGCGGCGGCGCAGCTGCGCCACGAACTCGTGGTGCGTGGTGCAGGCGCGGCCGTCGAGCAGCCCGGCGTCGCCCAGCAGGAAGGCGCCGGTGCACACGCCCGCCACCGTGGGCAGCGGGTGCGGCGGCGCGGCCCGCTCGCGCAGCCACGCCGCAGCGGCCTGCCAGGCCGGTGCGGCCATGGCCTCGGGGCTGAGCTTGGCGCCGATGACGAACACCACGTCCTGCGCGTCCAGCCGCGCGGGCAGGGGCGCAATGCGTTCCAGCACGACGCCCTGGAAGCTGCGCAGGCGCGGCTCGGGTCCGATGCACTCGATGTCCACGCCCGCGATGCCCAGCTCGGCCAGCGTGCCCATGACCTGCAGCGGGCCCGCCAGGTCGAGCAGGTGCGCCTGCGGCAGCACCAGGAAGTAAACCTTGTTCATCGTCGCGCCGGGCCGAAGGCGGCAGGGCGCGCCGCCTCGGACTTCAGGAAGTGTGTAACTTGAGGTTACGTATTTTCACACGACGCGGCGGCGTGGCGGTGCGGGCCGGGCGCCGGGCGGGCCGCCGTGGCGGCGAGGCAGGGCCCTGGCAGAGCCGACAATCCGGGAATTGTCCCTGGTCAAGCCTGCCTTCCCATGTCCCACGACGACTCCTTCTCCCGCGCGCGCCGTGCCCTGAGCCTGGGCCTGCCGGGTGCCTTCGCGCTCGGCGTGCTGGGCGCGCTGCCCGCGCGGGCGCAGTCCTGGCCCTCGAAGCCGATCCGGCTGGTGGTGCCGTTCCCGCCCGGGGGCGCCACCGACGTGGTGGCGCGTGCCCTGGGAGAGCGGCTGCACGCGCGGCTGGGCCAGCCGGTGGTGATCGACAACAAGCCCGGCGCCAGCACGCTCATCGGCGCCGACGCCG
Organism: Azohydromonas aeria; assembly: GCF_009760915.1. Classification (GTDB taxonomy): domain Bacteria; phylum Pseudomonadota; class Gammaproteobacteria; order Burkholderiales; family Burkholderiaceae_C; genus Azohydromonas; species Azohydromonas aeria. The sequence continues at coordinate 57,365 of NZ_VIDQ01000023.1, forward strand.
TGGCCAAGGCGCCGGGCGACGGCCACGTGCTGCTGCTGTCCGGCTCGAGCACCTACAGCGTGGTGCCGGCGCTCAAGAGCCAGCTGCCCTACGACCCGAAGAAGGACCTGGCGCTGGTGGCCATGGTGGCGCGCGCGCCGCTGGTGCTGGTGGCCGGGCCGGCCACGCCGGTGAAGTCGCTGGCCGAGCTGATCGCGCTGGCAAAGGCGAAGCCGGGCGAGGTGACCTATCCGACCTTCGGCCCGGGCTCGGCGCCGCACCTGGCCGGCGAGCGCTTCTCGGCCGAGGCGGGGGTGAAGCTGCTGCCCATTCCCTACAAGGGCAGCGCCGCGGCGGCGCTGGCGGTGGTGGGCGGCGAGATCGCCATGGCCTTCGACACCATCGCCTCGGCGGCGCCGCACATCAAGGCGGGCAAGCTGCGCGCGCTGGCGGTGGTGGACTCGGCCCGCTCCAGCCTGCTGCCCGACGTGCCCACGCTGGCGGAGCTGAAATACCCCAAGGCGACTTTCGAGGCCTGGTACGGCGTGGCCGCGCCCGGCGCCACGCCCGCGGCGGTGCAGCAGGCGCTCGCACGCGAGCTGGCCGCCGTGCTGGTGCTGCCCGAAGTGAAGGAGAAGCTGCTGGCGGCCGGCCTGGAGCCGCAGTTCTCCGACGCCGCCGCCTTCGCCGCCAAGGTGCAGGCCGAGACGGCGGCCTACGCGGCGCTGGGCAAGCGGGTGGGGATTTCGATGGATTGAGCCACGCCGCCTTCGCGCACTGCGGTCCGGGGAACTTCGACCCATGGCATCCCGGCAGCCACGACGCTTCGCACCCTGATCCGTCATTCCGGCGAAAGCCGGAATCCACGCGCACCGTGGCGGCGGAACGGCTGACGTGGGCACGTGCCGGCGCCGGCCAGCGAGGCACCCCGGCATTCGTGGATTCCGGCTTTCGCCGGAATGACGAAGCAGTAGGCGCCATGCCCGTGCTGTCGGGATGCTGATCGCTTTCCACTTTCCCCGGACAGCAATGCGCCTGCGCGGGCATGACGCAAATCGTTCAGCCTCGCGAAAGCGCCGGCTCAGTCCGGCTTGATCTTCGCCCGCTCGATCACCGGCTTCCAGCGCTTCTGCTCCGCGGCGATGAAGGCGGCGAACTCGGCCGGGGTGCTGCCCACGCTGAGGGCGGCCTCGGTCTTGAAATGCTCCTGCGCCGTGGCCGTCTTGACGGAGGCCGCCGCGGCCGGGGCCAGCCGCTCCACCGCCGCCTGGGACAGGTTCGCCGGCGCCAGCAGGCCGTACCACTGCGTCATCTCGAAGCCCGGGAAACCCTGCTCGGCCACGGTGGGCACGTCGGGCAGCTGCGGGATGCGCTGCGCGGTGCCGGTGGCGATGCAGCGCAGCTTGCCGGCCTTGATGAACTGCAGGATCGCCGGCGCGCCCACCGACGCGGCGTCGAGCCGGCCCGCCATCAGGTCGGTGAGCATCGGGCCGGTGCCGCGGTAGGGCACGTGCAGCATGAAGCTGTCACTGGCCATCTTGAGGTACTCCATGGCCAGGTGGCCGGCGCTGCCGTTGCCGGCGCTGCCGTAGTTCAGGCGGCCCGGCTTGCTCTTGGCCAGCGCGATGAGCTCCTTGAGGTTCTTCACCGGCAGGTCCGGGTGCACCACGTACAGGCTGGGCACCTTGGCCAGCAGGCTCACGGGCTTGAAGTCCCTGGTCGGGTCGTAAGGCAGCTTCGGGAAGATGTAGGGGTTCACGGCCAGCGTGCCGATGTGGCCGAGGATGAGCGTGTGCTGGTCGTCCGCGCGGGCGACCTCGCCCATGGCGACGTTGCCCGCAGCGCCGGGCTTGTTGTCCACGAACACCGACTGGCCCAGCAGCCGGCTCATCTCCACGGCGCTGGAGCGCGCCACGATCTCCGAGCTGCCGCCCGGCGCGAAGGGCACGACGAAGCGGATCGCCTTGCTCGGCCAGGCCTGCGCGGCGGCGAGTCCGGGCCACAGCGCGGCCGTGCCGGCGGCGCCGGACAGGGCCAGCCAGCGGCGGCGGGTCAGGGAAAGGTCGTTGTTCATGGCAAGCAGTCCTGCATGTAGCGCGCGGGCGCGTGGTCCCGCAGGAGGCGCGCCGCAGCGGCGTCGCCCAGCGCCCGGCGCACGGGCGCCAGGGTCGATTCGTAGGCCGGCAGGGCCTCCGGGGAAAAGCTGGTGTGCGGCCAGTCCGAGCCCCACAGCGTGCGCGTGCCGAAGAGCTCGGCGGCACGCGCGATGGCGGGCTCCAGCGCCGCGTAGGGCGCCACGGCCTGCAGCCGGTACCAGCCCGAGAGCTTGATCCAGGCCCCGCCCGCGGCCAGCGCGGCCGCCGCGCGCCAGGCCGGGTCGGTCGCGGGCAGCGCGGCGTGCAGGCCGGCGAGGTGGTCCAGCACGAAGGGCACGCCGGCCTCGTCCTGCAGCACGGCCAGCCGCGCCAGGTCAGCGGCTCGGGCGTACCACTGCACGTGCCAGCCGCGCACGCGCAGCCGCGGCGCCAGCGCGCGCAGCGCGTCGCCGGCGTCACCCTGGTGGCCCACGGGCGACACCAGGTTGAAGCGGATGCCGCGCACGCCGGCGGCATGCAGCTCGTCCAGCGCCGCGTCGCCGACATCGGCCTCGACCACCGCCACGCCGCGGTGCCGGCCGGATGCCTCGCGCAGCGCGCGCAGCATCACGCCGTTGTCGCAGCCGTAGACGCTGGGCTGCACCAGCACCAGGTGGCGCACGCCGTGGGCGCCGGCCAGCGCCTCGATGTCGGCCAGCGGCCGGTGCGCGGGCCGGTAGTGGCCGGGCTGCACCGGCGCGGCGGCGTCGAAGACGTGGACGTGGCAGTCCCAGCCGGTCGCGCCGGGCATGCCGGGCGTGGGGGAGAGGGCTTCGCTCACCGCGTCAATCCCGCGAGATGCGGCGCTCGCGCACCACCCGGCCCCACAGCGCCTGCTGCTGCTGCAGGAAGGCGGCGGCCGCCTTCTCGTCGCCACCGAACACCTCGCCGCCCAGGGCGCGGATGCGGCCCAGCACCTCGGGGTCGGCCATGGCGCCGCGCAGCGCCGCGGCGAGCTTCGCGCGCACCGCGGCCGGCGTGGCGGCGGGGGCGAGCACCGGGTTCCACTCCAGCACCTCGTAGCCCTGGAGCCCGGACTCCTCCAGCGTCGGAATGTCGGGCAGGGAGCGCGTGCGCAGCTTCGAGGTCACGGCCAGCGGGCGCAGCCGCTTGGACTGGATGTGTCCCAGCGCCGAGGCCACGTTGGCGAAGAAGAGGGGCACCTGGCCGCCCATCACGTCGGTCATGGCCGGGCCGCCGCCGCGGTAGGGCACGTGCGTCAGCTCGACCTGCGCCCGCTGCTCGAACAGCGCGCCGGCCAGGTGTTGCGCGGAACCGTTGCCCGAGGAGGCGTAGGCGAGGCGGCCGGGCCTGGCGCGGGCCAGGCGGATGACGTCGGCCACCGACTGCGCCTCGAAGCCCGGCGTGCACACCAGCACGTTCGGGAAGGTGGCCAGCACCGCCAGCGGCGCGAAGGCCGTGGCCGGGTCGTACGGCAGCTTGCCGTCGAAGAGCGCCGGGTTGACGGCGTAGCTGGAGGCGTCGAGCAGCAGCGTGGTGCCGTCGGGCGCGGCGCGCGCCACCTGCTGCGCCGCGAGCGTGCCGCTGGCGCCGGGCTTGTTCTCGACCACCACCGGCTGGCCCAGCGCCTGCGCCAGGCGCGGGCCGACCAGGCGCGCCATCACGTCGGCGCCACCGCCGGGCGGGTAGCTCACGACCAGCGTGATCGGCTTGCCGCCGGCAATGGGCTCGGCCGCGGGCGCGGCGCGCGCCAGGGCCGGCGCGGCCAGCAGCGCGGAGGACGCCAGCAGGCGCCGGCGAGTCAGGAGGCCGTCGGAAGTCATGGGCGGTCCTTCAGGTGATGGAGACGGTGTAGTGAAAGGCGTGGGCGTCGCCCAGCGTGGTGCGCGCCTCGATGCAGCGCCCGGCCAAGTCGAAGGCCTGGCGCTGCACGCGGGCGCAGGGGTGCCCGGGGGGCAGGGCCAGGGCTTGCGCGGGCGCGCCGTCCAGGGTGCAGAAGCCGATGACGTCCTGCGCGCGGTGCACGTGCACGCCGCAGCGGCTGGCGAAGAGCGGGTAGAGCAGGTCGCCCCAATCGGCCGGGTCGCCGCTCGCCAGCGTGGAGAAGAGCGGCAGCGGCAGCCAGATCTCCTCGAACAGCCGGGGCTGCTGCGCCAGCAGCCGCAGCCGGTGCAGCCGCAGCGCCGGGGTGCCGGGCGCGATGCCGAGCTGCTGCGCGGCACCGGCCGGCACGGGCAGCGTGTCGCGCGCCAGGATGCGTGAGGCCGGCGCCGCGGCGCCGTCGCCGAAGCGGAAGAAGCGCAGCGGCGAGGCGCCGCTCAGGCCCGGCTTCACGAAGGTGCCGCGGCCGTGGACGCGCTCGATGAAGCCCTGGCCGGTGAGCAACTCCAGCGCGCGGCGCATCGTGCCCAGCGCCACGCCTTGCTCGGCGGCCAGCTGCTGCTCCGCCGGCAGCGCCGTGCCCGGCGGCCAGTCGCCGGCCACGATGCGCGTGCGCAGCGCCGCGGCCAGCGCGGCATAGCGGCTTTGTCCGGGTTCGGCCTGTACGCCGTGCGGGCGGCTCATGCGTGGATTGATCTAGTCCTATAGAGGACTGGAGTATCCGGCCCCCCATGCATGGGGGCTTGTGGAAACTACGCAGCCGCACTGGTGGTGTTTTCCCGGGGTCGGATTGGGGATCGCGGACCCACCGCACCGCGGTGGAGGGCCGAGCCCGTGGGCGCAAGTCCTGCCCGGGGCGGCTGCCGGCGGTGTCCGCTGCCGGACATTGCCCGGGAGACACGCCGTGCCCTCGTTCCGCTCAGCCCTTCTCGCTGCCGCCGGCCTGGCCGGCCTGTGCGCCGCCGCCGGCGCCACCATCGACAACGCCGCGCTGCCCGCCTCGGTGCGGGTGCCGCCGGGGCACGACCTGCGGCTGTGGTCGCTGGCCCAGGGCGAGGTGCGCTGGGCCTGCCGCAAGCAGGCCACGGCCGCGGGCGGCTTCGCCTGGGTGCCGGGCACGCCGGTGGCGCGGCTCTACGACCTGTACCGGCGCGAGATCGGCTGGTCCTTCGAGGGGCCGACTTGGAAGTCGGTGGACGGCTCGCGCGTCATTGGCCGCTCGCTGGCCGTGGCCCCGGCACCGGCCGGCGAAGGGCAGCTGCCGCTGCAGCTGCTGCGCGCCGCCGGCGCCAGCGGGCGCGGGATGATGCGCGGCGTGAGCTACATCCAGCGCCTGAACACCCGCGGCGGCGCGGCGCCGGCCGAGCGCTGCGACGCCCGGCGCGCCGGGCGGGAGATGGCGGTGGCGTACGAGGCGGACTACGTGTTCTACGGGCCGAGGTGAGGGCGCGACGCGGGGCGTGCATCCAGGCGGTGAGCGGCTGCGTATGGAGGGGCGTGCCGGCGGCCGAAGCGCCGCCGCACGTGACGCACCCGCGCAACCTCTGTCCCAGGAGCCACGCCATGACCGCCATTGCCCGCCACTTCGCCCTGTCCTGCCTGCTCGTCGCCACCGCGGCCGCCGGCCCGGTGCTCGCCAACGTGGACAACGCCGCGCTGCCCGCGCCGGTGCAGGTCCCTGCCGGGCACGCCATGAAGCTGTGGACGGTAGGCAAGGGCGAGATCAAGTACGCCTGCCGCGAGAAGGCCGACCAGGCCGGCAGCTATGCCTGGACCTTCGTGGCGCCGATGGCCACGCTCTACGACAAGGACATGAAGGCCATCGGCAAGTACTACGGCGGCCCGGTCTGGGAGGCGGCCGACGGCTCGAAGGTCACGGGCAAGCAACTGGCGGTGGCGCCGGCGGCGGCCGGCAGCATCCCGCTGCAGCTGGTGGAGGCGGCCCCGGCGATGGGCGAGGGCGCCATGAAGGGCGTGAGCTACATCCAGCGCGTCAACACCATGGGCGGCGTGGCGCCCAGCGCGCCCTGCGACGCCCGCCGCGCGGGGGCGGAGCAGATGGTGTCGTACCAGGCGGATTACGTGTTTTATGGGATGAAGTGATATCGCTTCCACTCCGCTGGCAATGAAATTCCCTTCGCCCTGAAGTATCGAGGGGCGGAATCGGCGGGCGCACGGCGCCTGCCGTGCAAATGGAAATATTTCAGAGAAAAGTAGTCGTCATGCCCGCGTACGCGGGTATCCATTTTTGGCCGTCCGACAGGATGGCGGATTTTTCGGGTATGCCCATTCAAACGGCGCCGGCCTGACGATGAATTGATTTTGGGCGCGGGACGGGAATCAATGCTGCTGGCTGTTTGCGTACTGGATTTGATGGCGCGTTGAAGCCTTGAAACCTGGTGCAAGCGTTGCAGGATTATTGGGAAACGATTTCGCCTCAATTCCCTAATGTTGATGATATTCGCGTCATCGGCATTGAGCTGACGCGACGTTTCAAATCGCCGCTGGATACTGCCGCGCACTGAAAGCCGGCCTGCCGGCCGGCACGAAAATGGATGCCCGCGTGCGCGGGCATGACGATGTCTGTTTCTTCGGGCTGCAGGGTGGCGAACGCCGCCGTTTCATGCGTTCTTTCAGACCACGGCATTCCGACTGATCAGCCTCCGGCTGCTTGGGGACCGCCTGGGTTCCCGCCTTCGCGGGAATGACGAGGGTATTCGGTGCGGTGTGCCGGCCTTCGGCTTATGGATTTAAGGAATCAAGCTTCAGGCATTGGTTTCCCCCGGCACCCAAACCTCGAACATCGCCCCGCTGACCCCATCCTCCCGGTTCCTTGCCCGCAGCGCCCCGCCATAGCGCTCGATCAGTCCGTGGCTGATCCACAGTCCTAAACCCGTGCCGTCGTGCTTGGTGGTCATGAAGGGTTTGAAGAGGTCGCACAGCACCTCCGGCGCCAGCCCGGGGCCGCTGTCCGTGACGGCGATGAGCACGCCGCCGCGCTCGTCGCGGGTCGAGAGCCCCAGCTCGCCGCCCTGGGACATCGCCTGCAGCGCGTTGAGCAGCAGGTTCACCAGCACCTGCTGCAACTCCTGGCGGTTGATGGCAGCGGTGCGGGTGTGGGTGAAGTTCTTCGACACCCGCACGCCGCTGCGCGCGAGCTGCGGGCCGACCAGCCGCAGGCAGTCCTGCAGCGCCTGCGCCGGGTCCACCGCCTGCACGTAGCCGGCGTACTCGGTCGGGCGCGAGAACTGCAGCAGCTGCGCCACGATCAGCCGCATGCGCTCAACCTGCTCGTCGGCCAGCTTCAGCTCGTCGCGCACGCTATCGACGTGCTCGCCCAGCAGCTCGCGCATCAGGTCCAGGTTGCCCTGCAGCACGGCAATGGGGTTGTTGACCTCGTGCGCGATGCTGGCCGTGAGCTGGCCGATGGCGGCCATCTTCTCGCTGCGCAGGAGCTGCTGCTGCGCGGCGCGCAGTTCCTGCGTGCGCGCTTCCACCTTGGCGTCGAGCTCGGCGTTGGCGGCGCGCAGCGCGCGCGTCTGCGCCTCCTCGGTGTCGAGCAGCTGATCGAGGTGCGCGCCCAGGGCGTCGAGCTCGGCGCTGCCTTGAATGGGGCCGACGCGCGCGCGGCGCCCGGATCGCACCTCGTCCATGGTGTGCGTCATGCGCTCCAGGGGCTGGTACAGCGCGCGCGCCCGGCGCAGCGACAGCCACGCCGCCAGGCCCATCACGGCGAAGGACAGCACGCCGATGCCCGCCAGCACGCCGTACTTCAGCAGCGTGAAGGGCCGCTCCAGGAAGCCGACGTAGAGCATGCCCACGCGCCGGCCGCTGCCGTCGGTGAGCGGCTCGTAGGCCGAGACGTACCAGTCGTCCACCACGAAGGCGCGGTCCAGCCAGGTGCCGCCGCGGCCCAGCACCGCCTCGCGCACCTGCTGCGACACGCGCGTGCCGATGGCGCGGCGCGCGCCTTCGGCGTCGAAGAGCCGCACGTTGGTCGTGATGCGCAGGTCGTCCAGGAACAGCGTGGCCGTGCCGCGGCTGCCGAAGGGCAATGTGCCCTCGGGATAGACGATGCCGTTGAGGTGGTCGATGAAGTCCAGGTTGCGGTTGAGCAGCAGCCCGGCCTGCAGGTAGGCCTGGGGCCGGCCGGCGGCGCCGGGCACCGGGGCGCGCGCCACCAGCACCAGGGCGCGGTCCTCGGTGGCGCGCGTGGTGGGCGCGGCATGCGGCGTGGGCAGCAGCGGTACCGTCACGCGCGACTGCAGCGCCGGGGCGAGCAGCGCGAAATCCTGCGGCGCCAGCACCTCCACGGCCGAGCGCGCCTGCGGGCCCTCGAACCAGCCGGCGTGGCTGTCCACGGGCGCGGCGCTGAAGTCGGTCACCAGCAGCCGCCCGTCGGCGTCGCGCAGGTTGACGAAATCGAGCCGCTCGCGCGCCTTGAAGCGCTGCAGCAGCGCGCTGAGCTCGGCCGGCGAGGCGCTGCGCGCCAGGGCCGACTGCAGCGCCTGCGAGTCGGCCAGCGCCGCGGCGCTGGCGCCCATCTCGGCGCGCACGCGCTCGAAGTAGCCGTGCGCCACGGCCAGGTCGGCGCGCACCTTGGTCTTGAGCAGCACGTCCAGCGCGCCGCCGCCGCCCAGCGCCAGCGCCACGCCCAGCAGCGGCAGCGCCACGCCCGCGGGCAGCAGCGCCAGGGTCAGCAGCTGGCGGCGGATGGAGCCGGGGCGGCGCATCGGCTCAGGCGGACGGCGCGCCGCCGCCGGACTGCCACTCCGCGCAGCGCCGCTCCAGCGTGCGCCGCGAGATGCCCAGCAGCGCCGCGGCGCGCGTCTTGTCGCCGCCCACGCTCTCCAGCACCGACAGGATGTGGCGCTTCTCCAGCGTCTGCAGGTCGGTCGCCGCGGCCGCGCTTGCCGGCTCAACCGCCGCGGCGCGCGGCTGCGGCGCGGGCTCCAGCCCGGGGTAGAGCGCCTGCACGTTGAGCGCGCCCAGGATCAGCGAGCGCTCGACCAGGTTGCGCAGCTCGCGCACGTTGCCCGGCCAGTCGTACTGCAGCAGGTAGGCCATCTGGTCGTCGCTGACGCTGATCGGGTCGAGCCCCAGCTGCGGCGCCAGCGTGGCGATGAAGTGCGACACCAGCGCCGGCAAGTCCTCCTTGTGCGCGCGCAGCGGCGGCAGCGTGATCTCCATGACCTGCAGCCGGTAGTACAGGTCCTTGCGGAAGCGCCCGGCGCGCGCTTCCTCGGCCAGCGCGCGGTTGGTGGCGGCGACGATGCGCACGTCGATGGGGATCTGCTGCTCGCTGCCCACGGGGCGGATGCGCCGCTCCTCCAGCACCCGCAGCAGCGCGGCCTGCTGCGCCAGCGGCAGCTCGCCGATCTCGTCGAGGAACAGGGTGCCGCCCTGCGCGTAATAGAAGAGGCCGTCGCGCGCCTTGGCCGCGCCGGTGAAGGCGCCGCGCGCGTGGCCGAAGAGCTCGCTGTCGATCAGCTCGGGCGACAGCGTGGCGCAGTTCACCGGCACGAAGGGGCCGGCTGCGCGCGGGCTGCGCGCGTGCAGCGCCAGCGCCGCCAGCTCCTTGCCGGTGCCGGACTCGCCCGACAGCAGCACCGTGCTGGGCACGGCCGCGGCGCGGCGCAGCGCGTGCTGCAGCTCGGCCATGGCCGCGGAGCCGCCGATGAAGCCGTCCAGCGGCGAGGCGGGCCGCCGCTCCGACAGGGTGCGGCGCAATATGAAATTCTCGCGAGCCAGCCGCGAGCGCTCCAGGCACTGCGCCATGGCGTTGAGGATCTGCGCGATGCGAAACGGCTTGAGGATGAAGTCCGACGCGCCGGCACGCAGGGCTTCAATCGCCGTGTCCAGGTCGGCGAAGGCGGTGATGAGGATGACCTCGCCGGAATGGCCCTGGTCGCGCAGCTCGCGCAGCAGCTCCAGCCCGCTCTTGCCCGGCAGCGCGATGTCCAGGATCAGCAAATCGAACCGGTGCTGCGCGCACAGCGCGGCCGCCTCCTCGGCGCTGCCTGCGGCCAGCACTTGGCCGCAGCGCGCGGCCAGCGTCTTGGTCAGGAAGTTGCGCATGCCTTCCTCGTCGTCCACCACCAGCACGCTGGCCAGCGGCCAGCGCTCGGCGGGGGTGGGAGAAGGGGCGTCAGGCGTCACGGTGGGCAGCAGCAAGGAAGGAGGAGGGGGCGGGCCGTGCCGGGAGGGCCGGGCGGCGGCGCGTCGATTGTAGGAAGCGGCCCGCCGCGCCCCGTCCCGGCGCGTCACGCCGGCCATCGCGACAAGTTGTCGTGGCCTGTCGCGACAGGCTGTCGCGCTTGTCATGCGGCCGTCATCTTGACCTGCCGCAAGTGCTTGATGCGCAAGGGCTTGCCTTGCCCCGCATCAATTGGTACGGGCCGTGCAATAGGTCGCGGCGCGGGTCCGGCGCGGTATGCCGGGCCCTGCACAGCCCCCGTATCCTGCCGCGCCTTGCGTGAATGTCCGCAAGGCGCCCACACCCCACCAGACGGCCCAGGCCTTGCGCTGCCGGCCGCGCCCGGAACGAGACCCCGCCGAGGAGAAGTCATGAGCGAGTCCCCATCCAAACTGTCGCGCCGCCGTGCGCTGGCAGGCGCCGGCACCGCCGGCGCGCTGGCCGCCGCCGCGGTCGTGCTGCACAAGGGCCAGAGCGCCCCGGCGCCCGTGGCCGCCACGCCGCAGCCCGCGGCCGAGCCGTCCAAGGGCGACGGCTACCAGGTCACGCCGCACGTGCTGCGCTACTACCAGACCACGCGCATCTAAGACGCGGAAACACCAGGTTCCGCAACGCCGAAAGCCCGCTTCGGGCCGAGCCTTGAGCCCGGCCCGGGGCCCACGGGCGGCGGCAATTCGCGGACCTCACGACGAGGACTTCCCATGTTGCTCACGCGCAAGAGCGCTGCGCCGGCCGCCGCCGCCGGCACCCCGTCCGCCGGGCTGGTTTCCAGCCTGACCCGCGGCATCGACACCTTCAACCGCCGCGCCATCGGCACGCTGGACCGCCGCGCCTTCCTGCGCCGCTCGGGCCTGGGCGTGGGCGTGGGCATCGCCGCCTCGCAGCTCAGCCTGGTGCAGCGCGCGCAGGCCGCCGACAAGCCCACTGCCGCCGCGGCCGACGGCAGCCGCAAGGTGGAAGTCAAGCGCACCGTGTGCGGCCACTGCTCGGTGGGCTGCGCCGTGGACGCCGTCGTCGAGAACGGCGTGTGGGTGCGCCAGGAGCCGGTGTTCGACTCGCCCATCAACCTCGGCGCCCACTGCGCCAAGGGTGCGGCGCTGCGCGAGCACGGCCACGGCGAGTACCGGCTGAAGTACCCGATGAAGCTCGTGGACGGCAAGTACCAGCGCATCGGCTGGGACCAGGCCCTCAACGAGATCAGCGCGAAGATGCTGGAGCTGCGCAAGCAAAGCGGCCCGGACTCGATCTTCGTGGTCGGCTCCTCCAAGCACAACAACGAGCAGGCCTACCTGCTGCGCAAGTGGATGAGCCTGTGGGGCAGCAACAACTGCGACCACCAGGCCCGCATCTGCCACTCCACCACCGTCGCCGGCGTCGCGAACACGTGGGGCTACGGCGCGATGACGAACTCCTACAACGACATGCAGAACGCCAAGGCGGCGATCTACATCGGCTCCAACGCGGCGGAAGCGCACCCGGTGTCGATGCTGCACCTGCTGCATGCCAAGGAGAACGGTTGCAAGGTCATCGTGGTGGACCCGCGCTTCACCCGCACCGCGGCCCGGGCCGACGAGTACGTGCGCATCCGCTCCGGCACCGACATCGCGTTCCTGTTCGGCGTGATGCACCACATCTTCAAGAACGGCTGGGAGGACAAGCAGTACCTCGCCGACCGCGTCTGGGGCATGGACAAGGTGCGCGAGGAAGTCCTCTTGAAGTGGACGCCCGACAAGGTCGAGGAGGTCTGCGGCGTCAACGGCGAGACCACCTTCAAGGTCGCCAAGATCCTGGCCGAGAACCGCCCCGGCACCATCGTGTGGTGCATGGGCCAGACCCAGCACAGCATCGGCAACGCCATCGTGCGCGCCTCGTGCCTGCTGCAGCTCTCGCTGGGCAACGTGGGCAAGAGCGGCGGCGGCACCAACATCTTCCGTGGCCACGACAACGTGCAGGGCGCCACCGACGTCGGCCCCAACCCCGACTCGCTGCCCGGCTACTACGGCCTGGCCGAAGGCTCGTGGAAGCACTTCGCCAAGGTCTGGGGCCTGGACTTCGAGGACCTCAAGAAGCGCTATGCCCCGGGCATGATGACCAAGCCCGGCATGACCGTGTCGCGCTGGATCGACGGCGTGCTGGAGAAGAACGAGCTCATCGACCAGGACTCCAACCTGCGCGGCCTGCTGTTCTGGGGCCATGCCCCGAACTCCCAGACCCGCGGCCTGGAGATGAAGAAGGCGATGGACAAGCTCGACCTGCTGGTCGTGATCGATCCCTTCCCCAGCGCCACCGCGGCCATGGCGGCCATGCCCGGCCAGGCCGAGGACGCCAACCCCAACCGCGCCGTGTACCTGCTGCCCGCGTGCACGCAGTTCGAGACCAGCGGCTCCTGCACCGCGTCGAACCGCTCCATCCAGTGGCGCGAGAAGGTCATCGAGCCGCTGTGGGAGAGCCGCACCGACCACATGATCATGGCGCAGATGGCCGACAAGCTCGGCTTCGGCAAGGAGTTCGTCCAGGGCTACAAGATGGTCCCGGGCAAGGGCGGCATGGCCGAGATCGAGACCGAGTCGGTGCTGCGCGAGATCAACAAGGCGCTGTGGACCATCGGCTACACCGGCCAGAGCCCCGAGCGGCTGAAGGCCCACATGCGCAACATGCACGTCTTCGACGTGAAGACGCTGCGCGCCAAGGGCGGCATCGACAAGGAATCCGGCTACAGCCTCGACGGCGACTACTTCGGCCTGCCCTGGCCCTGCTACGGCACGCCCGAGCTCAAGCACCCGGGCTCGCCCAACCTCTATGACACGAGCAAGCACGTCATGGACGGCGGCGGCAACTTCCGCGCCAACTTCGGCGTGGAGCGCGAGGGCACGAGCCTGCTGGCCGAGGACGGCTCGCACTCGAAGGGCGCCGACATCACCACCGGCTACCCCGAGTTCGACCACGTGCTGCTCAAGAAGCTGGGCTGGTGGGGCGAGCTGACCGAGGCCGAGCAGAAGGCGGCCGAGGGCAAGAACTGGAAGACCGACCTCTCCGGCGGCATCCAGCGCGTGGTCATGAAGAACCACGGCTGCCACCCCTTCGGCAACGCCAAGGCGCGCGCCGTGGTCTGGAACTTCCCGGACCCGATCCCGCAGCACCGCGAGCCGATCTACTCGAACCGTCCGGACCTGATCGCCAAGTACCCGACGCACGACGACAAGAAGGCGTTCTGGCGCCTGCCCACGCTCTACAAGAGCGTGCAGGAGAAGAACAAGGACATCGGCCAGCGCTACCCGCTGATCATGACCAGCGGCCGCCTGGTCGAGTACGAGGGCGGCGGCGAGGAGACGCGCTCCAACCCGTACCTGGCCGAGCTGCAGCAGGAGATGTTCGTCGAGCTCAACCCCAAGGCCGCCAACGACCGCGGCATCCGCAACGGCGAGTACGTGTGGGTGAAGACGCCGCCGATGGAGGCGGTGCCGGGCTTCAAGGGCATCAAGGTCAAGGCGCTGGTGACGGAGCGCGTGAACGCCGAGACGGTGTTCCTGCCCTTCCACTTCTCCGGGCGCTGGGGCGGCATCGACATGGCGGCGCACTACCCGCAGGGCGCGATGCCCATCGTGCGCGGCGAGGCCGTCAACACCGCAACGACCTACGGCTACGACAGCGTGACCATGATGCAGGAGACCAAGACGACGCTCTGCCAGATCGAGCGCGCCTGAGTTTCCCGGCATCAAGAGACCAGACATTGAGGACCTGACATGGCCCGAATGAAGTTTTTGTGCGACGCCGAGCGTTGCATCGAGTGCAACAGCTGCGCCACCGCCTGCAAGGCCGAGAATGAAGTGCCCTGGGGCGTGAACCGCCGCCGCGTGGTCACGCTCAACGACGGCGTGCCCGGCGAGAAGAGCATCTCCGTGGCGTGCATGCACTGCTCCGACGCGCCCTGCATGGCGGTGTGCCCGGTCGACTGCTTCTACCGCACCGACGAGGGCGTGGTGCTGCACGACAAGGACGTGTGCATCGGCTGCGGCTACTGCTCGTACGCCTGCCCGTTCGGCGCGCCGCAGTTCCCGACCAACGGCACCTTCGGCCTGCGCGGCAAGATGGACAAGTGCACCTTCTGCGCCGGCGGCCCCGAGGCCAACGGCTCGGAAGCGGAGTTCGAGAAGTACGGGCGCAACCGCCTGGCCGAGGGGAAGCTGCCGATCTGCGCCGAGATGTGCTCGACCAAGGCGCTGCTGGGCGGCGACGGCGACGTGGTGGCGGACATCTTCCGCCAGCGCGTGGTGCAGCGCGGCAAGGGCAGCGAGGTCTGGGGCTGGGGCACGGCCTACGGCAAGCCCAGCCAGCCGCAGCAGGGCAACGGCGGCGTCAAGGCCGAGCCGGTGAAGGCGGAGGTGAAGTCGTGAAGAACGCGCGCCTGATCATGATCGTGGCCGCCGCGGCGGCGCTCTGCGGCCTGGCGGCCTGCGGCGAGAGCCCGCAGGAAGTGGGCGTCAAGCACGTGAAGTCCGACAAGCCGGCCCACAGCGGCGCCCAGGCGGCCTACAGCGCCCCGGGCTGGAACGCCGGCGACCGCGCCAGCTGGGAACAGCAGATCCGCACCCGCGGCCAGGGCCAGAACGAGTACGCGCGTTCGCCGGCCGCGGCGCCGCAGCAGTGACGCGGTTCACCAAGGAGAGGCCATGCAAGCCTTGATGCAACGACTGCTGCTGGCCGCGGCGCTGCTGGGCGGCGCTGCCGCCGCCCCGGCGCTGGCGCAGCCGGCGGCCCCCGTGCCCGCGGTCCAGGCGCCGGCGGGCTTCACCGCGCCGGCCGAGCCGCGCGCCGACGAGACCAATGCCGAGCGCGGCAAGAGCCAGCCGGGCAACAACGCGCCGCTGTGGCGCAGCGTGCGCGACAGCGGCGTGGTCGAGGGCTATTCCTCGCTGCCCGGCGCGGAGCAGGGGGTGCTGATCCAGCGCTTCACGCAGTACCCGGGATCGAGCCTGACCACTGCCGGCGAGGCCTGGCGCCAGGTGCGCAACCGCTGGATCATCCCCATGGGCGGCTCGCTGCTGCTGATCGTGGGGCTGGCCATCGGCTTGTTCTACTGGAAGCGCGGCCCCATGGGCCACGACGACCACCGGCCCGCCACCATCGAGCGCTTCACGCCGCTGGAGCGCGCCACGCACTGGGTCAACGCCGGGGCGTTCCTGCTGCTGGCGGTCTCGGGCATCGTGATCGCCTTCGGCAAGTTCTTCCTGCTGCCCATCATCGGCACGCAGCTCTTCGGCTGGCTGACCTACGCGCTCAAGACCGCGCACAACTTCGCCGGCCCGGCCTTCGCCGTGTCGATGGTGGTGATGCTGGTCATGTTCGCCCGCGACAACTGGCCCAAGTCCTGGGACTGGGAGTGGGCGCTCAAGGGCGGCGGCCTCTTCACCGGCAAGCACGTGGCCTCGCACCGCTTCAATGCCGGCGAGAAGACGCTGTTCTGGGTCGGCATGTTCTGGCTGGGCACGATGGTGGTGGGCTCGGGGCTGGTGCTGGACAAGCTCATCCCGAACCTGGAGTACACCCGCGGCCTGATGCAGTGGGCGCACCTGGTGCACGCCGTCTCGACCATCCTGATCATGTGCCTGTTCATGGGCCACATCTACATGGGCTCGATCGGCGTGAAGGGCGCGTACCGCGCCATGCGCACCGGCTACGTCACCGAGGAGTGGGCGCGCGAGCACCACGAGCTGTGGTTCAACGACGTCAAGGCCGGCAAGATCCCGGCGCAGCGCTCGGCCGAGGGCGTGCCGCCCGCGGCCCCTTCCGTCGCCACGCCGCGCGCGTGAGGCCGCATCCGCAAAGTTCAGGAATCCCGAGCATGAAGAAAGCATTCATTCCCGCCCTGGTGCTGAGCCTGGCCGCCGGCGCGGCGCTGGCGAAGCTGCCGCCGCTGTCCGACGAGGCCAAGGCCAAGGCCGACGAGGCCAAGGCCAAGACGGCCTGGAACGACAAGGTCGCCGCCTACCAGCTGTGCAAGGCGTCCGACCGCGTGGCCGCGCGCACGCTGGCCGAGCAGAAGAAGGCCGGCAAGCCGGTGGGCGAGGTCGTGGCCACGCCGGCCTGCGCCGACCCGGGGCCCTTCGTCTATCCGCTGCCCGAGGCGGCTGCGACGGCCGCGGCACCTGCCGCGCCGGCCACGGCCACCGCCGCCGCGCCTGCCGCTGCCGCCACGAAGAAGCCCTGAGGCACGAAGGCCCGTAGCATGGCTGCCGTGCAACCCGTCTCCAACCTGCCCCTGCTGCCGCGCCTGACCGACACGGGCGCGGCGCTCACGCGTGAAGTCGAAGTGCTGGACGAATACGGCCAGCGCCGCGTGCTTCACATGCCCAATGAGCGGCCGCTGACCGTGTTCGTGGACAAGCGCGAGCTCGTCACGCTCATGACGCTGGGCGCGGCGCCGGAGCTGCTGGTGCTGGGCTATCTGCGCAACCAGCGCCTGGTGGCCTCGGTGGAGGAGATCGAGTCGATCACGGTGGACTGGGAGGTCAACGCCGCGGCCGTGAAGACGCGCCGCGGCGTGGCCGACTTCGAGCGCAAGACGGCCAAGCGCGTGGTCACCACCGGCTGCGGGCAGGGCACGCTCTTCGGCGACGTGCTCACGCAGCTCGACGACGTGCGACTGCCCTCGGCGGCGCAGGCCCGCATCCGCCAGTCCACGCTGGCGGCGCAGCTGGAGCGCATGCGCCAGCTGCAGACCGAGAGCATTCATCGCAAGGCGGGCTCGGTGCACGGCTGCGCGCTGTTCCGCGGCGCCGAGCTGCTGTGGTTCGTGGAGGACGTGGGCCGCCACAACGCCATCGACGCCATCGCCGGCTGGATGTGGATGCACGGCGTGGACGGGGCAGACAAATGCTTCTACACGACGGGCCGGCTCACCAGCGAGATGGTGATGAAGGCGGCGCAGATGGGCGTGCCCATCGTGGTCAGCCGCAACGGCGTGACGCAGATGGGGCACGAGCTGGCGGTGAAGCTGGGCATGACGCTGTTCGGGCGCGCGGCCAACCGGCACTTCCTGTGCTACTCGGGCTTCGAGCGGTTTGACGCCGAGCCGGAGCCGGCGGCGCCGGTGGCGCGGGTGGTGAGGTCGAGCTGAAGGGTTTGGCACGACATGAACAGGAAAGCCCGGCATGCCGGGCTTTTTCGTTGCGGCCGTGAATCAGGCGTCCTATTCCAATTCGCGCCCGCCGGTGAAACAACGGGCAGTTGGCCGGACCTCCTACTGGCGTCAGCGCTGCGTAGAAGCACGCGCCGCCTTGATCCACTTCGCCAGATACCCCGCATCCTCATCCGCGCCAAACAGGAACGCCGACTTCCACTTGTGCAGCCACGGCAAGCCGAGGAAGTAGAGCCCCGGCTCGGCCGTGACGCCGCGCTGGTGCTGCGGCATCCGCTTCGGCCCCGGCGTGTCGCCGAACACGGGCAGGTCCACCCAGGCGAAGTCGGGCCGCGCGCCGTTGGCCCAGATCACGGTGGCGATGCCCTCGCGCGCCAGGTCCAGCGTCTCCAGCGGTGCTGACACGCAGGCCGCGTCGGGCAACGGCGGCGCGGCGTCTTCGGCCGGCGGCAACTCCAGCCCCTGCGCCAGGGCGGTTTCATCGCAGCGGCGGTCGAACTCGGCCAGCGCGGCGTCGCCGTGCGCCAGGTGGCGGATCAGGCCGTCGCCGAAGTGCAGTTGGCCATCGCGGGCGGCGTCGAGGTGGCCCAGCAGCGTCACGCCGTCGGCGGCGAGGCGGCGCAGGTCGATGTCGCGACCACCGTCCACGCCCGTCATCAGGCGCGACAGCCGCGCGCCGCGCCAGGTCGCCAGCGTCGAGTCGGCGGAGCCGGTGGCGATCAGCCACCAGATGCAGTCGCGGCCGCGATAGCGACGGCGCACGCGCTCGTGCGCGCTCACCGACAGGAACACGCGCCGCCCGGCCTGGTTCAGCTCCTCGGCGATCTGCACGCCGGAGTTGCCCGAGCCCACCACCAGCACCGCGCCATCGGGCAGCTGCGCCGGGTTGCGGTACTGCGTGGAATGCAGCTCCAGCCCGTCCCAGCCCAGCGCCGGCGTGGGCGCGGGCGCCTGATAGGGGCCGGTGGCGACGACGACGTGGCGCGCCGCGTACGCGATGTCCGGGGTTTGCACGAGGAAGTCCGCGGCGCCGGGCCAGCGCCGCAGCGACAGCACCGGGGTGCCGGTGCGCAGCGGCACCTGCGCATGCGCCGCGTAGCGCTCCAGGTAGCCGACGACTTCGCGCAGCGGCGAGAAGGCGTCGGGGTCGGCATGCGGGTCGGCCTCCATGCGGCCCCAGCCGGGAAGGTTCATGTTCCAGTTCGGCGACTGGAAGTGCAGCGAGTCCCAGCGCTCGCTGCGCCAGCGCTGCGCGACCTGGCCGCGCTCCAGCACGACGTGCTCGATGCCGCGCCGTGCCAGGTGCCAGCTCATGGCCAGGCCGGCCTGGCCGGCGCCGATGACCACCGTCTCGATCCGCTGCACGGGCATGGATGCCTCCGTCGGTTGTTGCGGACAAGGGTACGACGCGTGGCGCTGCGTGCTCGTGCGGCGGTGCATGAAAAAGCCCAGCAGGGTGCCGGGCTTCGTTAAGAGGAGCCGGAGCAGGGCTGGCTTCAGCCCAGCCGCTGCCTGTGCCGCTCAATCTGCGCGCGCACCTGCACCGGCGCCGTGCCGCCGAGCACCTGGCGCGCCTGCAGCGAGCCGCGCAGCGTCAGCACCTCGTACACGTCCTCGCCAATGGCGGGGTTGAACTGCTGCAGCACGTCCAGCGGCAGCTCGGAGAGATCGACGCCGCGCTGCAGGCCCACCTTGACTGCGTGCGCAACGACCTCGTGCGCGTCGCGGAAGGGCAGGCCCTTCTTGACCAGGTAGTCGGCCAGGTCGGTGGCGGTGGCGTAGCCGCGGCGCGCGGCGCTCTCCATCGCCTCGGGCTTGACGATGATGCCCTCGACCATCTCGGCCATGATGCGCAGCGTGTCGCGCAGCGTGTCCACGGCGTCGAACAGGGGCTCCTTGTCTTCCTGGTTGTCCTTGTTGTAGGTAAGCGGCTGGCCCTTCATCAGCGTCAGCAGCGCAGTGAGGTGGCCGTACACCCGTCCCGTCTTGCCCCGGGCCAGTTCCGCCACGTCCGGGTTGCGCTTCTGCGGCATGATCGAACTGCCCGTGCAGTAGCGGTCGGCCAGGTCGATGAACGCGAAGTTCTGGCTCATCCACAGCACGATTTCCTCGGCCATGCGCGAGACGTGCATCATCGTGATGGAGGCGAAGGCCGTGAACTCGATGGCGAAGTCGCGGTCGCTCACGGCGTCCAGGCTGTTCTGCGTCACGGCGTCGAAGCCCAGGAGGCGCGCCACCATCTCGCGGTCCAGCGGGTAGCTGGTGCCGGCCAGCGCGGCCGAGCCCAGCGGCAGGCGGTTGACGCGCTTGCGCAGGTCGGCCAGGCGCTCGGCGTCGCGCGCGAACATCTCGACGTAGGCCAGCATGTGGTGCGCAAAGCTCACCGGCTGCGCCACCTGCATGTGCGTGAAGCCGGGCAGGATGGTGTCCACGTTCTTCTCGGCCACGCTCACCAGCGCGCGCTGCATGGCGGCCAGCAGCGGCTGGAGCTGGTCGATCTCGCCGCGCAGCCACAGCCGCACGTCGGTGGCGACCTGGTCGTTGCGGCTGCGACCGGTGTGCAGCCGCTTGCCGGCGTCGCCCACGAGCTGCGTCAGCCGCGCCTCGACGTTGAGGTGCACGTCCTCCAGGTCGAGCTTCCACTCGAAGGCGCCGGACTCGATCTCGGCGCGGATCTGCGCCATGCCGCGCTGGATGTCGGCCAGGTCCTGCGCGGAGATGATGCCCACGGCCTGCAGCATGGCCGCGTGCGCGAGGCTGCCCTCGATGTCGGCCTGCCACAGCCGCTTGTCGAAATCGACGCTGGCCGTGTAGCGCTTGACCAGCTCGCTCATCGGCTCGGAGAAGAGGGCGGACCAGGCTTGCGCCTTCTTGTCGAGTTGGTTCGAGGACATGGAAAACAACCTTCGGGGTGCGTGAGGCGAACCCGAGATTTTAGCGAGCGGGTCCGTGACCTCCCGGCGCGGACCCGCTGCCGGCCCGGTCAGCCGGTGTTGCGCAAGCCCGCCGCCACCCCGTTGATCGAGATGTGGATGCCGCGCTTGAGTTTCTCGTCGTTGTGCTCCTTCTCGCTGCGCCAGCGCCGCATCAGCTCGACCTGCAGGTGGTTGAGCGGGTCCAGGTACGGGAAGCGATGCTCGATGGAGCGCGCCAGCGCCGGGTTGGAGGCCAGGCGCTGCTGCTGCCCGGTGATCAGGTTCAAGGCGTCGTAGGTGCGCTGCCACTCGGCCTCGATGGCGGCGAAGATCTTCTTGCCCAGGCGCTTGTCCTCCACCAGGTCCACGTAGCGCCGCGCGATGCCCAGGTCGGTCTTGGCCAGCACCATGTCCAGGTTGGACAGCAGCGTGCTGAAGAAGGGCCACTGCTTGTGCATGCGCCGCAGCAGCGCCAGGCGTTTGTTTCGCTCGGCCTCGTCGCTGCCGAGGAAGGTTTCGACGGCGGAGCCGAAGCCGGCCCAGCCGGGCAGCGCCACGCGGCACTGGCCCCAGCTGAAGCCCCAGGGAATGGCCCGTAAATCCTCGATGGCGCGCGTGGCCTTGCGCGAAGCCGGGCGCGAGCCGATGTTGAGCTCGGCGATCTCGCGGATCGGCGTGGCCGAGAAGAAGTAATCGACGAAGCCCGGGGTGTCATAGACCAGGCGCCGGTAGGCCTCGAAGCTGGCCTGGCTGAGCTCGCCGGCGGCCTGAAGGAAGGCTTTGCTTGCCCCTTTGGTCGGGTGCAGCAGCGTGGCTTCCAGCGTGGCGGCGACGAGCGTCTCCAGGTTGCGCCGGCCGATCTCGGGGTTGGCGTACTTGGAGGCGATGACCTCGCCCTGCTCGGTCAGGCGGATCTGCCCGTTCACCGTGCCCGGGGGCTGCGCCAGGATGGCCTGGTAGCTTGGGCCGCCGCCGCGGCCCACCGTGCCGCCGCGGCCGTGGAAGAGGCGCAGCGTCAGGCCGTGCTTCTCCCGCAGCGGCTCGAACAGCTCGACCAGCGCCGTCTCGGCCTGGTAGAGCTCCCAGTTGCTGGTGAAGAAGCCGCCGTCCTTGTTGGAGTCGCTGTAGCCGAGCATCACGTCCTGCTCGGCGCCGGAGCGCTTGATCATGTCCAGCACGCCGGGCAGGCCCAGGTACTCGCCCATGATGGGCGCGGCGCGGCGCAGGTCGCCGATGGTCTCGAAGAGGGGGCTGACGATCAGGTCGGCCACCGCGTCCTCCGCGAGCAGCCCGCGCAGCAGGCCCGTTTCCTTCTGCAGCAGCAGCACCTCCAGCAGGTCGCTGACTTCCTCGGTGTGGCTGATGATGTAGTGGCGCAGCGCCTGCGGGCCGAAGGCCTGGCGCATGGCGCGCGCCGTCTCGAACACCCCCAGCTCGCTCTGCGCCCAGGCCGAGTAGGCATGGCCCATGACGCGCAGCGGGCGCGCGTCGTTGAGCAGCTTGAGCAGCAGGTCGCGGCGCGCGGCCTCGTCGAGCCCGGAGTAGTTCTGCTCCAGCCGTGCCACCTGCAGCAGCTCGGCAATGACGGCTTCGTGCTGATCCGAGCTTTGCCGCAGGTCCACGGTGGCCAGGTGGAAGCCGAAGACCTGCACCGCGCGCATCAGCGGCGCCAGGCGCGGGGCGATCAGCGCGTCGGCGTGGTGGCTTTTCAGCGAGGCCTCGATCACGCGCAGGTCGAGCAGGAATTCCTGCGCGCTGGCGTAGGCGTTCTGCGGCGCCACGGCGTGGCGCAGCGCCTCGGTGCCGGTGAGCTCGTGCAGCGTGGCGGCCAGCCGCGCGTACATGCCGGTGAGGGCGCGGCGGTAGGGCTCGTCCTCGCGGTGCGGGTTGTGGTCGGGCGAGCGCTCGGCCAGCGAGCGCATCTCCGGCGTCACGGGCGCGAGCATCTGCGAGATGGAGAGTTCGGCGCCGAGCTCGTGCACCTCGGTGAGATAGTGGCGCAGCGCCACCTCGGACTGGCGCGCCAGCGCGAGCTTCAGCGTCTCGGCCGTGACGTTGGGGTTGCCGTCGCGGTCGCCGCCGATCCAGTTGCCCATGCGCAGGAAGTTGCCCACCGGGTGGCCGGGCAGCATGTGCTCGATCTCGCCGTAGAGGCGCGGGATCTGGCGCAGGAACGTGGTGCGGTAGTAGGACAGCGCGTTGTCGATCTCGTCGGCCACCGTGAGCTTGGTGTAGCGCAGCATGCGCGTCTGCCACAGCTGCGTGATGCGCCCGCGCAGCAGCGCCTCGTTCTCGGCGAGCTCGCGCGGGGTGTGCAGGTGGTCGCGCGCGGCCACGAGGTCGGCGATGGCGCGCTCGGCGTCGAGGATGCTCTTGCGCTGCACCTCGGTCGGGTGCGCGGTGAGCACAGGCGAGACGTAGGCGCTCTGCAGCATGCGGGCGATGTCGCCGGCGCGCACGTCGGCGCCGGAGAGCTTCTCGAAGCTCGCGGCCAGCGAGCCTTCGTGCGCCGGGTGGCCGTCGTGCGCGGCCTGGCGCTCGTGGAACTCGCGCCGGCGCACGTGGTGCCGGTCCTCGGCGATGTTGGCCAGGTGCGAGAAGTAGCTGAAGGCGCGGATGACGCTCACCGTCTGGTCCGACGACAGGTTCTTGAGCAGCCTGTCCAGGCTCTTGCCGGCGCTGGCGTCGTTCTTGAGGCGGTAGGCCACGGAGAGCTGGCGCACGCGCTCGACCAGCTCGTAGGCTGCCGAGCCCTCGTGTTCGCGAATCACGTCTCCCAGCAGCCGGCCCAGCAGGCGAATGTCTTCGACCAGCGGGCGGTTCTTTTCAGCGGCGTCGTCAGCGGGTGCAGGGCGGCGGGGCATGGGCAGTGGCTCGCAGTGAACAAAAGCATCGACTCTAAGGGTTGCGAAGGCCGTGACCTTTTCACGGCGGCGCCCGGGCCGGCAAAAGGGGCCCGGCAGGGCGCCGATAATCCCGCCCCATGAGCAATTCACTGATCATCGCCACGCGCGAGAGCCGCCTGGCCCTGTGGCAGGCCGAGCACGTGCGCACGCTGCTGCAGCAGCGCCTGGGCGCCGAGGTGCACCTGCTGGGCATGACCACGCGCGGCGACCAGATCCTGGACCGCACGCTGTCCAAGGTCGGCGGCAAGGGGCTGTTTGTCAAGGAATTGGAAACGGCACTGGAAGAGGGCCGCGCCCACCTGGCGGTGCACTCGCTCAAGGACGTGCCGATGGTCCTGCCCGAAGGCTTCACGCTGGCCGCGATCCTGGAGCGCGAGGACCCGCGCGACGCCTTCGTCTCCAATCAATACGACAACCTCGACACGCTGCCGCAGGGCGCGCTCGTGGGCACCTCCAGCCTGCGCCGCGTGGTGCAGCTGCGCGCGCTGCGCCCGGACCTGCGCATCGAGCCGCTGCGCGGCAACCTCGACACGCGGCTGCGCAAGCTCGACGAGGGCCAGTTCGACGCCATCGTGCTGGCCGCCGCGGGCCTGAAGCGCCTGGGGCTGGGTCAGCGCATCCGCTCGGTCTTCGACGAGAAGCAGATGATCCCGGCCGCCGGCCAGGGCGCGCTGGGCATCGAGGTGCGCAGCGACAACGCGGCGCTGATCGGGCAGCTCGCGGGCTTCATCGATCGGCCGACGTGGCTGGCCACCATCGCCGAGCGCGCCGTCTCGCGCGCGCTGGGCGGCAGCTGCAGCATGCCGCTGGCCGCGCACGCGAGCTGGCAAGGGGCGGAGCTGCACATCGACGTGCTCATCGGCGAGGACGTGGCCGACGGCGGCGCGCGCCAGCCGCTGCGCGCGCAACTGCAGGCCGCCGTGACCGACGAGGCGCAGGCCGAGGCGCTGGGCGCGCAGGCCGCGCAGGCACTGCGCCAGCAGGGCGCGGATGGCTACCTGGGAGCGGCGCACTGAGCGCCGCCGCGTCCGCGCCGCGCGTGCTGGTGACGCGCCCGCAGCCGCAGGCCGACGAGTGGGTGGCGCGGCTGCGCGGCGCGGGCTTCGCGGCCGAAGCGCTGCCGCTGCTGCACATCGCCGCGGTGGCTGACCCCGCGCCGCTGCACGCCGCGTGGGAAGACGTGGCGCGCGCGGCGGCCGATGCGCTGGTCTTCGTCAGCCCCAATGCCGTGACGCACTTCTTCGCGGCGCGGCCCGAAGGCAGCGCCTGGCCGGCGCGCGTGCTGGCCGCCGCGCCGGGGCCGGGCACGGCCCAGGCGCTCATCGAGGCGGGCGTGCCGGCCGAAAGCGTGCTGCAGCCGGCGGCGGATGCCGAGCGCTTCGATTCCGAGTCGCTGTGGGAGCGCATGGGCGCGCTGCCCTGGGCGGGCGCCCGCGTGCTGGTGCTGCGCGGCGAGGGCGGGCGCGACTGGCTGGCGCAGCGGCTGCAGGAGCAGGGCGCCCGGGTCGAGTTCGTGCAGGCCTACGGCCGCGGCGCGCCGCGGCCCGGCCCGGCCGAAGCGGCGCTGCTGCGCGAGGCGGTGGCGCAACCTGAGCACTTCGTGTGGCTGTTCAGCAGCTCGGAGGCCGTGGGTCATCTGCCGGGACTCGCCGGCGCGGGCGCGGACTGGTCGCGCGCTCGCGCGCTGGCCTCGCATCCGCGCATCGCACAGGCGGCGCGCGACATCGGCTTTGCGCGGGTCGAGGCGGTGTCGCCGGCTTTCGACGCCGTCTGCGCCGCGCTCGAGACCCGGGCCCGGGAAGCCTGAAACCGCTGCCTACAATCCCCGCGATCGTGAATTCCACTGCTCCTTCCGCCGACGTGCCGCCGAATCCGGCACCCCTGACTTCCCGCCGCTCCGCCGCGCTGCGCCATGCGCCGCTGATCGTGGCCAGCGTCGTGGCCGTGGCCGCGCTGGGCCTCGCCTGGAGCACCCAGCAGCGCCTGCGCGCGCTGGAGAAGGAGCTGGTCAAGCGCCAGGAAAGCAGCCAGGGCGAGGCCGCGCAGGCGCTGCTGCTGGCCAAGCAGGCGCAGGACGCGGCGCGCGAGGCCGGAGCGCGTGCCGCGCTGCTGGACGCGCGCGTGTCCGAGGCCTCGATGCAGCGCTCGCAGATCGAGGAGCTGATCCAGTCGCTGGCGCGCTCGCGCGACGAGAACGTGGTCGCCGACGTGGACGCCGGGCTGCGCGTGGCGCTGCAGCAAAGCGCCATCACCGGCAGCACCGAACCGCTGCTGCAGGCGCTGCAGCAGGCCGACGAGCGGCTGGCGCGCTACAACCAGCCGCGCCTGGAGCGCGTGCGCCGGGCGCTGGCGCGCGACCTGGACCGCGTCAAGGCCGTGGGCGTGAGCGACCTGTCCACGCTCACGCTCAAGCTCGACGAAATGGTGCGCCTGGTCGACGAGCTGCCGCTGATGGCGGCCACCGAGTCGCGCCGCGCGCCGTCGGCCGCGCCGGCCGGCGCCGTGGCCGCGGCGCCCAGCGCCTCGGGCGCGTCCTGGAACGACCATCTCCACGCCTGGTGGCAGGCCTGGCCGGTGCGGGTGTGGGAAGAAGTGCGCTCGCTGGTGCGGGTGGCGCGCGTGCAGCAGCCCGAGGCGCTGCTGCTGGCGCCGGAGCAGATGTACTTCCTGCGCGAGAACCTCAAGCTGCGGCTGCTCAATGCGCGGCTGGCGCTGCTGTCGCGCCAGTACGCCACGGCGCAGTCGGACCTGCGCGACGCGCAGGGCGCGCTGGAGCGCTACTTCGATCCGGGCTCGCGGCGCGTGCAGGTGGCGTCCGACCTGCTCAAGCAGGTGACGGCGCAGGCGCGCCAGGTATCGCTGCCGCGGCCGGACGAGACGCTGGCGGCGCTGGCCGCGGCGGCGGCGGGTCGCTGACGATGCGCGCCGTCATCTGGCTGGTGCTGCTGTTCGTGGCGGCGGTGGTGGCCGCCATCACGCTGGGCGCCAACGACGGGCTGGTTTCACTGTACTGGCGCGGCTGGCGCATGGACCTGTCGCTCAACCTGTTCCTGCTGGCGCTGTTGGCCGGCGGCGCGGTGGTGGTGTCGGCGCTGCAGGCGCTGCGCGCGCTCACCCGGCTGCCGCAGCGCGCGCGCGAGTGGCGCGCGCTGCGCCGCGAGCGCGCCGTGCAGGCGGCGCTGCGCCAGGCGCTGGCCGAGTTCCTGGCCGCGCGCTACACCCGCGCGCAGAAGGCCGCGCAGCGCGCGCTGGCGCTGCGCGACTCCACGCCCGAAGGTGGCGAGCTGGAGCTGGCGCAGCTGTCGCACCTGCTGGCCGCGGCCAGCGCGCACCGGCTGCAGAACCGCGCCGAGCGCGACGAGCAGCTGCGCCAGGCGCTGGCGCTGCGCCGCGGCACCGGCGTGCCGCGCCCGGGCGACGACGCCGCGCTGCTGCTGTCCGCGGAATGGGCGCTGGACGACCGCGACGCGGCGCAGGCGCTGGCGCTGCTGTCGGAGCTGCCGCCGGGCACGGCGCGGCGCACGCAGGCGCTGCGCTTGCGGCTGCAGGCCCAGCGCCTGGCGAATCAACCGCTGCAGGCGCTGCCCACGGCGCGGCTGCTGGCCAAGCACCAGGGCTTTTCCAAGCTCGCGGCGCAGGGGCTGCTGCGCTCGCTGGCCTTCCAGGCGCTGGAACAGGCGCATGACATGGACCAGCTGGAGCAGGTCTGGCAGAGCTTCGACCCGGCCGACCGGCGCGACCCCTTCGTGGCCGCGCGCGCGGCGCAGCATGCCGCGGCACTGGGTGCGCACGGCGACGCCCGCGGCTGGCTGCGTCCGCTGTGGGAGCAGATGAGCGAGCTGTCGGCCGACGAGCGCGAGCAGATCGCGCTGGCGCTGCTGCATGCCCTGCCCGGGCTGGGCGCGGACTGGCTGCCACGGCTGGAGTCGGCGCTGCAGGCCTATGCGCAGGAGCCGGCCGTGGTGGCCGCCGCCGGCGCGGCCTTTGCCGAGCGCCAGCTCTGGGGCAAGGCGCGGCGGCCGCTGGAGCAGTCGGCGCGCGACGCGCGGCTGGCGCCGGCCGCCCGGCGCCGTGCCTGGCGCACGCTGGCGCAGCTCGCGCGCGAGGAGGGCGACGAGCCGCGTGCGCATCAATGCAATGAATTGGCGGCAGCCCTTGATTGACCCGCAAAACTTGGTATAGAATTCAAGGCTTCGCGGCTGTAGCTCAGTTGGATAGAGTACTTGGCTACGAACCAAGGGGTCGTGGGTTCGAATCCTGCCAGCCGCACCAACAATAAGAAGCCCGTTGCCTGAATCCGCAAGGAGAAAGAGCAATGGGACACACGCAAAGCGTGAACCAGTGGAGTCCTGCGAGGGGCGACGCTTTTGAAGATGCCCCGCCGGGTGTCGTGTCAGTGCCAAAGCTTCTTCTGAAGCGCAGCAATCTGACAAAAATGATCGGCTTTAGGTGTTTTAAATACTAAAAAGCAGGTTATACTGGCAAGCTTCAGCGGCTGTAGCTCAGTTGGATAGAGTACTTGGCTACGAACCAAGGGGTCGTGGGTTCGAATCCTGCCAGCCGCACCAAACAGCTCAGGGCCAGCACGAAAGTGCTGGCCCTTTTGCTTTTTGGGCCTGGCCATCGCAGCGCCAGGGCGCTCCAAATTTCTTCATGAACCTTCCGGGCCTGGCCCCGGGGCCGCCGGGCTTGATCCGCTCGGGCACTGGCCTTGCTGCCCAGAGGCATCTGCTCAACCTATGGAGAGAGCCTCATGAAAGAGATTCAGGACAACGGCGGCCAGGACCAGATCCAGGGCATTTACCGCCAGCTCAAGAAGGGACTGGGCCGCGAGTTGGTCAATGACGACAACGTCGGTGCGCTCATCGAGTTGGCTGCGCGCGACGGCGAGCAGATCCTGGAACAGGAGCTGCGCGAGTGGCAGGCGCCTTGCGGTGTTGCTCCGGATGCCAGCGCCGGCGGGCTGCACCACCTGGCGCCCAATCCCGGCTTCAACAAGACGCACGTCAAGCATTGAGCGCATTTGCCGCCCCGCGCGCCGGGGCCTGGACGGCGCGGGGCCAGCGGCGGTGAAAGCCCGCCGCGGCCGCCGCACAATCGAGCCATGAGCAAGGCTTTCACGAAGGAAAGCGACAGCGACGAGGACGACGACCTGGCGCTGCCGCCGCTGCCCCCGGGCGGACGCAACTACATGACGCCGCAAGGCTACGCGCGACTGCGCGCGGAGTTGATGCGGCTCATCGACGAGGAGCGGCCCAAGACGGTGGAGGTTGTGTCCTGGGCGGCCAAGAACGGCGACCGCTCCGAGAACGGCGACTACCTCTACGGCAAGAAACGGCTGCGCGAGATCGACCGCCGCATCCGCTTCCTGACCAAGCGGCTCGACATCGCCGAGGTCGCCGACCCGTCGGCGCACCACGGCTCCGACCAGGTATTCTTCGGTGCCACCGTCACCTACGCCGACGCGCAGGGGCAGGAGCACACCATCACCATCAAGGGCATCGACGAGGCCGACAACCTCCAGGGCGAGGTCAGCTGGATCGCGCCCATCGCCCGCGCGCTGCTCAAGGCGCGCGAGGGCGACGAGGTGCAGTTCATGTCCCCGGGGGGGCTGCAGGTGCTGGAAGTGCTGGAGGTGCGCTACCCGCAGCCGGGCCCGGCGCACTGAGCACCGGGCGCAGCCAGGCTTTTCTCAGGGCTTGACCCGCTGCGCGCGCAGCACCGAGGGCGCGCGCTTGAGCGTGCGCAGCACGTCGGCCAGGTGCAGCCGGTCGCGCACGCTCAACAGCAGCCGCATCTCCACGCTCTCGCCGGCATGCTCGTCGCCCATGTCGATGTGGGTGATGTCGGCCTCGGCGGCGCTCACGGCCGAGGCCACGCGCGCGAGCACGCCCTTGCCGTTCTGCACCAGCACCAGCACCGCGGCCTCGAAGGGGCGGGCGATGTCCTCGGCCCATTCCACGGGAATCCAGTGCTCGGTGTCACGCTCGTGCAGGCGCCGCGCCACGGCGCATTCGGCGGTGTGCACCGTCAGGCCTTCGCCGCGGCCCAGGTAGCCGACGATGGAGTCACCCGGGATCGGCCGGCAGCAGCGCGCCAGCTGTACCGAGGTGCCCTCGTTGCCGTCGATGGTCACCATGCCCTGGACACCGGCCTCCTCGCGCGCGGCGAAACGGCCCATGGTCAGCGTGACCGCGTCCGGGCGCTGGCCCTGCTCGGCCATGAGCTGCGCCAGCCGCTTGGCCACGATGGTGGCGATCTTCTTGCCCAGGCCGATGTCGGTGAGCAGCTCGGCCGGGCCGCGGTTGCCGCTCCAGCGCGTGAGCGACTGCCACAGCGCCGCGGCTGGCGCGTCGGGCTCCTCCACCGGCGGCAGCTGCAGCCCTTCGGCACGCAGCGCCTGCGCCAGCAGCTTCTCGCCCAGCGCGCGCGACTCCTCCAGCTCCATGTTCTTGAGGTAGTGGCGGATCTTGGAGCGCGCCCGGCCGGTGCGCACGAAGTTCAGCCACGCCGGGTTGGGTCGCGCGCCGGGTGCCGTGACGATCTCCACCACGTCGCCGCTCTTGAGCTCGGTGCGCAGCGCCACGGGCTCGCCGTTGACGGTGGCGGCCACCGTGTGATCGCCGACGTTGGTGTGGATGGTGTAGGCGAAGTCCACCGGCGTGGCCCCGCGCGGCAGCGCCAGGATCTTGCTCTTGGGCGTGAAGACGTAGACCGCGTCGGGGAACAGGTCGATCTTGACGTGCTCCAGGAACTCGCCGGCGTCGCGCGTCTCGTCCTGGATGTCCACCAGCGACTGCAGCCACATCGAGCCCAGGCGCTGCGCTTCGCCCAGTCCGTTGGCGTCCTTGACCTTGTACATCCAGTGCGCGGCAATGCCGGCCTCGGCCACGGCGTGCATGGGCTCGGTGCGGATCTGGAACTCCACCGCCGTGCCCAGCGGGTTCACCAGCGTGGTGTGCAGCGACTGGTAGCCGTTGGCCTTCGGAATGGCGATGTAGTCCTTGAAGCGCCCGGGCACCGGCTTGTAGAGCTGGTGCAGCACGCCCAGCGCCTGGTAGCAGTCGAAGAGCTCGGGCACCACGACCCGGAAGCCGAAGATGTCGTTGACCTGCGCGAAGCCGGTGTGCTTCTCGCGCATCTTCATGTAGATCGAGTAGACGGTCTTCTCGCGCCCGGTGATCTGCACCTTGAGCTTGGCGTGGCCGAAGGCCTTTTCCACGTCGCCGCGAATGCGGTCCACGATGTCGCGCCGGTAGCCGCGCGCGCGCTGCACGGCCTTGGACAGCGCCGCGTGGCGCCACGGGTGCAGGTACTGGAAGCTGAGTTCCTGCAGCTCGCGGTAGGCCTGGTTCAGGCCCAGGCGGTGCGCGATCGGGGCGTAGATGTCGAGCGTCTCGCGCGCGATGCGCCCGCGCTTGTGCGCCGCCATCGCCGCCATGGTGCGCATGTTGTGCAGCCGGTCGGCGAGCTTGATGAGGATGACGCGCACGTCGCGCGCCATGGCCAGCAGCATCTTGCGGAACGACTCGGCCTGCGACTCCTCGCGCGTGTTGAACTGCAGCTTGTCGAGCTTGGTCAGCCCGTCCACGAGGTCGGCCGTGGCGGGGCCGAAGCGTTCGATGAGCTCGGGCTTGGTGATGCCGCAGTCCTCCATCGCGTCGTGCATGAGCGCGGCCATGATGGCTTGCGCGTCGAGCCGCCAGTCGGCGCACAGCCCGGCCACGGCGATGGGGTGCGTGATGTAGGGCTCGCCGCTGGCGCGGAACTGGCCCAGGTGCGCCTCGTCGGCGAACTTGTAGGCCTCGCGCACCTTCTTGATGTCGGCCTTGCCCAGGTAGCCCAGCTTGTCGGTGAGCTCGGCGAAGGATGCGACGTCGGCGGCGCGCGCGGCGGCGGCCGGCGGCAGCGACGGCTGGCGCGGGCCGAGTTGGAGGGCCGAAGGCAGGAGGTCGGCGGCGAAGGATCGGATGCCCATGGAGCGAATTTAGCCTGTCATCGCCCCCCGCATTCGCGGCAGGCCCAAATGAGAACGGGCGCCCGAAGGCGCCCGTCACGGGAAGGGTGCTTCAGCCGCTCAGACCGGCACCTTGCGCAGCATCTCCAGGCCGACTTCGCCGGCGGCAATCTCGCGCAGCGCCGTCACGCCGGGCTTGTTCTTGCTCTCGATCTTGGCGGCGTGGCCCTGGCTGAGCATGCGCGCGCGGTACGTGGCCGCCAGCACCAGCTGGAAGCGGTTCGGGATCTTCTGGAGGCAGTCTTCGACGGTGATGCGGGCCATGCGGCTTTCCCTTCAGAGGATGACGTGTGTGGAGTTCAGATCAGGTCCAGCGCGGCGAACACCTGCGACTTGCTGCGCCGCTGCGACGCGTACTTCAGGCGCTGGGAGTGGACGACGGTTTTCAAATCAAACAGCGCCGTCTCGAAGAGGGCGTTGATTATAACGTAGTCGAAATGGCGGGCCTGGGCGACTTCGTGCCGGGCGTTGACCATGCGCTGCGCGATCACTTCCGGGTGGTCCTCGCCGCGGCGCTGCAGCCGCTGGCGCAGCTCCTCCCAGCTCGGCGGCAGGATGAAGATCAGTACCGCGTGGCTGAAGATCTGCTTGATCTGCAGCGCGCCCTGGTAGTCGATCTCCAGCACCACGTCCTCGCCGGCCTGCAGCCGACGCTCGATGGCGTTGCGCGAGGTGCCGTAGCGGTTGCCGTGCACCTCGGCCCACTCGAAGAAGTCGCCGTGCTCGATCATGGCGTCGAACTCGGCGTTGCTGATGAAGTGGTACTCGCGCCCGTCCTGCTCCTGGCCGCGCGGCGCGCGCGTGGTGTGCGACACCGACACCGCCAGGTGCGAGTCGAGCTCCAGCAAGGCCTTGACGAGGCTGGACTTGCCCGCGCCGCTGGGCGCGGCGACGACGAAAAGATTGCCCGGGGTTTCCATGCCTGTGGCTTCCTGTGCTGCTGTGCCGCCCGCGCGCCGTGGCGGGCCGGCTAATGACTCACTCGATGTTCTGAACCTGCTCGCGCATCTGCTCGATGGCGACCTTCATCTCCACCGATACCGCGGTGAGCTCCAGTGCCGCGGACTTCGAGCCCAGCGTGTTGGCCTCGCGGTGCAGCTCCTGGATCAGGAAGTCCAGCCGCTTGCCCAGCTCGCCGCCCTTGGCCAGCAGGCGCTCGATCTCGTCGAGATGCGCCTTGAGCCGCGACAGCTCCTCGGCCACGTCGATGCGGATGGCGTAGGCCGCGGCCTCGGCCAGCGCGCGCTCGGCCTGCGCCTCGGCGCTGACCGACGCGTTCGCGCCGGCCGAGGCCAGCGCCTCGCGCCAGCGCTCCAGGAAGCGCTGCTGCTGGCGTTGCACCACCTGGGGCACCAGCGGCTCGGCCTGCGCGGCGAGCTCGCGCAGCCGCTGCACGCGCTCCATCAGGATCGCCACCAGCCGCGCGCCCTCGCGCTCGCGCGCCTCGCGCAATCCCTCGACCGCGGCGCGCGCCGCTTCCAGCACGGCCTCGTCGGGTTGCTGGCTGCTGCCGCCGCTGCGGCACCACTGCAGGATCTCGTGCACCGACAGCGGCGCCGCCTTGGACAGCCAGCCCTGCACGGTGCTCTCCAGCCGTGACAGCGTCGAGAGCTGCTCCGGCGTGGGCCGCGGCCAGCCGCCGTCGGCCTCGCGCCCGGTGGAGACGCGCAGCTCGATCTTGCCGCGCTTGAATGCCGCGCTGACCAGCTCGCGCAGCGCCGGCTCCAGCGCGCGCATCTCGTCGGGCAGGCGCAGGCTCAGGTCGAGGAACCGGCCGTTGACCGAGCGCAGCTCGACGCTGGCACTGCCGCCGACCGCGCCCGATTCCGGGTTCGTGGTGCCGCCGGCGCTGGCGCTGGCGTAACCGGTCATGCTGTAAACTGGCATCGCGTTTATCGCATTGCAAAATCCGATTATGTCAAAGCCCAAGCCGGCCCCGTTGCCAGCCGGCACCGTGGTGGGCGGCTACCAGATCGTCAAGCGGCTGGCCGCCGGGGGCTTCGGGGTGGTGTACCTGGCCGAGGATGCGCAGCGCCACCTGGTCGCGCTCAAGGAGTACCTGCCTTCCTCCCTGGCCGAGCGCGCACCCGGCGAGCTCGCCCCGCGCGTGCGCCAGGACAAGCAGGCCCTCTACCGTCTCGGCCTCAAGAGCTTCTTCGAGGAAGGGCGCTCGCTGGCGCAGATCTGCCACCCCAGCGTGGTCTCGGTGCTCAACTTCTTCCGCGAGAACGAGACCGTCTACATGGTGATGAACTACCTGCAGGGCGACACGCTGCAGGACTTCATCGTCACCGCGCGCGACCTCAAGCGCGACAAGGTGTTCCGCGAGTCCACCATCCGCAGCCTCTTCGACGAGGTGCTGCGCGGCCTGCGCATCGTGCACCAGCACAAGATGCTGCACCTCGACATCAAGCCGGCCAACGTCTTCATCACCGACGACAACCGCGCCGTGCTGCTGGACTTCGGCGCCGCGCGCGAGGTGCTGGCCAAGGAGGGCGACTTCATCCGCCCGATGTACACCCCCGGCTTCGCCGCCCCGGAGATGTACCGCCGCGACGGCACGCTCGGCCCCTGGACCGACATCTACGCCATCGGCGCGTGCATCTACGCCTGCATGCAGGGCTATCCGCCCAACGACGCGCCGCAGCGCATCGAGAAGGACCGTCTCGCGCTCTCGCTCTCGCGGCTGCGCAACATCTACTCCGACAACCTCATCGAGGTCACCGAGTGGTGCATGTCACTCGACCCGCTGTCGCGCCCGCAAAGCGTGTTCGCGCTGCAGAAGGAGCTGGGCCGCGAGACCGAGCGCCGCTACACCAAGCTCTCCTTCAGCGAGCGGCTCAAGCTGCAGATCGAGAACCTCAAGACCGGGAGCAAGGTCTGACGATGGCCGCCTCCGAAGGCCACCACCGGCGGGCGGCGCGGCCATGAGGTTCAGCGTCTACCAGCTCAGCCGCAAGGGCGGCCGCGCCCGCAACGAGGACCGCATGGGCTACTGCTACACGCGCGACGCGGGCCTCTTCGCCCTGGCCGACGGCATGGGCGGCCACCCCGAGGGCGAGGTCGCGGCGCAGCTGGCGCTGCAGACCCTGGCCGGGCTGTTCCAGCGTGACGCCCAGCCGCGGCTGCCCGATCCGCAGCGTTTCCTGCAGGACGCCCTGGTGGCCGCGCACCAGGCGCTGCTGCGCTACGCCGGCGAGCGCGCGCTGCCCGACACGCCGCGCACCACCGTCGTAGCCTGCGTGCTGCAGGGCCGCCATGCCTACTGGGCGCATTGCGGCGACTCGCGGCTGTACCTGCTGCGCGACGGCCGGCTGCTGGCGCGCACGCGTGACCATTCCTATGCCGAGCTGGCACGCGCGCTCGACCCCAGCGCCGGCGCGCGGCGCAACCGCAACGTGCTCTTCACCTGCCTGGGCAGCCCGGGCAAGCCGGTGGTCGACGGCGGCGGGCCGCAGCGGCTGCAGCAGGGCGACCGGCTGCTGCTGTGCTCCGACGGGCTGTGGAGCAGCGTGGCCGACGAGGCCATCGCGCTGGCGCTGGCGCCGCACCAGGTGCTGTCCGAGGCCGTGCCGGCGCTGGTGGAGCAGGCGCTGGCCACGGCCGGCGCGCGCAGCGACAACGTCACGGCGCTGGCGCTGCAATGGGATGCGGTGGAGGATGCGCACCAGGCGGCGCAGCCGGTGTCCACCGTCTCCTTTGCCTCCACCATCCAGTCGGCCGAAGGCCCGGCCGGCGCCGACGACGATTTCGACGACGCGGAGATCGAGCGCTCCATCCGCGAGATCAACGAAGCCATCCGCCGCTCCGCCCAGCGCCGCGGCGGCAAGTGAACCCCCTGACAACTTTCCCCTGGAGTCCCATGACCGTTTTCCAACGCACGCAAGACCGTGCCGCGGACGCCCTGCGCCCGGTGCGCATCGTCCGCCGCTTCACCCGCCACGCCGAGGGCTCCGTGCTCGTGGCCTTCGGCGACACGCAGGTGCTGTGCACCGCCTCCGTCGAGGAGCGCGTGCCGCCGCACAAGAAGGGCAGCGGCGAGGGCTGGGTCACGGCCGAGTACGGCATGCTGCCGCGCGCCACCCACACCCGCGGCGCGCGCGAGGCCGCCAAGGGCAAGCAAAGCGGGCGCACGCAGGAGATCCAGCGCCTCATCGGCCGCTCGCTGCGCTGCGTCTTCGACCTCGCCGCCCTGGGCGAGCGCAGCATCCTCATCGACTGCGACGTGCTGCAGGCCGACGGCGGCACCCGCACCGCGGCCATCACCGGCGCCTACGTGGCGGCGCACGACGCCGTGGGCTTCCTGCTGGCACAGGGGCTGATCCAGCGCTCGCCGCTGCGCGACGCGGTGGCCGCCGTGTCGGTGGGCATCGTCGAGGGCACGCCGCTGCTGGACCTGGAATACGTCGAGGACTCGGCCTGCGACACCGACATGAACATCGTCATGACCGGCAGCGGCGGCATCGTCGAGGTGCAGGGCACGGCCGAGGGCGCGCCCTTCAGCCGCGCCCAGCTCGACGCGCTGCTGGCGCTGGGCGCCAAGGGCATCGCCGAGCTGGTCGAGCTGCAGCGCCGGGCGCTGGCCGAGGTGCTGCCGTGACGGCCACGCCGCTGCGCCTGGTGCTGGCCTCCAACAACGCCAAGAAGCTGGGCGAGCTGGGCAGCCTCTTCGGCGGCCTGCCGGTGGCGCTGGTGACGCAAGGGTCGCTGGGCATCGCCGAGGCCGAGGAGCCGCACGGCACCTTCGTCGAGAACGCGCTGGCCAAGGCGCGCCACGCGGCGCAGGCCGCCGGCGGGCCGGCCATCGCCGACGACTCCGGCCTGTGCGTCGAGGCCCTGGGCGGCGCGCCCGGCGTGATCTCGGCGCACTACGCCCCTGTGGAACTGCCGTCGTGGCTGCCGCGCGAGTCCCACCGCGAGCGCCAGGACGCCGCCAACAACGCGCTGCTGCTGCAGCGCCTGGCCGGCCAGCCGGACCGCCGCGCGCGCTTTGTCTGCACGCTGGTGGCGCTGCGCCATGCGCAGGACCCAGAGCCGCTGATCGCCTTCGGGCGCTGGGAGGGCGAAATCCTGCAGCAGCCCGCGGGCGAGGGCGGCTTCGGCTACGACCCGCTGCTGTTCATCCCTTCACTCGGCAAGGCCGTGGCGCAGCTCGACGCCGCGGTGAAGAACGCGCACAGCCACCGCGCGCTGGCCGCGCGCCAGATGGCGGCGATGCTGCGGGAGGCCTGGCACCTTGGCTGACGCTGTACCCATCCGGCTGCTGCGCCCCGGCGCCGTCGCGCTGCAGGCGCTGCCGCCGCTGTCGCTGTACCTGCACCTGCCGTGGTGCCTGCGCAAGTGCCCCTACTGCGACTTCAACTCGCACGAGGTGCGCAGCGGCGAGGGCCTGGCGCTGCAGACGCAGCACGCCTACCTCGACGCGCTCGTGGCCGACCTGGAGGCGTCGCTGCCGCTGATCTGGGGCCGGCGCGTGCACAGCATCTTCATCGGCGGCGGCACGCCCAGCCTGTTCGAGCCCGCGTCCATCGACCGGCTGCTGGCCGACATCCGCGCGCGGCTGCCGCTGGAGCCGGGCTGCGAGGTCACGCTGGAGGCCAATCCCGGCACCTTCGAGAAGGACCGCTTCCGCGGCTACCGCGCCGCCGGCGTGACGCGGCTGTCGGTGGGGGTGCAGAGCTTCGACGACGCCATGCTGCGGGCCGTGGGCCGCGTGCACGACGCCGATCAGGCCCGCGCCGCGGTGGCCGAGGCGGCGGCCGCCTTCGACACCTTCAACATCGACCTGATGTACGCGCTGCCCGGCCAGAGCCTGGAGATGCTCGCGCGCGACCTGGAGCAGGCGCTGGTTTTCCAGCCGCCGCACCTGTCCATCTACCACCTGACCATGGAGCCCAACACGCGTTTCGCCACGCGGCCGCCCGAGGGGCTGCCGGATGACGACCTGGCCTCCGACATGCTGGACCTGCTGGCGGTGCGCACCGCCGAGGCCGGGTTGCGGCGCTACGAGGTCTCAGCCTTCGCGCGCGCGGGGCACCAGTGCGTGCACAACCGCAATTACTGGGAGTTCGGCGACTACCTCGGGCTGGGCGCCGGCGCGCACGGCAAGATCAGCTTTCCCGACCGCATCCTGCGCCAGCAGCGCTGGCGCGAGCCGGCGACCTACATGGCCAAGGCGCTGGCCGGCGAGGCGGTGTCCAACGAGCAGGCCGTGACGCCCAAGGAATTGCCCTTCGAGTACATGCTCAATGCGCTGCGCCTGCGCGACGGCTTCGAGCTCGCGCGCTTCAGCGAGCGCACCGGGCAGCCGCTGCAGGCGATCCAGCGTGCACTGTCGGAAGGCGAACGCCGTGGCCTGCTCGAGCGCGACGGTGACGTGGTGCGCCCGACCGCGCGCGGCTTCGACTTCCTCAGCGATTTACAAGGGCTGTTCCTGCCGGCGGCCTGAAACAGGCGGCCGGCCACCGGGCTCAGACCCGGTGCGTCGTGCCGCCGGAAGTCGCGTGCAGCCGCTCCATCAGGTGCGGCCCGATGCGCTGCAGCGGCAGCACCTCGTGCGCCGCGCCCTGCGCGATGGCCTCGCGCGGCATGCCGAAGACGACGCAGGTGGCCTCGTCCTGGCAGATGTTGTAGGCGCCGGCGTCGCGCATGAGCTTCATGGCGCGCGCGCCGTCGCCGCCCATGCCGGTGAGCATCACGCCGAAGGCATTCGGCCCGGCCACGCGCGCGGCCGACTCGAACAGCACTTCCACCGAGGGCTTGTGGCGGTTGACCGGCTCGCCGTCGCGCACCCGCGCGATGTAGTTGGCGCCGCTGCGCTCCACGCTCAGGTGCAGCCCGCCCGGGGCCAGGTAGGCATGGCCGGGCAGCAGCCGCTCGCCGTCGGTGGCCTCGCGCACCGTCAGCCGGCTCAGCGAGTCCAGCCGCGCGGCATAGCTGCGCGTGAAGCCCGGGGGCATGTGCTGCGTGATCAGCACCGCCGGCGAGTCCGGCGGCAGGCTCATCAGCACCTCGCGCGTGGCCTCGGTGCCGCCGGTGGAGGCGCCGATGAAGATCAGCTTCTCCGTGGACAGCCGCCCCAGCGCGCGCGGCGCCGCGCCGGCCGTGCCGGGCGCCGCTGCGGTGCCCGCGGGCGCTGCCGCCGCGGCGGCGGCCGGCGCCGTCTGCACCCGGCGGTGG
>NZ_VIDQ01000024.1 GCF_009760915.1 Azohydromonas aeria
GCCGGCCAGCGCCATCATCAGCCGGCTGACCGAAGCCACCTCGCGCTCGACCTCGGCCGCGGCCGCGGCGCGCTCCGGGCCCAGGGCCTGGCGGTGCAGCCGGCCCACGTCGTTCAGGCCCGAGATGCCCAGCGCGGTGAGCGCTCCCATGAACAGCAGCACCGCGGCGAAGCCCAGGGGCAGCATGGTGTGGGTCTTGAAATGGGCGATGGACAAGCGAGTCTCCTGGAATCTGTCTGAAAGCAGACGCCGCTATCGGCGCCCGGTGCCGGCGCTTGAGGCAGATCAGGAAGACACGCCGCCACGGCGCGACTTTGTGCCGGGTCCACGCCCACGGAGCGGAACGCAGCGGCCGATTCAGCGCTTGTCACAGCCCGGACCCGGCCGCTCGGCGCATTCGGCGAACACGCGCACCGTGCAGGCGGCGCAGGTGGCGCAGTCGAGCCGGTGCGTGATCGCGGCGATGGCGCGGCGCTTGTCCGGGAACACGTGGTCGGCGCCCAGCTCGTCGAGGAAGCCGTCGCGCCGCCACTGCGCCAGCACCGGCGGGCGCGGGCGGTGGAAGTAGAGGTCGCCGCCCATGGCGCGGCGCGCGCGCAGCTCCTGGCGCCACAGCTCCGCGCCGGCCACGTCGATGAAGTTCATGCTCTTGGCCATGACCAGCAGGTGGCGCTGCGGCGCGGGCGCGTCGCGCAGCGCCTGCAGCCGGTCGGCGACGTGGGCCGTGGCGCCGAAGTAGACCGAGCCCTCCATGCGCAGCATCTTCAATTGCGGGCATTCCGGCAGCGCGCCGGGCGTGTGCGAGACCACCACGAAGGGCCGGTGCGCGTCGCCACGGTCGCGGTCGAAGCCCATGGTGCGCATGGCCGGGCGCGAGGTGCGGTGCAGGTACAGGCCCAGCGACAGCGCGCTGCCCACGAGCACCGCGATCTCCAGGCGCAGCGTCAGCGTCGCGCCCAGGGTGACGAGCGCCACCGTGAGCTCGGAGCGGCTGGCGCGCGCCAGGCGGCGCCAGCGCGGGATGTCCAGCAGCGTCCAGCCCACCAGCACCAGCAGCCCGGCGACGGCGGCATGGGGAATGCGCGCCAGCAGCGGCGCCGTCAGCGCCACCAGCGGCACCACCATCAGCGCCGAGGTCACCGCCGCCAGGGCCGAGCGCGCGCCGGACTCCAGGTTGGGCAGGGAGCGGTTCAGCGAGCCGCAGGAAACGTAGCAGGAGAAGAAGCCCCCGGCGATGTTGGACAGGCCCTGGCCCAGGAACTCGCGGTTGGCGTCGATGCGCTGGCCGCTGCGCGCGGCCACGGCCTTGGCGATGGCGATGGACTGCGCCAGCGCCACCACCGTCAGCGCCGCCGCGATGCCCAGCAGCTGCGGCAGCTGCGACGGCTGCACGCCGGGCAGGTGAAACGGCGGCAGCGGCGAGGGCAGCGCGCCCAGCAGCCGCACCTGCCACGCCGCGGGCGCGAGCCGCTCCAGCGCCCAGGCCAGCGCCGTGCCTGCCGCCAGCGCCGCGAG
The DNA here is from genome assembly GCF_009760915.1 of Azohydromonas aeria. Taxonomy (GTDB): domain Bacteria; phylum Pseudomonadota; class Gammaproteobacteria; order Burkholderiales; family Burkholderiaceae_C; genus Azohydromonas; species Azohydromonas aeria. The sequence continues at coordinate 1,516 of NZ_VIDQ01000024.1, forward strand.
CATGAAGGGCGAGCCGCGCCGCCGCCGCCGCAGCCCCGCCGCCACCGCCAGCGTCACGGCCGCCACCAGCAGCGCCCCGGGCTGCGGCACCTGCGTGAAGGCCGCGCGCAGCACCGTGCCGGCGCCCGGGCCCGGCGGCAGCGCCAGCCCCAGCGCGTCCTTCAGGGCATGCACGGCGATCAGCAGCGCCGCGCCGGTGGTGAACCCGAGCAGCGCGGTCGGCGAGATGAAATTGGCCACCGAGCCCAGGCGCAGCGCGCCGGTGGCGAACTGCAGCAGCCCGACCAGCACCGTCACGGCCAGCGCCAGCTCGATGTAGGCCGGGCTGCCCACGGCAGCCAGCGGCGCGAGCATGGCGAACAGCGCCAGCGAGTTGGCATTGGTGGGCCCGGAGACGACGTGGCGGCTGGAGCCCGCCAGCGCCGCGACGATGCAGGGCACCACCGCCGAGTACAGGCCGTACTGCGGCGGCAGCCCGGCCAGCGTGGCGAAGGCGATGCCCTGCGGCAGCACCAGCACCGCGCCCAGCAGCCCGGCCAGCAGGTCGGCGCGCAGGTCGGAGGCGCCATACGAGGCGGGCAACGGCAGGGGCAGGCGCAAGGCGGGTCGTCCGGGGAGGTCAGCGAACCACGAGGGTAGCGCGGCGCCGCGCGGCCCGAACCGCACCATGCCCGCGCCGCCAGGGCGTTTTTCCAAGCACATACCCGCCGAAAACGCAATGGTCTGTGCGCGGGCGCCACACCCCATCCGTGTCAGTTGTATCGGGGACTCATCCACCCCGTGTGCGGGAAACGGCTGGTTGCGTCGGGTGCAGGAATCCTGCGGCTGGCTACAGGCCGCCCGGCGCGCGCTGGCCTACTGGGACGCCATCCCACCTCTCAGCGCTGCATGTCCCGAGCGTCACCCCCACCCTTCTTTTCCTTCCCCCGTGTCGTCCGCCTGCCCCCGTCTTCCCTTCCCCCGTGCCGCGCCGGCCTGACGACGCATGGTCCTGTCCTGGAATGACACCTGGGCGCGGCTGCGGCGCGGCCTGCGCGGCGCCTGGCAAGGCGCCCGCTTCGTGGTGCGGCAGCGGGCGCGGCGTGCGGGCGCGGCGCGCTGGCCGCCGCGCACCCTGGAGCTGCAGGCGCTGGCGCGGCAGCTGCGTGACTTCGAGCGCGAGCTGGGCCGGGCCCGCGTGGGTTACGCGCGCAAGCAGCTGTCGCGCCAGCAGCTGGAGCAGCGCTGCCGGGACGTCGTGGCGCAGGCGCAGGGCCTGCTGCAGCCGCTGCACCTGCGCGCGCTCGCGGCGCCGGGGCCGTCGTGGGTGGTGGAGCGGCTGCGCGAGGTGCTGCACCGGTGGCACGAGCGCGCCGACGGCCTGCACGCGCGGCCGCTGCACCCGGCCGACGTGAGCGAGGTGCAGGCGCAACTGCTGGAGCTGAGCACGGCGCTGGCGCTGTGCGCGCACGTCGAAGAGCGCGACGGCGGCGGCTGAGGCGCGCCGCTTCGGCTTCAGTCCACCTGCGCGATGTGCAGCAGGTTGGTGCTGCCCGGCGTGCCGAAAGGCATGCCCGCGGTCACGGCGATGGTCTGGCCCGGCTGCGCGAAACCCTGGCCGCGCGCCAGCGCGCAGGCCTGGCGCGCCATGTCGTCGAAGCCGGCCACCGCCTCGCAGGCCAGCGCGTGCACGCCCCAGGCCAGCGGCAGCCGCCGCGCCACGGCCGCGTCGGGCGTGATGCCCAGGATCGGCGCGCGCGGGCGCTCGCGCGCCATGCGCAGCGCCGACGCGCCGGTGCTGGTGTAGGCCACGACCGCGGCCACGTCGAGCAGCGCGGCCGCGCGGCGCGTGGCGCAGCCGATGGCCTCGCCCACCTCGGCGCGGGCCTCGGTGTGCGAGGCGTCGAGCGCCTGGCGCTGCAGCGGGTCGTCCTCGGTGCGGCGGATGATGCGCTCCATCATGCGCACCGCCTCCAGCGGGTAGCGCCCCGAGGCCGACTCGGCCGAGAGCATCACCGCGTCAGCGCCGTCATAGATGGCGCTGGCCACGTCGGAGGCCTCGGCGCGCGTGGGCACGGGCGAGGCCACCATCGAGTCGAGCATCTGCGTGGCCACCACCACCGGCTTCCCGGCGCGGCGGCACAGCCGGATGATGCGCTTCTGCACCGCCGGCACGGCCTCGGCGGGCATCTCCACGCCCAGGTCGCCGCGCGCCACCATCAGCGCGTCGCAGCGCGCCACGATCTCCTCCAGCCGCTCGATGGCCGCGGGCTTCTCCAGCTTGGCCATGATCCCGGCGCGCCCCTGCACCAGCGCGCGCAGCTCGTCCACGTCCTCGGGGCGCTGCACGAAGGACATCGCCACCCAGTCCACGCCCAGGCCCAGGCCGAAGTCCAGGTCGGCCAGGTCCTTGGGCGGCAGCGCCGACAGCGGCAGCAGCACGTCGGGCACGTTCACGCCCTTGCGGTCCGAGACCGTGCCGCCGACCAGCACCTCGGTGTCCGCGTGCGCAGGGCCGGCGTCGAGCACGCGCAGCCGCACGCGGCCGTCGTCGATGAGCAGCTCCGAGCCGGGGCGCAGCGCCGCGAAGATCTCCACGTGCGGCAGCGCCACGCGGCGGCGGTCGCCGGGGCGGCTCACCTCCAGGTCGAGGCGGAAGCGCTCGCCGGGCTGCAGCGTGACGGGACCCTCGGCGAAGGTGCCCACGCGCAGCTTGGGGCCCTGCAGGTCGAGCAGGATGCCGATGGGCCGGCCCGCCTCGCGCTCGATGGCGCGGATGGCGTCGAAGCGCGCGCGGTGCTCGGCATGCGTGCCGTGGCTGAAGTTGAGCCGGAACACGTCCACGCCGGCCTCGAAGAGCGCGCGCAGCATCTGCGGGCTGCTGCTGGCGGGACCGACCGTGGCGACGATCTTGGCTTGGCGATGGCGACGCATGGATTGAGCGCTCCTGGGCTGCAGATGTTCTCTGGGGACGCCCATGGTGCGCGGCCGCGGCGCCGCGGGGAACGGCAGGCGGCGGATAGCTGCTATTCCGGCGCGGAATGCGGGACGCGGGCGATGCGCGCGCAACCACCCAGCCGAACATCTCCCGCAAGCCGCGCCAGGCGCATCGTCAGCCCGCGTCGAGATGCTTGCTGACGAAACGCCAGACCAGGCGCGAGGCGTCGGGGCCGTGCGGGTCGCCGAAGCGCTGGCGCGCGTCGCCGCCGCTCCAGGCGTGGCCCAGGCCCTGCACCTCGCACAGCGTGGCCACGGTGCGGCGGCCGCACTTGTAGTCGGTGACGTGCATGGCGTGGCGCTGTCCGCGCTTGACCTCGCGCAGCGCGCAGGTGCGCGCGCCGGCGGCCTGCGCCCATAGCCCGGCCGCGGCGGCGGCGTTGCGCACCGACACCACGGCGTCGGCGCTGCCGTGCAGCACCAGCAGCGGCGGCAGCGGCGCGCCGGCCAGCAGCGCCGGGCCCACCGGCACGGGGCCGGCGCGACCCAGGCCGAGCATGGCGCGCACGGCGGTGCCGGAAGAGCGCGCCACGCCCGGCGGCACGCCGGAGTGCATGGCCACGGCGCGAAACAGCTGCGGCCGGCGCACGCCCAGCAGCGCCGCCATGCTGGCGCCGGCCGACAGCCCGGCCACGGCCACGCGCGCGCGGTCGCCGCCGTGCAGCAGCGCCGCCTGCTCCACCGCGGCCACCAGCGTGGCGGCCTCGGCCAGCGCCTGGCCGCTGCGCGTGTCGTACCAGTTCCAGCAGCCCTGCGGATGCGCGCGGCGGTCCTGCTCGGGGTAGAGCACCATGAAACCTTCGCGCGCGGCCACGCGGTTCATGCCGGTGCTCAGCGCGAACTCGCGCGCATCCTGGCCGCAGCCGTGCAGCATCAGCAGCAGGGGCAGCGGCCGGCGCGGCACGGCGGCCACGGGCCGGAACAGCCGCCAGCGCCGCATCCCGGCCGGCCCCATCACGAAGCCCGAGATCCAGTCGCCCTCGCCCGGCGGCGGCGCATGCGCGGCCGCGGCGGCGCGGATGATCTCGCGCGTGGTCTGCTCCCCGGCCTGCGCCAGCGCGCGCATCTGGCGCGAGGCGGCGCGTTGCCACAGCGAGGCGAGTTTCACGGAAGTCATGGACGGCAGGCGCGGCGTGCGGCGCGGGGTGGAGCAGGCGGCGCATGCTACCCAAGCCACGCGGCGCCCGGCCCGGCCGGCGCCTGCAAATGCCCGGACACAGCCAATTCGTGCCGCGCCCTGATCTGTGCGCCCTGCCGCTGTCGATATTCCGGACATATCTGCGGACATGTCTCTGGACAAATCGCGGCCCTGCAGGCCTCAAAAAGGTTGAGCGGGCAATCGACGCGATTTTGCGCCGTGTCGGTGGCACACCTCGTGTGCCGGCTGTCGGGCACCTCTATTCACAAACCAGTAACAAAAGAATAATCGAGTATCAATAAATTGCTCGACCCCTGTATTACCGACCCGGAGTCCGCGCCTTGGCCACCACCACCGTCCCGAATACCGCCGCCGTCATCGGCAGCCCGAGCGTGAGCAGCGTGATCGAGGACACGGCCGTGAATGCCAGCGGCATGCTGGTGGCCAGCGGCAGCATCTCGATCAGCGACGCGAATGCCGGCCAGGCCAGCTTCAGGACCGCCGTCACCGCCGCCGCCGGCAACCTCGGCAGCCTCGTGCTCGGCAGCACCGGCGCCTACACCTACACGGTGGCCAACAGCGTCGCGCAGTCGCTGGGCGCGGGCCAGTCCAGGATCGACACCTTCACCATCACCTCGTTCGACGGCACGACCAAGGTGGTGAGCTTCACCATCAAGGGCGTCAACGACGCGGCCGTCATCGGCACGCCCACCGTGAGCAGCGTCACCGAGGACGTGGCCGTCAATGCCGCCGGCAACCTCACCGCCACCGGCAGCATCGCCATCAGCGACGCCGACGCCGGCCAGGCCAGCTTCAGGACCACCGTCACCGCCGCCGCCGGCAACCTCGGCAGCCTCGTGCTCGGCAGCACCGGCGCCTACACCTACACGGTGGCCAACGGCGCCGTGCAGTCGCTGGGCGCGGACCGGTCCAGGATCGATACCTTCACCATCACCTCGTTCGACGGCACGACCAAGGTGGTGAGCTTCACCATCAAGGGCGCCAACGACGCCGCCGTCATCGGCACGCCCACCGTGAGCAGCGTCACCGAGGACGTGGCCGTCAATGCCGCCGGCAACCTCACCGCCACCGGCAGCATCGCCATCAGCGACGCCGACGCCGGCCAGGCCAGCTTCAGGACCACCGTCACCGCCGCTGCCGGCAACCTCGGCAGCCTCGTGCTCGGCAGCACCGGCGCCTACACCTACACGGTGGCCAACGGCGCCGTGCAGTCGCTGGGCGCGGGCCAGTCCAGGGTCGATACCTTCACCGTCACGGCCGCCGACGGCACCGCCAGGGCGGTGAGCTTCACCATCACCGGCGCCAACGACGCCGCCGTCATCGGCACGCCCAGCGTCGCCAGCGTCACCGAGGACACGGCCGTCAACGCTGCGGGCAACCTCAGCGCCAGCGGCAGCATCTCCATCGCCGACGCCGATGCCGGCCAGGCCGCCTTCAGCACCACCGTGGCCGCGGCCGCGGGCAACCTGGGCCAGCTGGTGCTGGCCGCCAACGGCAGCTACACCTACACGGTGGCCAACGGCGCCGCGCAGTACCTGGGCACGGGCCAGACCAAGGTCGATACCTTCACCGTCAAAGCTGCCGACGGCACCGCCAGGGCGGTGAGCTTCACCATCACCGGTGCCAACGACGCCGCCGTCATCGGCACGCCCAGCGCGAGCAACGTCACCGAGGACACGGCCGTCAACGCCGCCGGCAACCTCACTGCCACCGGCAGCATCGCCATCAGCGACGCCGACGCCGGCCAGGCCAGCTTCAGGACCACCGTCACCGCCGCCACCGACAACCTGGGCCAGCTGGTGCTGGCCGCCAACGGCAGCTACACCTACACGGTGGCCAACGGCGCCGTGCAGTCGCTGGGCGCGGGCCAGGTCAAGGTCGATACCTTCACCGTCACGGCCGCCGACGGCACCACCAGGGCGGTGAGCTTCACCATCACCGGCGCCAACGACGCCGCCGTCATCGGCACGCCCAGCGTCGCCAGCGTCACCGAGGACACGGCCGTCAATGCCGCGGGCAACCTCATCGCCAGCGGCAGCATCTCCATCGCCGACGCCGATGCCGGCCAGGCCGCCTTCAGCACCACCGTGGCCGCGGCCGCGGGCAACCTGGGCCAGCTGGTGCTCGCCGCCAACGGCAGCTACACCTACACGGTGGCCAACGGCGCCGCGCAATACCTGGGCGCGGGCCAGGTCAAGGTCGATACCTTCACCGTCACGGCCGCCGACGGCACCACCAGGGCGGTGAGCTTCACCATCACCGGCGCCAACGACGCCGCCGTCATCGGCACGCCCAGCGTCGCCAGCGTCACCGAGGACACGGCCGTCAATGCCGCGGGCCACCTCAGCGCCAGCGGCAGCATCTCCATCACCGACGCCGACGCCGGCCAGGCCGCCTTCAGCACCACCGTGGCCGCGGCCGCGGGCAACCTGGGCCAGCTGGTGCTGGCCGCCAACGGCAGCTACACCTACACGGTGGCCAACGGCGCCGTGCAGTCGCTGGGCGCGGGCCAGTCCAGGGTCGATACCTTCACCGTCACGGCCGCCGATGGCACCGCCAAGGCGGTGAGCTTCACCATCACCGGCGCCAACGACGCCGCCGTCATCGGCACGCCCAGCGCGAGCAACGTCACCGAGGACACGGCCGTCAACGCCGCGGGCCACCTCACCGCCAGCGGCAGCGGCAGCATCTCCATCGCCGACGCCGACGCCGGCCAGGCCTTCTTCAGCACCACCGTGGCCGCGGCCGCGGGCAACCTGGGCCAGCTGGTGCTGGCCGCCAACGGCAGCTACACCTACACGGTGGCCAACGGCGCCGCGCAGCACTTGGGCGCGGGCGAGTCCAGGGTCGATACCTTCACCGTCACGGCCGCCGACGGCACTGCCAGGGAGGTGAGCTTCACCATCCATGGCGCCAACGACGCCGCCGTCATCGGCACGCCCAGCGTGGCCGACGTGGCCGAGGACGGTCCCGTCAACGCCACCGGCCAGCTCACCGCCATCGGGCGCATCGGCATCAGCGACGCCGACGCCGGCCAGGCCGGCTTCCGCACCACCGTGGTGGCTGGCGCGGGCAATCTCGGCACGCTGCAGCTGGCCGCGGACGGCAGCTACACCTACGCCGTGGCCCAAGGCGCCACGCAGCCGCTGGGCGCGGGCCAGACCCGGGTGGACAGCTTCACGGTCACGGCGCTGGATGGCACCACGCAGGTGGTGAACTTCACCATCCACGGCGCCAACGACGCCGCCGCCATCGGCACGCCCAGCGTCGCCAGCGTCACCGAGGACGTGGCCGTCAACGCCGCCGGGCACCTGACGGCCAGCGGCATCCTGAGCATCACCGACGCCGACACGGGCGAGGCCTTGTTCAACACGACCGTGGCGGCAGCGGCCGGCAACCTGGGCACGCTGACACTGGCCGCCGACGGCCACTACACCTACGCCGTGGACAACGCCCTGGTGCAGTCGCTGGGCGCGGGCGACAGCCGGGCCGATACCTTCACGGTGCGCGCCGCCGACGGCACCAGCCGCGAGATCAGCTTCACACTGCACGGCAGCAACGACGCCGCCGTCATCGGCACGCCCAGCGTGGCTAGCGTCACCGAGTACGCCGAGGCCGATGGGGACGGGCTGCTGGTGGCCCGCGGCCGCATCGCCATTAGCGACGCCGACGCGGGCGAGGCCGGCTTCGTCACCAGCGTCAGCGGCGATCCCGACAACCTCGGCACGCTGCAGCTCGCCGCCGACGGCAGCTACGTCTACAGCGTCGCCAGCAGCCTGGCCCAGGCCCTGGGCGCCGGCGAGGTCCGGGTGGACGTGTTCACCGTGCGCGCGCTCGACGGCACGACCGGCACGGTCAGCTTCACCGTCGGGGGCGCCGACCAGTCGGCCATCATCGGCACGCCGAGCGCCGTTGACGTCACGGAGGACCTGGACGTCAACGCCGACGGCAACCTCGAAGTCAGCGGCCTGCTGCCCATCACCGACACCGACCACGGCCAGTCCGCCTTCAACACCACCGTCGTGTCCGACCCCGGCAACCTGGGCGCGCTGACGCTGGCCGCCGACGGCCGCTACAGCTACGCGGTGGACAACGACGCGGTGCAGTACCTCGGTGCCGGCCAGACCCGCACCGAGAGCTTCACGGTGAGCTCGGCCGACGGCACCACCAAGACGCTGAGCTTCACGGTGCACGGCGTCAACGACGCGGCGCGCATCGGCCTGCCCGACACGGCCGAGGTCAGCGAGGACGTGGATGTCGAGGCCGACGGCCGGCTCACGGCCAGCGGTACCCTGTCGCTGGACGACGCCGATGCGGGCGAGGACCACTTCGACAGCGTCGTGCAGGGCGCGCAAGGCAACCTGGGCACGCTGCAGCTCGCCGCCGACGGCCGCTACACCTATGCCGTGGACAACGCCGCCGTGCAGTTCCTGGCCGAGGGGCAGCACCGCGTGGACAGCTTCACCGTGCGCGCCGCCGACGGCACGACCCGGGTGGTGAGCTTCACCATCCACGGCACCAACGATGCCGCGACGATCGGCGCGCCCACGCAGGCCGACGTCACCGAGGACACGGCCGTCGATGCGGCCGGCCGGCTGGTGGCACAGGGCATCATCGCCATGAGCGATGCCGACGCCGGCCAGGACGGCTTGCGCACCAACGTGGACGCCGCCGCGGGCAACCTGGGCTCGCTGACGCTGGCCGCCGACGGCCATTACAGCTATGCCGTGGACAACGCCGCCGTGCAGTTCCTGGGCGAAGGCCAGACCCGGGTGGACAGCTTCACCGTGCGCTCGGCCGACGGCACGGCCAAGGTGGTGAACTTCACCGTCCACGGTGCCAACGACGCCGCCGTCATCGGCACGCCCGACACGAGCGAGCTCACCGAGGACGTGGGCGTGGTGGCCGGCAAGCTGGTGGCCCAGGGCCGCATCGGCATCAGCGACGCCGACGCCGGCGAAGCCGTGTTCAAGGAGACGGTGGCCGCGGCCGACGGCAACCTGGGCACGCTGCAGCTGCGCCCCGACGGCCACTACACCTACGCCGTGGACAACGCGCTGGCCGGGGCGCTGGGTGCGGGCGAGACGCAGGTGGACCGCTTCACCGTCGAGTCGGCCGACGGCACGGCGAAGGAGCTGAGCTTCACCATCCACGGCGTCAACGACGCGGCCGTCATCGGCGTACCCGGCGCGAGCAACGTGACGGAGGACGTCGATGTCAACGCGGCCGGCCAGCTCGTGGCCTCGGGCCTTCTCGGCGTGAGCGACGCGGACGCGGGCCAGGCGACGTTCCGGACCGGCGTCGCCGCGGCGCCGGGCAACCTCGGCACCCTCGTGCTCGACGCCCAGGGCCATTACAGCTACAGCGTGGACAACGCCGCCACCCAGCACCTGGGCGCGGGCCAGGTGAAGGTGGACACCTTCACCGTGGCGTCGGCCGACGGCACCACGCGGGACATCGCCTTCACCATCACCGGCAGCAACGACGCCGCCGTGATCGCCACGCCCGGCACGCAGCACCTCGTCGAGGACGCGGACGTGCGCCTGGGCCTGCTCGTGGCCGAGGGCGAGCTGGACATCACCGACGCCGACGCCGGCGAGGCCTTCTTCAATACCAACGTCAGCGCCAGCGCCGGCCACCTCGGCCACCTGGTGCTCGATGCCGCAGGCCGCTACGCCTACACCGTGGACAACGCCAGCGTCCAGTTCCTGGACGCCGGCGACACCCACACCGATACCTTCACCGTGCACTCGCTTGACGGCAGCATGCAGCAGATCAGCTTCACGATCCACGGCGCCGCGGAAGCCGCCGTGATCGGCTTGCCCAGCGTCGCCGACGTCACCGAGGACGTGGCCGTGGCCAGCGGCAGCCTCGTGGCCAACGGCAGCATCGCCATCAACGATGCCGATGCCGGGCAGGCCCTGTTCCGCACCACCGTGGCCGCAGCCGACGGCAACCTGGGCAACCTGGCCCTGGCCGCCGACGGCAGCTACACCTACACGGTGGCCAACAGCGCCGTGCAATACCTGGACGCGGGCCAGAGCAAGGTGGACACCTTCACCGTGCAGGCCCTGGACGGCACCACCAGGTCGGTGAGCTTCACCATCCATGGCGCCAACGACGCCGCCGTCATCGGCACGCCGACCGTCGCCAGCGTCACCGAGGACGTGGCGGTGGCCAACGGCAACCTCGTGGCCAGCGGCAGCATCGCCATCAGCGACGCCGACCAGGGCCAGGCCGCCTTCGGCACCAGCGTGACGGCCACGGCCGGCAACCTCGGCAGCCTGGTGCTCGCGGCCGACGGCAGCTACACCTACACGGTGGCCAACAGCGCCGTGCAATACCTGGGCGCGGGCCAGAGCAAGGTGGACACCTTCACCGTGCAGGCCCTGGACGGCACCACCAGGTCGGTGAGCTTCACCATCGTTGGTGCCAACGACGCCGCCGTGATCGGCACGCCGACCGTTGCCAGCGTCACCGAGGACGTGGCGGTCACCAACGGCAACCTCGTGGCCAGCGGCAGCATCGCCATCAGCGACGCCGACCAGGGCCAGGCCGCCTTCGGCACCAGCGTGACGGCCACGGCCGGCAACCTCGGCAGCCTGGTGCTGGCCGCCAGCGGCAGCTACACCTACACGGTGGCCAACGCCGCGACCCAGTACCTGGGCGCGGGCCAGAGCAAGGTGGACACCTTCACCGTGCAGGCCCTGGACGGCACCACCAAGGTCGTGAGCTTCACCATCGTTGGTGCCAACGACGCCGCCGTGATCGGCACGCCGAGCGTGGCCAGCGTCACCGAGGACGTGGCGGTGGCCAACGGCAACCTCGTGGCCAGCGGCAGCATCGCCATCAGCGACGCCGACCAGGGCCAGGCCGGCTTCAGCACCAGCGTCACGGCCACGGCCGGCAACCTCGGCAGCCTGGTGCTGGCCGCCAGCGGCAGCTACACCTACACGGTGGCCAACGCCGCGACCCAGTACCTGGGCGCGGGCCAGAGCAAGGTGGACACCTTCACGGTGCAGGCCCTGGACGGCACCACCGGCACGGTGAGCTTCACCATCCAGGGCGTCAACGATGCGCCTGCCGGCACCGACAAGGCGGTGGCCCTCATCGAGGACAAGGCCTACACCCTGTCGGCCAGCGACTTCGGCTTCACCGACATCGACGGCGGCACGCTGGCCGGGGTGAGGATCAGCACGCTGCCCGGCGGCGGCGCGCTGTTCCTGAACAACGCCGCGGTGGCCGCGGGCGCCACCATCTCGGCGCAGGACCTGGCCGAGGGACGCCTGAGCTACGTGCCCGCGGCCAACTCCACCGCCGGGACGAGCTTCACCTTCCAGGTGCAGGACAACGGCGGCACGGCCAACGGCGGCGCCGACACCGATGCCTCGGCCAACACCATCACGTTCTCCATCTCGGCCGACGCGTTCGACCTGTCGTCCACGAACAAGTCGAGCAACGACACCTACACCGTCGGCACGGGCAACTCCGGCAACGGCTCGATCCAGGAGGCGGGCAACTCGACCTCGGCGAACGACTCCATCGTCGTGAGCGCAACGGCAGGGGGCACCTTCAGCAGCCTCAGCTTCGCCCGCTTTGGCGACCACCTGGAGTTCAGCTATGCGGGCACCGGCGTGGGCACCGCCTCGCACGTGACCGTGCTGGGCCAGTACGTCGCGGCGACGCAGGTCGAGACGCTGAGCTTCGCCGCCGCCACCAGCGTGGCCGGCTTCGCGCTGGGCACCGCCGCGTACTCGCTGACCGGCACCGCCACCTCGGCCGCCGACATCCTGGTGGGCGGCACGGGCAACGACTCGCTGGCCGGCGGCGGTGGCGGCGACCTGCTGTTCGGTGGGGCGGGCAACGACACGCTCAGCGGCGGCGCCGACCTGGACCTGCTCACCGGCGGCCTGGGCAGCGACGCGTTCGTGTTCGACTCCGTCGCGGGCCTGTCCCTGAGCGCCGGCGACACCATCACGGACTTCGCCACCGGCGTGGACCGCCTGTTGCTGTCGCGCAGCGTCTTCACCGGGCTGACCACGGCGGCCGGCAACCAGCTGGCCGGCAGCGAGTTCAGCGCGGTGGCCTCGGGCAGCACGGCCACCGTGGGCAACGGCGTCCACGTGATCTGGGACAGCGCCGCGGGCAAGCTCTACTACGACAGCGACGGCGGCTCCAATGCCAACCGGCTGCTGGTGGCGCAGGTGGCGGGCAGCGTCAGCCACAGCGACATCTTCGTGTTCTGAAGCGGCACCGGCCGCCTTGCCCGGCGAGATCAGGGTCCATCGAAGAGGCGTACCCGTTGCCATGGACCCATGGGTTGCGGATGCAGCGGCTCATGGGCCGGTTCGTTCAGGCCACGGCCCAGTACAGCAGCCCGGTGAGTGACAGCACGAGCACGCCGGCCCAGGGCAGCGTGGAGAACGAGGCCTCGGTACGCCGCACCAGCGAGGCCAGGGCACGGTCCAGCGCGGCCAGGCGCTCCTGCAGCGTGCTGCGACCGCTGTCGTGCAGCCGGGCCATGACCGCCACTGCCCGCCGCAGCAGCCGCGACAGCGCCCGCAGCGATGCGGCGGCGGGCTGCAGGAGGTCGCCTTCGGGCAGCGACCGGCGCGGGCCCGGCGCGCCCAGCCGCTGCCAGGCGAGGAACAGCGCCAGGGCCAGCAGCGCCGGCCACAGCGAGGCGAACGTGGCCTCCAGGTCCGGCGCCTTCGCACTGCCGGCGCGCCACGCCAGCCACCAGGGCAGCACCACGCCGGCAAGCACCAGCAGCGGCCAGGCGGAATGCAGCGCTGGCCGCCCGGCGTCGGCGGGCGCGGCGCGGGCCAGATGGAACACGCGCAGCATCAGCAGCGCCGTGGCCAGCGAGCTCAAGGCCAGCCACAGGACGGCGGCGTCGCCCAGCGGCGTGGCTCCCAGCGCGGACTTGAGCGCGTCCTTGGCCAGCGCGCCGCTGGTCAGCGGCAGGCCCACCAGGGCCAGCGCCGGCAGCGCCAGCAGCGCCAGCCGCACGCGCGTGGCGCCCGGGGCGCTGCCGGCCGCCAGGAACAGCGCCGCCTTGTTCAGGCCGTGGTGCAGCACCAGCAGCGTGATCAGCGCGCCGCCGCGCGCAGCGCCCGGCGCCAGCGTGGCCGCCATCGCGGTGAAGAGCAGCCCCATCTGGCTCACCGTCGAGTAGGCCAGCACCGTCTTGAGCTTCGGCTGGGCCAGCCCCACCGCCACGCCGTAGAAGGCGGTGAACAGACCCAGTGCCATTAGCGCGGCGACGGGGCCCGGCGCGGCGAAGGGCTCGGCCGGCACCAGGCGCAGCGCCCCGAGCAGGCCGGCCTTGACCAGCACGCCGCTGAGGATGGCGCTGGCCGGCACCGGCGCCACCGGGTGGGCCACCGGCAACCACACGTGCAGCGGCACGACGCCGATCTTGACCCCGAAGCCCCCCAGCAGCAGCACCGCCGCCACCGCGGCGTCGCGGCCCTGCAGCGCCTGCGGCAGCGTGGCCAGCGCCGCGTTGCCCAGCCGCGAACCGATCCACAGCAGGCCGGACAGCAGCAGCGCCTCGCCCAGCAGCGCCAGCACCAGGTAGATGCGCCCGGCACGCAGCGCCGCGGGCTCGCGCCCGTGCACCACCAGCCCGTAGCTGGCCAGCGTCATCACCACGTAGCCGGTATAGAAGGTGGCCAGGTCGGCCGCCAGCGCCGCGAGCACGATGCCGGCCAGCGTGGCCAGCCAGTACAGCGCGAAGGCGCGGAAGCGCTCGCCGACCTGCTGGCCCGCATACCAGGCGGCGGCGCTCCAGGCGATGCCGATGAGCAGCAGCAGCGTGCGCGCCAGCTCGTCGGCGGCCAGGCGCAGTCCCAGCAGCAGCCACGGCGCGTCCAGCACCTCGCCCGGCCACAGCACCGGCGCCAGCGCGGCCAGGCTGGCCAGCGGCAGCGCCGGGCGCAGCGCATCGCTGCGCCGCAAGCGGGCCGCCAGCGCCAGCAGCAGCCAGGGCGCGGTCACGGCAAGGGCGATGCTCCAGCCGGCCATGGTGTCAGAGCCCCTGCACGATCAGTTGTACCCAGCCCAGCGGGCTCCAGGCCGCTGCGGCGAAGGCGCCCACCCCGAGCGCCAGCGCTGCGGTCAGCACCGGCGGCACCGTCATCGCCAGCAGCGCGGCACGGCTCACGGGGTGCTCGTGCGGCGCCTGCGCCGGCGATGGCCGGAACCAAAGGCGGTGGATGAGCGGCAGGAAGTACGCGGCGTTGAGCAGCGTGCTGGCCACCAGCACGCCGATGGCCCACCCCTGCCCGGCGGCCAGCGCGCCGGTGCCCAGGTACCACTTGCTGACGAAGCCGGCCACCGGCGGCAGCCCGATCATGCCCAGCGCGCCGACCGTGAAGCTCACGCCCACCCAGGGCATGCGCGGCCCGACGCCGTCGAGCTCCTCCACGCGATGGATGCCCAGCCGCTCGGCCCAGACGCCGGCGCAGAAGAAGAGCGTGATCTTCATGAGCCCCTGGTGCACGAGGTGCGCCAGCGCGCCGGCCACCGCCAGCGGCCCGCCCAGGCTCACGCCCAGCACCACGTAGGACACCTGGCTCACCGTGGACCAGGCCAGCCGGCGCTTGATGTCGGACTGCCACAGCGCGCGCACCGAGCCGTACACGACCGTGGCCCCGGCCAGCAGCGCCAGCGGCAGGCCCAGGCCGAGCTGGGCCACCAGGGCCGGGCCGAAGACGTCCTCCACCAGGCGCACGATGCCGAAGGCCCCGGCCTTGACCACCGCCACCGCGTGCAGCAGCGCGCTCACCGGCGCCGGCGCCACCATCGCCTGGGGCAGCCAGCCGTGCACCGGCAGCAGCGCGGCCTTCACGCCGAAGCCCAGTGCGATGAGCCAGAAGATCAGGCGCAGCTGGTCCTCGCGCCCCGCGGCCCAGGGCGAGAGGTCGCCCTGGAGGATGAAGTCCTGGCCCGGCGCGATGGCCTGCAGCCCCACCAGGCCGGCCAGCAGCAGCGCGCTGCCGCCCAGCGTGTAGGCCAGATAGGTGCGGCCGCCGGCCAGCGCGGCCGGCGTGCCGCGGTGCACCACCAGCGGCCAGGTGGACAGCGTCAGCAGCTCGTAGAACAGGAAGAAGGTGAAGAGGTTGCCGGCCGCGGCCACGCCCATGGTGGCGGACACGCACAGGCTGAAGAAGCCGAAGAAGCGGGCGCGATCGGCCCCGTGCTCCAGGTAGCCGATGGCGTAGACCGTGGTCACCAGCCACAACCCGGCCGACAGCGTGGCGAACAGCAGCGTCAGCGCGTCGGCCTTGAGCACCAGGTCCACGCCCGGCAGCAGGAACATGCGGAACTCGAAGTGCTGGCCCGCCGCCACCGCGGCCAGCATCACCGCGATCAGCCCCAGCTTGAGCAGTGCCGCGCCCAGGTTGAGCCCGATGCGCAGCCGCTGGCGGCGCTCGCCGATCATGAATATGAGCAGCGAGGCGACGAGCGAGGTCAGCACCATCCACAGCGGCATGGCCTCGAAGGCGTCGAACGGGCGCGGGCTCACGGCAGCACCTCCAGGCCCGCCACGGCACCCTCGCCCCCGGGCGGAGCCACGCCCAGCAGGCGCAGCAGCGGCGCCGCCGCGAAGCCCATGGCCACGGCGCAGACGCCCAGCAGCAGCGCCGGCAGCGTCATCGCCAGCGGCACCGGCCGCACGGCCGCGGGCGGCCCGCCCTCATCGCGGGCGAAGGCGGCGGCCAGGACCCGGAACACGTAGCCGGCGGCCATCAGGCTGCCCGCCAGCAGCACCGCCACGATGGCCCAGGCCCCCTGCCCCCAGGCCGCCTGCAGCAGCAGCCACTTGGCCAGGAAGCCGCCGCTGGGCGGCAGGCCCATGAGGCTCACGCCGGCCAGGCCGAAGGCGAACACGCCCAGCGGCAGCGTGCGGTCGGCGCCGGCGAGCCGCTCCAGCCGCCCGCTGCCCAGGCCGTGCACCAGCGCCGCGGCGGCCAGGAACATCGCGGCCTTGGCCACCCCGTGCGCCGCCAGCTGCAGCCCCGCGCCCGCCCAGGCCGGCGAGGCGGCGGCGGCGCCCAGCAGCGGGAAGGCCAGCATCAGGTAGCCCAGCTGCGCCACGGTGGAGTAGGCCACCACCCGCTTGAGCTGGTCCTGCACCAGCGCCGCGGCCGAGCCGAACAGCACGGCCGCCGCCCCCAGCGTGCCCAGCAGCGCCAGCACCGCGTCGCGCTGCAGCCCCTCGCCCGTCCACAGCCACAGGCGGTAGAGCATGTAGATGCCGGTCTTGACCACCAGCGCCGACAGCACCGCGCTGACGGCGCCCGGCGCCTGGGCATGGGCCGGCGGCAGCCACACGTGCAGCGGGAACACCGCTGCCTTGAGCAGCAGGCCCACGCTGATCAGCGCCAGAGCGGGCAGCGTGACGCCGCGCCGGCCGGCCGCGGCCACCGGCGCGGCCAGGGCCGCCAGGTCCAGCGTGCCGTGCTCGCCGTAGAGCAGCGCCACGCCGAGCAGGTAGGCCAGCGAGGCCAGCATGCCCAGCAGCAGGTAGCGCATGGCCGCGCGCAGCGCCCCGGGCTCGCCCTCGGCGGCCACCAGCGCGATGGCGCACAGCGTCAGCAGCTCGATGGCGACGTAGACGTTGAACAGGTCCCCGGACAGGAACAGCGCCTGCAGCCCGGCCGTCATGAGCAGCCACAGCGGCCAGAAGCGCCCGCCGGCGGCGCTGGCCGGCGGGTGGCTGGCCAGCGCGTGCACCCCGGCGACGCCGCCGACGGCCGCCACCAGCCACAGCATCAGCAGCGCCAGGCCGTCCACGTACAGCCGGATGCCCAGCGGCACCGCCTGGCCGGCCAGCACCAGCTGGCGCGGCCCCTGGGACAGCGTCTCGGCGCTGAGCACGAGCAGCAGCAGCGGCTGGGCCAGCAGCGCGCCCAGCACGGCCCAGGCGCGCGCACGCCGCGGCAAGGCCACCGCCAGGCCGGCCGCCACCAGCGGCACGAACACCAGCAGCACTGCCGCTTCAGCCCCGCGCATGGTCCTCCCCGGCCGGCCCCGGGACCGGGGCCTCGTCGTCGGCGGCGGCATCGATGCGGATCTCGCCGGTCTCGCGATAGAGCCGGTCTAGCAGCGCCAGCGCGAAGGCGGTCACCGACACCGCCACCACCAGCCCGGTGAGCACCAGTGCATGGGAGACCGGGTCGGGCGTGCCGCCGCGCGAGGGCAGCACGACCAGCAGCAGGAACACGCCGCTGCCGAGCAGGTTCAGCGCCAGCAGCTTGCGCAGCAGGTGGTCGGCGGCCATCAGGCCGTAGACGCCGATGCCGACGATGCCGGCCGCGGCGAGCAGGTAGATGTCGTGCGAGCTCATGGCGGCAACACCCGCTTCCTTCTCATTCCGCGCCGCGGCCCAGGCCACCCGATGCGGCGAACAGCAGCACCAGCGTCAGCGCGATGGACAGCAGCAGGGCCGTTTCGATCAGCACCAGGGCCCAGTAGCCGGGCAGCGCCAGCGCCGCGCCGGTGGCCAGGCCCCACAGCCCGATGCCGCTGAACGTCAGCAGGCCCAGCACCAGCAGCAGCCGCTGCAGCACCGGCGGCTCGGCGGTGCCGCGCAGCCGCCCGCACAGCACCAGCAGCACGCCGGCCGCCGCGAGCACCGCCCCGCCCTGGAACGCACCGCCCGGCGCATTGCTGCCGGCATGCAGCAGGTGGAACGACACCAGCGCCGCCATGGGCACCACCAGGCTCAGCAGCCCGCCGACCAGCGGCTGCGAGGCCGGCGCCGCACGCGCCGGCAGCGGCAGGCTGTCGCCCAGCACCAGCCGGGCGGCCAGGTAGGCCGCCAGCAGCACGGCCGTCTCCAGCAGCGTGTCGTAGCCCCGGAACACCAGGAGCACCGCCGTGACGGGGTTGGAGAACGGCAGCGCCGCCATCTCGTCGAGCACCCGCGGGCCGGCGGCATCGGGGGCCGGCGTCACGGCCAGGCCGCCGGCGCCGAGCACCAGCACCAGCGCCGCGCTCAGCAAGCCCAGCGGCCAGGCCAGGCGCCGCAGCGGGCGGCTGGGCGGCTGGCGCCGGGGCACCGAGCGCACCAGGCGCCGGTAGCTCACCAGCAGCAGCGCACCGGTGAGGCCGGCGCCGATGGCGGTCTCCGCCAGCGCCAGGTCCGGCGCGCCCAGGCGCGCCCAGACCACCGCCAGCACCACGCCGAAGACGACGAACATCATGATGCTGCGCAGCAGCGCCGCGCCCGCGACGGCCGCCATGGCCAAGCCCAGCAGCGCCACGGCGAGCAGCAGGTCCAGCAACAGGCTCATGGCGCCCCGTCCACCGGCAGCGACTGCAGCCGCCGGGCCCGGCGCGCGATGAGGAACGCCGACACGCAGGCCGCCAGCAGGGCCAGCAGCCAGATCAGCAGCAGCAGCACCGCCACGTGCAGCGAGCGCGACAGCAGCGCCATGGCGGCGCAGACGAAGAGCAGGCCGAGGTTGTCCGCCTTGGTCAGGGCATGCAGCCGCGAGTGCACGTCCGGAAAGCGCAGCAGCCCCACGGTGCCGGCGAGGTAGAAGAAGCCCCCGGCCAGCAGCAGCAGCAGCGCCAGGCCGTCGAGGAACGCGCTCATGGGCGCTCCCGCGCGGCACGGGGCTGCGGCTGCGGCTGAAGCGGGGATGGCGGTGCCCCGCCGTCCGGCCCGGGCGTGGGCCCCTCGCCCGGCGAGGGGTCGTCGGCATCGCCCAGCGGCGTCGTCGGCAGGCCGGCGAAGGCCACGCTCAGCACCGCGGCCAGCATCACGAACAGCAGGGCCACGTCGCGCAGGGCCGGCTCGGCGTGCAGTTGCGCCAGCACCAACAGCACCGCCACCATGGTGCTGCCGAAAAGCAGCACGGCCGAGATGCGGTCCGATGCCGTGGGTCCGCGGTAGGCCCGCACCAGCCCCGCCGCCAGGTTGAGCAGCAGGAACACGAGGAAGATCTCCAGCGCGGCGGCCATGACCACGTCACGCTCCACGTCACGCCCTCCCGTCGAGCCCGAACAGCCGTACCAGCTGCCGCTCCAGCGGTGCCACCGGGTCCGGGCCGTCAACGGCGAGCACGTGCACGAGCAGCACCTGTCGCGCCTCGTCCACCTCGACGCTCATGGAGCCCGGCAGCAGCCCGATCAAGCCCACCAGCAAGGTGCGCGGCTGTCCGGCGGGCAGGCGCAGCGGGTGCTCGACGAAGGCCGGCGCCAGCGGCCGGCGCGGGTGCAGCGCGCGCACGGCCACGTCCATGCCACCGCGCACCGACTCGCGCAGGAAGAACAGCACGAAGCCCGGCAGCCGGCGCAGGCGCACGGGGTAGGCCTCGCCGGGCGCGGCCAGCAGGCCCGCCATGGTGCCCAGGGCTGCCGCGGCGACGCCGAAGCCCAGCGACTGCAGCCCGTAGAGGGCCAGCCAGGTCACCAGCAGCCCCGCGAACAGCATCACGCCCCAGCGCAGGCGCCCCGCGGCGTGGACTGAGGGTGCGTCGGCAGCGTTCCTCGAATACCGTTGTTCGCTCATCCATGCTTCCTTGTGAAGGCCCGGTGCCGCGGCGCGTTGCCATTGGCGGCGCCATGGCACCGGGCCGCCTGCTCAGCCGGTCATTCGCCCCCAGGTGGCCGGCCCCTGCTCGATGACGCGGTCGAGGGCGTGCGCCGCGCTGATAAGGGCCAGGTGCGTCAGGGCCTGCGGGAAGTTGCCCAGCTGCGCGCCGCTGGGCCCCAGCTCCTCGGCGTACAGGCCCAGGTGGTTGGCGTAGGTCAGCATCTTCTCGAACAGCAGCCGGCCCTCCTCGATGCGGCCGGCGCGCGCCAGGCATTCCACGTACCAGAACGAGCAAGGCGTGAAGGCGCCTTCCTGGCCGCACAGTCCGTCGATGTTGAGCTCGCCGCCGGCATCGGTGGTCGAGTAGCGCTCCACCAGCCCGTCCACGGCCAGCTCGCGGCGGATGGCTTCGAGCGTCGAGAGCCAGCGCGGGTCGGTGGGGCTGATGAACTTGACCATGGGCATGAGCAGCGCCACCGCGTCGAGGGTGTCGCCGCCGCGGTATTGCACGAAGGCCTGTTTGCGCGGGTTCCAGAACTCGTCGAGGATCTGCGAGGCGATGGCGTCGCGGGCCTGGTGCCAGCGCGGCAGCGGCGCGGGGCGGGCGAAGCGCCGCGACATGCGCAGCGCGCGGTCCAGCGCCACCCAGCTCAGCAACCGGCCGGAGAGGAAGTCCCGCCGCGGGCCGCGTATTTCCCAGATGCCTTCGTCCGGCTGGTCCCAGTGGGTGCACCACCAGTCGATGCGCCGTGTCAGGGCCTGCCAGACGTCGATGGACGCGGGTACGCCGTGCATGTCGGCCATGTACACGGCATCCACCAGTTCGCCCAGGACGTCGAGCTGCAGCTGCCCGGCCGCGGCATTGCCCACGCGCACCGGCCGCGAGCCGCGGTAGCCGGCCAGGTGCGCCAGCTCGTACTCCCGGTCCACGTGGCGCCCGTCCACGGCATAGAGGATCTGCGGCACGGCGCCGCCGTCGTACTCGGCGATGCGGTCATGCGCCCAGCCGATGAAGGCCCTGGCCTCGTCGGTGTAGCCCAGCCGCATCAGCGCATGGACCGTGAAGGCCGCGTCGCGCAGCCAGCAGTAGCGGTAGTCCCAGTTGCGCTCGCCGCCCACGTGCTCGGGCAGCCCGAAGGTGGCCGCGCCGACGATGGAGCCGTGGTCGGCCGAGGTCAGCAGCTTGAGCACCAGCGCCGAGCGCTGCACGATCTCGCGCCAGCGCCCGCGGTAGGTGGAGCGCTCGCACCAGTTCCGCCAGAACGCCATGGTGTCCTGGAACGACTGCTCGACGAAGGCCTGCAGCGGGCCTTCGCTGGGCCGCTCCTGCACGCACTCCAGCACCAGCACCGCCTCGTCGCCCGCACCCAGATCGAAGAGCGCGTGCACGTCGCCATCCCGCACGCCCAGCTCCGCGCTGCTGCGCAGCCGCAGCGGGCCCTGCGCCGTCTCGCTGGCGAAGACGGCGGTATGCGCATCGACGAGCCGCGCCGGCAGCAAGGTGCGCGCGTAATCGAAGCGTGGCGCGCAGTTGGCGTGCAGCGCCAGCCGCCCGCGCACGCCCCGGATGCGCCGCACCAGCGCGCTGCGCGGCTCGCCGGCGGCGGACACGGGCATGTAGTCGGTGACCTCGGCCATGCCGGCCTGCGACATGAAGCGCGTGACCAGCACGTTGGTGTCGGGCAGGTACATCTGCCGGGTGCGCACGTCCTCGTCGGCAGGACACAGGGCGAAGCGGCCCCCACGCTGCGGATCCAGCAGCGACAGGAACACGCTGGGAGAGTCGAAGCGCGGGAAGCAGAAGAAGTCGATGCTGCCATCGCTGCACACCAGTGCCGTGGTGCGCAGGTTGCCGATGACGCCGTGGGACTCGATGTCGGCGTATTGCACGTCCGCCCCGGGGCAGGCACCACCGCGCAGCGGCCGCTGCCGCGCGCTGCCCGCCGTGCCCGACGCTCCAGGATGGGCTGGCATGGCCGGCGCGCCGCTCAAGACCGGCCGGACGCAGCCCGCCGCGCCGGGGCCATGGGCTGCGGCGCGAAGCGCTCGCGCAGCGCGAAGATCTCCTGCCTGGCCTGCGCCAGCGTCAACTGGCCTGCCAGGGCGCGCCGCTCGACGTCGGCGGCCGCGGCCCGGTACTCCGGGGGCGGCACCGGCGTCGCAAAGAACAGGGAAGACGTGCTGGGATGCATGCTGCTGGACCTGGGTGGGGTGAAAGGGTTGACCAAGCGCGGATGCCGTCAGCAACGGCCTTGCTACACGGCATCGGGTACGGCGCCGACCAGCACCATCACGAGCGAGGCCACGGCCAGGCCCTGGGGCGTCATCCGGTTCATCGCGCTCCTGCTGCAAGGCAACGAGTGCAGGATCGCGCCGCGGTGTTGCAGCACGGCTGCGCAGGACCGGCGTGCGGTTTCATCTGAAATCCACGGCGCGCCACGCCAGGCAGCCTGAGCCCGGGCGCGGCCTGCGCAGCCGATTCAGGCCACGGGTTCCGTGCCGGGCAGCGGCAGGGCCGGCGGCTGACGCAGGGCGCGGTCGATGGCCCGCGCAAGCTCCGCACGCTCCAGCGGCTTGTGCACCACCCAGGCCACGCCGATGGACTCGGCGCGGGCCGCGAAGCCCGGCCCACCGAAGCCGCTGACCATCAGCACCGGCAGCTCCGGGCGCCGCTGGCGCAGCTTGCCGGCCAGCTCGATGCCGGTGAGCTGCGGCATGGCCTGGTCCGTGATCACGAGGTCGTACTCGCCGGGATGGGCGTCGAAGGCTTGCAGGGCCTGCAGCGGATCGCTGAACCCGCGCGGGTCGTATCCCAGCTCCGCCAGCTGCTCCTCGACGAGCTCGACGAGCGCGACCTCGTCATCGACCACCATCACGACCTGGCCCCGGCCGCGCGGAACGTGGCTGTCCGCCGCGGCAGCCATGCCGCTCGCATCGTGGTGCAGCGGCAGGTAGAGATCGAAGCGCGAACCCCGGCCCGGCCATGTCGCCACGTCGATGGCGCCGCCCATGTCGCTCACCATGCCATGCACCACCGCCAGGCCCAGGCCCGTGCCCAGATGCGGGCTTTTGGTGGTGAAGAAGGGCTCGAACAGGTGCGGCAGGGCCTCGGCACCGATGCCGGTGCCGCTGTCCGCCACGCTCAGGTGCACCCAGGCGCCCGGCGCCAGGAGCCCCTGCCACAGGACGCGCGGCTCGGTCGATTCTTCCACCGTCAGCGACACCGCCAGCTCGCCGCCTTGCGGCATGGCCTGCAGCCCGTTGCTGCACAGGTTCATCGTGGCCTCGAACAGGGCCGTCGAGTCACCGACAGCCACCGCTTGCGGTGCGTCGAGACGGTGCGTCACCGTCACCCGTGCCGGCACGGAAGCGCTGAGCAGGTCCAGCACTTCCTCGATCACGGGCTGGACCCGGAACGGCTGCCTGACCCGCACGCCGCCGCGCGTGAAGGACAGCACGCGCTCGACCAGCACCTTGCCGCGCCGGCCCGCGAGCAGCACGTGGTCCATGTGCCGCGCCACCGGGGTGCCTTCGGCCACCGCCGCGCGCGCGCGCTCGCCATACCCGAGCACCGCGGCCAGAATGTTGTTGAAGTCGTGGGCCACCCCGCCGGCCAGCGTGCCCAGCGCCTCGAGCCGCCTGGCGCGCTGCAGTTGCTCCTGCATCCGGTGCGCCTGCTCGTCGGCCGCCACCTCCGCGCTCACGTCATAGGCCGTGCCGACGCACAGGCGCAGCGTGCCGGGCCCTTCGCCCAGTGCCTGGCCACGGCAACGCACGTGGCGCCAGCCGCCATCGTCGCGACTGGGGCCGGGACCGGGGCGGACCCGCAGCGTGACGCTGAATGCCGGCAAGCGGCCGTCGAGGTGGGCCCGGATCGCCTCGTTCAGCGCGCCGCGGTCATCCGGATGGATGCTGGCCAGTCCGGCCAGGGCTTCGCCGCGAACCGGGCGCTCTTCGGGCGAGAGCCCCAGCAGCTCCTTCATGCGCGGCGACATGTAGGTTTCGCCGGTGGCCGGATTCCACTCCCAGACCCCCTCGCGCGCAGCCTGGAGGGCACGCAGCGTGCGCTCGCGCTCGGCCGCCAGCACGGCTTCGCTGGCACGGCGCCATTGCTGCTCGCGTACGCTGCGCAGGCTCAGCACCAGCGTCACCAGCAGCGCCGAGGACACGAACGCGGCGACCAGGCGGGCCTGCTGGCGCCACTCGGACAGCACCGCGTCGGCATCGCGCGTGACCACGAGCAACAGCGGCGCGCGCTTGAGCAGGTGAGGCGCCACCAGCCGCTGCCGGTTGCCAGCCTCGTCCACGAGGTGCGCCTTCGACACCTCGGCGCGATCCCACAGCGCGCGCGACAGCGCAGGCGCCAGCACGCGGGCGCTGTTCTCGCCCGGACCGTCGGAGAGCACACCGCCCTCGGGCCGGTAGATCTGCAGGCCCGTGTCCGGCGTGGGCGCGCTCAGCGCGAAGCCGGCATCGAGAAACTCCGCGTCGGCAAGCAGCACCACGAGGCCGTTGAAGTTGCCCTGCGCCGAGTGCCAGGGCCAGGACAGCGGAACCACCGGCTCGCGCGAGCCGGGAAGCTGCTGGGGCAGCCCGACGTGCAGCGTGGCGTCGTTGTCCTCTCGCGCCAGCAGGAAGTACGGCGCCGCGGCATGGCTGCCCGGGCCGGGCGGCTCGCCGCTGGAGGAGGCGACCTCGCGTCCCTCGGCGTCGAGCACCAGCAGCTCGCGGAACATGGGCAGCGCCGAGGCGCGCGCGCGCAGCGTGTCCTGCGCCTCGCGGCTGCCGGGCACCAGGGCGCCGCTGCCCAGGCCATCGGCCGTGGCTCGCAATGCCGTCTCCGCGACGGTGAGCGTGCCGTCGGCCTGCGCCGCCAGCGCCGCCGACAGGGCATCCAGCGTGCGCAACTCGCTGTTCATGGCCTGCTGTCGCAACGCCAGCAGGCCGAAAGCCACCCACGCCGCGATCAGCAGCGACACGGCCAGCACCAGCAGCATGCTGCGCTGGCGCGCGACGTCGCGCCAGCGCGGTGGCGGCACCGCGGCGCGGCTGGCGTACATTGCCTCGCTGTCAGGGTTCGTGCTCATGGCACCGCAGCCAGCGCCTGCCGGCCCTGCTCGATGAGGGAAGTTTTCATGGCCATGGAGGCCCTGTCTGGGAAAGGCATGTGATGCAGGAGATTCCGGCTCCGGGCCCAACGCTGCCGCCGCACGTCCTGGTCGTCGATGACGATCCTGCCCTGCGCGAGCTGCTGGAAGGCTACCTTGCGGAGAACGAGCTGCGCGTGACGGCCGTTGCCAGCGGCCGGGCCATGGCCGACGTCTTCGAACGCGAGGCCATCGACCTGGTCGTGCTGGACCTGCGCCTGCCGGGCGAAGACGGCATGCAACTGGCACGCCAGCTGCGCGAACGCGCACCGGTGCCCATCGTGCTGTTGACGGGCAAGGCCGAGGAGGCAGACCGCGTCATGGGGCTGGAATGGGGCGCGGACGACTACGTCACCAAGCCATTCAGCCCGCGCGAGCTGCTGGCGCGCATCCGGGCCGTGCTGCGCCGCTACCGCCAGCCCGCGCAAGCGCCGGTGCGCGACGGCCAGCGCCGCGCCTATCGCTTCGCCGGATGGGAGCTGAACCTGCATACGCGCCGCCTGACCGCTCCCGATGGCCGCAAGGTGGAGTTGAGCAACCATGAGTTCAGCCTGCTGGTGGCACTGTGCGGAGCGCCGCAGCGGGTGCTCAGCCGCGACCAGCTGCTGGAGCTGTCCCGGCTGCACAGCACGGAGGTGTATGACCGCACCGTCGACGTCCAGGTCCTTCGACTGCGCCGCAAGATCGAGTCCAACCCCTCGCAGCCCGTACTGATCCTGACCGAACGCGGCGCCGGCTACCTGTTCGCCGCACAGGTCGAGTCGTTGTACTGACCGCAGGGGATCCTCACCGGATCACGACTGCCACGCCTTCTCGCCTGCATGGTGGCCTCCCTTGCATGCCGCCCCGCCCGGGAGCCCGCCTCACTGGAGCCTTGAGCGCGAACCCGGCAGCTGCCATCTCGGCTGGCCGCGGGTCGGCGACCTGTCGGGGCCGGCCTCCTTGCCCAGCCGGAACTCCAGCAAGCTTTCGATCCTCGCCAGGACGCCGGCATCGATGGCCAGGGCAAATTCGGCCAGTTCCTGCAATTGATCGGAGCGAACTTCCAGTGTGTCGTTCGCATGTATGCGGAGCAGATGCCAGCGCCGGCGATGCACAAAGGCTCCGAAGGCACCATTGGCCACGGCCACGAGTGCCAGGGGTCCCAGTGGCCGCAGCAGGCATTCCAGCATTCGCGCGCGCAATGGCCCGTCCGCTTCTTCGTAGAGCCGCACGATCAGCATGCGCTGCGCTTGGGCTGGGAAGTCGCCGGTCATGCCAAGCCCAATGTCTGACGTCCAAGGCCGGCCACCCGCCCTGGTGCGGTTGAAGCTGCTTCGCATGCGAGCTCTCCTTCAAGCGATGGAGACAGCTTGCTGCGCCCGCCGGCAGGCTTGATGACAGTTGCAGGGTCCCTGCGTTACAGCTGCAATCCTCAGCACTTCACGAGGACCGAAGCTGCTCGACGCTCGTAAGGCTCGTGGGCCAGGAGCCGTGGCTTCTTTGGGTAGCCCGCATCCTCCAGCAAGGGTAGCCGCCCGGCCGAACCGGTCTTCCTGTAGATTGCTGCACTGCAGCAATCAAGCGATTCGACGGCCCACGAGGCCGCGCGTCGTGCCCCGACAAGCCGGTACCGCCGGCAACCGCCACAGGATCATGAGCCAGGACACGAGCGAGGTCAGTCCGCCAGACAGGCCGCCAGCGGAGTACCAGGCCGCCATGGCTGACATCGAGCAGCGAGCCGCGCGCGGCGAGCTCACGATCGCGCAAGCCAAGCAAGAGATCTTCGCGCTGCGCGAGCGCTTCGGCGCCAGTCCGGACCGGGTGACTCGTTGGGCAGCGCAGCAGGCTCAAGGCGAGAACAGTGAGGCGGCCGACAAGCCGGAGGAGTCCGACGGCGCCAAGCCGCCGGGCGGGCAGAGCTCCCGTCGTGCATCCATCGAGGAGCCTGACCTGGCACCATGAAGCCAGGGCAGATGTGACGGTCGGGCAAGCCTTGGTTCCGGGGTCTGCCTACAGGCAAGCGAAGTACCGCTGCCGACGGGGCAACCTGTTCCTGACGCTCCTTGACGCGTCACACGGTTGTCAACGCGACGACATGGAGGGCTGTCCCCGCCGTCATTGCACCTTGTCCAGGCACTGCTGCCGCTGCAGTTGAACCTTGAAGATCCGGTCTGCATCGGCCAAAAAGGCGCCATCTGAGCTGGCAGCAGCCCGGCAGATGCCCCTCTGCGGGGGCGAAGGGAACAACCGATGCACACGTCCGACCTGGCTGGAATGGCCGTCTTCTTCGCAGCCCTGGTGATCGTGCTGGGCGTCCTGTGGTGGATGCTGCGGCTCAACGCCAGGGACCTTGCAAGCCTGGAGAGGGAACTGGAGCGGTCCTTGTCGTCCCAGGATCCGCGCGGCACGGCGAGCGACGGGTAAGCACCGGACCGCAGCCGAAGGTACCCGCTCAATCGCCCGCTTGCTCCGGACCCGGACCCGTCCAGGCTCCCAGCGCCCGCAGCAGCGAGCGCTTCTTGTCCTGGTGCGCCCGCATGCGCCGCAGGATGTCGTCGAGGACGCGCATGGCATCGGCGATGAACGGCCCCTTGTTGAGCATCACGCACTCGGCCCGCTCGCCCATCGCGGCGTCCGTGATCTCGGCTCGCGAAGGCATGCCGGTCTTGGCCAGCGACTCCAGCACCTGCGTGGCCCAGATCACCGGCATGTGCGCGGCCTCCGCCGCCCACAACATCTCTTCCTGCACCTCGGCCAGCCGCTCGAAGCCGCATTCCACCGCCAGGTCGCCCCGGGCGATCATGATCCCCGCGGCCGGGCTGGCCATTGCCGCGAACATCAGCGTGGGCAGGTTCTCGAAGGCGCGCCGAGTCTCGATCTTCAGCACCAGCCCCAGGTGCGTGGCGCCCAGTTGCGCCAGCCGCTCGCGCAGCGCGTCGACGTCGGCGCTGCCCTGCACGAAGGACAGGCCCACCATGTCGGCACAGCGGGCGACGGTGGCCAGGTCCTCCAGGTCCTTGGCCGTCAGCGCCGGCAGCGTGAGCCGGCTGTCGGGCAGGTTGATGCCCTTGTCCGCCGCCAGCCGGGCACCGGCGGGCGGCGCCTGCGTGATCTCGACTTCCAGCCCTTCGGCACCCGCCTCGCGGATGACGGCGCCGATGTGGCCGTCGTCGAACCAAATGCGCTCCCCGGGCCGGACCTGCTCGAAGACCTCCGGCAGCGTGCAGGGCACGCTCGGCAGCGAGCCGACGCCCGCGTCGTCCGCCGGTACGCCGCCCGGCATGCCCACGCCTTCGCGTGTCACGCGCAGCCGGTCGCCCGGGCGCAGCAGCAGCCGGCCGGGCTTGCAGGGCACGTCGGCCACGCCCGTGTCATGGGCGTGCCGGCCATGCCGCTTGAGCTTGAGCCGGGTCTGCTCCGCCACGTAGATGGTGCGGTCGCATTCGACCAGCACGCCGGCGTCGTCGCACGCCACGACGAGCAGCTCGCGCCGGGCGTCGCGGGCATCGTTCAGCCGGATGCGGTCGCCAGCCTTGAGCCGCGCAAGCCAGCCCTCCTCCACGCCCAGGTGCGCCTGCGCGCCCGGCACGGCCGCGGTCGAGCCGGCGGCCCGCAGCCCCAGCCTGGCGGGGGCGACCACGTGCCCGTACTCGTCTCGCACCGGCTTGAGCTTGAGCACGGCCGGCCCGGGCGCGATCGGGCCCGTGCGCAGCTTGGGGCCGCCCAGGTCCATCAGGATGCGCACCGGCCGCCCCGCCTGCGCCGCGGCCTGGCGGACCCGGGCGGCCATCGCCTCCCATTGCGCCGGGCCATCGTGGGCGCAGTTGATGCGCGCGATGTCCATGCCGGCGTCCACGAGCCGGCGCACCAGGCGATCGTCCGCCGCAGCCTCCGAGGGCAGCGTGACCATGATGCGAACGTCACGACCGGCCGGGCAGGCGCCCAGCAGGTCCAGCGCGTGCCGCTCCAGCAGCTCGCGGCTGCCGCGCATCCCCACGGGCTCCTCGCTGGAGCGGTCCGTCCAGGGCAGGCCGCCGAGCCGGTGCAGGATGCCCAGGGCCTTGTCCAGGTTGGCCAGCACGTGGGACTCGGAGCGTCCCAGCGACGACACGCCCAGCGTCGCCAGCTTTTCCTGCAGCGGGCGACGGTCCGCGCGGCGCAGGGCCAGGTAGTGCGCCAGGTTGCGCGCGCTTTCCCGGTACGGCGCCGAGACGCCCGCCAGCCGGGGCACGAGCGCCTGCTCGTGCTGCAGCAGGGACTGCCTCACCGACCACAGTTCCTCGATGATCGAGCGGCAAAGCCCGGCATCCCAGCCATCGCCGGCCGCCACCGGGTCACCGGCCTGACCGCCCGTGGAGGCCACTGCCGCCGCGAGTCCGACCTCCCCGGGCTGCTCTGCCGACTCCTTCATGCGTTCTTGCCTCAACATGTATATCGCCCTGGAATGCCCGGCCCTGCAGCCGCCGGCAAACCGCTGGAAAGACCTTCACCGTAACCATCGCCGATGGCTCCATCGTGACGCCGTCCACCTGGGCCGCGACCCGCGCGAGCGCAGTCACGGGCTCGGGCCGAAGCATCGCCGCGGGGCAGGCGCCGACAAGGCGCTGCGCGGCACAGCAGGAAGGGAAGCGAACCGCCCGCAACGCCTACCGCACGAGCCCGCCGTGCAGTCCGGTGCCCGCGCCGGGTGAGGGTTCAAGGGTGTTGTCGGCAGCCTCGTCGGACCCGGCTGACGCGGCATCGGCATGGCTTCGCAACTCGTCCTGCCACGACCGGCTGTCCTGCCCACGGACGTCGTCCACTGGCCCGGGTACTGCCTCGCCCGTGCCGGGCGGCCTCGGCGCTGCCGCGCCGATCGGCGCAGGCCGCAACGCGTCGTCGGGAACGTCTGAAGGGGCCGCCGCCGGCTCGTGTGCATCCATCGAACACCTCGTTATGCCCACGGTGGGCTGCCATGCCCTCCGAGCATTCGGAATGCCGGGCCAGGCCGGCCCGGGCTTATGCGGCTGCGCGCCCTGGTCACAAGACCGTCACAAGGCTGCCCTAAGGTTCTCGCCTTTGACGACGTCGCGCCAGGGTCCTGTGCGGCAGGTGGCGGCAAGGCACACGGCCTGCCCGCACCCGGTGCCTCTCATGCCCGCGCGACCGCTGCACGACATGACCCTCGTCGCCTCCTCGCTGCCCATGGCTGCCATCGACATGGGATCGAACAGCTTTCGCCTGGAAGTCGGCCAGCTCAAGGCTGGACGCTACCGCCGCCTGGACAGCGCCAAGGCCGTCGTGCGGCTGGGGGCCGGGCTGGATGAGCATGGCCTGCTGCGCCACGACGCCACGGAGCGCGCGCTGCAGACGCTGCGGCAGTTCCGCGAGCGGCTCACGGGCTTCGAGCTGGGCGGCATCCGTGCCGTGGCCACGCAAACCCTGCGCGAGGCGCGCAACCGCGAGGAGTTCCTGAGGCGCGCCACGCAGGCGCTGGGCGCGCCGGTGGAGGTGATCTCGGGGCACGAGGAGGCCCGGCTCATCTTCGTGGGCGTGGCCAAGCTGCAGCCTTCCACGCTGCCGCGGCTGGTCATCGACATTGGCGGCCGCTCCACCGAGCTGGTGCTCGGCTGCGGCGCCCGCGCCGGCGCGGCGGAATCCTTCGGCGTCGGCAGCGTGTCGCTGTCGCTGCGCCACTTCGGCGACGGCCGCCTGACGCACGATGCTTTCGCAGCCGCGCAGGCCACGGCCCAGGCCGTGTTCGAGCAGGCCACGACCGACTTCGCGCCCCACCACTGGCAAGAAGCGCTGGGTGCTTCGGGCACCGCCGGCGCCGTGTCCGCGCTGCTGCTGGGCCACGGCATCACCGACGGACGCATCACGCCACGGGCCGTGCACTGGTGCATCGAGCGTTGCATCGACGCCGGACACGTGGAGCAGTTGCAGCTGCGCGGCCTGCGTGACGATCGGCGCCCGGTGCTGGCCGGCGGCCTGGCCATCCTGGCCGCCTTGATGCGCGGGTTCGGCATCCAGGAGATCGTCCCGGCCAAGGGCGCGCTGCGCCAGGGCGTGATCGTGGACCTCAGCGGCCGGGAGCCGTGCGCCAACGACCCGGCAGCGGACCTGCGCGATGCCGCGGTCGCCGCGCTGCAGCGCCAGTTCCACTGTGACCTGGCGCAAGCCCGGCGCGTGCACGACACGGCACTGGC
This sequence comes from Azohydromonas aeria, assembly GCF_009760915.1. Classification (GTDB taxonomy): domain Bacteria; phylum Pseudomonadota; class Gammaproteobacteria; order Burkholderiales; family Burkholderiaceae_C; genus Azohydromonas; species Azohydromonas aeria. The sequence goes on from NZ_VIDQ01000024.1 coordinate 32,521, forward strand.
GCTGCACCGCGACATCGCCCCGGACGCGGCGGCGGAGGAGCAGCACGAGCTGGCCTGGGCCTGCGCCCTGCACGAGATGGGCCGCTGCATCTCGCACCACGACTTCCACCGCCATGGCGCGTACCTGATGGGCCATGCCGAGGCGCCGGGATTCGCGCCAAGCCAGCAACGGCGCGTTGCCGAGCTGATCCTGGCGCAGCGAGGCGGGCTGAAGAAGGTGGAGGAGCTGCTGGCGCGACGCGTCTTCGCACGCCAGGCGCTATGCCTGCGCCTTGCCGTCATCCACTGCCATGCCCGGCGCAATCATGATCGCCCGCGGCTGCGGCTGGCCGTCACCGGCGCCGGCCGCCACACGTTGCGCTGGAAACCCGACGGCATCACCCCCGACCCGCGCACGCTGCACCTGCTGCGCGAGGAAGCCGCGCTGTGGAAGCAGCAAGGGGGCTTCGAGCTGGTCGTCAAGGGCGGCTGACGGCACTGCCAATGCCGAGCTGCAGGCGCTGGCACTGCTGCAGGGCCGTGCCGAGGAGTGAAGCGCCGACGACCCGATCCGCCAGCCCGGGCCTTCACTGAAAAAGGCATTGCCTGAGGCCAGATTTTCCCGTTTCGTCTGGAGCGGTCACCGATCCGACACGGCCTCGTCACGCATTCGTCACGGCCCTTGCGCAGCATCGTGGTCCATGCAGCGTGACCTCACCTCCTTCCCCGAGCCCGGCATGGCGTCCGGCCCGCACGACGCCGCGCCCCTGAAAGTACGCACCGTCTGGATCTCGGACCTGCACCTGGGCACGCCCGGCTGCCGCGCCGACGCGCTGCTGGACTTCCTGCGCAGCGTCGAGTGCGAGACGCTGTACCTGGTCGGTGACGTCATCGACGGCTGGCAACTGCGCCGCGCCTGGTACTGGCCGCAGTCGCACAACGACGTGGTGCAGAAGCTGCTGCGCAAGGGCACGCGCGTGGTGTTCGTGCCGGGCAACCACGACGAGTTCGCGCGCCGCTACATCGAGCACGAGTTCGGCGGCATCGAGGTCGTGGAGGACGCCATCCACGTCACGGCCGACGGGCGCCGGCTGTGGATCACGCACGGCGACCTCTTCGACGGCGTGATCCAGTGCGCCAAGTGGCTGGCCTACGTCGGCGACAACCTCTACGAGTTCACGCTGCGCCTGAACCGACACTTCAACCGGCTGCGCGCGCGCCTGGGGCTGCCGTACTGGAGCCTGTCGAAGTACCTCAAGCTCAAGGTCAAGCGCGCGGTGAGCTACGTCAGCGACTTCGAGCACGCCGTGGCGCAGGAAGCGCGCAAGCGCGGCGTGGACGGCGTGGTGTGCGGCCACATCCATCACGCCGAGATCCGCGACATCGACGGGCTGCTCTATTGCAATGACGGCGACTGGGTCGAGAGCATGACGGCGCTGGTCGAGCACTTCGACGGCGTGCTGTCCATCGTGGAGTGGGGGCAGTCGGCGACGCCATGGCTGCCGCAGGCGCCGCCGCAGCCGGCACAGGCGCCGGGTGGGGCCTTAGGGCCGCAACCCTGGCAACCGCCGCTGCCCCAGCCCGCGCGGGTGCTGCCGTGAAGATCGCCCTGGTCACCGACGCCTGGGCGCCGCAGGTCAACGGCGTGGTCACGGCGCTGGTCGAGCTGGTCGAAGGCGTGCGCGAGCGCGGCCATGAGGTGCACGTGATCGAGCCACGCGCCTTTCGCCGCTTTGCCTGCCCGGGCTACCGCGAAATCGAGGTGGCGTGGCGGCCCGGCCGCGGGGTCGCGCGGCAGCTCGATGCGCTGCAGCCGGACGTGGTGCACATCGCCACCGAGGGCCCGATCGGCGCGGCCGCGCGGCGCCACTGCCTGCGCCGCGGGTGGGCCTTCACCACCGCATTCCACACCCGCTTTCCGGAGATCCTGGCCAAGGCGCTGCACGTGCCGGTGCGCTGGAGCTACGCCTGGTTCCGCCGCTTCCATGCCCCGGCCGCAGCCGTCATGGTGCCCAGCGAGGGCATGCTGCGGCTGCTGCAGTCGCATGGCTTTGCCAATGCACGGCCCTGGTCGCACGGCGTGGACCTGGGCCTGTTCCGGCCCGCCAACCCGCTGCCGGCGAAGTGGCGTCGCCCGGTGTTCCTCTACGTCGGCCGCGTGTCCTGGGAGAAGAACCTGGAGGCCTTCCTGTCGCTGGAGCTGCCCGGCACGAAGGTGGTGTATGGGACCGGACCGCTGCGCGAGCGGTTGCAGGCGCAGTATCCAGACGTGGAGTGGCGCGGCATCGTGCCGCGTTCGCAGTTGCCAGCCATCTACAGCAGCGCCGACGTGTTCGTGTTCCCCGGCCGCAGCGAAACCTTCGGGCTGACGATGCTCGAAGCCATGGCTTGCGGCACGCCGGTGGCAGCCTACCCGGTGCCCGGACCGCTGGATGTGGTGGGCACTTCCGCCGGCGGCGTGCTGCGCGAGGACCTGCGCAGCGCCGTGCTGGAGGCCCTGGCGCTGCCGCGCCACGGTGCGCGGATGCGGGCACTGCAGTTCGACTGGCAACAGGTGTGCGAGCAATTCCTGCGCATGGTCGTGCGGGTCGACCACCGCGCCGGCGATGTCTGCCCGGCTGCCTCGCTGAACGCCACGGAGCCGCATTGATGATCGGCACCGGCAGCCGCAGCCGCGCCACCAGCGTGCGCAGCAGGTCCAGCAGCCGCGCCTGCACCGACGTCCAGCCCCGGGGTGTGCTCGTCCAGGAGCACCGGGCGCGGACAGCTGGACGGGCGCGGCTGCCGCTGGGTGGCCGAGAACGGGACGGCCCCAAGCCCGCCCTGGCGTTGTGACCTCAACGACAGGCGTCTGGACCGTCATGCGCATGACACGGGCCGGGGCTACGTTGGCAGTCGGCGCAGCCGTTGCGTTCACCACCTTCCACGATCCGATCCGCCATGCACAAGCACACCAGCACCCTTTTCACCATTGCCATCGTCGCGCTGCTCCAGGGCTGTGGCGGCGGCGATGACGGCCCGGCCTACAAGACGCTGTCAGGCAATGCCCCGCTGGTGATCGGCCACCGCGGCGCCAGCGGCGAGCTGCCCGAGCACACGCTGGAGGCCTATGCGCGCGCCATCGACCAGGGCGCCGACTTCATCGAGCCCGACCTGGTGATGACCAGGGACGGCGTGCTCGTCGCCCGCCACGAGCCGGTGCTCGACGGCACCACCGACGTGGCCGCCAGGTTCGACGCCTCGCGCATGTCCACGCGCAACCTCGACGGCGTGCCCACCACGGCCTACTTCGCCAGCGACTTCACGCTGGCCGAGCTCAAGACGCTGCGCGCCAAGCAGAGCCGGGCCGGCCGTCCGACGCAGTTCGACGGCCAGTACGCCATCCCGACGCTGGACGAGGTCATCGCCCTGGCCAAGTCCAGGGGGGCGGCCGCGGGGCGTACCGTGGGCATCTACCCGGAGATCAAGCACTCCACCTTCCACGCGGGACTGTTCGGCGCCAACGTCTTCGAGGACAAGCTGGTGGCGGCACTGCACGGCGCTTACGGCAACAGCGCTGCCGCGCCGGTGTTCATCCAGTCCTTCGAGGTCGCCAACCTGCGCTACCTCAATACCCGCACCAACATCCGCCTGGTGCAGCTCATCGATGCCGACGACGTCAAGGACGACGGCTCGATGTCGCTGGTGGCGCCCTACCGCCAGCCCTACGATTTCGTGGTGGCCAATGACCCGCGCCTGTTTTCCGACCTGCTCACCAGCGCCGGGCTGGATTTCGTCAAGACCTACGCCGACGCCATCGGCCCGTGGAAGCCGTACCTGGTCAGGACCGTCAACGATGGCGTGGACCGCACCGGGGATGGCAAGGTGAGCATCGAGGACCGCCGCGTGGATGGCAGCACCGGCGTGATCGAGCAGGCGCATGCCAAGGGTCTGCTGGTGCACACCTGGACCTTCCGCAACGACGCCAGCGGCTACGGCTTCAAGGACCCGAAGGCGGAGATGCAGTACTACATGAAGCTGGGCATCGATGGCGTGTTCACCGACTTCCCGGCCACAGGTGTCGCGGCGGTGAAGGAACTGCGTTGACCCGGTTCGGGCTGCCGCGTCGTCAGGCGCCGGCCGCCTCGCAAGGAGCTATTGCCGCGTGTTGTGACGGCCGCGTGAAGGAAGGCGTGCCGAGTGGCTCATGCCGCCGCAGCGGCACAAGCGTGGAACGGGCCGCAGGAGAAGGGGCTGGCCGAGCGACGAAGCAGACGGCCCATCAGAAGCAGCGCCCGGGTTGGGTGTACCGGGCGGCTTGCGGGCACGACAGGTGTACCCACTACTGCGCCCTGGAGCGCGCAATGGAAAGCAGCGATGCTTGCCGAGGCGCCTGCGCTGGACGCGCACCATTCAACGCGCGTAGCCGGATGTTGATCACGCACAGCGTGCCGACCCGGTGCCCATCCGGGCTCTTGAGTGGCACGCCGGCGCAAGAACGCACGCCGGGCGCTTCGGACACCAACGGTAGTCATGACGAATACGGTTGGTGGGGAAGATATTGAGCGGCCATGCGTTGAATCGAAGTCTGTTGGATTACCGCGGTTGGCGCATCGGCTGCACAAGACGAATGGCCTTCCCGATCGGTGTCATGCAACAAGCTGGGCCGAAGCAAGCCGGCCGATGGTGCAGATGGCATCGTCGAACCGCGTGTCACTGGCTTGGCCGTAGTTCAAGCGCAGGCAATTCGCAAAGCGCTTGTCGGCGGAGAACAGGTGGCCCGGTGCGAGGCTGATGTTCTGCGACAGCGCCAGCCGGTGCAACTGCAACGCATCGACCTGTGCCGGCAGCTCCACCCACAGGAAGTAGCCGCCTTCGGGCCGCGTCACGCGCGTGCCGTTGGGGAAATGCCTGGCAATGCCGCGCAGCGCCCGCGCCTGCGCATCGGAAAGCGCCTGGCGCAGCTGGCGCAGGTGCCGGTCGTAGCCGCCCTGCGGCAGGTAGTCGGCCAGCGCTTCCTGGGTCGGCACGGCCGTGGCCAGCGTCGTCATGAGCTTCAGCCGCTGCACCGGCTGCGCGAAGCGCCCGGCCGCCACCCAGCCCACGCGCCAGCCCGGCGCCAGGCACTTGGAGAACGAGCTGCAGTGCATCACCAGCCCCTGCCGGTCGAAGGCCTTGCACGGCGGCGGGCGCCGCAGACCGAAGTACAGCTCGCCATAGACGTCGTCCTCGATCAGCGGCACCTCGTGCCGCGCCAGCAGTTCCACCAGCGCGCGCTTGTTCTCTTCGGGCATGAGGCTGCCCAGCGGGTTCTGGAAGTTGGGCATGAACCAGCAGGCCCGCACCGGGTGCTGCCGCAGCACCTGCGCCAGCGAGTCGAGGTCGATGCCGTGACGCGGGTGCGTGGCCACCTCCACCGCCTTGAGCTGCAGCCGCTCCAGGGCCTGCAATGCGGCGTAGAAGCAGGGCGACTCCACCGCCACCACGTCGCCCGGGCGCGTGACGGCCTGCAGGCACAGGTTGAGCGCCTCCATCGCGCCGTTGGTGATGACGATCTCGCGCGTGTCAATGCCCGTGCCTTCCACCACGTAGCGCAGCCCGATCTGGCGGCGCAGCCGCTCGCTGCCCTCGGTGAGCTCCTGCACGATGGCTTGCGGATCGAGCCGGCGCATGGCCGGCGACAGCCCGCGGGCGAGCTTGTCCAGCGGGAAAAGCTCCGGGCTGGGAAACGCCGAGCCCAGAGGCACCACGTCGGCCTGCCGGGTAGAGCCCAGCACCTGGAACACCAGGTCACTGATCTCCACGTGCGTTGACTGCGCAACGGGCTGGGCAGTGGCCGGCTCGTTGGCGCTGGTGCCGCGCTGCGCGTTGACGTAGTAGCCCGAGCGCGGCCGGGCCTGGATCAGCCCGCGGGCTTCGAGCAGGTAGTAGGCCTCGAACACGGTCGAGGGGCTGATCTTGCGGCTGGTGCTGGCCTGCCGCACCGAGGGCAGCCGGTCGCCGGCGCGCAGCACCTGGGTGCGGATGAGGTCGGCGATCTCGTCCGCGTATTGCTCGTAGCGCTTCATGCCGGGGTCCACTGATCTGTATCGATGTTCACGGCGGGCCACTGTACTGATCTGCCTGCCTGCCGTGGACAAGGCCCCTGCTGCCGTATCTGATCCGGTCATTTGGTGCGGCATCTGAGTCTTACCCGATCAGCACCTCCTTGGCACAGTCCGGCGCCATCATCCGCGGTGCGACCCTCTTTCTCGGCGACGAGGTCGCGCCGCCTTCGAAACGGCCTGGAACTCATGCACGACACACGCTCCGCCGTCACGGCGCTGCCCCTACCCGCCCGACAGTGGCTGCGGGATCACGCCCCCAGCCTCGACCGCACCACCCGGCATGCCGCCGCGCTGCTGCCCCTGCTGGCAAAAGCCGGCTTGCTGCACTCCGTGACGAACCTGGACGCCGCCGTGGACGCGCTGGCCGACGTGTCCTCGGAGTCGCTGGCCGCGGGCTTCGTGCTGTATTCGCAGCGTGGCTTCATCGAGATGCTGCGGCTGGCGCACAACGTGGCGCTGCGCGAGCACCTGCTCGCCTCGCTGGAGGAAGGCCGGCTCGCGGGCGCCCTGGGCCTGTCGGGCGCGTTCGCGCATCTGTCCCAGGGCACGCCGCTGCCGGTGCAGGGCACCGAAACGCCGCGCGGCTGGAAGCTCAACGGCCGCCTGCCGTGGGTCGGCAACCTGCAGCACGACGGCTACGCCGTGGCCATCCCGGTGGCATTCGAAGGCCTGACGGACTTCGCCATCGTGATGCTCGGCAGCGAAGAGAACGGCGTCACCCCGACGCCGGACCCGGGCACCGCCGGGCTGCGCAGCATCCGCGGCGCGGCGCTGCGGCTCGACCGGGTGCATTTCCGCGAGGATGAGTTGCTGCATGGCAACGGCGCGTTGTTCATGCGCGGGTTGTCGCCTGCATTGCTCGCGCTGCAGTGCGGGCTGGCCATCGGCGTGGCGCGTGCGGCTTGTGCCGCCGCTCAAGACCATGCCGGCGCCGGCGCGGTGTTGCGCCGCATCACCCTGGAGCGACTGGAGACCGTCGTTGCGGAACACCGCGCCGTGCTCGGCGAAGGCCTGCTGGCGGGCCGCCTTCTGCAGGACACCCTGGCGCTGGAGAAGCTGCGCTCCGGCTTCATCAAGCTGGCCCGGATGGCCGTGCAGGCCGAACAGCAGGCGGTCGGTACCGACGCCGTACTGGCCGGCGAGGACGGCGGCTGCGCCCGCCGCAGCCGGGAAGTGCAGTTCCTGTCCCTGCTGCGCCCCGGCGCCGCCGAGCCGCAGCCCCAATGGACGCCTGCCCGGAGAGCCGCATGAGTTCCACCCATCGAGTCATTCCCATCCAGGCGGCCGATGAGGGCGAGCGCATGGCTCCCCCCATGTTCGAAGCCAAGCGCAAGGTCTATGCGCGCAGCGTCAAGGGCCGCTTCGCGCGCTGGCGCTGGGCCCTGGTGTGGCTCACGCAGATCCTCTTCTACGGCCTGCCCTGGCTCGCCTGGAACGGCCGCCAGGCCGTGCTGTTCGACCTGGAGGCGCGGCGCTTCTACCTGCCCGGGCTGGTGCTGTACCCGCAGGACTTCATCTACCTCAGCGCGCTGCTGGTGCTGTCGGCCTTCGCCCTGTTCTTCTTCACCGCGGTGGCCGGGCGCATGTGGTGCGGCTTCGCCTGCCCGCAGACGGTCTACACGGAGATCTTCATGTGGATCGAGCGCCGCATCGAGGGCGACCGCAGCGCGCGCATGCGGCTCGACCGCGCACCCTGGAGCGCGGGCAAGCTCGCACGCAAGGGCGCCAAGCAGGCGGCATGGATCGCCCTGTCGCTGTGGACCGGCTTCACCTTCGTCGGCTACTTCACGCCCATCCGCGAGCTGGGCCACGCGGCCCTGGCGCTGGGCCCGGGCCCTTGGGAAGCCTTCTGGTGCGGCTTCTACGCCCTGGCCACCTACGGCAACGCCGGCTTCCTGCGCGAGCAGGTGTGCAAGACGATGTGCCCCTACGCGCGCTTCCAGGGCTCGATGATGGACAAGGACTCGCTCATCATCGGCTACGACGCCCGCCGCGGCGAGTCGCGCGGCCCGCGTGCGCGCAGCGCCGACCCCAGGGCGCTGGGGCTGGGCGACTGCATCGACTGCACGCTGTGCGTGCAGGTCTGCCCCACCGGCATCGACATCCGCCACGGGCTGCAGATGGAGTGCATTGGCTGCGCCGCCTGCATCGACGCCTGCGACGGCGTGATGGACAGGATGGGCTACGCGCGCGGGCTCATCCGCTACGCCACCGTCAACGGCCTGGCGCAGGGCCTGAGCAGGGCGCAGATGCGGGGCCGCGTCGCGCGGCCGCGCGTGCTCGTCTACGGCACGCTGCTGCTGGCCGTGGGCGCAGCCTTCGTCACCGGGCTGGCGCTGCGCGACCCGCTGCGCGCCAACGTCGTGCGCGACCGCGGCGTGATGGCACGCATGGCGGAGGACGGCGCGGTGGAGAACGTCTACCGCGTGCTGGTCATGAACGCCACCGAGGCGCCGCAGCGCTACCGCATCGCCGTCTCGGGCCTGCCCGGCCTGGCCGTGGAAGGGGACACCGAGCTTGCTCTGGCGCCGGCCGCCGAGCGCTCCATCCCGGTGAGCGTGCGCCTGCCGGCCGAGGCCGCCGCCGCGCTGGATGAGCGCACGCAGCACATCCGGTTCGAGGTCACGCAGCTCACGGATGCAGGCCGCGAGACCACCGTGCACGAGGCCAGCACCTTCCTGCTGCCAAGATGAAGGGCATGACCACGACCCGCCCTTCTCCCTCGCCGGCCTTCAGGCTGCTCAGGCTGCTGGCCGCCGCGGCCCTGCTGGGTGCGCTGCAGTGGCTGGGTGATGCCATCGTCGCGGCCACCGGCTGGCCGGTGTCGGGCTCGGTGCTGGGCATGCTGCTGCTGCTGGCGCTGCTGTGCCTGCGCGGCGGCGTGCCGGCGAGCCTCGACGCGGTCACGGCGCCGCTGCTGCGCCACCTGATGCTGCTGCTGATCCCGTCGGTGGCGGCGGTGAGCCTGTCCCTGGGGCTGCTGGCGCAGCACGCCGGCGCCTTCGTGCTCACGGCGGTGCTCGCCACGCTGCTGACCGTGGGCACGACGGCCTGGGTGCTGCGGCGCCTGCTGCGGCGGCACCGGCCATGACGCCGGCGCTGGCCTGGCCGCTGCTGACGCTGGCGGCCTATGCCGCGGCGTTGTGGCTGTACCGGCGCAGCGGGCATCACCTGCTGTGCCTGCCGGTGCTCACCGGCACCGCGCTGGTGGTGGCGCTGCTGGCGCTGTCGGGCACCGCCTACCCGGTCTATGCCGACGCCACCCGGCTGCTGCGCTGGCTCACCGGCCCGGCCGTGATCGCCCTGGCCGTGCCGCTGTACCGGCAGGCCGCGCTGCTGCGCCGGCTGGCGCTGCCGCTGCTAGGCGCGCTGCTGGCAGGCTGCGCCGTCGCGGTGGGGGCCACGCTGGCCCTGGCCTTCGCGCTGGGCGCGCCGCGCGAGGTGGCGCTGTCGCTGGCGCCGAAGTCCGCGACCATGCCGATCGCCATGGCGGCCGCCGAGCGTGCGGGCGGCCTGCCCGCGCTGGCGGCCATGGCCGTGGTGGCCACGGGCGTGCTGGGCACGCTGCTGTGCGCGCCGCTGCTGCGGCGGCTGCGCATCGAGGACGAGCGGGTCACGGCCTTCACGCTGGGCCTGGCGGCGCATGCCATCGGCGTGGCGCGAGTGCTGCAGACGCGGCCGGACACGGTGGCCTTCGCCGCGCTGGCCATGAGCCTCAACGGCGTGGCCACGGCGCTGGCCGTGGCGCTGCTGGCGCGCTGGCTCTGAGCCGTCCCGGGTTTGAAACCAGGAGTGCGTCGCGCGGCGCGCGGGTCTCGGTCACACTGGCGCAGCGGCCCGGATTGGTTCTCCCGTCGGGAATCCGCCGGGCCATCCGGAAAACACACTCATTGACCTTGCCATGCGCACGAGTTTCCACCTGGCCTACCACGTTCGCGACCTTGACGAGGCACGCGCCTTCTATGGGAGTCTGCTGGGCTGCCGCGAAGGCCGAAGCACCGACACCTGGGTCGATTTCGACTTCTTCGGTCACCAGATTTCGCTGCACCTCGGTGAACCCTTCGCGGTCACGAATACCGGACTGGTGGGAGACCACCAGGTGCCCATGCCCCACCTTGGACTCGTGATGGCCATGCCGGACTGGAAGGACCTGGCCGAGCGGCTGACGAGCCAGCAGGTGGACTTCGTGATTCCGCCCAGCGTGCGGTTCGAAGGCGAGGCTGGCGAGCAGGCCACGATGTTCTTCCGCGATCCGAGCGGCAACCCGATCGAAGTCAAGGGCTTCGCGGACCTGGACAAGGTGTTCACGAAATAGGACTGGCAAGTCTGGCGCGTTGCATGCGCTCTCGGGTATCCGCAGGTCACCGATGAGCTGCGGATGATGCAGCCTGGATGGCGGCGCTACGGCGCCGCCCGGCACTCGTCCAGCGCCTTGCCCACGGCCAGCAGCGCCCGGCCGCAGTCGTTGCGTGTCAAGGCGCCGCCCAGGCACAGCCGCAGCGCCTCGGGTGGCTGACGGTCGGTGGAGAAGGCGCTGGCCGCCACTGCCGCCACGCCCAGCGCCTGCAGCGATGCGGCGATGTCGCCGGCCACGCAGCGGCCGTCGGCGCCCTGCGCCAGCGGCAGCCAGGCGTGAAAGCCGTTGGGTTGCGTGCGCACGCCGCGCGCACCGAGGTGCTCGCGGATCAGCGCGCTGCGCCAGGCGCATTCCTCACGGATCGCCGCGAGCACCGCGCTCGCCTGTCCCTGCTCCAGCCAGTCGGCCACCACGGCGTTGGTGATGGGCGAGGCCATCACCGTCATGGCCCGCAGCGCGCCGGCCAGGCGCTGCGCCGTGGCCACCGAGGGCGCCAGCACCTGGGCCGTGCGCAGCCCGGCGCCGAGCCACTTGGAGAAGCCGCTGACGTAGTAGGTGAGCTCCGGCGCGAAATCGGCCAGCGGCGGCGGCGTGGCTGCGGGCAGCATGCCGTAGGCATCGTCCTCGATGATCGGGATGCTGAAGCGCTCGGCGATGTCGGCCAGCCGCTCGCGCCGGCGCATCGGCAGCGTCGCGGTGGTCGGGTTGTGCAGGTTGGGACACAGGTACAGGGCGCCGACGGGCGCGCTGCGGCACGCCGCCTCGAAGGTCTCGGGCCGCAGGCCGTCCTCGTCCATCTCCAGCGGCAGCAGCTGCACGCCCAGGTGCGCCGCGATGGCCTTGAGCCCGGGATAGACCAGCGGCTCCACGCACAGGCTTTGCCCCTTCTTCACCAGCATCGACACCAGCGCCAGCAGCACGGCATGGATGCCCGGTGCCACCAGCACGCGCTCGGGCGCGGCCGTCGGCACCCACTGGCGCAGCCAGGCGGCGGCCAGCGCGCGGTCTCGCGAGGTGCCGCCGAAGTCCTGGTAGCGCATCAGGTCGTGCAGCGGCGTGGCGGCGATGGCCGCGGCCGCTTCTTCCTGCAGGGCGCGCAGGGCCGGATGGTCCTCGATCTCCGGCGGCATGTTCATCGTCATCTCGGCGCCCGTGCCCGCGCGCAGCGGCAGTCCGATGAAGGAGCCGCGCACGAACGAACCCAGCCCGGGCCGCGAGGCGACGAGCCCGCGCTCGCGCGCCTCGGCAAAGCCGCGCACCACGGTCGTGTAGTTGAGCTGCAGCTTCACGGCGAGCTCGCGCAGCGGCGGCAGCCGCTCACGCGGCGCCAGGCGGCCCTGCTGCAGGTCCTCCGCGATCAGCTCCGGAATCAGCTGGTACGCGGGCAGCGTGCTGCCGCGCAGGCGCGCAAGCCAGTGGGTGAAGGGCATGGCGTCAAGGCCGCGAGGGCCGGTGTTGCATGGGCGCCGCTGCCGCACGAAACGTGCCGATCGCAAGGCCTGATCGCATCGGGTTCTCGCCTTGAGGCTGATCAATCCCGGTGCATCCGCCCCATTGATCGGATGCATTGATTGCATCGGGCCGCGACCGGTCTTGGTGCGCGTGGCGGCAGGGTTCCCGCGGCGCCCGCCGGCCGGATGGCTGCGCGGTCCGGGTGGCGTTCGCTCTGTTGATCGGGTGTTGGTCGCATGCGCGCCAGGCGCCGTGGCATGGCCGTCGCAATGGAGTCCAGCGTCCGGCACCCGCCGGGCGCGCTGCCGGCAGCCACCGAACCGCGGCTGCGGCACCGCTCCAACACCGCACGAGGACGAGCCATGCCCAAGGTCACCCATCCCGCCGCCCAGAAGGGCGATTTCCTGGTTGATTACGAAGAGAAGGTCTTCGAGGACGTGAAGGCCGAGCCCGGCGAGAAGGCACTCGTCACCTTTCACACCGTGGCGTTCGAAGGCTCCATCGGCCTGGTGAACCTGCTGCAGGCCACGCGGCTGCAGCGCAAGGGCTTCGACACGTCGATCCTGCTTTACGGCCCGGGCGTGACGCTGGGCGTCAAGCGCGGCTTCCCGAAGCTGGGTGACGAGGCCTTCCCCGGGCACCAGAACTTCAACAACCAGATCACCAAGTTCATCGCCGAGGGCGGCAAGGTCTACGCCTGTCGCTTCGCGTTGCAGGCGCTCTACGGCCACGGCGAGGGCGCGCTGATCGAGGGCATCCGCCCCATCAACCCGCTGGACGTGCTGGACCTGGTGCTGCTGCACCGCAAGGCCGGCGCCTTCATCCTCGACAGCTGGACGCTGTAAGCGAAAGCCCGACATGGCTGACACGAAGCAGCGCAAGTCGGTGCGCGCCGCGGCCGCGCAGATCGCCCCCGACCTCGACAGCGCCGACGGCACCACCGCGCGCGTGCTGGAGACCATCCGCGACGCGGCGCGCCGGGGCGTGGAGCTGATCGTCTTTCCGGAGACCTTCGTTCCCTACTACCCGTACTTCTCCTTCGTGCAGCCGCCGGTGCTGCAGGGCCCGGCGCACCTGCTGCTCATGGAGCGCGCCCCGACGGTGCCCGGACCCATGACCGATGCCGTGTCGGCCGCCGCGCGCGAGGCCGGCATGGTGGTGGTGCTGGGCATCAACGAACGCGACCACGGCAGCCTCTACAACACGCAGCTGGTCTTCGACGCCGACGGCACGCTCTTGCTCAAGCGCCGCAAGCTCACGCCCACCTACCACGAGCGCATGGTCTGGGGCCAGGGCGACGCCAGCGGCCTGAAGGCCGTGGACACGCGCGCGGGCCGCGTCGGGGCACTCGCCTGCTGGGAGCACTACAACCCGCTGGCGCGCTACGCGCTCATGGCCGAGCACGAGGAGATCCACTGCGCGCAGTTCCCGGGCTCTCTGGTCGGCCAGGTCTTCGCCGACCAGATGGGCGTGACCATCCGCCACCACGCGCTGGAGTCAGGCTGTTTCGTGGTCAACGCCACCGGCTGGCTGACCAACGAGCAGATCCGCGCCGTCACGCCCGACGAGAAGCTGCAGGGGGCGCTGCGCGGTGGCTGCCACAGCGCCATCGTCTCGCCCGAAGGCAAGTACCTGGCCGAGCCGCTGACTGAAGGCGAGGGGCTGGTCGTCGCCGACCTGGACCTGGCGCTCATTGCCAAGCGCAAGCGGATGATGGACTCGGTGGGCCACTACGCCCGCCCCGAGCTGCTGAGCCTCGCGATCCGCCGCGAGCCGGCCGCCACCACGCAGCCGCTGCGCCCGGCTGCCGACGAAGTTGCGGTGGCAACCCCACCGGCCGCAGACAGTGGCACCGCCCCGCCCTTTACCGCGCCGGACGTTCCGCGCCGCGCCGCCTGACCTTCCACCACCCAGGACCCGCCCATGACCGACCTCGCCATCGCCATCGCCACGCCTTCGGGTTCCCAGGACCCCGGTGCCCTGCACCGCCTGATGACCGAGTTGCAGTCGCAGGGGCTGCGCCTGGCCGACCCGGGCAGCGGCGCGCCCAGCCGCCGCGGCGGCGCCGGGCCCTCGGACCACAAGGCCGTCACCGTGGACGGCACAACGCTGATGGTGCCGGTGCACACCCACACCGCCTTCAACTCGCCCTTCGTTGCCGACGCGCCCGGGCCCGACGGGCGCAGCACGCTGCGCCGCGGCAGCATCCCCATCGCCAGCATCGCCTTCCCGGCGCAGCCGCGCTTCTATGCGCGCAGCACGGCCGACGGCATCCCGTACAGCCACATCGCCACGCTGCACGGCGCCGACGTGCTGGCCACCACGGTGCTGCAGACCTGCATCCGCTACGAGAGCCGGCGCAAGGCCTGCCGCTTCTGCGCCATCGGCCAGTCGCTGGCAGCGGGCCGCACCATCGCGCGCAAGACCCCGCAGCAGCTGGCCGAGGTGGCGAAAGCGGCCGTGGAGCTCGACAACGTGAAGCACATGGTGATGACCACCGGCACGCCGGCCACGCCGGATCGCGGCGCGCTCGTGCTGTGCGAGAGCGCGCAGGCCGTGAAGGCGGCGGTGGACCTGCCGCTGCAGGCGCAGTGCGAGCCGCCGGACTCCGATGCCTGGTTCCAGCGCCTGAAGGACGCCGGCGTGGACACGCTGGGCATGCACCTGGAAGTGGTGGGCGAGGCGCTGCGCCAGCGCATCCTGCCCGGCAAGGCCGAGGTGCCGCTGGCGCGCTACTGGGACGCCTTCGAGGCGGCAGTGGCGGTGTTCGGCCGCGGCCAGGTGTCCACATACCTGCTGGCCGGGCTGGGCGATTCGGCCGAGACGCTGCTGGCCACGAGCGAGCGGCTGCTGGCGCTGGGCGTCTATCCGTTCGTGGTGCCTTTCGTGCCCATCAGCGGCACGCCCCTGGAGGACTACCCGGCGCCGCCGGCCGAGTTCATGCGCAGCGTGCTGGAGCCGCTGGGCCGCCTGGTGGCGGAGGCGGGGCTGCGCGCCGGCGACATCAAGGCCGGCTGCGGCCGTTGCGCCGCCTGCTCGACGCTGTCGCGCTACGAGACGCCGCTGGCGGCCTGAACCCCGGGAGCCCACGCATGAGCCTCGCCACGCTGCCCGACCCCGTCACCACGGCCCTGCCCGCCTGGTGCGAGCTACCCTCCACCTTCGAGCCGCAGGAGTTCCGCATCCAGTGGGCCAGCGGGCCCTGGATGCAGGCGCAGGCGCTGGCGCTGCGGCGCCAGGTGTTCTGCGGCGAGCAGCGGCTGTTCGATGGCGACGACCTGGACGACATCGACCTGTGCGAGCCCAGCACGCGGCTGCTGGTGGCGTTGTCGTGCTGGGGCGGGCAGCCCGACGAGGTCGTCGGCACGGTGCGCATCCACGAGGAAGTGCCGGGGCGCTGGTGGGGCTCGCGCCTGGCGGTGCGGCACGACTGGCGCCGGCATGGCGCCCTGGGCAGCACGCTCATCCGGCTGGCCGTCAGCAGCGCGCACGCCTGCGGCTGCATTGACTTCCTGGCCCATGTCCAGGCGCAGAACGTCCCGCTGTTCCGCCGGCTGCATTGGCAGGTGCTGGACGAGGTGACGCTGCACGGCCGCCCGCACGCGCGCATGCGCGCCGACCTGGCGCACTACCCGCCCTGCGCTACGCCCTACGCCGGCTTCGTGCTGGCCCGGTCGCCCCAGGGAGGCCGCCATGACTGATCTGCAAGCGCTGGTCGGCGCTTTGCGCGCCAGCCGCGGCTTCGCGCACAAGGGCGACATCGGCGCCGTGCTGCAGCAGCTCGATTCAACCTCGGGCGGCGAGCGCACCGGCGTGCCCAATGGCGACGACTGCGCCGCGCTGCCCGACGGCGCCGGCGGCTGGCAGCTGCTGGCCATCGAGGGGCTGGTGCAGGACTTCGTACAGGCCAGCCCCTGGTTTGCCGGCTACAGCGCGGTCATGGTCAACCTCAGCGACGTGGCCGCGATGGGCGGGCGGCCAACGGCAGTGGTGGATGCGCTGTGGAGCCGCGACGACGGGCAGACCGCCCAGCTGCTGGCCGGCATGCGCGCGGCCTGCGAGCGCTACGGCGTGCCGCTGGTGGGTGGCCACACCAACCTGCGCAGCGACGCCGGGCAGCTGGCCGTGGCGGTGCTGGGGCACGCCCGGTCGCTGATCTCCAGCTTCGCAGCCCGGCCCGGCGACCGGCTGCTGATGGCGGTGGACCTGCGCGGGCACTGGCACGACCCCTACCCGTTCTGGGACGCCTCCACCGAGGCGCCGGCCGCGCGGCTGCGCGAGGACCTGGCGCTGCTGCCCGCGCTGGCCGAAGACGGGCTGTGCGACGCGGGCAAGGACATCTCCATGGCCGGCGTGCTGGGCACGGCGCTGATGCTGCTGGAGTGCTCGGCCGCGGGAGCGCGCATTGCGCTGGATCGGCTGCCGTGCCCGGCCGGCATGCCGCCCTGGCAGGCTGGTGGCGCGACAGCGGCCGAGGCGCGGCTGCGCTGGCTCAGTGCCTTTCCCAGCTTCGGCTACCTGCTCAGCGTCAGGCCCGGGCACGCCGGCGCGGTGGCGCAGCGTTTCACGAAGCGCGGCATCGCCTGCGCGGACATCGGCGCCGTCACGGCCGAGCCACGCGTGGTGCTGACATCGAACGGCACGGACGGCGCCGCGCCGTGCGAGGCGACGCTGTGGGACTTCGCGGCGCAGCCGTTCATGACCGGGCGGAGGGCAGCATGACCGGGGCCCTGCGCATCGCGCTGCTGACGCACTCGGTGCTGCCGCGCGGCGGCGTGGTGCACACGCTGGAGCTGGCCGAGGCGCTCGGCGCGCGCGGCCACGCGGTGACGGTCATCGCCCCGGCGGAGCCAGGACAGCGGTTGTTCCGCGCCGTGAGCTGCCGCGTGGCGCTACTGCCGCTGCCGCGCATCGGCGGCACGCTGGTCGAGCAGGTGGGCCAGCGCATCGCCGCGCTGGAGCAGGGCCTGCCCGCCGTGCTGACCGCCGGCCGCTTCGATCTGCTGCACGCGCAGGACAGCCTCAGCGGCAACGCGCTGTCCACGCTGGCGCAGCGTGGCCCCGGCCTGCCGCCGTGGGTGCGAACCGTGCACCACCTGGACGATTTCAGCGAGCCGCAACTCGCGGCCTGGCAGGCACGCGCCTGGCGCGAGGCCCGCGCGCTGGCCTGTGTCAGCGACATCTGGTGCGACCGGATGCGCCGCGAGCACGGCGTCCAGCCGCAGCGCATGTTCAACGGCGTGAACCTGGAGCGCTTCACGCCCATTCCACAAGCCGGCGACGCGGAGCTGCTGCGGTCCCTGGGACTGCCGGACGACGGTGCGCCGCTGTGCCTGGCCGTGGGCGGCATCGAGCAGCGCAAGAACAGCCTGCGCCTGCTGCGCGCCTTCGCCCGGCTGCGCGCCGCCGACCCGGCCTGGGCCGATGCCCGGCTGGTGATGGCCGGCGGCGCCAGCCTGCTGGACCATGGCCCCGCGCTGCGCGGCTGGGGCGACGCGCTGCGCGAGCTTGGTCTGAGCGAAGGAACGGATGCCGCGGTATGGCGCACCGGGCCGCTGCCCGACGCGGCCCTGCCGGCGCTGATGCGCCGCGCCCGGCTGCTCGCCATGCCGTCGCTGGTGGAGGGTTTCGGGCTGGTGGCGCTGGAGGCGCTGGCCTGCGGCACGCCGGTGCTGGTGTCGCAACGACCCCCGTTCACCGAGCACCTGGCCGGCTGCCCGGCCGTGGCGTGGTGCGACCCGCTGGACGAGGGCTCCGTGGCCGCGGGCCTGCAGCAGGCTGCCCTGCTGCCGCGTCCGTCCTCGCCACCCAGCGTCTGCCTGGAACACGGCTGGGCGCGCAGTGCGGCCCTGCACGAAGCCTGGTACCGCGAGGTGCTGGCCCCGGACGCCGTTCCCGTCTTCATCGCCCCCGCCCATTCAGTCACTGCTTGAGAGGACGCGCATGCCCGCCATGCATTACACGCTGCGCTGGCCCGATGCCAGCGAAACCACCTGCTATTCGCCCTCGCTGGTGATCCAGGACTACTTCCAGCCCGGCCAGGCCTACGCGCTGCAGGACTTCATCCAGCGGCTGCGCGAGGCCACCGCCATCGCCAACGAGCGCGTGCAGGCCAAGTTCGGCTTCACCTGCTCGCGCGCCGGCGACCAGCTCGACCGGGTCGAGACGCTCGTGCGCCGCTGGGCCGAGCAGCCGGGCGCGCGGGTCGAGGTCGTCGGCTTCAGCCCAGCGCATTGAAAGCGCCGCAACAGCGCACTCCTTCACTTCCACCGTTGAGACCGCATCATGAGCATCACCTCGCCCGAATCCCCTGCCAAGCTGGCTGATCACTACCCCGTCGTCGTGGTCGGCGGTGGGCAGGCCGGCCTGTCCACCAGCCACTACCTCCAGCAGCAGGGCATCGGGCACGTCGTGCTGGAGAAGCGCCGCGTCGGCCACTCCTGGCGCAGCGAGCGCTGGGACAGCTTCTGCCTGGTCACGCCCAACTGGCAGTGCCAGCTGCCCGACTTCCCCTACGCCGGTCCGGACCCCAAGGGCTTCATGCTGCGCGACGAGATCGTGGCCTACCTGGAGGCCTTTGCCGCCAAGGTGCAGCCGCCGCTCTTCGAGGGCGTGGCCGTCACGCGCGTGAGCCGCCAGGCCTCGGGCGCCTTCGAAGTGGAGACCTCCATCGGCACTTGCCACGCCGACCACGTGGTGGTGGCCACCGGCGGCTACGACATCCCGATCGTCCCGGCTTGCGCCCATGCCCTGCCCGCGGACATCGTGCAGGTGCACTCCGTGGCCTACCGCAACCCGCAGCAGCTGCCGCCGGGCGAGGTGCTGGTGGTGGGCTCGGGCCAGTCGGGGGTGCAGATCATGGAAGACCTGCACCTGGCCGGCCGCAAGGTGCACCTGGCGGTGGGCTCCGCACCGCGCTCGCCGCGCGTGTACCGCGGCCGCGAAGCCACCGAGTGGCTGCACGAGCTGGGTTTTTACAAGCTGACGGTGGACCGGCACCCGCTGGGCGACGAGGCCCGCCACAAGACCAACCACTACATGACCGGCCGCGATGGCGGCCACGAGATCGACCTGCGCCGCTTCGCGCTGGAAGGCGTCCGGCTCTACGGCACGCTTGACGACATCCGCGACGGCCAGGTCACGTTCAGGTCCGACCTCACCCGCAACCTCGACGAGGCTGACGAGGTGTACTGCAGCATCCGCCGCGACATCGACAAGTACATCGCCGCCAACGGCATCGAGGCACCCGAGGAGGCGCCGTTCGAGAAGGTCTGGGCGCCCGAATCAGACCCGACGGCACTGGACCTGCGCGCCACCGGCATCACGAGCATCGTCTGGGCCATCGGCTTCCGGCCCGACTACCGCTGGATCGACCTGCCTGCCTTCGACGGCCGCGGCCACCCGCGCTTCACGCGTGGCGTCTCGCCCGTGCCGGGGCTGTACTTCCTGGGCCTGCCCTGGCTGCACACCTGGGGCTCCGGGCGCTTCCTGGGCGTGGCCGACGACGCGCAGCACCTGGTGGACGTGATCTCGCAACGGCTGGCCACCTCGCGCGAGGCCCGGCAGCCCGCAGCCCGGGCGGTCCAGCCCGCCCTGGCCTGAGCCGCCGCGCCATGCCGACCGGGCACGCGCTGGCCGCATCGGCCGCATCGGCCGAACTTCCGCAGGGCGTCGCGGACGTCATCGTGGGCATGCCGCAGCTGAACAGCCTGGGCCTGTCGGAGAACTGGCTGCTCAAGGAGGCCGGCGATCGGCATTGGCAACACCTGGCCGCCAGTCTGGGCTGCCGGCCCGGCGCCCTGCGCGACGCCCAAGACCGCCGCGTCTATGCCGCCTTCACGCAAGTGCACCTGCGTGAGGCCCGGCTGCAGGGCGTACAGGAAGACCAGCGGCTGCGCTGGCAGTTGCGCGGCACCCGGGTGGGTCGCTCGCAGCATTACAGCCGGCAGTGGCTGCTCGGCCCGGACGGGGCGCTGGCGCAACTGGAGATGCTCTCGGTGTTCGTGGCCCGCGAGCGCGCCGGCGACAACCACTCGGTGGTGCGCGTGCCGCTGGTGCCGGTCCCATCCGCTTCCAATGCTGGTGATAGCGAGGAAGCGGCGGCCTACGCGCAGAGTACGCGCGCCGTGCGTGCCGGCGCCTGGCATGAACGCTTCCTGGTCGGCAAACACGCACCGCTCCTGGCACGCGATACGGTCCGCCCCTGTCCCGCCAACGATTTCAATGGCGCCGGGCTGCTGTACTGCGCCAGCTTCCAGGCCCTGACGGATCGCGCGCACTGGGCCTGGGGCTTGGCCGACGACCGCGCGGCGGTGCGCGAGCGGCAGATCGTCTTCCACGGCAACGTCAACGTCGGCGAGGAGATCGAGTTGCGCCTGCTGGCCCGGCGCCAGGCCGGCTGTGGCCACTGGAGCTGGACCCAGGTGTGCCGCCGCAGCGACGGCCAGCCCGTGGCAGACATTGCGACGCATCGCCGATAGCCAGAACGGGTTGGAAAACCGGCTGTTACGGCCTGTTCGGGAAACAGGCAAGCTCTCCATACCAGGGCGGCTACGGCCCGGAAACAGCAAGGCTGCTGGCAGACCTCTGCACGCTCCATGCCCTTGCCGTTCGCATCTGATACGCAAAAAAATCGTACCAGCTGAAGCTGTTCTGGCCACCGCCTGATCCGTACTCTCACGGCATTCCCGCAGGACGCCGCACGCACTCGTCGTGCGCCCTGGACACCGGAGCCCGTGACCCTCACGGTTTGGCTTCGCGAAGCAGTACCCCGACGTGGCCCCGCTCCAGGGCCGTGCTGCTCCACGGCGCTTCCCCAGGACAGCCCATGTTCGACTTCGATGCCTTGCTGCTCGCCCGGATCCAGTTCGGGTTCACCGTCTCCTTTCACATCGTCTTCCCGGCCCCTGACCATCGGCCTGGCCAGCTTCCTGGCCGTGCTCGAAGGCGCCTGGCTGCGTACTCAAGAGCAGGTTTACCTGGACCTCTACCACTACTGGCTCAAGATCCTTGCCGTCGCCTTCGGCATGGGAGAGCACCAGCCGGCCAAGCTCGCGGCCATCGAGGGCCATTGGGAGAACCACCCCGGCGCAGGCGTGCCGCTGATCCTCTTCGGCATCCCCGACATGGCAGCCGAGGCGACGCGCTACGCCGTCGAGATCGCGCGCCTGGGCAGCCTGCTGCTGCTGGTCCTTCTGGGCTACAGCGGCTTGGGCATCAGCCTGTGGCCCAACATCATTCCACCCGGCATTTCCATCTGGGAGGCGGCTGGCCCGCCGCAAAGCCTGGGCTTCGCGCTGGTGGGCGCGCTGCTGATCGTCCCGGTCATCCTGATGTACACGGCCTGGGGCTACTGGGTTTTCCGCGGCAAGGTACGACACGGCGACGGATACCACTGAAGGCAATCACGGATGAATACCATGCAATCCACTCGAAAATTGCAACAACTGGGCTGGTTGCTGTTGATTCGGCTTGCCAGCGTGGCTTCTGCGTTGAAACTGGTGATGCGTATCGGCGATGAGAAACCACCCAGTGCCACCATTTATCTACTTGCGGGCAGCTGGAAAAAGCGCAAGCACGTGGAAAATCGATCGTGAGTCGTAGCAGGTCTACCGATCAAACCAGGCACACGCTCTTATGCCGCGTGAAGGTCATGATCCAACAGAAGTCGAATCCGACAATGACTGAACAAAATGAAGTTGCTGAAGCATTTTTTTGACGTGGCGCTGCTCACAGTACACGGTGTCGAGTAATGGCCAGAAACGCTCAATTGATGGAGTGGATTCCCATAATCTTCTTCATTTTCAAGATTCTCGTGTTCGGCACAGGCATGTTCTTCGCCATCAAGTGGCATTACGACAAAGAGAAGAAGGAAAAAGAGAAGGAGGAGGCAAAGAGAAGTAAAGAAACCAGCGGACCGTAGCCGCAGCGAAAGCTTTACCCGCCCAAGCCCCTTACCATCCCGTGCCAAAAGCACTGGATCGCGTTACCGAACGCCGGGTATCGCTGCGCTTGATCGACCGTGGCTGGATGGCGCCGAGCAGACCACGCCTTACGTCAGCCAGGCCGGCGTTGACCGGCAGATTGCCGATGACAACCACCTGCACGTCACCTTCGCGCTCGATAAGGACCGCTTGGTTCACGGCGCCAATGTTCAGCTCAATTGCTGAGAGAGTTCCGGCACGGCCGTGACTATGTCAGCCTCCAGCCGAGCTTGTCGGCCAGCGGCGTGAGCACTTCGGTGAACTTCTCCGCCGAGCCCAGCGCGCGGCCGCCGCTGACGATGATCTTGGCCGCCGTCAGCTCGGGCCGGTCCGACTTGGTCAGCTCGCGGCCGACGAAGGCGCTCTTGCCGCTGTCGCCCACCGCCGCGATGGTCTCCACCGCCGCGCTGCCGCCGGTGGCCGGCGCCGCGTCGAAGCCGGTGGTGCGCACCGTGATGACCTTGACCGGGTCGGCGCTCTGCTGAACAGCGATGGCGTTGCCGGCGTAGATCGGGCGCTCGAAGGTGTCGGGCGCATCGACCTTGGTGATGTCGCTCAGCTGCGCCACGGCTGGGAGGCCGACATAGGACTGGCGGCGGAACAGCCCGCTGGGAACGCTGCTGGGCGTGTCCACCGTGCCGTTGTCGATGAAGATGCCGGATTCGAGCTGGAACACGGCCTTGAGGCCGCCGCCCAGGTCCTCGCTGCCCCGGATGCCCCAGCGGGACGTGTTCATGCCCCCCGAGGTCAGGCGCGTGACGGTGCCTCCCGTGGCGCTGGCATGGTTGACGACCTCCACGCCGGCATCGACCAGGCCGTAGAGGTTCACGCTGGTTTGGGCCTGCGCGACGAAAGCCGCCGGCAGGAGGGCCGTCGCGATGGCGATTTTTTCATCATGGGTGTCTCCTCATCTTCAGGTTATGGATGGAAGGCCGCACCTGGGCGGGGCGGGGCTGGGAACACTGGCCGCACGCTGGGTGCTGCCAGGCAGAGGGCGGACGTCTGCAACGGGTGCGGAAGCCCGCACGAGAGGGACCTCGGCGCGCGAGGCCGCTACGGCGCGCCGATGGGTCAGACCCTTTCGAGCACGACCGCGATGCCCTGGCCCACGCCGATGCACATCGTGCACAGCGCGTAGCGTCCGCCGCTGTGGTGCAACTGGTTCACGGCCGTCGTCACCAGCCGCGCGCCGCTGGCGCCGAGCGGGTGGCCCAGCGCGATGGCGCCGCCCCACGGGTTCACGCGCGGGTCGTCGTCGCGCAGGCCCATTTGGCGCAGCACGGCCAGGCCCTGGGCCGCGAAGGCCTCGTTGAGCTCGATCACGTCCATCTGCTCCAGGCTCAAGCCCGTGAGCTGCAGCACCTTGCGCGTGGCCGGCGCCGGGCCGATGCCCATGATGCGCGGCGCCACGCCGGCGGTGGCCATGCCCACCACGCGCGCGCGCGGCGTCAGGCCCTGGCGCGCGGCGGCCGCTTCGCCGGCCAGGATCAGCGCGGCAGCGCCGTCGTTGACGCCCGAGGCATTGCCGGCGGTGACGGTACCGTCCGGGCGCACCACGCCCCGCAGCTTGGCCAGTGCCTCCAGCGAGGTCTCGCGCGGGTGCTCGTCCCGGCTCACCACCAGCGCCTCGCCCTTCTTCTGCGCAATCGTCACCGGCGTGATCTCGGTGGCCAGGAGCCCGGCCTTCTGCGCCGCCACGGTCTTCTGCTGGGAGGCCAGCGCGAACCGGTCCTGGTCCTCGCGGCTGATGCCGAACTCGGTGGCGACGTTCTCCGCCGTCTCGGGCATGGAATCCACGCCGTAAGCCGCCTTCATCGCCGGGTTGACGAAGCGCCAACCGATGGTGGTGTCTTCCACCGAGTTCTGGCGGCTGAACGCGGACGTGGCCTTCGGCATGACGAAGGGCGCGCGGCTCATGCTCTCCACACCGCCGGCGAGCATCAACTCGGCCTCGCCGGCCTTGATGGCCCGCGCCGCGGTGCCGATGGCGTCCATGCCCGAGCCACACAGGCGGTTCACCGTGCTGCCGGGCAGGCTCACCGGCAGCCCGGCCAGCAGCAGCGACATGCGCGCGACGTTGCGGTTGTCCTCGCCGGCCTGGTTGGCGCAGCCGTAGATCACGTCGCCGAAGGCTTCCCAGTCAAGGTTGGGATGGCGCGCGGCCAGCGCCTTCAGGGGCACGGCGCCCAGGTCGTCGGCGCGCACGAAGGAAAGGCTGCCGCCGTAGCGGCCAAAGGGCGTGCGCAGCGCGTCGCAAATGAAGGCGTGTCGGGTCATGGGAATCTTTTGATAGGTTTGGTGAAAGCAGGGGGTCACTCGGCCTGCTGCAGCACGTGGCGCAGGTCGCCGCGCACGAAGCCCGCGCCACTGAGCTCAGCCAGCCAGTCCATGTCCTGGGCGAGCGCCTCGGCGCCGCGCTCGCGCGCCCAGAACACCGGACCGCCCTCCCAGCGCGGGAAGCCGAAGCCGTTGACCAGCACCACGTCCACGTCGCTGGCGCGGCGGGCCACGCCCTCGGCGAGCAGCCGCGCGGCCTCGTTGACCATGGCCAGCAGCGCGCGGCGCTGGATCTCGCCATCGCCCAGCGTGCGCCGCACCAGGCCCTTGTCGGCGCGGGCCTGCTCGATGAGCCCATGCACGGCAGGATCGCTCTTGCGGCCCCGGCTGCCGCTTTCATAGAGGTAGTAGCCTGCCCCGGTCTTGCGCCCAAGGCGCCCGGCCTCGCACAGCCGGTCCGGGATATGCACGTAGCGCGCGGCCGGATCGCGCGTGGCGGCCTGCGCCTGGCGCATGCGCCAGGCGATGTCCAGGCCCGAGAGGTCCGCCACCGCGAACGGTCCCATGGCAAAGCCGAAGGCCTCCAGCGCGGCGTCCACCTCTTCGGGCCAGGCACCTTCCTCGATCATGAATTCGCACTGCCGACGGTAGGCCGCGTAGATGCGGTTGCCGATGAAGCCGAAGGCATTGCCCGTGACGACGGGCAGCTTGCGCAGCCGCTTGGCCAACACCAGCCCGGTGGCCAGCACGTCGGGCGCCGTGGCCGCACCGCGTACCACCTCCAGCAGCCGCATCACGTGGGCCGGGCTGAAGAAGTGAAGCCCGATCACGTCCCGCGGGCGCCGCGTGGCCTGCGCGATCGCGTCCAGGTCCAGGTACGAGGTGTTGGAGGCCAGCACCGCGCCGGGCCGGGCCAGGCCGTCGATGCGGGCGAACACCTGCCGCTTGACTTCCAGGTCCTCGAACACCGCCTCGATCACCAGGTCGCTCAAGGCCAGCACCGACCAGTCGGTGGTGGGCTGCAGCCGCAGCTCGCACTGCGCGGCCACCGAGGCCTTGAGCTTGCCCGCCTGCACGCGGCCCGCGTAATGCTCGCGGATGCGTTCAACGCCACGCCGCAACGCGGCCTCGTCCTGCTCCAGCAGCGCGACGTCGAAACCGGCATCGAGCGCGGCGATGGCGATACCGGTGCCCATGGTGCCCGCGCCGATGACGGCGACGTGCTGCACCGGGCGGGGCGCCACGCCTTCGACTTCGGGCAGCCGCGCGCTGTCGCGCTCGGCGAAGAACTGGTGGCGCAGCGCGCGCGCCTCGCGCGAGACGCGCAGGTCCTGGAAAGCGGAGCGCTCGCGCAGCAGACCCTCATCGATCGGGAACTGCGCCGCGGAGACCACGGCCTCGATGGCCGCACGTACCGCCGGGCGCCCCTTGCCGGCCTTGAGTGCGGCCGCCGAGGCCTGCTCCACGGCCTGGGCGTCTGCCGCCGGCACGCCGCGGTCGCGCACGCGGGCCTTGCTGCCCACGAGGCGGCGCGCATGCGCCACGGCCGCCGCGCGCAGCTCGCCTTCAGCCTCGCTGTCGATGAGCCCCAGCGCCAGGGCCTGGCCGCTGGTCACTCGCGCACCGCTGCACACCAGCTCGATGGCCTTGGGCACGCCCACCAGGCGCGGCAGCCGCTGCGTGCCGCCCGCACCGGGGATGATGCCCAGCGTGACCTCGGGCAGGCCCACCACCGTGCCGGCAGCGGCCACGCGGGCATCGCAGCCCAGCGCCAGCTCGAAGCCACCGCCCAGCGCCGCACCGTGCAGCGCCGCGACCACGGGCTTGTCGCAAGCCTCGATGGCGGCAATGACGGCGGGCAGCTGCGGCTCCTGCAGCGGCTGCCCGAACTCGCGCAGGTCCGAGCCGGCGATGAAGGTGTTGCCCGCCCCGATGAGCACGGCGGCCCGGAGGCCGTCGTCGCCGGCCACCGTCTCCAGGGCCTGCAGCAAGCCGCGGCGCACTTCGGCCGAGCCGGCGTTGACGGGCGGGTTGTCGATCACGACGACGGCCACGTCGCCGTCGCGTTCCAGGTGCACACGGGCGGTCATGTCGCTGCTCCGGTCTTGTCGTTCAGCGCGCCAGCACGGCCACGCCGTCGGCGGCGCGCACGCCCTGGCCCTGCGGCAGCACGAACACCGGGTTGATCTCGGCCTCGGCCAGGCGGTCGCCGAGCTGCGCCGCCATGGCGGAGAACGCGACGATCGTGTCCACCAGCGCCTCCACGTCGGCCTTGGGCCGGCCCCGGAAGCCGTCGAGCAGCGGCCAGGTCTTGAGCTCGTGCGCCATCGACAGCGCTTCCTCGCGGCTGAGCGGCCCACCCAGCGGCAACAGCCGCATCGTGGTGTCCTTGAACAGCTCGGCGGTGACGCCGCCCATGCCCAGCAGCACGGCCGTACCCAGCGCGTCGCGGTGCAGGCCCAGGATCAGCTCCGTGCCGCCGGCCACCATCTCCTGCACCAGGAAGCGCTGCGGCCGCACGCCGGCCCGGGCTTCCACTTGCGCGGCCATCTCGGCCAGCCGCGCGCCGACATGCTCGGCCGTCAGCCCCACGGCCACGCCGCCCACGTCGCTCTTGTGCGTGATCTCGCCCGACAGGATTTTCAGCACCACCCGGCCGCCCAGCTCGCGCGCCGCCTGCTCGGCCTCGGCGGCCGTCTGCACGACGACCTCGCGTGCGCAGGGCACGCCGAAGCGCGCGAAGAGCTGCTTGGCCTGCGCCTCGTCCAGCGAGCCGGTGGGGAAGTCGCCGGCCGGCACGGCGGCCGCCTGCGGCGCCTGTTCCTTCTCCACGGGCGCCTTCCACCGGCTGGCCTGCAGCATCCCGCCCAGGGCGGCCGTGCAGCTCTCGGCCGCGGCAAAGGCCGGCACGCCGCGCCGGGTCAGCAGCGCGCCCACTTCGGGCGCATGCGGGCTGACGTAGGCCAGCACCGGCTTGTCGGACAGGGGCAGGCAGTCCTGGATCGCGCCGGCCATGAGCTCGGGCATCGCCAGGCTGGAAGAACCCACGATCACGACCAGCGCGTCGTAGCTGGGGCTCGCCAGCACCGCCTTGATGGCGCCGCGCAGCAGGTCGGGCCGCAGCCCGGCCAGCGTCACGTCGATGGGGTTGCGGTCCAGCGCGGCGTGGTCGCCGGTCTGCAGCGCGCGCAGCGCGGCGGCCGTCTCGGCGTCCGGCGCCGGCGTCTCGAAGCCCGACACGCCCAGGCTGTCCGACACCAGCGTGCCGGCGCCGCCCGTGGAAGTCAGGATCGCCACGCGGTTGTTGCGCAGCACGCGGCCCGTGGCCAGTGCGGCCGGGATGTCGAGCAGGTCGCTGAAGGTCTGGGCCCGAATCACGCCGGTCTGCCGGAACAGCGCGTCGTACATGCGGTCGGCCCCGGCCAGCGCGCCGGTGTGCGACACGGCCGCCTGCGCGCCGGCCTCGGAGCGGCCGATCTTGAACGCGACGATGGGCTTGCCGGCCCGCGCGGCCCGCAGCGCCGCGGCGCGGAACTTCTCCGGGTTGCGCACCGTCTCGACGTAGAGCGCGATCACCCTGGTGGCCTCGTCGTCCACCAGGTGGTCGATGAAGTCAGCCAGCTCCAGGTCCACCTCGTTGCTGGTGGAAACCAGCTTGGACAGCCCGATGCCCCGCGCCGCGGCGCGCGACAGCAGCGCGCCCAGGATGCCGCCGCTCTGCGACACCACGCCGATCGAGCCCACTGGGAAATGCTCCATCTCCAGCGCGCCGGTGGCCGACAGCACGATGTTGTCGGTGAGGTTCACCAGCCCGATGGTGTTGGGGCCCAGCAACCGCATGGAGCCCGCGGCCTCGATGAGCTGGCGCTGGCGCCGCGCGCCTTCCTCGCCGGTCTCGGTGTAGCCGCTGGCCAGCACGATGGCCGCAGCGCAGCCGCGTGCGGCGAGGTCATGCACCGCCAGGTGCGCCCGCTCGGCACCCAGCAGCACGATGGCCACGTCGGGCACCGCCGGCAGCGAGGCCACGTCGGGGTAGCAGCGCAGCTCGCCGATGCGCTCGGCCTTGGGGTTCACGGGATAGATGTCGCCCTGGAAGCCGTGCTTGACCAGGTACGACACCGGGCGGCCGGCGGTCTTGGTGGCATCGGCCGAGGCGCCGATGACGGCGACGCTGCGGGGCTTCAGGAGTCGGGAGATGGCGTCCATGTCGATACTCACTTGGCGGACTTGGCGAGGAACGCCATGACGGATTCACGGTGCTCGGTGCTCGTGTAGCAGATGCCCTGGGCCTGGCTGCCCTGGGCGAAGACCTGCTGCGCGCTGAGCTCGAAGCTCTGGTTGAGGATGGTCTTGCCCAGGGCCAGCGCGGTGGCCGAACCCCGGCTCAGCTCGGCGGCCCAGGCCTGGGCATCGGCCACGAGCGTCTCGGCGCTGACCTTGCGGTCCACGATGCCCAGCGACAGGGCCTCGTCGGCATCGACTTTGCGGCCGGTGAAGATCAGCTCCTTGGCCTTGGGCAGCCCCACGCGGCGCGGCAGGAAGTACATGCCGCCGCCATCCGGCACGATGCCGCGGTGGATGTAGGACCAGGTGAAGCTGGCCCACTCGCTGGCGATGATGAAGTCGCAGGCCAGCGCCGTGTCGGCACCCAGGCCCGAAGCCGCGCCGTTGACTGCGGCAACCACCGGCTTGGGCATGGTGTGCAGCAGCGCCTGGGTGTGGTGCACGCGCTGCTGTCGGTGCCAGCCGTTGAAGGCGATCTCGCCGGCCGGAGCGTTCATGCGGCGCTCCATGCCAGCGATGTCGCCGCCGGCACAGAAGCCCTTGCCGGCGCCGGTGAGGACCAGGGCGCGGATCGTCTTGTCGGCGGCCACGTGCTCCAGCGCCTCGATGAACTGGGTGCGCATGGCGTCGCTCATGGCGTTGCGCTTGTCGGGGCGATTGAGGGTCAGCGTGGCGATGCCGGCGTGGACCTGCAGGTCGATGAATTCGTTGCTCATGATGAAAGTGACAAGGAGTTGAAGAGATCAGTCGGCCTTGAGGTTGTTGTCCTTGACGACCTTGCGCCAGCGAGCCTCCTCGGTACGCACGTAGGCCTCGAGTTCGGCCGGTGCGCCGGCGCTGATCACCAGGCCCTCCTGCTCCACCTTCTTGGCGAATTCCTCGGTGCGCGCGGCCTTCCTGGCGGCAGCGTTGAGCTTCGTGATCACGTCGGCCGGCGTGCCGGCGGGCGCGTACAGGCCGTACCAGCTCTCCACCACATAGCCGGGCACGGTCTCGGCAACGGGAGGCACGTTCTTGAGGGCGGGCGAACGCTCGGGCGTCGTGACCGCCAGCGCGCGCAGCTTGCCGGACTCCAGCAGGTTGGCCACGGCGGCCGCAGTGCCGAACATCATGTCCACCTGCCCGGCAAGCAGGTCGTTGAGCGCCGGGCCCGCGCCGCGGTAGGGCACGTGCAGCGTCTGGACCTTGGCCAGGTGGTTGAACATCTCGCCGGCGAGGTGGGCCGAGGTACCGTTGCCCTGGCTGGCGAAGGTGAGCTTGCCCTGCGACGCCTTGGCCGCCGCGACGATGTCCTTGACGCTCTTGTACGGGCTCTCGGCCCGCACCACCAGCACATTGGGGCCGCGGCCGACCAGCATCACCGGCGCAAAGGCCTTGTCCCAGGCATACGGCAGCTTGGGCATCAGGCTGGGATTGACCGCATGGGCGAACGACGCCATCACCAGCGTGTAGCCGTCGGCCGGGCTCTTGGCCACGGCATCGGTGCCGATGACCGTGCCCGCGCCGGGCCGGTTGTCCACGACGATCGTCTGGCCGAGTTCCTTGCCCATGCCCTGGCCGAGCGTGCGGGCGATCATGTCCGTGCCACCGCCCGGTGCGAAGGGCACGACGAGGCGGATCGGCTTTTCGGGGAACGCAGCGAGCGCGGTGCCCGTGGCCAGCGCCACGGTGGCGACGAACGTGCCCAACTTCGCCAGGTGAGAGCGCAAGGCAATCTGCATGGGTTGTCTCCTGATGGTTGTGCCGATGACGGCGTTGTCCGATGCGGCTGAAGGCGGCTTGCATGGCCGCCATCGATGCCCGGAAGGGTAGGTGGCACACTCGAGAATTGCACCGCCCGATTTCCGACAGATGGAAATTGAACACTGGCCCAGGGAGGAGGACGCCATGGAAAAGCCCAAGGCAACCGCTGAGGAAAAGCCCTTCAGCGGCGAGCGGAACCGCTCGCTGGAGCGGGGTGTGGAGATCCTTCGAGCCTTCCGCCCGGGTGCGGACCTGCTGGGCAACGGCGAACTGGCCGAGCGCACGGGGCTGTCGCGCGCGACGGTGAGCCGCCTCACGCAGACCCTCGTGGACTGCGGGATGCTGGAGCGCGACAGGAGCCGCCGGGCCTACCGCCTGGCCGCCCCGGTGCTGAGCCTGGCCCACGCCATGCGCACCGGCTCGCCCGTGCTGGCGGTGGCTGGCCCGCTCATGCGCAGCGAAGCCGAGAAGCTCAAGATCAACGTCGGCCTGGCGGTGGCGGACCGCGACGAGATGGTCTACCTGGAATCCGTGCGCTACAGCCGCCGCGTGGCCTGGCGCAACGTGGTGGCCGGGCAGCGCGTACCGATGGAGCTCACCTCGCTGGGCCGCGCCTGGCTGGCTGCCGCCGACGAGCCGGAGCGCAAGCGGCTGCTCGCGCGCTTCAAGGCCCGGCGCGGCGGCGAATGGGGACGCCTGTCGCGCGAGATCACGCAGGCCGTGGCCAGCGTGAGGGATGCGGGCTACTGCTGGGCTTCCTGGCAGCCACAGGTCGTGGCCCTCGCCACCCCTGTCGTGCTGGACCGGCATCCCGTGCACGTGCTCAACATGAGCGTCACCGGCGACGAGACGCCGCAGGCCGTGGTGGAGCAACTGCGCGAGCCGCTGCTGGCCCTGGCGAAGCGGCTGCGGGAGGGGATTTCGGCTGCCTGACCCGGAGCCGGAACGCGTCGTGCGCAGCCCTTGGTCCATGGGAGCGGACGGGCAGCATGCGCAAACCCATAGCCTGCACGCATAACTGCTATCGATCCATTGCCCTGTTGTCATGGTGATGGGCTGTCCAGAATCAGCGCCATGACGAACCGGATGCCCCGCGGTGCCGTGCAGCGGTGCGGCAAGAGGCATCGAACAAGACCCAGGAGACAGCCCCATGATCCGACGCACCCTGCTCGCAGCCGCTCTCTGTGCCGCGCTGCCACTGGCAGCCCATGCTCAGGCCAAGAGCACCCGCATCGTCGTGTCCTTCCCGCCGGGGGGGCCGGTGGACTTCGTGGCCCGTGTCCTGGCCGAGCAGTTGGGCAAGGAGCTCGGCCACATGGTGATCGTCGACAACAAGGCCGGGGCCAATGGAGCCATCGGCGCCGGCGAGGTGATGCGGTCCAAGGCCGATGGCAGCACGCTGTGGATCACCAGCGTGGGCGCCGCGGCCATCAATGCTTCGCTCTATGAGAAGCTGCCTTACGACACGCTGCGCGACTTCACGCCCGTCTCGGTCGTGGTGAACAACGTCGAGCTGCTGGTGGTGAACCCGGCCGACCCGGCCAGGGATGCCGCCGAGTTCGTGGCCAATGCCAGGAAGTCCAGGAACCCGGTCACGATGGCTTCGTCGGGCATCGGCAGCATCCCGCACCTGGCCATGGAGCAGCTCAAGGACTCCACCAAGGTGGACTTGCTGCACGTGCCGTACAAGGGTGCGGCACCGGCCATCACCGACGTGATGGGGGGCCAGGTATCGGGCTTCTTCGGCGACGTCCCGGGGCTGATCACGTTCGTGCGCAGCGGCAAGCTCAAGCCGATCGGCATCGCCTCGACCAGGCGCCATCCGGCGCTGCCCGAGGTGAAGACACTGGCTGAGCAAGGCATCGCCAACGTCGATACCAACAACTGGTATGCACTGTTCGCGCCGGCCAAGACGCCTGCGACTACGGTCACGGCACTCAACGACGCCGTGCGCCGCGCCCTGTCGGAGCCCGGCGTGAAAGCCAAGCTGATGGACGTTGGCGCCGAGCCCGCGCCGTCCACCCCCGCAGAGCTTGCGGCGCTGGTCAAGCGCGACATGGACAAGTGGGGCAAGCTCATCCAGGACAAGAAGATCAAGGCGGAATGATGGCGACCCGCGTCATGTGCCGCCGTTGCCCTGCCCGCACGTCGCCGACAGTTTCATGAAATCGATCATGTGGTTCGCCCGCTTCTCCTGGGACGCATGGCAGCAGTGGCCCGGTGCCTGCGAGCTTGCAGGCGCGCGCGTCTATCGCTCGGAGGACGGTGCCGAGGGTTGCGCCTACTGGATGCAGGACGACCGCCCTGCCGGCCTGGCCGCCGGCGTGTCGCTGGTGCAGTTGAAACCTTTGCTCGTGGTGCCCGGCGCTTCGACAGGTGCCGACGCGCCGTGGCACTACATCGTCGCGACGGATGTGCTTCCAGAGCATGAGGCCGACTTCAACGCCTGGTACGAGCAGGAGCACCTGCCGGGACTTGCTGCCGTGCCCGGCACGGTGGCGGCGGCGCGCTACGCCAGCGTCGATGGCACGGGCCCGCGCTACCACGCCTGCTACGACCTGGCCGACCGGGCGGCCTTCAACAGCCCGGCCTGGCTTGCGGTGCGCGGCACGCCCTGGAGCGCGCGGGTGAGGCCGTCGTTCCGGAACACGCTGCGAACGATGTACCGGCGCGTGGCTTGATTCCAAGTTTTTTGCTGGTGGAACGATCCGCTCGTTCTTGAGGTATCGAAGGTCGAATCGGTCAGGCTGGAATGCCCGCACACGATGCGGGCCGTTCACCCTTCGATACCTCAGGGCGAACGGGATGGCTGATGCCGTTCAGGCCAGAGTGGCCCTCTCGTTCAGGTTCCAGCAGCGTTGAAGCACGGCCCGGGCCTCGGCTTCACCGATCACGGGCGACGCCAGCTCCATCAGCTTGCCTTCGAGGTCTTCATCAGTAAGGGGAAGCTCGGGGTCGCCCTTGCGGTCCGGCTGCAGGTGCGTGAAACGCCGGCCATCGCGCAGCACGACCTCGACCCGCGCCGCGCGGCGGCCGGGGAAGCCGGCGTCCACCTCCGGGTCCAGCGCGGCCGTGATGCGGGTCATGAGCGCACGGGTCGCAGGATCGTTCAGGCGCGCTGGCTCGAAGGCCGACAGCCGCACGCTGCCGTGCACCAACGCGGTCGCCACCATGTAGTGCAGGCTGAAACGGGCCTCGTCGGCGGTCCGGGGCTCGACGTGGCCGGCGATGTCCAGCGTCGGCTGGTAGACGCCCAGCTGCAGCCGCTCGATGTCGGCGGCCGCGAAGCCATGCTGGCGCTGCAGCTCCAGCGCACCGTCGATGGCCGGGAAGGTGTGGCCGCAACCGATGTGGTTCTTGAACGTCAGCCGGGTGATGTGGAAGTCCTGGCCCAGCGTGGCGCCCACCTGCGACCAGTCGGGCCCGGTGCTCATGGCCTGGCCCAGCCCGTGCTCGCCGTCGAGCACGTCGAGCGAGCAGCGCATGCCGCGCCCCGCCAGTTGCGCGGCCATCACGCCGGCCTCCGCCGCCCGGCCGGCATGCAGCGGCTTGGCCATGGTCTCCAGCCGGAACGCCTGCTGCAGGCCCGCAGTGAACGTACCGGCCAGCGCCAGCGCGTGCGCAAAGCTTGCCTCGTCCAGCGCCAGCAGGCTGCCGGCAGCCGCAGCGGCGCCGAAGGCGCCCATAGTGCCGGTGTTGTGCCAGAACTTGTAGTGCGGCCGACCCATCACGACGCCGATGCGGGTGGACACCTCGTAGCCCAGCACCACGGCGCGCAGGAACTGCGCTCCCGTGGCGCCCACGTCCTGACCGGCGGCCAGCGCCGCGGCGATGGTGGCGGCACCCGGGTGGTACATCGCATCCCGGAAGCTGTCGTCCACCTCGGCAGCGTGGGCGGCCGTGCCGTTGATGAGCGCCGCCGCTCGGGCCGTGGCTGCACGTCCCTGGGCCAGCCGCGCGCGGCCCCGGTCCAGGTCCTCGGCCAGCGTCTGCTCCAGCAGCCGCACGGCATCGGTGTCCAACCCCGGGAACAGCGAGGCGTACCAGTCGATTACGGCGCGCTTGGCATGGTGCAAGACCTGCTCGGACAGAGGCTGCTGCCGGAACTCGGCGGCATACCGGGCAAAAATTTCGGTGGTGTACATCTCAGCTCTCCTGCTGCAGGTGGTCGCTGGTCTCTTCCAGCCATTGGAGCAGCAACGTGTTGACAGCATCGGCCGCTTCGAACTGCACCCAGTGGCCGGCATTGGGCACGACCTGGATGCTGCAATCGTCGCGGCCACCTGCGAGCAACGGTGCCAAGCGGACCGGGTCCGCCGTGACATCGTGTTCGCCCCAGGCCAGCAGCACCGGCCCGTGGAATCGGGCCAGGCAGTCACGCAGGCCGCCTGTGCGCGATATCGGCTTGCTGTGAAACCGGGCCTTCACGCAGGCGTTGGTGTGAATGCGCAGAGCCAGACCCTCGGCGCTGGCGGGATGGTGGAGCATGTGCACCCACAGGTTGTGGCGCATCAGATCAGCCAGCGCCGCCATGTCACGCTGCTCATATGCTCGGCGCCAGGAGCGCTGCTCGCCGCGTGGCCGGCGCACGGTTCCGTGGCCGGCCGGGCCGAGGAGGGCCAGCCTGGACACGCCGCTGCGCCACAGCGCCAGATGAGCGGCCACCAGGCCACCGAACGAAAATCCCACCAGGTCGATGGGCGTGTGCGGACCCAGCAGCGCGCCGAGCGTCTGGTGGGTCGCATCCAGCAACGATCGCAGCGTGGGCTCGGGTGGCGGGGCTGAATCGCCATAGCCAGGCAGGTCCGGCACCCAGACCGCACGGTGTGCCGCCCAGGCCTGCACATTGCGCGCCCAATGAAGCCATGACCCATGGCTGCCGTGCAGCAGCACCAAGGGCCTTCCTTCACCGAAGCAGCGCCAGACGACTCGACCTCCCACAAAGGGGACTTCATGCCGCCGTGCCTTGCGCTCAAGCTCGGCCACGACGGCTACCGAGCGCTCATCGTCGAAGGGCGTCGCCAGCATGCGTCAGTCCAGCTTGATGCCCTGTTCCTTGACCACCCTGCGCCACTTTTCCTCCTCGGCGCGGGCAATGCGTCCGGTTTCCAGCGATGCGTCCAGGGTCAGCTGCATGCCCTCGGACGTGGCGCGCTTGCGAAACTCTTGCGTCTCCGAAGCCCGCCTGAAGGCTCCGTGCAGCTGGTCGACCACGGCGGCAGGCGTGCCGGCCGGCGCGAACACGCCGTACCAGACGTCAGCCTGATAGCCCGGAACGCCCGATTCCGCGAACGTGGGCACGTCGGGCAG
Source organism: Azohydromonas aeria (assembly GCF_009760915.1). Taxonomy (GTDB): domain Bacteria; phylum Pseudomonadota; class Gammaproteobacteria; order Burkholderiales; family Burkholderiaceae_C; genus Azohydromonas; species Azohydromonas aeria. Next base: position 67,992 of record NZ_VIDQ01000024.1, read on the forward strand.
CAGGGGTGAGCGCGCCGCGCTGGTCACTGCCAGCGCGCGCAACTTGCCGTTGGCGATGAACGGCGCCACGCTGGGCAAGGTGGCGAAAGCCAGGTCGATCTGTCCGCCCATCAGGTCGTTCACGACCGGGCTGGCACCCTTGTAGGGAACGTGCGTGACCTGGATCCTGGCCGTGAGCTTGAGCAGTTCGGCCGCCAGGTGCGTGGACGTGCCGTTGCCAGCAGAACCGTAGGTCAGTTTGCCCGGCTTCGTCCGGGCCTGAACGAGCAAGTCCGCGCCGGACTTCAGCGAGCTGTCGGCACGCACGACCGCCACGTTGGGCGCACGCCCGATCAGCACGATGGGGGCGAAAGCCTTGTCCTGGGCATAGGGCAGCTTCGGGAACAGGCTGGGCACGATGGAGAACGCGCTGGTGTTGAGCAGCAGCGTGTGGCCATCGGGCGGACTCTTGGCCACGGTGTCGTTGCCGATGACAGTCCCTGCCCCGGCCTTGTTGTCAACGACGATGGGCTGTCCCAGTTCCTTGGCAAGTCCTTCGCCCAGGGCGCGCGCCACGTTGTCGGTGCCGCCACCCGCGGGAAACGGCACCACCAGCCGGATCGGCTTGGTGGGGAAGCCCTGGGCGATTGCCGGGGGGACGACACACGCTAGAGCGGACAGCGCAAGCCCCGCCAGCCAAGTGCAAGACGCCATGGTGTTTTTCATCGGTTGTCTCCAGTTCGTTCGGTGTTCGCCGTGCGGGCCGCCGCTTGGCCGCGTGGCCATGCCTTGCGGCGCATTGCAGGGCCTGCCGTTCATTCCATCGTGATGGACTGGTCCTTGACGACCTTGCGCCACCGCGCTTCCTCGGCGCGCACGAAGCGCGCCGTCTCTTCCGGGCTGTCCAGGCTCAGGACCAGGCCCTCGTTTTGAGCGCGCTGGCGGAACTCCGCCGTCTGCGATGCACGCTTGAACGCGCTGTGGATCTGGGCAATGACGGCTGCCGGCGTGCCCGCCGGCGCGAACACGCCGTACCAGTTGTCGGACTGTGAGCCTGGGGCTCCGGACTCGGCGAAGGTCGGCACGTCCGGCAGCAGCGGGGACCGGGTCCCGCTGGTCACCCCCAGCGCGCGCAGCTTGCCGCTGGCCAGCAGCGGCGCGATGCTGGGCAAGGTGGCAAAGCCGACATCGACCTGTCCGCCGAGCACGTCCGTCACCACGGGGCCAGCACCCCGATAGGGAATGTGCGTGACGAAGACCTTGGCCGTGCTCTTGAGCAGCTCGGCCGCCAGGTGTGTCGAGGTGCCGTTGCCGGAAGATCCGTAGCTGAGCTTGCCCGGATGGGCGCGTGCCTGCGCGAGCATGTCCGCAGCCGACTTCAGCGGGCTGCCAGCACGCACGATCGCCACGTTGGGGGCACGGCCCAGCAGCACCACCGGGGCAAAGGCGGATACACCTGCGTACGGCAGCTTCGGCTGCAAGGCCGGCACGATGGCGAACGAACTGGTCGTGAGCAGAAGCGTGTGGCCGTCGGGCGGGCTCTTGGCGACCGCATCGTTGCCGATGACGGAGCCGGCCCCTGGCCTGTTGTCGACGATCACCGGTTGCCCCAGTTCCCGGGCAAGGCTCTCCGCCAACGGGCGGGCAATCACGTCCGTGCTGCCGCCCGGTGCGAACGGCAGCACCAGCCGGATGGGCTTCGTGGGGAAGGCCTGCGCCCACGCCTGCGGCGCGAGCGCAAGCAGCAGGGATAAGGCACAGGCCCGGCGACGCAGGCCGCGGCGGTGGCAGCTCATGTCAGTGCGCGACATTGAGCGCGACCAGGAAGCGCGACACCATGTTGTAGGCAGCCACCGTGGCCACCAGCTCCACGAGGCCCCTGGCGTCGAAGTGCTCGCGCAAGGAAGCCATCACCTCGTCCGGCACGACGATGTCGCGTGTCATGCGGTCGGTGAGATCAAGCACCAGCCGCTCCAGCGGCGTGAACGCATCCGGCAGGGCCGGCTGGCGCGTCGCCGCGATCTTGTCGGCCGCCACGCCGGCGCGCGACGCATGCGGCACATGCGCGTCGAACTCGAAGCCGGCGCCGTTAAGCACGGCAACGCGCAGGATGACCAGCTCGCGCAGGTCGGCCGGGATGCCGGTCTGGTTGCGCACCGCGGTGAGCATGCGCTCCCAGCCGGAGGCGATCGGCGCGCTGTTGAGCAGCACCTGGTACAGCAGCGACACGCGGCCGCGCTCGGCCATGATGCGGCTCTCGACTTCGGCCAGCTCGGCACGCGTGCCGGGCTGCACCAGCGGAACGCGGATGTGATCGTGGCTCATGCAGGTCCTTCCTCAGTCGCAGCGCGCCGTCATGCCGCCGTCAACGACGATCTCGGTGCCGGTGATGAAGCGTGCCTCGTCGCTGGCCAGGAACAGCACGGCGGCCGCCGTGTCGCGGCCATCGCCCATGAAACCCAGGGGAATGCGCTTCTGCCGCTGCGCCAGCAGCGCCTCGATGTCGCCGCCGGTGCGCTGCCTGGCCAGCCGCGTCTCGACCATGGGCGTGTGCAGCTGGCCCGGCACCACCGTGTTGACGCGCACGCCCTGCGCGGCGTGCTGCACCGCCACCACGCGGGAGAGCTGGATGATCCCGGCCTTGCTGGCGGCATAGGCCACCTGGGCGCTGCCGGTCCAGCGCAGCCCGGAGGTCGAGGCGATGTTCACGATGGAGCCGCTGCCCTGGGCCAGCATCGTCGGCAGCACGTGCTTGCAGGTCAGGAACACGCTCTTGAGGTTCACGTCGATCTGCAGGTCCCACATCTCCTCGGACAGCTCCACCGGGCCGCCGGCCGCGGAGCCCCCGACGTTGTTCACCAGCACGTCGATGCGGCCGAAGGCCTCGACGCAGGCGGCAGCCATCGCGGCGATGTCCTGGCTGCGGGTGACGTCACCCGACCAGGTCTTGATGCGCGAGCGGGCCTCGCCGGCCAGCTCCAGCGTCTGCGCCAGCCGCTCCGGGTCGCGGTCCACCGCCAGGACGCTGGCGCCTTCCTCGGCCAGGCGCACCGCGATGGCGCGGCCGTTGCCCCAGCCTTCGCCGACGCAGCCAGCGCCGGTGACGATGGCCACCTTGTTGTCGAACCGTTGTTTCATCAGTTGTCTCCGAAGCGATAGAGGCGTTGCGGGTTGTCGACCATCAGCCGCTGGCGCTGGGCCTCGTGCGGCGCGATGGCGAAGATCAGGTCCACGAGATGCCGCTCCACGGGCTCTGGGCCGGCATGGTTGGGATGGGGCCAGTCGTTGCCCCAGACCACCCGGTTGCCGAACTCGGCCACCAGCGTCCGCGCGAAGGGCTGCGCGTCCTCATAGGGCGGCCCCAAGCGCGTGATGCGGTCCATGCCGCTGACCTTGACCCAGAAGCGCTCGTCCTTCATCAACCGCAGCAGCGCCTGGAAGTCGTGCTGCTGCAGCCCCTTGGACGCGTCGATACGGCCGATGTGGTCGATGACCACGGGCACCGGCGAGCGCCTGAGCGCATCGGCCATGTCGGTGAGCAGGCCAGGGTCGCCGTGGATCTGGAGGTGCCAGCCCAGCGGTTCCAGACGCCGAGCCAGGGCCAGCACGTCCTCGATCGGCGCGCGGTGGCCAAGGTGGCCCATGTAGTTGAAGCGCACGCCACGAAAGCCCGCGGCGTCGAGCCGCCGCAGCTCGGTGTCGGGAACGTCGGTGGGCAGCAGCGCGATGGCGCGATAGGACTGCGGCCGGTAGGCCACCGCGTCTTCGGTGGCGCTGTTGTCGAAGCCGTGGCAGCTGGACTGGACGACGACGCAGCGCTCCAGGCCGAGGCTGTCATTCAACGCCACCAGGGCTTCCTTGGGGGCGTCCTGCGCCGGCACGAAGGTGCCGCCGCTCGCGTAGGGAAACCGGGCCCGGGGGCCGAAGACATGGCAATGCGCGTTGCATGCGCCGCGCGGCAGGCTGGGCAGGGATGAGGTCGTCATGGGCGCCAAGTCTGGGCGACGGCCGCCTGCTGGAATAGGCCGGCCCGGCTATAGCAGCTATTCTTGATGGCTATGGAGTTCCGACAGCTTGAGTCCCTGGTCGCGATTGCGGACACCGGCAGCATCAGCCGCGCGGCGGTGGCCGTGAACCTGTCGCAACCCAGCCTGAGCCGCCAGATCGCGCTGCTGGAGGAGGAGCTCGGTCAACGGCTGCTCGTGCGCACCGGACGCGGCGTGGCGCTCACGAGCGCCGGGGAAGCGTTCATCGTGCATGCGCGCGCGATCCTCGACACGTCGCGGCGCGCACGCGACGAGCTGCGCGACATGAGCGGCAACCCTGGCGGGCGCGTCACGGTGGGCATGCCGCCACGGGTCGCCCTGGGCATGTCGGTGCCCTTGATCCAGGGCTTCAGGAAGCGCTTTCCACGTGCGGTCATCACCGTGCTGGAGGGCCTGAGCCTGGCGCTGCGCGAATCGCTGGTCACGGGCAAGCTCGACATGGCCTTGATGTTCGACCCCCTGCCTTCGCCGCAGCTGGCCTACGAGCCGCTGCTGCGCGAGCGGCTGCTGCTGGTGGCACCGCCTAGCAGCAAGTTGCCCGCCCGTGTTGCGCTGACGGCGCTGGGGAACTACGCCCTGGTTCTGCCCAACGCGCCGAATGCCATTCGCGGGCTGCTCGACCAGGTCCTCGCGCCACGCGGGATCACGCTCGAAGTGCTGGCAGAAGTCGGCGCGGTGCAAACCGTGCTGGCGCTGGTGGCCGAAGGCGTGGGTTGCACCATCGTGCCGGACAGCGCCCTGGCCAGCAGCAGTGTCGGGGAGAAGCTGCCTCGCGCGCCCATCGGCCCGCCCGCGATCTGGAACACCCTGGTGCTGGCGACCCCTCTGGCACGGCCGGGAACGCTCTTGACCCGCGAGACGGCGCAGCTCCTGCGCCAGATCGACTTTCGCAAAGGATTGCCTGCCCGTCATTGACCGGACTTGCAGCGGCTGCCATTGGGGTTGCGGTGGCCGGCAGCCTGCATGTAGAAGCTGCTTTCGCGATAAGTCTTCCTATCACAGTAGCGTTCTCGGGTGAGCAAACGCACCGCGCGAAAAGGCGCCCAGCACCCCGGCCAGTCTGGACGAACTGCCCGACGCCGCAGCGCCAGCTGCGCGGCGTGCCTGGCATGAGGGCCTGCCGGTACCCAGCGCGGTCTTGCAGTACTTGCCTCGGGGCCGCGCGATGGACGCAGGCGCGCGTGTCGCCGCAGCCCCGTGCATGAATCATGGATCGGGTCGGTCAGCATGAGCCTGTGGGTAGAGCTGGACAGTGAGTCAGGTCGGGACGGCCGACTCGGCGAGTTGACGATGGTAGTTGGCCTCGGCTTCCGCGGGCGGGATGTTGCCGATGGGCTCCAGCAGCCGATGGTGGCTGAACCAGGCCACCCAGGTCAGCGTTGCCAGCTCAACGGCTTCCTTGCTTTTCCAGGATGCGCGGCGATGAATCACCTCGGCCTGGTACAGCCCGTTGATCGTCTCGGCCAGCGCGTTGTCGCAGGAGTCGCCCACGCTGCCCACGGACGGCTCGATGCCGGCTTCGGCCAGGCGCTCGGTGTAGCGAATGCTGACGTATCGGGTGAATTCAACCAGCCGTCGCAACACGTCCTGATTGGAGGTGTTGGTGAAGGCAAGAATGTCGAAGTCGGATCGACCGCTGCGCGCGAAGCTGCGCTCTCCGGGGCGACCGCCCGTGCTGCATCGCGCAGAGCGATGGCCGTTCTGGAGGGCAATCGCTCAGGGGCACACCAGCAGGCACGCAGCTCGCATCGCCGGCGTGTCGCCGGCCGTCGGCAATCGCTGGTTCCGATAATGCGGCGGTATGCCCCCATCCAACCTGCCAACGTCAGCAGCAGAACCTACAGGCCGATACCTCTCCTTCGCTGAGCGTGAACAGATCGCGCTGGAGTGCGCTCGTGGAGTAGGTGTTCGACAGATTGCCCGTCAGCTCGGTCGATCTGCATCGACGATCTCGCGCGAATTGCGGTGTCAGGCGACACAGTAACTTGACCCCCCGTGTTGCCTCACGAACGAATGTTACCGGTCGCCTGGATGGCTTCTTGAACGGGGAAGTCAAGGGAATCGACGCCCCATCGACATTGATCGACTATTTGCCGGACTGCTTCAGCACGCCAGATCTCAAGTGCCCGTTGAACGGTTCGCAGGTGCATCGAAGCGAAGGTTCCGGTAGGCGCAATCTCCTGGAGGCGCTTGCAGTACGTCCACTGCCGTAATGCCCGGCTGCACTGCGAGCCACTGGCGTATCTGCGCTTCGTACTTGTCGAGCATGCGCGGTCGCTTGGGGGCCGGCTCGGTGTCGCTTGACAGCGGGCAGACCTGTTCCATCACAACGTGGCGCTTGCAAGATGCGTGGCTCCATGCAGGCATGACAGCCCGCCTTCCACCGGTCGCCGCCTGGGCCAGACCAGGCCTGTTCCGCTGCCGAGCTGCCCGCAAGCCGCTACAGGCTCCAGGTAGCGCGCGTGCTCAGACGTAGCAGGGCCCTTCGATCAGCGGGTGTTCCTTGACGAAGTCCAAGTCGATCTTCAAGCCGACGCCCACACCCTCGTGAGGCCGCACGCAGCCCTGATCGTCCAGCGCATAGGGTGCCTTGTCCGCGAGCGCATCACGGAAGGGGTTGAGCGTAGTGACGTCGCCCTCGAAGTAGCCTGGGTTGTCGATACCGCAGAGGAAGTGGATCGAGGTGGCCATGTTGATGGCCGTGGCCGAGGTGTGCGGGTTGACCGTGAGCTTCCACGCGCCAGCCATGGCAGCGATGCGCAGCGCCTCGGTCACGCCACCTGTTTTGGAGAGGTCGGGCTGCACGAAGCGCACCGCTTGGTCCTCGAGCAGCGTGGCGAAGTCGTAGCGGGTGTAATGGTTTTCGCCGGCGGCCAGCGGCACCCGGCCCAGTGCCGCGGCTTGCTGATAGGCGCGGCGATCCTGCGGCGCAAACGGCTCCTCCAGCCAGCCGATGCCCGCCTCCTCGAACGCCGGCATCACGCGGCGCACGTCGTCCAGGGTGTAGCCGGTGTTGGCATCGACCAGCAACTCGATACCGTCGCCTACGGCCTGCCGCACCGCGCGAACGCGCTCGATGTCGCGAGCCGCGGTATCGCCCACGCGCAGCTTGAGGGCACGGTAACCCGCCGCCACATGGCGCTGTGCCTCATCCGCCAGCAGCGCGGGTGCTTGCCATCCCAGCGCGATACCACCCGCGTAGGCCTTGACCGGCTTGGCCGCACCACCGAGCAGCCGGTACAGCGGCCAGCCCGTGGCCTGGCAGCGCAGGTCCCACAGCGCCATGTCCAGGCCACTGAGTGCCAGTGCCGCGGCCGCCCCCATGCCGTGGCTGGCGAGTTGCATGCGGTAGACGCGGGCCCAGACGCCCGCCACGTCAGTGGCGTCCATGCCGAGGGCCAGGTCGCGCAGCGTCGTGTCGATCAACTTGGCGATGGCGCCCGGGCAACGGCCATGGTGCGCCTCGCCCCAGCCCACGTGGCCCTCGTCGGTCTCGACACGCACCAGCACGGCGTCGCGCTTGACGCTGCGCCCGATGCCCAAGCGCACCGACTTGTCGGCGGGGACAGGAAAGGAAATCGGGACGGCCTTCAGGTCGGCTATGCGCATGGTGGCTCTCGGTAATGGCAATTCAGCGGAAGATTTCGGGATTCACGACGTTGGCGGGCCGCTGCCCGCGCAGCAGCGCCAGCAGCGTGTCCACCGCGCCGCGGCTCATGGCGTGCAGGCTGGTACCCGTGATGCCGGCCACATGCGGCGTGAGCAGCAGGTTGGGCGCATCGAAGACAGGCTCCTGGCCGGTCAGCGGCTGGCGATCGTGCACATCGAGCGCCGCGCCACCCAACCGCCCCAGGCGCAAGGCCTGCAGCACGGACGCGGTATCGATCACTGCACCTCGCGACACGTTGATCAGCAGTGCATCGGGCTTCATCGCCGCCAGCGTGGGAGCATCGACCAGGCCGCGCGTCTGCTCGTTGAGCGGGCAACACAGGACGATCACGTCGGCCTGCGCGAACAGCTCTTCCTTGCTTGCCGCCTCCACGCCGGGCGGCAGCGTCTCGGGCCGCCGCGTCAGGCCCAGTACCCGCATGCCCAGCCCTGCGGCGACGGCGGCCAATCGGGCGCCTATCGCGCCCACGCCGACGATGCCGCACACGGCGTGCGCCAGTTCGGTGCTGCGGTCGGCCAGCGGACGGGCCGCGGCCCAGCCGTCGCCGCGCAGTGTCGCGTCCACGGCGGCCAGGTTACGGCGCAGGTGCAGCATGGCCGCCACGCAATATTCGACCACCGCCGCCGTGTTGGAGCCCGGCAGATTGGCCACCGGGATGCCGCGGGCGGTAGCGGCCGGCACCGGGATCATGTCCAGCCCGACCCCATGGCGCACCACGGCGCGCAGGCGCTGCGCAGGTTCGAAGACATCGGGGGCGAGCTGGCTGCGCACGATCAGGCCGTCGGCGTCACCGATCAGCCGCGCGATGGTGGCCGGCGCCGCGTCCGGCGCCACCACCACGTCGCAGTGCTGCGCCAGCTCGGGCTGCAGCAGCGGATGGATCGGGTTGGTGAGCAGGACCCGGGGTTTGTCAGTCAAGGAAAGGCACTCCTGCACGGACAGGGTTGGACAAGCGCCCCAGTCCTTCGAGTTCGATGGATACCGTGGTGCCGGGCCGAAGCCAGGCCGCGGGGTTGTGCATCGCCGCCACGCCGGCCGGCGTGCCGGTGGCGATCACATCGCCGGGCTCCAGCGGCATGCGGTGCGACGCGTGGGCGATGAGCTCGGCGATGTCGAACAGCATCGTGGAGGTGGAGCCGTCCTGCAGCCGCCGACCGTCGATGTCCAGGCGAATGCCGACCCGATACGGGTCAGGCAACTCGTCGGGCGTGACCAGGCAGGGACCCAGCGGCGCGGAGGCCGGCAGGTTCTTGCCGCGCACGAAGTTGCCGCCGTCGGCCTTGACCAAGTCGCTGCCACTGACATCGTTGTGGATGGTGTAGGCCGCGACGTGGCGCATGGCCAGCTCGCGGCGCACCCGCAGCGCGCGGCGTCCGATCACCACGGCCAGCTCGGCCTCGTAGCCCACGTTGCCCACGTCCGGTGGCACGAGGATCGGCTCGTCGGGGCCGATGACGGTGCAGCCCGAGCGCACGAAGATCACCGGCTCTTCAGGCGCAGCCATGCTGCGCTCGGCCAGCGCGTCGGTGAAGTTGAAGGCCGCTCCCACGACCTTGCCGGGGCGCAGCGGCGCCAGCAGCTGTACCTGGGCGCGCGGGCGCAGCGCGGCGGCTTCGAAACGTACACCGGACAGGCGCTCAACCCACCCCTGCAGGCCCTGCTCCACCAGGGCCAGCAACGAGGGCGGCGTCTTTCCCAGCAGCTCGCGGCAGCTCGGGTGCGACAGGTCAGCCACCTGCTCGCCCAGCAGCACCCCGGCGACGGCTTGGCCTTGCGACCCACGCAGACTCACGAAACGCATGGCCCGACCCTTCAGGAGACGCGGTAGCGGTCGAGAACCGATCGCTCGATCTCGATGCCCAGCCCGGCCCCGGTGGGCACCTGCACCTTGCCGCGCTGCTGCACGATCGGCTCGCGCGAGAGGTGGTCGCGGAAAGGGTTCTCGCACTGCTCGAACTCCAGCAGCGGCGGCATGGGGCGCAGGCTCGGCGGCTGGTCGGGTAGCGCTGCCAGGAAGTGCAGCGTCGCGGCCAGGCCGATGGCTGAACCCCAGGCATGCGGTACGCATTCCACGCCATGAGCCATCGCCAGCGTGGCGATCTTGCGGCACTCGCTGATGCCCCCAGCGGCGCAAACATCGGGCTGGACGATGTCCATCGCCTTGCGTGCGACCAGATCGCGAAAGCCCCAGCGGGTGAACTCGTTCTCGCCGCCGGCGACAGCCATGTCCAGCGCCCGGGTCACCTCCACGTACCCGTCCACGTCTTCGGGCGAGATCGGCTCCTCGAACCACTCGACGTCGAGCTTTTCCAGCTCGCGCCCGATGCGGATCGCCTGCGGCACGGTGAAGCAGTGATTGGCATCGACCATCAGCCGCACGTTCTCGCCGATGGCCTCGCGCACCGCGGCCACGCGACGGACGTCGAGCTTGGGATCGCCCAGGCCGATCTTCATCTTCACGGCCTGGAAGCCCTGCTCGACGAAGTCGCGCGCCTCCTCGACGGCCTCCTCGACCAGGCGGTCCATGTCGATGAAGTACAACCCTGTGGCGTAGGCCGTCACCTCGGTGCGGTGCGCGCCGCCGATGAGCTTGTGGACCGGTTTGCCACAGGACTTGCCGATGATGTCCCACAGGGCGATGTCGATGCCGCTGAGCGCGGAAATCGCCATGCCGCTGGAGCCGTAGTCCTTGATGCGGTTGTAGAGGTCTTCCCAGATCACCTCCACGTCAAACGCGTCGCGTCCGATGATGCGCGGCGCGAACTGCGTCTCGATGTAGGCCTTGGCCACGGCGGAGGGGCCATAGCACTCGCCCCAGCCGACGATGCCGTCGGCCGTCTCGATTTCGACGATGCAGGAGCCGCGGGTCTTGTAGAGCCAGCCGCGCGAGGACGTGAAAGGCCGCTCGACGGGCGCGGCAACGACGTGGCAGGTGACTTTCTTGATGGGACTCATTGGGGAGCTACCTGGCTGTTGAGGTTGGTGGACTTACTTCTTGTCGGCGACGAAGACCTTCTTGCCCACCTCGTTGAGCGACTTCTGGACATTGCCGATCTCTGTGGCCAGCGCGGCGCCGGTGAGGTCATCGACGACCGCGCCGCCCTCCTCCGCCAGGGCCTTGAACTTGGCACTCTGGATCGCCTTGCCAAAGATCTCGGTCAGCCGCTTGCGCACAGGCTCCGGCGTGGCCGCCGGCGCGACGATGTAGGCCATCTGCACCAGCGGGCCGTAGGGGAATACGTCCAGGCCCTTTTCCTTGAACGTGGGTACATCGGGCAGCGCCTTGAGCCGCTCGTTGGCAAACACGGCGATGGGCTTGACCAGGCCGCCGTCGATCTGCGCCTTGGATTCCGAAGGCTTGAGCACCGCGGCGTCGATTTGCTTGCCGGCGAGATCCGCCACCACCTTGGAGCCGCCGGTGTAGGGCACCGGGATGACGTCGCTGCCCGCCACGCGGCCAGTCATGACCGCGAAGATGTGGTTGAGGTTGTTGCTGCCCGGCGTTCCGATGGAGACCTTGCCCGGGTTCTTCCTGAGCTGGTCCATGAAGCCCTCCAGGTTCCCGGCCGGGCCGCCAGCCGGCACGAGCAGCAGCAGCGGATCGGTCGTGACGCGGGCAATCGGGGCGAACTGCTCGTTGCGCAGCGGCGTCAGGCCCTGAGCCATCAGCGCCAGGGTGGAACTCGTGCCCATGCCGATCGTGTAGCCGTCGGGCGCAGCGGTGGCGACCTTGGTCATGCCGATCGACCCCGTGGCGCCGGGCACGTTGTCCACGATCACCTGGACACCCTGCTCGGCCACCAGTTGGGCCAGCGCACGAGCCGCGATGTCGTTGGAGCCGCCTGCGTTCCACGGCACGACAAGGCGAATCTCCTTGCCGGGGAACTTGTCCGCCGCCGTGGCGGGAGCACTCGTCGCTGTCAGGGTGACAGCACCAAGTACGCCGGCCACCAGCCGGGTGGCAATTGAACGCAGTTCCATGGTGTCTCCTTGGTCGTTGGCGTCTGCGCATTGTTATAACAAACAACAAATCGCGAACTTCAAGGGAATTCCCGGATCTGCCAGACCGCGGATCCAGGCGGTTAGCGACGCATGGGGATGGTTACGCGGGCACAGCGGCGTCTGGCGGGCTGCTGCTCGGGCTGCATATCAAGGAAGAGGAGAACCGTTAGGCCCAGGCCCAGGTTCAGTGCGCGGCGGCTTGCTGCTCCAGCAGCGCACAGACGTCTTGGCGCGCGCTTTCGATATCAGCACGGATTGCCGCTGCAGCCTGATCGGCGTTGCCCTGACGCAAGGCATTCATTGCGGCCACGTGAAACTCGTAGCGCTTGAGGGCGGGCACGTACTCCGGCAAGGCCAGACGCAATGTCGGCCCGCAGCGCAGCCAAGCCGTTTCGATGATTTCCTGGACGATGGGCATCTTGCAAGTGCCATAGATGCCGAAGTGGAACCGGTAGTGCGCCTCCAGGTAATGCTCGGGCTGACGCTCGGCAACGGCCTGCTTCATCTCGTGCAGGCAATGCTCGACAGCATCAAGCTGCTCGTGGCTGGCGAGCGCAGCAGCCGCGGCTGCGGCTACCGGCTCCAGGCTGCTGCGCACGGTCATGAGCTGCGCGAACTGCTCGGCGTCCAACAGCGGCACGGTCGCACCTCCACCCTGCCCGACGGAGCCGCGCTCCAGGACACGTTCGGCAATCAGACGATTCACGGCATCACGTACCGGCGTGAGGCTGATGCCCAAGCTGTCCGCAACATCCCGCAGCAGGATGCGCTCGCCGGGCGCAAAGCGTCCCTCGAGCAGGGCGGCCTTCAAGGTTGCGTAGGCACGGTCCCACAGGGTGTCTCGGTCAATAGGCGTCAGACGCATGAACGGTGTCGAGCTGCCGAGGCAGGGAACGAGAAGAGGTGGCTGAAATCGCGCGGCGCGCTTGAGGAAGTCCAACTGCTGTTGTACGCCCTGAAGTATCGCCCACCGTCTTGTCCAGCTTTATCGATGCGCAGAAGGGCAACCGGTCGAACAAGCCGACTTGTCTCGACACGGCGACACGAACTTCACTACCAGTTTGGAACGCGCGCTGGCACGACCCAACCCGCCCAAGCCCTCGCCTCTGCGACTCATGGGCTCTGTGGGACACCGTGCTGTAGTGCTGTTTGTCCATCCGAAGGCATGCTGCGGTCGATCCAGCCGACGTCATGGGCCGCTTGCCACGCGGCGAGGACGGACGCCGTGGGTTCGAGCAGAAGGTTCATGCCACCACCAAACCAATGCATGGACCCTACCAACTCGAGGTTCTGACGAATGCTTCAATTTATTGATAAGCGCAATTATCAAGAACAGCAAAAATATCCACCACTAAAGGCAGATGCAGGCTCACGATCGCTTCGGCAGCAACAGCACCGGGCACCATATCCCCGTGGGCGGGCCGGGATGTCGTTCCTTGAGCCGGTACCTGACGCCTTGCCCCGATAGCTCCAGCCGCCCGCCGTGCCGGCTGGCACCGTCCTGACCTTGTTGCGCGATGGTCCTTGGAACGGAACGCCCCACGGACGCACCTCATCGGTCATGCCACCCGTAGGCCTTGACGATTGCCAAGGGGATCGCATGCGGCAGCATCCGGTGCCTGGACCGGCTGCAGGCCATAGCCCCAGCGCGTCTGCCGTCACCGGCTCGGGCCTGGACCTGCATGGATGCATGCCCTGCCCGTTCGGTCTACCTTTCCCCGTGACGGACGTTTCCACACCCTGCGCTGACCGTGGAACAAGCCTGCCGGCCCTGCTGCCCGGGACACCGCATCCCGCAGCGGGCGCCCACCGCGGCATGCGCGCCATGCAAGGGCTCCTCGCCGGCCCACATGGCCTAGCCATCAAAAGCTGGGGTAGAAGCCGTCGTCTGCCGCGTGGAACGAAGTTGTCCTTGCTGTGGCCGGGACGATCCTTTGTGGAAGCGGGCGTGGCGCGCCGTGGTGTCGAGACTCCAGCGTGACAACTGCACCGCTGGACAACCGCCGAAACAGGCGCGATGTCCGGCGCGGCTGGTGACGCCGACATGCCGGCTTGCGCTGATCCCGTAGACCGGGCCGGGTCGGCACGGGCCCTTCGGTAAAGCCATGCGCGCCGGGAGCGGTAGGCCAAAGCAGCCTGTCTCTGGACCAACCCACCAGCCGAAGGCCCGTCACGGCGTGGACGATGCAGCGCCGGCGCACGGCGGTCGGGTCACCAGACGACAGCCTTCGGCCGCTGCGTGCCGGGCCCGCGGTCGGCGAGCCTGCATCACTCCTGCCCTCAGGACGACGCCCGCTCCCGCTCAGGCACGGCGTGCTGGGGGTGGGACGGTCCCACCCCCTCATCCATGCCGACCCGCGCTGCTGCATCAGGCCGGCATGCGACAGGATGTCCGGCACCGGAAGTACCGGGCTGTAAGCGCCCTGTAGCGCCACCCGTAGCGCGGAAAACGAGAAAGGGGTGGGACAGTCCCACCCCTCCTCATCACTGCGACACGGCGGCGATCAGGCCAGCAACTTGCGCAGCGCCGCCTCCAGCGACGTCCATTGGTCGGCGCCGAGCACACCAGCATCAAGCTCGATCACCGTGCGTCCCCGCCCGTCCACGCGCAAGGTGGCGCGCCGGCCGCGCCCGAGGTCCAGCGCGCGCGGCGAGGGGTGGGACGGTCCCACCCCCCTGGCCGCGCCGGCCTTGCCCCGCAGGCAGGCCGTGAGCGCCGCGAAGGCCTCCGCGGCACCGGCGCGCGGCTCAACCTGGTCCGCGGCGCGGGCCGCGGCGAGCACCGCGTCCGGGTCCTGCTCCAGCGCGCGCTGCAGGTCCGCGGCCCAGCGGAACTGGATGGCATTGGGCGAGGGAAAGGCACCCACGACCTCCGAAGGCAGGTGCGCGATGCGAACCGCCTTGCCCACGTCGCTGACGCTGCGGCCGATGGCGTTGGCCAGCTGGGTGTTGGACGGGAACAGCCCCTCGTCGAGCGCACGCAGGTACATGCGGCCCTGCTCCCACGCCGAGAGGCTCTGGCGGCCGCGGTTCTCGCGCTCCATGTGGATGAACAGCTCGCGGTCCGGCAATTCCTGCACGACGCACAGCACCGGCAGGCCCAGCTCCAGGCAGGCGCGGTGGCGGCGGTGGCCGAACACGATCTCGTACCTCGCCTCGGCGCCGCCCTCGCCGGCGCGCGGCGCCGACAGCGGACGCACCTTGATCGGCTGCACGTTGCCGCCGGCGTCCCGGATCTCCTGCTTGAGCTCCTCGAACTCCGGGCCCTTGAACGCGTCCGGATGCCGGTTCGCCCAGCGGCTGGGCACTATGGCGCGCGCGTCCATCAGCTGCCCGCCGCGCTCGGTTTCAAGCTTGCGCACCTCGTCCTGCAGCGACTCGATGCGCTCCTCCAGCTTGGCGGTCTCGAACACGGTCGTGGCCAGCAGGCCGACACCGGTGCGCGGCGCCGGCGAGCGCGGCGCCGGCGCGGCCGCGCTCGCCGCGGCGTCATCGCCCTCGCGGCGCGCCTGCGGCAGGACAAAGGCGATGCCGGAGCCCTTCTTCTTCACGGGCGTTCCCTGTGTGGCCATGTCACGCTCCCAGTTGCTTGCGCCAGAAGCTCTGCGCCTGGTCCTCGATCAGCTCGACGAGCCGGTCGTAGGCCTCGCAGGCGCGCTTGAAGGTGCGCGTGCTGGCGTTGGTCGGGTTGCTGTCGTAGACCGTGCCGAACTCGGCGCTGGAGGTGCTGGCCGCCATGCTCTTCGGGATCTCCACCGGCAGCACCTTCTCGGCATAGGCCGCCGCCATCCACTCGCGCACCACCAGGCTGGCCTGGTCGGTGGACTCGACCTTGGCCGGCAGGATGTCGATGAAGGCGAACTCCTTCGTGCCGCCGCGGTTCTTCACCAGCTGCGTGGTCAGGTCGGAGAACAGGTCCCAGAACTGGGCGCTGGAGGCGAAGTCCAGCGCGCTGGGGGGCAGCGGCATGATGATGCCGTCGCTGGCCATCAGCGCGTTGATGGTGGTGTAGGACAGGGCCGGGGGCGTGTCGATGATGATCACGTCGTAGTCCAGCCGCACCGGGTCGATGCCGTAGTTCAGCACGTTCCAGAACTCGAACTTCGGGTCCTTGCTCTGCTTGGCCGGCAGCACGAACTCGGCCGAGAACAGCAGCGAGGCCGCCGCGACCAGGTCGATGCCGTCCCAGTAGGTCGGCCGGATGGCATAGGTGATGTCCGCCTGGTCGCCGGTGAACAGCGGCAGCACCGTGTCGTCCACGTTGACCTCGGAATCCGGCAGCAGCCCGAACAGCGTGGTGAGGCTGCCCTGCGGGTCGCAGTCGATGACGAGCACCCGGTGCCCGCGCAGGTTCAGCCCCTGCGCCAGGGTGAGCGAGGTGGTGGTCTTGGTGACGCCGCCCTTGAAGTTGCCGATCGCGATCGTGACGGCCTCGGCCCCTTCGGGGCGCAGTTCGTCCTTGCGCACGTCGCGCACCCAGCGCCGCGCCTCCTCCAGCGTGAACTCGCGCCGCGAGCCGGTGCTGTTGAGACGGCCGCTGGGCAGGTCGCCCTTGCGCACGCGGTAGTCCACCTGCCCCTTGTCCAGCCCGGTCAGCGCCATGAGCTGCGTGGTCGAGAAGGTCGGCGCCTTCTTGCGCGCGTCCGGCGCCAGCATGGCGCCGCGCACCTGCGCGACGATGGACTTCACCCGTTCGGCCTGCTCCGCAATGGCCTCCAGGGAGATGCTGCGCGCACCGTTGATCAAGAGCGATTCCACAAGGGGTCCTTTCCCGGGCCGAAGTTGCAACAGCAGCGGATTCTATAGAGAACGCCGTTTCAGCCGTCACAAGCCAAAGCTGCGACTTGTTCTCTGAAAGGCCCGGAAAAGCCGGACAGTTCTCAGCGAGGCTGTCCGGGATTTCTTCCACATCGGTCGATCTTCAGGAAATTCAGGACTTCAAGATTTCGAGCCTGTGGAAAAGCCATTTTTATTCAAGCGCGATAGGCACTTGCAAAAGCAAGGTGTCCGGGAACGGGCCGGCATGTGTCCGGCTTCAGGCCGGGATGCGTCCGGGTTTGCCGGCGAAGTGTCGGCCGATGCAATCAAGTGTCCCGGATTTCCGGCCCCGCCCTTCGGCCAAGCGCAGGATCGGTGCGCTTGGCGGTTCGTGGCTGCTGGCCGAGCCGTCGCGGCCGCTCCCTGTAAACGAACCGTCCGGCTTTTCCGGCCCCGCAGCGAAGCGGCAATGGCGCGAAACGTCCGGCTTTTCGAGTCCCGGCCCCGGGGTGGGCCGCCGGCAAGCGTCCGGAATTCCATGGACAAGGCGTCCCGCGCGCTCCTCGATCTGTCCGAAAACTGGCGGACATATACTGCGCCATGGCGAAGTCGTTGATCCCGGCCCGGAAGGACAGCCCCGCGGGCACGCTGAACAAGCCCGTGGCGGCGCTGGCCATCGTGCCGCTGAACAAGAGCCTGACCGTCACCGCGCGCAAGGCCTACAACGTGATGCTGCACATCGCGCAGCGCCAGTGCGGCCAGGGCCTGCACGAAGGCGGCTTCAGCGCGCCGCTCAACGCCATCCTGCGCGGCTTCGGCGTGGGCTCGAACATCGCCTCGGACGCCAAGCGCTACATCGAGCAGATGATGTCCACCAAGATCGAGTGGCGGCCGCTGAGCCGCGGCGAGCAGTGGAGCCTGCCGGCCGCCGGCGCGGGCGACGGCGCCGCGGCCCCGGCCCCGTCAGGCGAGGTGCAGGACGAGCTGCGCATGTTCAACATGCTCTCCGAGGTGCGGCTCTACAAGAAGAACGGCGAGAACTGGGTCACCTGGTTCTACCCGCCCACCATCCAGCAGCAGATGCTCGGCCCCAACCGCTGGGCGCGGCTGGAGCTGGAGACCATCGCGCGGCTGGGCACCTACACGGCGGTGGCGCTGTACGAGATCTGCGCCCGCTACCGCGACAACCCCGGCGGCGTGACCTCGCGCCAGCACTGGAGCTGGTGGGTCGCGGTGCTCAAGGGCTCGGAGCTGGCGCGCCAGCGCGAGTGGCGCAAGTTCAAGAACGAGTTCGTGGCGCCGGCGATCCGCGACATCAACGAGGCCAGCGACCTGGAGATCGAGCTGCTCGAATACAAGGAGGGCCGCGCCATCGCCGAGGTGCAGTTCGCGGTGCGGCGCAAGCCGGGTGCGGAAGCGCCGCGCGCGGAAGCGCCGCAGCCGGCCGACATGACGCAGGTGGCGCGCGCGCTGGCGCTGGGCCTGCGCGAGGCCGACGCCGACGCGTTCATCGATCGCTACGGCGAGGCGGCCGTGGCGCGGGCGCTGGACGCCATGCAGCGCCAGCTCGCCGCCGCCCACGGCAAGCCGATCCTGAACCGGGCCGCCTATCTCAAGACCATCCTGGCCGGGCTGGAGAACGATGCGCGCGGCG
>NZ_VIDQ01000025.1 GCF_009760915.1 Azohydromonas aeria
GGCCGCGGCGCGCGCGGCCGGGGCGGGGGCCGGCGCGGGCGGGTCGGGCAGGCGGATCTTGAGCGCCTCGCGCAGGTCGCCCATCTGCACGTTCATGGTCTTGAGCGTGGTCAGCGTCATGCGCTGGACTTCGAGCGCCTGGATGGTGGCGCCGAGCATGCGCGCGTTCTGCTCCAGCCAGAACTGCACCGTGCGCAGCTCGCTGATGCGCTTTTCCAGCTCCTCCGGGTTGAGCGTGGGCGCCACCCACTGGCCCATGGCCGGCATGGCCGCGTTGGCGCCGCCAACGAGCTTCTGCAGGAAGTCGAATCCGGGGACGAGCTTGGTGAAGTCGGGTTGGTCGGCCATGGGAATGTCTCCAGCGTCAGGCGGGCGATTGTGCCTGCGGCAAACGGGGCCTCCGGAACGGCAGTGCGTTGCGCGCGCAACGTCGGCGGATGAGCCCTCGCAGGGAAGGATCAGCGCGCGTTCAGCTCGATCCTCAGCACGCCCTGGCGCTGCTGCCAGTGCAGCCGGCCCAGCACGTCCATGCCCAGCAGCGGGCGATCGCCCAGGCCCGGCAGCGCCGCCATGCGCAGGCGCTGCACGCGCACGCCGCCGTCCAGGGCCACGTCGGCCAGCACCAGCGTGCCGATGACCTCGCCGCCGGCGGTCTGCGTGCGCACGCGCCCCACTTCGGTCAGGTCCAGCTGCCGCGCCAGCGCCGCGGGCAGCGCGCTGCTGGTGGCGCCGGTGTCCACCAGGAAATCCACTTCCCGGTCGCCGATGCGCCCGGGCCAGTGGTAGTGGCCGTCGGGCCCGCGGCGCAGCTCGACCACGCCGTCCTGCAGCGTGAAGCGGGTGCGCTTGGCTTCCGACTGCCACCACTGCACGCCCAGGAACAGCGCGGCGCCGAGGAGCAGCCAGACGGTGGCGAATTTCAGCGTGCGCGGGAAGTCGGACATGGCGGACATGGCGGGTTTGAAGGGGTCATCCCCGCTCGATCATCACCGCCTGCTCAATGTTCCCCAGCGGCGCCAGGCCGCGCGCGTCGAGCAGCTCCAGCCGCAGCCGGTCGCCGTGGCGCAGCAGCGAGCCCTCTTCCCGAGCCGCCTCCTGGGCGCGCAGTGCCTGCAAGGTGAAGAACTCGGGCGCGGCCGACTGCGCGGCGATGCCGACGATGCTGCCGGCCTGCAGCGCGCGGGTGTGCGCCAGGCGCGCCAGCGGCGCGCCGAAGTCCCAGGGCAATGCCGCGGACGCGTCGCGCCGGGCCAGGCGGCGCTGGTTCCAGGCCAGCGCCAGGTCGGCGCGCAGGCGCCCGCCGGTCCAGGCCTCGTTGAACTCGTCGGGCGTGGCCACCAGCGGGCCCAGCACCGGGGCCGGCTGGAAGCCGGCGTCGCGCGCGTCCAGGGCGCGCAGCCGCCAGCGGCCCATGAGCGCGACCAGCCGCACGCCTTCGAGCGCCTGCGGCCCCGGCGTGCCGGCGGCGATGTCGCCGGTGAGGGCGGCCAGGCCCGGCTCGAAGTCGATGTCCCAGCCGTCGCTGGCGAAGGACGCGGCGTCGCGCGCGCCCAGCAGCGCGTCGCCGCACAGCTGCTCCAGGCGCAGCGGGGCGGGCGCGTCGGCCTCGTCGGCGGGCGGCGCGTCGGCCGGCCGCGTGGCCCAGGCCACCTGGAAGGCGCGCGGCAGCGGCGCGGCGCACAGCCGCGCGTCGAAGTCGAAGGCATGGCGCACCTGGCCGCGGTTCAGGGCCTCGTAGAGCTGGTGCAGCTGCGGCGCCATGTAGTTCCAGTCGTCGAGCACCTGCTGCAGCCGGGTGGCGATGCCGGTCGCAAAATGGGCGCGCGCCCCGTCGCGCGACACCACCACGAGTTGCCCGTCGCGCGAACCGTCCTTGTAGGTCGCCAGCTTCATAAACCTTGTCACCGTTGCGGAACCCGCCATTGTCGGCGCCGCGCCGGCACCGGGCTGCCTTGCTGTTGACGGTGGCCGGCGTCACGGCGCTGCACGCCGCGCTGCTGCTGCACGCGCTGCAGCCGCAGCGCGACGCGCGGCTGCCCGATCCGCGCCCGGGCCCGGCGCTGCGCTGGCGCGTGCTGGCGCTGCCGGTGGAGCCGCCGGCACGGCCGGTCCCCGTGCCGGCCGCGGTGGCGCCCAGGCCCGATCCCGGGCCCGTGCCACGCCAGGCCGCGCCGGCGCCGCGGCCCGTGCCGGTCCTGCCCACGCTGAGCCTGGCGCTGGCCGACGCCGCCGCGCTGGAGGTGGAGGCCGCGTCTTCCGCCCCGCAGGCCGGCGCGGCGCCCGACGCGCAGGGCGCCGCCGACACGCCGCCGGTCTATGCCACTGCGCTGGCGCCGCCGCTGTCGCGCCGCTACCGGCTCGCGCGCGGGGCGCTGTCGGGCACGGCCGAGCTGCGCTGGGCGCCGGGGGCGGACGGGCGCTACGCCGCCGCGCTGGCCGGCGATCTCGCGGGCGAGCGCGTGCTGGACTGGCGCAGCACCGGCGCGCTCGACGCCGCCGGCATCGCCCCGGAGCGCTACGTCACGCGCGGCCGCGGCGGGCGCGGCGCGCAGGCGGCCAACTTCCAGCGCGAGGCCGGCAAGCTCAGCTACGCCGGCCCGGCGGTGGAGTTCGCGCTGGTGCCGGGCGCGCAGGACCGGCTCACGGTGCTGCTGCAGGTGCCGGCCATCGTGGCGGCCGATCCGCAGCGCTTCCAGGCCGGGGCGCGGCTGAAGGTGTTCGTCACCGGCGCGCGCGGCGACGCGGACGTGTGGGATTTCGAGGTCGAGGCCGAGGAGGACGTCGCCGGCGCCGACGGCACGCCGGTGCGCGCGCTGCGGCTCGCGCGCGAGCCGCGCAAGCGCTTCGACACGCAAGTGAAGCTTTGGCTCGATCCGGCGCGGGCGTTCCTGCCGCTGCGCGTGCGGCTGTGGGTGCCGGGCGCGGGCGAGGCGCTGGATCTGCTGCTGGAGTCCGAAGAGAAGTTGCCCTGACGGGCTTGAATCTTGCCGCTCCCGTCCCAATTGCGGACCAGGAGGTTTGAAGATGCTCATGCTCTACAACTCGGACAGCTTCGCGGTGCTGCAGTTCGATCTGCCGGCCCCGAAGGAAGACGCGGCGGCGCCCAGCCGCGGCGGCTACGAGATCGTCGACAAGTTCGCGCGCAAGGAAATCTTCCTGGAAGGGCCGCTGGCGCAGCGCTTTCGCGAAGGCGTGGACCGGCTGGTGGAAACCGAGCCGACCGAGGAGGCCCTCGACGAGTTCATCGCCGGCTATACGCAGCTCGCGCAGCAGCCGGTGTCGCTGCACTGAAGCCCGCGAAGCTTTTCCTTGCATTCGCCCCGATCGGGCCCGCCACGCGCGGGCCCGAAGTTTTTTGGGCTGTGCACGGGGCAAATTCGGAAAGGTCAAGTCCACAGGGCTTGCTGGTGCAAGGGGGCTGCGACAAGATCGCGCGCACTTTGGAACAGCGCGAGGAGTTGCGGTGAGAAGTCGAACCGAGGCGCGCCTGCTGCCCTCACCCGGGCTGACCGAGGCCCCGGTGCTCGATCTGATGTGCTCGCAATTCGTGCTGGCCCTGACGATGAAGCAGGCCGGCCGCTTCAACCTGCGCCGGGACTGGAGCAGCCTGATGTCGCTGGTGGGCCGGCACCTGGTGTGGCCGGCGCCGGTGCTGGCGCGGCTGCGCCAGTTCCTGGGCCGGCGCTGCCGCGACAACGAGCTCTGGCGCGGCCACGAGGCGCTCACCGACGCGGCCTTCCTGCAGCGCCACGGCTGCTGGAGGGGGCCTTACGAGGAAGGCACGCTCTTCTTCTACATCGACGAGTACATCAAGGACGCGCCGAAGGACCTGCTGGCCGTGATCGGCGCCACCGCCGAGTGGCTGGAGCGCAGCCTGAAGAAGCAGCAGACGCGCGTGGAGCAGAACATCGACGCGCTGGCCGGGCTGCTGCAGCTCAACCCCGCGGAGCGCGCGCTGCTGCTGTACGGCACGCTGGCGCGCTACCAGCGCGACCTGCGCGGGCTGCTGGTGGAGTTCAAGGTGTCGAGCGCGCAGGAGGCGCATGCGGCCATCGCGGCGGTGGCCGGCGTCAACGAGCAGGAGGTGGCCGAGGCGCTGCGCGCGGGCTCGCGCCTGGAGCGCATCGGCATGGTCGAGAACCTGATCTCCGAGCACAACATCACGGATCTCGCCGACCTCATGAAGGTCAGCGAGCAGCTGCCGCCGGTGCTCATGCGCGAGTACCGCGAGCCCAGCGAGCTGATGGCGGTGTTCACGCGCCCGGCGCGGCGCACCGAGCTCACGGCCGCGGACTTCGCCTTCGTGGGCGACGACGTGGCCATGCTCACCGCGCTGCTGAGGAACGCCGTGGCGCAGCGCGAGCCCGGCGTCAACGTGCTGATGTACGGCCCGCCGGGCACGGGCAAGACCGAGCTGGCCAAGGTGGTGGCGCAGGCCGCGGGGCTGGAGCTCTACGAGGTGGAGTACGCCGACCGCGACGGCAACTCGCTCTCGGGCCGCGACCGCTACCGATCCCTGCAGATCAGCCAGGTGTTCCTGAAAGGCAGCGGCCACGTGGCGCTGCTCTTCGACGAGGTCGAGGACGTGTTCCCGCCGATCTCCACCGACACCGCGCAGCTCATGGCGCGGCTGGACAGCGGCGACGCGCCGCTGTCGGGCAGCGTCAGCGGCAAGGCCTGGGTCAACCAGATCCTGGAGACCAACCCGGTGCCGGTGCTGTGGGTGACGAACCGCATCGAGCAGATCGATCCGGCGTTCCGGCGCCGCTTCCAGTACCACCTGGAGCTGAAGTCGCCGCCACCGGGCGCGCGCGAGGGGCTGGTGGCACGGGCGCTGGAGGGGGCGGCCGTGTCGCCGGGCTTCGTGGCGCGGCTGGCCGAGCGGCGCAGCCTGACGCCGGCGCAGATCCGCACCGCGGTGCGCTTCGCGCGGCTGGCGGCCAGCGAGGCGGCGGGCATCGAGGCGCTGATCGAGCGCCAGCTGCTCAATGCCGACCGGGCACTGGGCCAGAGCGCGGGCAGCGGCGCGCGCGTGCCGGTGACGCGCTACGCGCTGGAGCTGCTCAACGTGGAATGCCGCTTCGAGCTGCCGCGCATCGTCGAGGCGCTGCGCCGCCGCGGCCACGGCACGCTGTGCCTGCACGGGGTGCCCGGCAGCGGCAAGACCGCGCTGGCCGAGCACCTGGCGCAGCAGCTGGGGCGGCCGCTGATGATCCGCCAGGCCAGCGACCTGATGAGCAAGTTCGTCGGCGAGACCGAGACCAACATGGCGCGCATGTTCGAGGACGCGCAGTCCGAGGGCGCCGTGCTGCTGCTCGACGAGGCCGACAGTTTTCTTCGCAGCCGCCGCATGGCCGAGCGCCACTACGAGGTCAGCGAGGTCAACGAGATGCTGCAGGGCATGGAGCGCTTTGCCGGCATCTTCATTTGCACCACCAATCTCTTCGACGACCTGGACGAGGCGGCCTTGCGGCGCTTCACCTTCAAGATCCGCTTCAACCCGCTGCGCCCGGAGCAGCGCGTGCGCATGTTCGCCAACGAGGCGCTGGACGGCGACGAAGGGCGCCTCACCGGCGAGCAGCGCCAGCGCCTGGCGCAGCTGGACCTGCTCACGCCGGGCGACTTCGCCGCGGTGCGGCGCCAGGTCGAGCTGCTGGGCGAGGCCTTCGAGCCCGACGAGTTCCTGAGCCAGCTCGAGAGCGAGCACCGGGTCAAGCCCGAGGCGCGGCAGCGCCGGGGCATCGGCTTTCGCAGCTGAAGGGCGATGGCGGCGGGAAGGGCCTGCAAAGGCTGGGAAAGGAGCCCTTCCTACAATTGCGGGATGAACGCACCGCAATACACCCGTGGCGCCGCGCTGGCGGCGCTGCTGCCGCAGCGCATCGTCATCATCGACGGCGCCATGGGGACCATGATCCAGCGCTTCAAGCTGACCGAGGCCGACTACCGCGGCGAGCGCTTCAAGGATCACCCGAAGGACCTGAAGGGCAACAACGAGCTGCTGCAGTTCACCCGGCCCGACGTGATCCGCAGCATCCACGAGCAGTACCTGGCCGCCGGGGCCGACATCATCGAGACCAACACCTTCGGCGCCACCTCCATCGCGCAGGACGACTACGGCCTGGGGCACGTGGCGCGCGAGATGAACGTGGCCGCGGCGCGCCTCGCGCGCGAGGCGGCCGACAAGTTTTCCACCCCTGACAGGCCGCGCTTCGTGGCCGGCGCCATCGGCCCGACGCCGCGCACGGCCAGCATCAGCCCCGACGTGAACGACCCCGGCGCGCGCAACGTCTGCTTCGACGAGCTGCGCGCCGCCTACCGCGAGCAGGCCGAGGGGCTGCTCGAAGGCGGCGCCGACCTGTTCCTGGTCGAGACCATCTTCGACACGCTCAATGCCAAGGCCGCCCTGTTCGCGCTCGACGAGCTGATGGAGGAGAGCGGCGAGCGGCTGCCGGTGGTCATCTCCGGCACCGTCACCGACGCCTCCGGGCGCATCCTCTCCGGCCAGACCGTGGGCGCCTTCTGGCACTCGGTGCGGCATGCCAGGCCGATTGCCATCGGGCTCAACTGCGCGCTGGGCGCGGCGCTGATGCGGCCCTACGTCGAGGAGCTGGCCAAGATCGCCGGCGACACCGCCATCAGCTGCTATCCCAACGCCGGGCTGCCCAACCCGATGAGCGACACCGGCTTCGACGAGACGCCCGAGGTCACCGCGGCACTGATGGAAGACTTCGCCAGGAGCGGCTTCCTCAACATCGTCGGCGGCTGCTGCGGCACCACGCCGGACCACATCGCCGCCATCGCGCGCAAGGTCAGCGCCTACCGCCCGCGCAGCAAGGCCGACCCGCTGTTCACTTCGCTGGTCGAAGCCTGAGTCAAGACACCTTCATGAACGACGCCATCACTTCCGTGCCGCCGATGCGGCTGTCGGGCCTGGAGCCCGTGACCATCGGCGCGGGGCACCTGTTCGTCAACATCGGCGAGCGCACCAACGTCACCGGCTCCAAGGCCTTCGCCCGCATGATCCTGGCCGGCCAGTTCGAGCAGGCGCTGGCCGTGGCGCGCCAGCAGGTCGAGAACGGCGCGCAGATCATCGACGTGAACATGGACGAGGCCATGCTGGACAGCCAGGCCGCCATGGTCCGCTTCCTCAACCTCATCGCCTCCGACCCCGAGATCGCGCGCGTGCCGATCATGATCGACAGCTCCAAGTGGAGCGTGATCGAGGCCGGCCTCAAGTGCATCCAGGGCAAGGGCATCGTCAACTCGATCTCGCTCAAGGAGGGCGAGGCCGAGTTCAAGCGCCAGGCCAGGCTGATCAAGCGCTACGGCGCCGCCACCGTGGTGATGGCCTTCGACGAGCAGGGCCAGGCCGACACGTTCACCCGCAAGACCGAGATCTGCGCCCGGGCGTATCGCATCCTGGTCGAAGAGGTTGGTTTCCCGCCTGAGGACATCGTCTTCGACCCGAACATCTTTGCCATCGCCACCGGCATCGAGGAGCACGACAACTACGCCGTGGACTTCATCGAGGCCACGCGCTGGATCAAGCAGCACCTGCCCGGCGCCAAGGTGTCCGGGGGCGTGTCGAACGTCTCCTTCAGCTTCCGCGGCAACGAGCCGGTGCGCGAGGCGATCCACACCGTGTTCCTCTACCACGCCATCCAGGCGGGCATGGACATGGGCATCGTCAACGCCGGCATGGTCGGCGTGTACGACCAGCTCGACGCGGAGCTGCGCGAGCGCGTGGAGGACGTGGTGCTCAACCGCCGCCCCGACGCCACCGAGCGGCTGCTGGCCATCGCCGACCAGGTGCGCGGCCTGGCCAAGGACGACACGGCGCGCCTGGCCTGGCGCGCGCTGCCGGTGCGCGAGCGCCTGGCGCATGCGCTGGTGCAGGGCATCAACGAGTTCATCGACGCCGACACCGAGGAGGCCTGGCAGGCGATCCGCGCCGAAGGGGGCCGCCCGCTGCACGTCATCGAGGGGCCGCTGATGGCCGGCATGAACGTGGTGGGCGACCTGTTCGGGCAGGGGAAGATGTTCCTGCCGCAGGTGGTGAAGTCCGCGCGCGTGATGAAGCAGGCCGTGGCGCACCTGCTGCCCTACATCGAGGCGGAGAAGCAGGCGCTGCTGGACGCCGGCGGCGACGTGAAGGCCAAGGGCCGCATCGTCATCGCCACCGTCAAGGGCGACGTGCACGACATCGGCAAGAACATCGTCAGCGTGGTCCTGCAGTGCAACAACTTCGAGGTCGTGAACATGGGCGTGATGGTCCCGTGCCAGGACATCCTTGCCAAGGCGAAGGAAGAGGGCGCGGACATCATCGGCCTGTCCGGGCTGATCACGCCCAGCCTCGAAGAGATGCAGCACGTGGCCGCCGAGATGCAGCGCGACGCGCATTTCCGCGACAGGAAGACGCCGCTGCTCATCGGCGGCGCCACCACCAGCCGCGTGCACACGGCCGTGAAGATCGCGCCGCATTACGAGGGCCCGGTGGTGTACGTGCCCGACGCCTCGCGCAGCGTGGGCGTGTGCTCCGAGCTGCTCAGCGACGACCGCGCGGCGAAGTACGTCGCCGAGCTGGAGGCCGACTACGCCAAGGTGCGCGAGCAGCACGCCAACCGCAAGGCCACGCCGCTGGTCTCGCTGGAGGCCGCGCGTGCCAACCCGACGCCCATCGACTGGGCCGGCTATGACGCGCCGGTGCCGAAGTTCACGGGCCGGCGCGTGTTCCGCAACCAGGACCTGTCGGAGCTGGTGGCCTGCATCGACTGGACGCCCTTCTTCCAGACCTGGGACCTGGCCGGGCGCTATCCCGACATCCTCAAGGACCCGGTGGTGGGCGAGTCCGCCACGCGCGTGTTCGAGGACGCGCAGCGCATGCTGCAGCGGCTGGTGGAAGGGCGCTGGCTGCAGGCGCACGGCGTCATCGGCCTGTACCCGGCCAACGCGGTGGGCGACGACATCGAGTTCTATGCCGACGAAGCGCGCGCCAAGGCGCTGATGACCTGGCACGGGCTGCGCATGCAGTCCGAGCGCCCGGTGGTCGAGGGCGTGCGGCGCCCGAACCGCTGCCTGTCGGACTTCGTGGCGCCGCGCGGCACGAAGGGCGACTACGCCGGCATGTTCGCCGTGAGCGTGCAGGGCGTGGAGAAGAAGGAAGCCGAGTTCCTGGCCGCGCACGACGACTACTCGGCCATCATGCTCAAGGCGCTGGCCGACCGGCTGGCCGAGGCCTTCGCCGAGCGGCTGCACCAGCGCGTGCGCACCGACTTCTGGGGCTACGCGCCGCAGGAGGTGCTGTCCAACGAGGAACTGGTGGCCGAGAAGTACCGCGGCATCCGCCCGGCGCCGGGCTACCCGGCGTGTCCGGATCACCTTCCGAAGCGCGACCTGTTCCGCGTGCTGGATGCGCCGGCCATCGGCATGGGCCTGACCGACAGCTTGGCCATGACGCCGGCCTCCAGCGTCAGCGGTTTCTACATCGCGCATCCGCAGGCCGCGTACTTCAACGTGGGCAAGATCGGCGAGGACCAGCTGGCCGACTGGGCCGCGCGCAACGGCCTGGAAGAGGCCGCGGCGCGGCGCGCGCTGGCGCCGCTGCTCTGAACCGAAGCCCCTGGCGCGGCGCCTTGCGCGCCGGGCCCGCTCCGCGACGAACGCCCGGCACCGTCCGGGCGTTTGTATTTGGTTTCAGTTCCGGCGCCCGGGCTGTAGGCGGGGCGGTGCCGCCGATCGTTGCCCAGGCATGGACTGCCCTTCGGCGGTCTGGAACGAGGCTCAATGCAAGGCACGAACGACATGACGATGGCCAGCCCGGCCGGGGCGCTGCGCTCTCCGGCGGCCCTGGTGGGCGGCGCGGTGCTGGTGGCGGCGCTGGGTGCGGGCGGCGGCTGGCTGCTGCGCGGGACTTCCGCCACGGCGCCGGCGGCGGCCACGCCCGTGGCGATGTCTCCTCAGCCCCAGGTGGCGCCGGGCCAGGCGCCTTCGGATGGCGCGCCGGTGTACGCGCCGCAAGGGCCG
The DNA here is from genome assembly GCF_009760915.1 of Azohydromonas aeria. GTDB lineage: Bacteria > Pseudomonadota > Gammaproteobacteria > Burkholderiales > Burkholderiaceae_C > Azohydromonas > Azohydromonas aeria. Next base: position 10,024 of record NZ_VIDQ01000025.1, read on the forward strand.
GCGGCGGGGGCGGCGCGCCTGGCGCCCGCGGAGATGCCGGCCGACGAGGTGCAGCCGCCCGTGCCGTCGCGCCCGGCGGCTCCCGTGCAGCACGCGCCCGCGCCGGCCCCGGCTCCACAGCGCGTGACGCGCGCACCGGCCCCGGCCCCGGCTCCGGCGCCCGTGGCCCAGCCCGCGCCGGTGGCGCAGGCCCCGGCGGTGCAGCCGGCGCCGGTGTGCCGCAGTTGCGGCGTGGTGGAGTCGGTGCAGGCGGTGCGCCAGGAAGGCCCGGCACAGGGCGTCGGGGCGGTGGCGGGCGGCGTGATCGGCGGCCTGCTGGGCAACCAGGTCGGCGGCGGCACGGGCCGCAAGGTGGCGACGGTGCTGGGCGCGGTGGGCGGCGGCTTCGCCGGCCACGAGGTCGAGAAGCGCGTGCGCTCGCAGACGGTGTACGAGGTGCGCGTGCGCATGGACGACGGCAGCGTGCGCCGCTTCTCGCAAAGCCAGCCGATCGCCGCGGGCACGCACGTGGTGGACGAGGGCGGCCGGCTGCGGGTGCAGTAAGCACTCCTGTGCATTGAAGTAGCCGCCGTACAAGCCCTTTCCCGTTCGCCCTGAGCCTGTCGAAGGGCAGGCGCTCGTGACGCCGCCAAGGGCCCTTCGACGTTGCTCAGGACAGGCTTCGACAAACTCAGCCCGAACGGTGTTTTTCCGTCCGAAGGCTAAGCAGGACTTGTTTCAGCCCGGCAGCGCGCGCCGGTACTGCAGCGCCTCGGCGACGTGGGCCACGCCGGGCTGGGCTTCGCCGGCGAGGTCGGCGATGGTGCGCGCCACCTTGAGCGCGCGGTGCAGGCTGCGTCCGGACCAGCCCAGCCGCGTCGCGGCCTGCTCGATGAAGGCCAGCGCCGCGGCGTCCGGGCGCACGTGCTCGTCGAGCCCCGCGGCGTCGAGCTCGGCATTGGGCAGGCCCTGGCGCGCCATGGCGCGTTCCCGCGCCATGGCCACGCGCGCCGCCACCACGGCGCTGGGCTCGCCTTCGGGCGCGGCCAGCAGCTCGGCGGGCTTCACCGCCGGGACTTCGAGCTGCAAATCGATGCGGTCGAGCAGCGGCCCCGACAGGCGTCCCTGGTAGCGGGCGATGGCCTGCGCCGTGCAGCGGCAGGGTTTCCCGGTCGCGGCGAAGGAGCCGAGCCAGCCGCAGGGGCAGGGATTCATGGCGGCAATCAACTGGAAGCGCGCCGGGTAGCTGGCCTGGCGGCCGGCGCGCGAGAGCGTGATGCGGCCGTTTTCCAGCGGCTCGCGCAGCGCCTCCAGCGCCGCGCGCGGGAACTCGGGCAATTCATCCAGGAACAGCACGCCGCCGTGGGCGAGCGAGATCTCGCCGGGCTTCGGCGGCGAGCCGCCGCCCACCAGCGCCACGGCGCTGGCCGAGTGGTGCGGCGCGCGCACCGGGCGCCGGCCCCAGTGCGCGACGCTGAAGCCGCTGCTGGACAGGCCCTGCAGCGCGGCGCTGGCCAGCGCCTCGTCCTCGTCCATGGGCGGCAGCAGCGCCGGCAGCCGGTGCGCGAGCATCGACTTGCCGCTGCCGGGGCTGCCCACCATCAGGAGCGAGTGCGCGCCGGCCGCGGCGATTTCCAGCACCCGCTTGGCGCCGCCCTGGCCGCGCACCTCGCGCAGGTCCGGTTGCGCCGGCGCCTGCGGCAGCACCTGCGCCCGCGCGCGCGGCAGCGGCACGGCGGCCTCGCCCGGTCGCAGCGCCGCCACCACCTGCAGCAGGTGCGTGGCGCGGCGCACGTCCACGCCCTGCACCAGCGCGGCCTGCTCGGCGCTGTCCGGCGGCAGGATCAGGGTGCGCGCGCTGCCTTCGCGGCGCAGCGCCAGAGCCAGTGCCACGGCGCCGCGCACCGGGCGCAGGTCGCCGGCCAGCGACAGCTCGCCCGCGAACTCGTAGCCGGCGAACGCCGCCGGGTCGAGCTCCCCCGACGCGGCCACGATGCCCAGCGCGATGGGCAGGTCGAAGCGCCCGGACTCCTTGGGCAGGTCCGCAGGCGCCAGGTTCACCGTGATGCGCTTGTTGTGCGGAAAGGGCAGCCCGCTGTGCACCAGCGCAGCGCGCACGCGCTCGCGCGCTTCCTTGACCTCGGTGTCGGCCAGCCCGACCAGCGTGAAGCTGGGCAGGCCGTTGGCCAGATGCACTTCCACGCGCACTTCAGGCGCTTCCAGGGCGTCCAGCGCCCGGCTGCTGAGCACGGCCAGCGACATCCGCTTCCTCCCCCGGGATCCACCCGGAAGGGCCATTGTGTAGCCGCGTTACGAGGCTGTAACGCCTGCATTGAAGGTGCACCAAGCTGGGGCTTCGGATGCCACATCCCCCATTTGGTGCGCTCCCAAAGAGGGCCCTGGGAATGGGTGTACCTCGGGGAAAGACCTGCAAAAAGCTGGCACGGATGGTGCAGAGCTACCGGGCAATCAAACCGGAGTGGAGTCCATGATCAAAAAAGCCGCCCTTGCCGCAGCCGTCCTTGCCACCCTGAGCAGCCTGCCGGCGCATGCCGACCTGAGCTTCAACGTTGGCGCCGTCACCGACTATCGCTACCGCGGCATCTCGCAGAGCCGCCTGGATCCGGCGCTGCAGGGCGGCGCGGACTGGGTGCAGAGCGCTGACGGCGGCTTCTACGCCGGCGTCTGGGCTTCGACGATCCGCTGGATCAAGGACGCCGGCCGCATCAACGGCTTCGATGCCGGCAATGCGCGGGTCGAGGTGGACCTCTACGGCGGCTACAAGGGCTCGGTCATGGAAGGCCTGGGCTACGACGTGGGCGTGCTGCAGTACTGGTACCCGCGCAACAAGCTTGATCGTGCGCCGACCCTGTTCGAAAAGGCGGACACGACGGAGGTGTACGGCGCGCTGACCTTCGGCCCCGTGACGGCCAAGTACTCGCACGCGCTGACGGACACCTTCGGCAACCTGGACAGCAAGAACAGCTGGTACCTGGACCTGTCGGCCAGCTTCGAGATCACTGACGGCTGGATGCTGGTGCCGCACGTGGGCCGCCAGAAGATCAAGGGCCCCAGTGACGACCTGGGCGGCTCCTACACCGACTACTCGCTGGGCATCTCCAAGGACTTCAGCGGCTTCGTGGTGAGTGCCACCGCCGTGGGCACCAACGCGGACAAAACCTTCTACGTCACGCCCTCGGGCAAGTTCACGGGTAAGAATGCTCTCGTGGTCGGCGTGAAGTACAACTTTTGAAAGGAATCAAGCCATGAAGATGGTCACTGCGATCGTCAAGCCGTTCAAGCTCGACGAAGTGCGCGAGGCGCTCAGCGCCATCGGGGTGCAAGGCATCACGGTCACGGAAGTCAAGGGCTTCGGGCGCCAGAAGGGCCACACCGAGCTCTACCGCGGCGCGGAGTACGTCGTCGATTTCCTGCCCAAGGTGAAGATCGAGGCGGCAGTGGACGACGAGGTCGTCGAGCGCGTGATCGAGGCCATCGAGGGCTCGGCGCGCACCGGCAAGATCGGCGACGGCAAGATCTTCGTGTGCCCGCTGGAGCAGGTGGTGCGCATCCGTACCGGCGAGACCGGTCCCGACGCGCTCTGAGACAGACGACCGACCACACCCGAGTCTGAGAAAACCATGAGAAAGCTTCTTCTCCCCGCGCTCGCCGGCCTGGCGTGCCTGGGTGTTGCCAGCGGCGTGCTGGCGCAGGATGCCGCGGCTGTCGTGGCGCAGGCCGCCAGCGGCGCGGCCGAGGCGGTCGCGGCCGCCGCGCCGGCGGCGCCGGTGCCCAACAAGGGCGACACGGCCTTCCTGATGTTCTGCACGGCGATGGTCATCATGATGGCCATCCCGGGCCTGGCCCTCTTCTACGGCGGCCTGGTGCGCAGCAAGAACATGCTGTCGGTGCTGATGCAGGTGTTCGTGATCTTCGCGCTCATCTCCGTGCTGTGGGTGGTCTACGGCTACTCCGCGGCCTTCACCGGCGGCAACCCGTTCGTTGGCACGCTCGACAAGCTGTTCCTCAAGGGCGTCACGCCCGAGAGCGTGGCCGCGACCTTCAGCAAGGGCGTGGTGCTGCCGGAGCTGACCTTCGTGAGCTTCCAGGGCGCGTTCGCCGCGATCACGGTGGCGCTGATCGTGGGCGCCTTCGCCGAGCGCATCAAGTTCTCGGCGGTGCTGGCCTTCTCGGTGCTGTGGTTCACCTTCGCCTACCTGCCGGTGGCGCACATGGTCTGGTACTGGGACGGCCCGGACGCCATCACCAGCGAGGAGACGCTGGCCGCCGTGACGGCGGGCGCGGGCTGGCTGTGGGCCAAGGGCGCGCTGGACTTCGCCGGCGGCACGGTGGTGCACATCAACGCCGCGGTGGCGGGCCTGGTGGGTGCCTTCATGGTGGGCAAGCGCGTGGGCTACGGGCGCGAGTCGATGGCGCCGCACAGCCTGACGCTGACCATGGTCGGTGCCTCGCTGCTGTGGGTGGGCTGGTTCGGCTTCAACGCCGGCTCCAACCTGGAAGCCAACGGCACGGCCGCGCTGGCCTTCACCAACACCGTGGTGGCCACGGCCGCCGCGGCGCTGAGCTGGATCGCCGGCGAGGCGCTGATGAAGGGCAAGGCCTCGATGCTGGGCGCCGCTTCCGGCGCGGTGGCCGGCCTGGTGGCCGTCACCCCGGCCTGCGGCTTCGTGGGTGTGGGCGGCGCGCTGGTGATCGGCCTGCTGTCGGGCTTCGTGTGCCTGTGGGGCGTCAATGGCCTCAAGCGCATGCTCGGCGCCGATGACTCGCTCGACGTGTTCGGCGTGCACGGGGTGGGCGGCATCCTGGGCGCGCTGCTGACGGGCGTGTTTGCCGCGCCCGACCTGGGCGGCACGGGCATCTGCAACTACGTCACCGACACGTGCGGCGAGTGGGGCGGCATCGGTGCGCAGGTCTGGGTGCAGGCCCAGGCCGTGGGCGTGACCATCCTGTGGTCGGCCGTGGTCGCCTTCATCGCCTACAAGCTGGTCGACCTGGTGATCGGTCTGCGCGTCTCCGAAGAGGAAGAGCGCGAGGGCCTGGACATCAGCTCGCACGGCGAGACGGCCTACAACCGCTGATCGACGGGCGGTTCAACAGAAGACAGCGCGGGCGGCGCCAGCGGTACACAAGGCGCCCCCGGCTACGGAGCAGTCTCTTCGCTGCGGTTGCGGTAGCGAACTTCGGCCACCCCTTGCGGGTGGCCTTTTTTCTTGGGCGCGCGCCGCATCGCTGGAGGGAACACGCGGCCGGGCTTCGGTGTCAAAGCGCTGCGCCGGCCGCAAGGCAGGCGCGACCCGACCGGTCCTTCAAGTCAATTCGTCAATTCTGGAGGTGTGACCATGTTGCGACTCAAGCATTGGCAGGATGGCGTCAACGCGGTGCTGGCGGCGTGGGTGCTGCTGTCCCCGTGGGCGCTGGGCTTCGACGGTGAACGCGCGGCCACGTGGAACGCGCTGATCGCGGGCGCGGCGCTGCTGGCGGTGGCGCTGGGGGCGGTGTTCGTGCCCCAGGCCTGGGAGCGCTGGAGCGCGGCGGCGCTGGGTCTGTGGCTGGCCATCTCGCCCTGGGTGCTGGGCTTCGCGGGGCTGCGCGACGCGATGCTGGGCACGGCGATCACGGGCGTGGCCGTGCTGGCGCTGGCGGCGTGGACGCTGGCGGCCGACAAGTCGTCCGGCGGCGGCGGCTGGTGGCGGCGCGAGACGGCGGCCCATTGACTTCTGGCCCGCGGCGCGCACCGCGGGCTCTTGCGGCTGCAGGCCACCCCGGCGGGTGGCCTTTTTCATGGGCGCGCGCCGGCGGCGGGCGGGCGTCGCCAACCGGGACGCCAAGGCGGCGTGCCTGCCGCACGGCGCCGCGGCACAGGGTGTGTCAGCGCACCGCGACGGGTATGCCGCCTGCCTAGAATGGCTGGACCCAAGTCCAAGAAGCACCGCACGCCATGGTCCCGCATCTCATCACCGCGCTCAACGGCCCGATCAACGAGCTGGAGCAGCGCATCCTGGAGTCGATGCCGGCCATCGAGCGCTGGTTCCGCCTGGAGTGGATGGAGCACACGCCGCCGTTCTACACCTCGGTGGACGTGCGCAACGCCGGCTTCAAGCTCGCGCCGGTCGATACCAACCTCTTCCCCGGCGGCTGGAACAACCTCACCAACGACATGCTGCCGCTGGCGGTGCAGGCGGCGATGGCGGCCATCGAGAAGATCTGTCCGGAGGCCAAGAACCTGCTGCTGATCCCGGAGAAGCACACGCGCAACAGCTTCTACCTCAGCAACGTGCAGCGCCTCACGCAGATCTTCAACCAGGCCGGCCTGAACGTGCGCCTGGGCACGCTCGACGAGACCATCACCAAGCCCACGGCGCTGACGCTGCCCGACGGCAACACGCTGACGCTGGAGCCGCTGCTGCGCACGCCGCGGCGCCTGGGGCTCAAGGACTTCGATCCCTGCACCATCCTGCTCAACAACGACCTCTCCGGCGGCATCCCGCCGGTGCTGGAGAACCTGCACGAGCAGTACCTGCTGCCGCCGCTGCACGCGGGCTGGGCGGTGCGGCGCAAGAGCAACCACTTCCAGAGCTACGAGGAGGTGGCCAAGAAGTTCGCCAAGCTGCTGGGCATGGACCCGTGGCTGATCAACCCGATGTACAGCCAGTGCGGCCAGGTGGACTTCAGCCAGGGCACCGGGCTGGAGTGCGTGCAGTCCAACGCCGAGGCGCTGCTGGCCAAGGTGCGGCGCAAGTACAAGGAATACGGCATCAACGAGAAGCCGTTCGTGGTCGTCAAGGCCGACGCCGGCACCTACGGCATGGGCATCATGACCGTGCGCGACCCCAAGGACCTGGAGGACCTCAACCGCCGCACGCGCAACAAGATGAGCGTGATCAAGGAGGGGCAGGAGGTCAGCGAGGTCATCATCCAGGAGGGCGTGCCCACCTACGAGCGCATGCACGACGCCGTGGCCGAGCCGGTGGTCTACATGCTCGACCGCTACGTGGTCGGCGGCTTCTACCGCGTGCATGCCGAGCGCGGCATCGACGAGAACCTCAACGCCCCCGGCGCCGCGTTCGTGCCGCTGGCCTTCGCCGAGGCCAGCCACATGCCCCGGCCCGGCGAGAAGCCCGGCGTCAGCGCGCCCAACCGCTTCTACATGTACGGCGTGATCGGCCGCCTGGCGATGCTGGCGGCCAGCTACGAGCTCGAAGCCACCGACCCCGACGCCGAGATCTACGAGTGAGCTGACGGTGCGCCGGCGCAACGCCGGCACCTGCCGGCAGCGCGAGAATCAGGGTTTTGGCTAAGGGGCCGCTGGCCGGTCCTGCCCCAGTGAGCTCCTCCTCTTCGCAATCGTCCAGCGCCCTGGCGGCCCTGACGCTGGCCGCCCTGGGCGTCGTCTACGGCGACATCGGCACCAGCCCGCTGTACGCCTTCAAGGAAATCTTCCACGCCGGCCACGTCGAGGCCACGCCCGACAACGTGCTGGGCGTGCTGTCGCTGATCTTCTGGACGCTGACGGTCATCGTCTCGCTGAAGTACGTGCTGCTGATCCTGCGTGCGGACAACAACGGCGAGGGCGGTCTGATCGCCATGCTGGCGCTGGCCACGCACGCGGTGCGCGAGCGCCCGCGGCTGCGCCAGGCGCTGCTGGCGGTGGGCATGTTCGGCACGGCCATCTTCTACGGCGACGGCGTGATCACGCCGGCGATCTCGGTGCTGTCGGCGGTGGAAGGCCTGGAGGTGACCTCCGAGCGGCTGCATCCCTTCGTGGTGCCGATCACGCTGGTGGTGCTCACGGCGCTGTTCGCGGTGCAGCGCTTCGGCACGGCCGACATCGGCCGCTTCTTCGGGCCCGTCACCCTGGTGTGGTTCGTCACGCTGGTGGCGCTGGGCCTGCCGCGCGTGCTGGAGAACCCGGGCGTGCTGGTGGCGCTCAACCCGGCTTACGCGATCGCCTTCTGGGTGGAGCACAAGCTGGTGGCCTTCCTGGCGCTGGGCGCGGTGGTGCTATGCGTCACCGGCGGCGAGGCGCTCTACGCCGACCTGGGCCACTTCGGCAAGCGGCCCATCCGCATCGCCTGGTACGCCGTGGTGATGCCGGCGCTGGTGGTCAACTACTTCGGCCAGGGCGCGCTGGTGCTGTCCGACCCGGCGGCCATCGAGAACCCGTTCTACCTGCTCGCGCCGCAATGGGCGCGGCTGCCGCTGGTGTTCCTGGCCACCGCCGCCACCGTCATCGCCTCGCAGGCGCTGATCACGGCGGCCTTCTCCGTGACCAAGCAGGCGATCCAGATGGGCCTGCTGCCGCGCATGCACATCAAGCACACGTCGGTAAGGGACACCGGCCAGATCTACGTGCCCTTCGTGAATTGGGGGCTGTACGTGTTCATCGTGCTGGCGGTGGCCCTGTTCGGCTCGTCCTCGCGGCTGGCCGCGGCCTACGGCATCGCCGTGACGCTGGACATGACCATCACCACCGTCATGACCTTCTTCGTCATTCGCTACGGCTGGCGCTACCCGCTGTGGCTGTGCCTGGGGGCCACGGGCTTCTTCTTCGTCATCGACGTGATGTTCTTCGCCTCCAACATGCTCAAGCTGCTGGGCGGAGGCTGGTTCCCGCTGGCCATCGGCATCGGCATGTTCACGCTCATGACCACCTGGCGGCGCGGGCGCACGCTGGTGGCCGAGCGGCTGCGCGACGACGCCATCGACCTCGAGGGCTTCCTGGAGGCGGTGTTCATGAGCCCGCCCAAGCGCGTCGCCGGCACGGCCGTGTTCCTCTCGGCCGAGCAGGGCCTCACGCCCAACGCGCTGATGCACAACCTCAAGCACAACAAGGTGCTGCACGAGTACAACCTGTTCGTCACGGTGCAGCACCACGACGTGCCCTGGATCGGCTTCGACAAGCGCGTGGGCGTGCGGCCGCTGGGCCACGACTGCTGGCAGGTGGTGCTGCACTTCGGCTTCAAGAACGACCCCGACGTGCCCGAGGCGCTGCAGGCACTCAAGGGCCGCGGCGTGCCGCTGGACGACATGGACACCAGCTACTTCCTGAGCCGCGACATCGTGATCCCGACCATCAGCGAGCACGGCATGGCGATGTGGCGGGAAAAGCTCTTCGCCAGCATGCACCGCAACGCCTCGGCGGCCGCCGACTTCCTCAACCTGCCGGCCAACCGCATCGTGGAGCTGGGCTCCAAGGTCGAGATCTGAAGCGCGCGGCCCCGTGGTTTTGAAGGACCTGTCGCTGTCCGCCGTCGTGGCGGGCTTCGTGGCCGTGCTGGTGGGCTTCACCAGCTCGGTCGTCATCGTCTTCCACGCCGCCGAGGCGCTGGGCGCCACGCCGGCGCAGACGGCCTCGTGGATGTGGGCGCTGGGCCTGGGCATGGGACTGACCAGCGCGGGGCTGAGCCTGTGGTACCGCCAGCCCGTGCTCACGGCCTGGAGCACGCCCGGCGCGGCGCTGATCGCGGGCACCAGCGGCCTCACCATGGCCGAGGGCATCGGCGCCTTCTTGGTCTGCGCGGTGCTGATCACGCTGGCCGGCGCCACCGGCGCCTTCGCGCGGGTGATGGGCCGCATCCCGCGCGCGCTGGCCGCGGCGCTGCTGGCCGGCGTGCTGGCGCGCTTCGGCTTCGACGCGGTCCTCTCGCTCAAGGCCAGCCCGGCGCTGGTGGGCACCATGCTGGCGGCCTACCTGCTTGGGCGGCGGCTGTGGCCGCGCTACGCGGTGCCGGGCGTGCTGCTGGCGGGCATGGCGGTGGCGGCGGGGCAGGGCGCGCTGCACCTGGGCGCGGTGCAGTGGCGCCTGGCGCAGCCGGTATGGACCACGCCGGCCTTTTCGTGGCAGGCCCTGATCGGCCTGGCGCTGCCGCTGTTCGTGGTGACGATGGCCTCGCAGAACCTGCCCGGCGTGGCCGCGCAGCGCGCCGCGGGCTACGACACCCCGGTGTCGCCGCCGGTGACGGTCACGGGGCTGGCCTCGCTGCTGCTGGCGCCCTTCGGCGGCTACGCCCTGAACCTGGCGGCGATCACGGCGGCGATCTGCATGGGCCGCGAGGCGCATGCCGACCCGGCGCGGCGCTACATGGCCGCCGTCATGGCGGGGGGCTTCTACATCGCGCTGAGCCTGGCCGGCGGCGCGGTGGTGGGGCTGATCGGCGCGTTCCCGAAGGCGCTGGTGCTGGCGGTGGCCGGGCTGGCGCTGCTGTCGACCATCGGCGGCGCGCTGGCGATGGGCTTGCAGGAGGAGAAGACGCGCGAGGCGGCGCTGCTGACCTTCCTGGTCACGGCCAGCGGCCTGAGCCTGTTCGGCATCGCCTCGGCCTTCTGGGGCCTCGTCGCCGGTGTGCTGGCACTGGGCGTGCAACACTGGCGCCCCACCCGCTGAAGTTTCGCCCGCGCCATGGATTTGCTGTTCGTCGCCGACCCGCTGGTCACCTTCAAGACCTACAAGGACACCACCTTCGCGATGATGCGCGAGGCCCTGGGGCGCGGCCACAAGGTCTGGGCCTGCGAGCAGGCCGACCTGGTCTGGCGCCGCGGCTCGCGCGTGGTGGCGCGCAGCGCCCGCGCCATCACGCTCACCGGCTCCAGCGGCAAGGACTGGTTCGAGGTCGTGGCCGAGCGCGAGATGGCGCTGGCCGACGCCCATGCCGTGCTGATGCGCAAGGACCCGCCCTTCGACAGCGAGTTCTTCTACGCCACGCACCTGCTGCAGCAGGCCGAGCGCGAGGGCGCGCGCGTGTTCAACAGGCCCGCGGCGCTGCGCGAGCACCCGGAGAAGCTCTCCATCCTGGAGTTCCCCGACCTCATCGGAGCGACGCTGGTGACGCGCGACGCGCAGGCGGTGCGGGCGTTCCATGACGAGCACCGCGACGTGATCCTCAAGCCGCTGGACGGCATGGGCGGGATGGGGATCTTCCGCGTCGGCCCGGACGGGCTCAACCTGGGCTCGATCATCGAGACGCTCAATGCCCACGGCACGCGCACGCTGATGGTCCAGCGCTACCTGCCCGAGATCGTCAAGGGCGACAAGCGCGTGCTGCTCATCGGCGGCAAGCCCGTGCCGTACTGCCTGGCGCGCATCCCGCAGGGCAGCGAGATCCGCGGCAACCTGGCCGCCGGCGGCAAGGGCGTGGCGCAGGAGCTCTCCGCGCGCGACCGCGAGATCGCCGAGACGCTGGCGCCGGTGCTGGCCGCGCGCGGGCTGCTGCTGGTGGGGCTGGACGTGATCGGCGACTGCCTCACCGAGATCAACGTCACCAGCCCGACGGGCTTCCAGGAGATCACGAACCAGACCGGCTGCAACGTGGCCGGGCTGTTCGTGGATGCGCTGGAGGCGGCGCTGGCCGCCTGACCGTTTGACGGGATAGGGGGCAAGCGGCGCGGGGGACAATCGCCCCCATGGCCCTGCTCACCCTCACCAACGCCCACCTCGCCTTCGGCCACGTGCCGCTGCTCGACGGCGCGTCCTTCGCGCTGGAACCCGGCGAGCGCGTGGCGCTCATCGGCCGCAACGGCGCCGGCAAATCCTCGCTCCTGAAAATCCTGGCCGGGCTGGACAAGCCCGACGACGGGCTGCTGCAGTTGCAGCAGGGCTTGCGGCGCTTCTACGTCGCGCAGGAACCCGTCTTCGCGCCCGGCGCCACCGTGTTCGAGGCCGTCAGCGAGGGCGTGGCCGAGGCCAAGGCCCTGCGTGAGCGCTTCGAGCGCCACGAGCCCGGCGAGGACCTCGACGCACTGCAGACCCGCATCGAGCAGCTCGGCGGCTGGACCTGGGAGCAGCGCGTGGAGCAGACGCTGCAGCACCTGAGCCTGGACGCGTCGGCACAGGTCGCTGCCCTGTCCGGCGGCATGAAGAAACGCGTGGCGCTGGCGCAGGCGCTGGCCGCCGCGCCCGACGTGCTGCTGCTCGACGAGCCCACGAACCACCTCGACCTCGACGCCATCGAGTGGCTGCAGGAGCTGCTCAACGCCTGGAAGGGCGCGCTGGTGCTGATCTCGCACGACCGCGCCTTCATCGACGCCGTGGCCACGCGCATCGTCGAGCTGGATCGCGGCCAGCTGCGCGGCTATCCCGGCAACTTCACCGCCTTCGAGGCGGCCAAGGCGCGCGAGCTCGAAGCCGAGGCGCTGGCCAACGCCCGCGCGGACAAGTTGCTGGCGCAGGAGGAGGTCTGGATCCGCAAGGGCGTGGAGGCGCGGCGCACGCGCAGCGTCAGCCGCGTCAACCGGCTGCACGACCTGCGCGCGCAGCGCGCGCAGCGGCGCGAGTCGCTGGGCCAGGTGCGGCTGGAGCTCGACGCCGGCGTGCCCACCGGCAAAATCGTCGCGGAGCTCCGGCACGTGGGCATGGGCTTCGGCGAGCGCGAGCTGATCAAGGATTTCTCCGCCACCATCCTGCGCGGCGACAAGGTCGGCCTGATCGGCCCCAACGGCGTGGGCAAGACCACGCTGCTGAAGCTGATCCTGGGCGAGCTGGAGCCGGCGTCGGGGGTCGTTCGCCGCGGCAGCAACCTGCAGGTCGCCTACTTCGACCAGATGCGCGGCGGCCTCAACCTCGACGCGACCCTGGCCGACACCATCAGCCCGGGCAGCGAGTGGGTGGAGATCGGCGGGCAGCGCAAGCACGTCATGAGCTACCTGGGCGACTTCCTGTTCGCGCCGGCGCGCGCCAACTCGCCCGTGCGCACGCTCTCCGGCGGCGAGCGCAACCGGCTGCTGCTGGCGCGGCTCTTCGCGCTGCCGGCCAACGTGCTGGTGCTCGACGAGCCCACCAACGACCTCGACATCGACACGCTGGAGCTGCTGGAGGAACTGCTGCAGTCCTATCCCGGCACGGTGTTCCTGGTCAGCCACGACCGGCGCTTCCTCGACAACGTCGTGACCAGCACCATCGCCTGGGAAGGCGACGTGTCGCCGGGCCGCTGGCGCGAGTACGAAGGCGGCTACGAGGACTGGAAGCTCCAGAAGGCGCGCTCGCTGGCGGCGATGGAAGCCGCGGCGCCCAGGCCCGCGGTACCCGCGCCCGCGCCGGCCCCCGCCGCCGCGGCGCCGTCCGTGGCCAGGGCGCCGCGCAAGCTCGGCTACAAGGAACAGCGCGAGCTCGACGCGCTGCCCGGGCGCATCGACGCGCTGGAAGCCGAGCAGAAGTCGCTCACCGAGCAGCTCGCCGACCCCAACCTCTACGTGCGCGAGCCGCAGCGCGCGACGCAGATGCACGAGCGCGTGGCGCAGATCGAGGAGGAGCTGATGGAGGCGCTGGAGCGCTGGGAGACGCTGGGATCGCGCTGAGGCTGCACTGAATAAAATTCAGTGATGTTTGAAAGGTGATGGTGATTTGTGCGGGCATGTTTGACACATGCCCGTGAAAAACTCGGTGCCGATCGGGATGCCGTCCGGGTGCTTTAAAACCAGCCGTCGGTGTCGGCAGCCGGGTGCGAGCGGCTGACGATCAGCCCGGCCTGCAGGTACAGCGCGTTGAGCAGCCGCGCCGCCGTGTGGCGGTTGAGCCCTGGCCACTCGGCCAGCTCGCGCAGGTTGGTGGTCTCGCGCTGCAGCCGGCGCACGCAATTGCGCAGCTGCGGCGCCATGGGCAGCTGGCGCAGGTCGAGCACGGCCGAGGCGCGGTAGGCGGCGTAGCCGGCGATCTCGGGCAGCAGCTGCTCGCGCGCGCCGCGCATGGCGAACTCCCAGCTCAGCAGCGGCAGCGGGTGGTACAGGTGCAGCGCCTTGACCAGCCCGCGCTGCGGGTCGCCCGGCGGGCGCAGCACCGCGGGCTCGACGTGCAGCACCTGCAGCGCCTGCAGCTGCAGGCCGAGCAGGTCGTGCAGCGGCAGCGGGCAGTGCGCCAGGCGCTGGCGCGGGAAGAGGGTCAGCGGCAGCACGCGCTCGCCGTCCCGCAGGTGCACGGCGACGTTGCGCAGGTGCCGCATCGACGCGGCCAGCACCTCCAGCAGCTCGGCGTGGCGGCCATGCTCGGCAAAGCGGCGCAGGTCCTGCAGCAGCGAAGGCGGCAGCTGCTGCAGGTCGCAGTCGTCGGGCGGCGGCAGCTCCTCCAGGTAGCGCTTGAAGGCGCTCACCCGCATCAGCTCCGGCGCGCCCAGAGGAAGGGTCGATTCGAAGCTCACCCGCCTTGCTCCGGAAATCTCGGGAATTGACGCAGGATGTTACGGCAGTGCGTGCCCGCTCACGGTGTTTACCCGGACTTCCTGGACCCGGGAATGCACCGCAACCCATGGCGTGGCACTGCGGCATGGCTGGAAGCGCGGCGCCGGGCGCGGTATCTTTGCTCCCCCTTGGATGGATGCCGCACGAACCCGATGAGTTGCTGTTCCCCGGCGCCGGCCGCAGGCGACCGATGAATGCCCGCGTCATGGCGCCGCCGCAGGTCGAGCTGCTGACGCCGGATTCCCCGGCCCTGCTGCAGGCCGCGCGCGAGATCTTCCGCGAGTACGCCCAGGGCCTGGGCATCGACCTCGCGTTCCAGAACTTCGAACAGGAGCTCGCCACGCTGCCGGGCGAGTACGCCGCGCCGCAGGGCGCGCTGCTGCTGGCCTTCGTGGACGGCGCGCTGGCGGGCTGCGGCGCGCTGCGGCCCTGTCCCGAGGCCGATACCGTCAACGCCTGCGAGATGAAGCGGCTGTACGTGCGCCGCGCGTTCCGCCGCTTCGGGCTGGGGCGGTTGCTGGCGCAGGCGCTGATGGACCGCGCCACCGAGGCCGGCTACTCCAGCATCCTGCTCGACACGCTCGACGAGATGGAGGCCGCGCGCGGCCTCTACGCCAGCCTGGGCTTCCAGGACGTGCCGCCCTACTACTACAACCCCGTTCCCGGCGCGCACTACCTGTGCGCCGCGCTGGACTGAAACCCCGACGCAAACCGCCGCCGCATGCGGGCGCCCCCCGATCACCCGGCGCCCAAGCTGCCCCACACTGGACCGGCCTCGTTCACCCAAGCCGCCCGCCACGCGGGCCACAAGGAGTCGTCGATGAACACGTTCCGCCACCTGCTCAAGGCCGCCGGCAGCCATCCGCCGATCGGCACCTGGATCACCTCCGCCAGCCCGATCGTGGCCGAGGCGGTGGGCCACGCCGGCTTCGACTGGGGGCTGGTGGACATGGAGCACGCGCCGCTGGACCACATGGACCTGGTGCACCTGCTGCAGGCCATCGGCAACACCAAGATGACGCCGGTGGTGCGCGTGCCGGCCAACGAGCCCGTGGCGGTGGCGCGCGTGCTGGACGCCGGCGCCTCCACGCTGATGTTCCCGCTGGTGGGCTCGGTCGAGGACGCGAAGCGCGCCGTGGCCGCCACGCGCCACGCGCCGCACGGCGTGCGCAGCATGGCCTCCATCAGCCGCGCCACGCGCTACGGCGCGGCCGGCGGCGTGCCGCCGGTGCCGGGCGTGATCGTGGAGCTGGAAACGCCGCAGGCGCTGGCGCAGCTGGAGCTGGTGGCGCAGGTCGAGGGCGTGGACGCCATCTTCATCGGCCCGGCCGACCTCTCCGCGCAGATGGGCCATGCCGGCCAGCCGATGCACCCGGAAGTCATGCGGCTCATGGGCGACGCGGCCCAGCGCTGCCGCCGCCTGGGCAAGCCGGTGGGCACGGCGGGTGCCACGCCGGACGTGGTGACGCAGTTCCGCGCCATGGGCTTCAGCTTCATCGCCGTGGCCTCCGACCTGGGCCTGCTCATGCGCGGCGCGCAGGCGGTGGTGCAATCGCTGCGTACCCCCGACGGCGAGCTGCACGTGCACTCGCTGAGTTCGGGCACCCGCACCGAGCCGGCCGCGGCCTGAGGGCCGGCTCGGCGATCTCCCGGGCGGCGCCGCGGCGCCGCCTTTTTTGCTTCAGGAACGACTTCTTTTGCCGTACGCCCGATGAACTCCGCGATCGAACTTCAGGCCGGCGCGCTGCGCCTGGCCCTGCGCCCGGACCTGGGCGGCTGCGTGGCCGGCCTGTGGCACGCGGGCCGGCCGGTGCTGCACAGCTTCGAGCCGGATGCGCTCACCGGCTCGCGCCCTTCCGCCTGCTTCCCGCTGGTGCCGTACTCCAACCGCATCGGCCGGCGCCGCTTCCGCTGGCAGGGCCGGGACTTCGAGCTCGCCGCCAACGTGGACGAACCGAACTCGCTGCACGGCCTGGGCTGGCAGCGGCCGTGGGAGGTGGCCGCCGCCGACGCCACGCGCGCCGAGCTGCGCCTGGCGCACCGGGCCGACGCCTTCTGGCCCTTCGACTTCGAGGCGCGCCAGCTCGTCGAGCTCGACGCGCAGTCGCTGCGCATGCGCCTGTCGGTGCGCAACACCGATGCGCGCGAGCAGCCGCTGGGCTTTGGCTGGCACCCGTACTTCACCAAGCAGGCCGGCTGCACGCTGCAGGCCAGGGTGTCCGAACGCTGGGAGCCCGACGAGACGCTGCTGCCGGTGCGGCGCGTGGCGCACGCGCCGCTCGAAGGCGACGTGCTGCAAATGGACCTGGACAACGTCTTCGAAGGCTGGGACGGCGTGGCCCACGTCCGCACCGCCAACGGCTTCGGCGTGCGCCTCACTTCCGACCAGCCCTACCTCGTCGTCTTCGCCAAGGCCGTGCGCGACCATTTCTGCGTCGAGCCGGTGAGCCACCTCAACAACGCCATCCAGCAGGACGACCCGCTGGCGCACGGGCTGCGCGCCGTGGAGCCGGGGCAGGCCATCGAGGGCGTCATGACGCTGGAGATCACGGCGCCCCCAGGGGACGCATGATTCCGAAACCGACCCGGAGCTGTTGCCATGACCGCTGAGCGCCTGTTCGAGATCAGCCCGCTGCCCGTGGCGCCTTCGCTGCTGGGCGAGTCGCCGTTCTGGCATCCGGCCGAGGGCGCGCTGTGGTGGGTGGACATCCCGGGCCGGCGCCTGAACCGCTGGGAGCCGCGCCAGGGCCGCCACGACCACTGGGGCTTCGACGCCGAGCCCGGCTGCGCCGCGCCCATGCAGGGCGGCCGCGTGCTGCTGGCCATGCGCGACGGCCTGTGGTGCTTCGACCCGCACAGCCGGCAGCGCCAGCGCCTGTGCCGGCCGCCCTACGACCCGGCGCAGCAGCGCTTCAACGACGGCAAGGCCGACCCGCAGGGCCGGCTGTGGGTGAGCACGCTCGACGACCAGCGCCAGCCGCGCGCGGCGCTCTGGCGCTGGGACGGCGACGAGATCCAGCGCATGGCCGGCGGCATCACCACCGGCAACGGCCTGGCCTGGAGCCCGGACTCGCGCACGCTGTATTGGAGCGACACGCGCGCGCACGAGGTCCGCGCCCTCGACTTCGACCCCGACCAGGGCACGCTGTCGCGCCAGCGCGTGTTCGCGCGCTTCGCGCCGCGCGAGGACGGGCGGCCCTACGGCGGCCGGCCCGACGGCGCGGCCGTGGACACCGAGGGCGCCTACTGGGTGGCGATGTACGAGGGCTGCCGGCTGCTGCGCCTGTCGCCGTCGGGCGAGCTGCTGCAGGAGGTGGCGCTGCCGGTGCACTGCCCGACCATGCCCTGCTTCGGCGGGCCGGACCTGCGCACGCTGTTCGTGACCACCGCGCGCGACGGCCGCCCCGCCGACGAGCTCGCGCGCGAGCCCTGGGCTGGCTGCGTGCTGCAGATGCGCGTGGCCGTGCCGGGGCTGCCGGTCAACTTCGCGCGGCTGTAGGCGCCGGCGCCGCCGCCGGGCCCGGGGTGGCGCTGTCGGGCTTGGGTGGCAGCGCGGCCAGCGCCGCGCGCACCTCCGACACCGACAGCAGCTCGGTCAGCAGCCGCGGCGCGCCGCCGCCGGGCGGATACAGCGCGTACACCGGCACGCCGGAGCGGCCCAGGCGCGCCAGCTCGGCGCCGATGGCGGCGTCGCGCCGCGTCCAGTCCGCGCGCAGCAGCGCCACGCCGCGCAGCTCGAAGTCGGCGCGCAGCGTCGCGTCGGCGAGCGTGCCGCGCTTGTTGATCTGGCAGGTCACGCACCACGCGGCGGTGAAGTCCACGAACACCGGCCGGCCCTGCGCCTGCAGTGCGCTCACCCGCTCGGAACTCCACGCCTCCCAGTCGCCCGTGGCCGCCGCCACCGGGCCGGCCGCGGTCGCCGGCGCCTCCTGCCAGGCGGGCAGGGCCCAGCGCAGCGTCAGCGCCAGCACCGCCACGGCCAGCGCCGAGATGCCCAGGCGCGCGCCGCGCCGCGCACGCGCGAAAGCCGGGCTGGCCAGCGCCCAGAGCGCGAAGGCCAGGGCCACGAGCAGGCCCAGCAGCGCCACGGCGCCGTCCAGGCCGGTCTGCTGGCCCAGCACCCACAGCAGCCACACCACGGTGGCGAAGATCGGGAAGGCCAGCAGCGTGCGCAGCTGCGCCATCCAGGGTCCCGGGCGCGGCAGCGCGCGCGCCAGGCCCGGCCAGGCGGCCACGCCCAGGTAGGGCAGGGCCATGCCCAGGCCCAGCGCCGCGAACACGGCCAGGGCCTGCGCCGCGGGCAGCGTGGCCGCCGCGCCCAGCGACGCGCCCATGAACGGCGCGGTGCAGGGCGAGGCCACCACCACGGCCAGCACGCCGGTGAGGCCGTGGTCGAGCAGCGGGTGGCGCAGCTGCAGCCCGGCCAGGCTGGAAGGCAGCACGCCGCGCAGCTCGAACTGGCCGGCCAGGTTGAGCCCGATCACCGTGAACAGCAGCGCCAGCGCCGCCACGAAGGCCGGCGACTGCAACTGGAAGCCCCAGCCCAGCTGCTGGCCGCCGGCGCGCAGCGCCAGCATCAGCGCCGCCAGGGCGACGAAGGACAGCAGCACGCCCGCGGTGTAGGCCAGCGCCGCGGCCACGCGCTCGCGCCGGTGGTGGTGCGCCACGAAGCCCAGCAGCTTGAGCGAGAGCACCGGGAACACGCAGGGCATGAGGTTGAGCAGCATCCCGCCGCCCAGGGCCAGCAGCAGCGCCAGGCCGAAGGCGGGCGAGCCCGTGCCGCTGGAGGGGGCGGCCGCGGCCGGCGCCTCGGACTCCAGCGGCACGCGCCGCGGCGTGGCGCCGGGTGCCGGCCAGGGGCCGGTGACGTCGAAGCCGATCTGCACGCCGCCGCCCTGCGCATCGGCCAGCACCGCGTCGAGCCGCGCCGGCGTTGCCTCGCGCTCCGGCGACAGCGGCGCCGACACGCGCCACGCGGCGCCTTCCCAGCGCGCCTGCACGGGCGCGGCGTTGTCGAGGATGCCGTTCTGCTCCGGGAAGAAGGTCAGGCGTTGGCCCTGCAGCGGCGCGGGCAGGCCCTGCACGTCGAGCACCAGGTCGAAGCCGTCGATGCGCGCCGAGGCCGCCACGCCGGGCAGCGCCTGCGGCAGCCGCCGCTGCGCCTCCTCGAACAGCGCGCCATGCGCGGCGGTGGCGGCCCGCGTGGGCAGCTGCAAGGTGAAGCGGCCGGTCTGCGGCAGGCAGACCTCCTTGCACGCGAGCCAGTCGGCCTGCAGTTGCACGCTCAACGAGGTCGAGTCGAAGCCGGCGGGCACCTGCACCCTGACCGGCAGCAGCACGCGGCCCTCGTAGCCGTAGTTCACGAGCGGGCCCACCGGCAGGCGCTGCGGCACGGGCCACTCGATCTCGCCGGCGTCCACGCCCGCGGGCAAGCTCCACTGCAGCCGCGTCGCCAGCCCGGAGTCGCCGGGATTCTTCCAGTAGGTGTGCCAGTGCGGCGCGTGCTCCAGCAGCAGGCCCAGCCACAGCGGCTTGCCCGCGGCCACGCCTTCGGGCGCATGCGCCAACAGTTCCGCGCGCAACTGTTCGGTGCGCACCTCGGTCTGCGCGGTCGCGTTCAGCAGCGGCGCCAGCAGCAGTGAAAAAGCCGCGATGCGGCGCAGGTTCTTGGCAGGCACGGGCAGGTGGTGAGCGGGTGTGGGCGTGATTGTGAAGGGCGGCGTGAGGGCTGCGGGGCGGCGGGGTCGCTGCCTTGGTGCGGCAGCGGGCAAAAGTCGTGCAGGAGTGGTGCAACGGCCGTGCAAGAGCCGCGCAAGTTTGCGCTGGCTCAATTGGCGAGCCTTTGCAAGCCATGCCGGAGCGTGACGGCGGGGCATGAGTTGTAAGTGGAGGCTAAGGGTTTTCCACCTATAATCCGGTGGTTTTGCGCATAGAGACAGTCTGAAGCCCATATGCAAGAGCGGTCCCGGCGTCCCGAGTTCCGCGACAGCTGGGCGGAGGACGAACACGACAAGGAACTGGACGAGCGCGCGCCGCTGACGCGCGAGCAAGTCCTGGCCTTGCGCGAGCAATACCCGCTGCTGTCGCCGTGGCGGGTGGTCGCGGTTCAAGCCGCGGTGGGTCTGGTGGTGGCCGTCCTGGCGACGGTGATCACGGGCCGGTGGGCGGTCGGCTGGTCGGCGCTGTATGGCGCGGCGGCCGTGGTGGTGCCGGGGGCCCTGATGGTCCGCGGTCTCGCCAGGACCAAGGACATGCATCCCGGCACCATGGTGTTCGGCTTCATGTTCTGGGAGTTCATCAAGATCGGTGTCGCTGCCGCCATGCTGGTGGCCGCGGCGGTGGTCGTGCCTGACCTGAGCTGGCCGGCGTTGCTGGTGGCGATGGTGCTGTGCATGAAAGTCAACTGGCTGGCGCTGCTGTGGCAGGGCCGGGCGCGAGCAAGGAAAAAGAGAAGCTGACATGGCTGCCGAAGGACACGGACCTACCGCGAGCGAATACATCCAGCACCACCTGGAGCATTTCACGACTCGCACCCAGACCGGCATTGCCGACTTCTCGCTGTCGAATCCGGTGCTCAAGCTGGATTCGCTGTTCTGGTCGATCGTGCTGGGCGTGATCGGCTGCTTCTTGCTGTGGCGCGTGGCCAAGCGCGCGACCTCGGGCGCGCCGGGCCGCATGCAGGCCGCGGTGGAGCTGCTGGTCGAGATGGTGGACACGCAGGCGCGCGGCA
Organism: Azohydromonas aeria; assembly: GCF_009760915.1. Classification (GTDB taxonomy): domain Bacteria; phylum Pseudomonadota; class Gammaproteobacteria; order Burkholderiales; family Burkholderiaceae_C; genus Azohydromonas; species Azohydromonas aeria. The sequence continues at coordinate 30,920 of NZ_VIDQ01000025.1, forward strand.
TCATCCCCAACGAGACCTCGCGCAAGGCCGTGGCCCCGCTGGCGCTGACCGCCTTCGTCTGGATCTTCCTGATGAACGCGATGGACCTGATCCCCGTGGACCTGATCCCGCGCATCTGGGAAGCCATCTACGGCGCTGCCGGCGGTGACCCGCACCATGCCTACATGCGCGTGGTGGCCACGGCCGACCTCTCGACCACGCTGGCGCTGTCGGTGACGGTGCTGCTGTCGTGCCTGTACTACAACATCAAGATCAAGGGCCTGGGCGGCTGGGTGAAGGAGCTGTTCTCCGCCCCGTTCCACGGCCATGGCGTCATGGCCATCGTGCTGGCCCCGATCAACTTCCTCATGCAGATGATCGAGTTCGTCGCCAAGACGGTCTCTCACGGCATGCGGCTGTTCGGCAACATGTTTGCCGGCGAACTGGTGTTCATGCTGATCGCGCTGATGGGCGCGGTGGGCTTCGGCTCCCTGGGAGGTGTGTTCCTGTGGATCGGCCACATCGTGGCCGGCTCCGTGTGGGCCATCTTCCACATCCTGATCATCACGCTGCAGGCCTTCATTTTCATGATGCTGACGCTGGTGTACGTGGGCCAGGCGCACGACGCGCACTGACCGGCGGCTTTCCCTCCCGTTCCTTTCCCAACTCAACCAACTCTCTAGGAGTAGTCATGGAAAACATCCTCGGTCTGGTCGCTCTGGCTTGCGGCGTCATCATCGGTCTGGGCGCCATCGGTGCCTGTATCGGCATCGGCCTGATGGGCGGCAAGTACCTCGAAGCCTCGGCCCGCCAGCCGGAGCTGATGAACGAGCTGCAAACCAAGATGTTCCTGCTGGCCGGCCTGATCGACGCCGCGTTCCTGATCGGCGTCGGTATCGCGATGCTGTTCGCGTTCGCCAACCCGTTCGTGCTGCGCTGATCCGGCTTTTCTCGTCGTTCCCGAACGCTAGTTTTCAACGAGAGAGGTCCGAGCCGTGAATCTGAACGCAACGTTGTTGGCGCAGATCGTCGTCTTCGTGATCTTGTGGTGGTTCACGATGAAGTTCGTGTGGCCGCCGATCACCAAGGCGCTCGACGAGCGCGCCCGGAAGGTCACCGAAGGCCTGGCCGCGGCCGACAAGGCCAAGGCCGAGCTGGCCACGGCCAACAAGCGCGTGGAGGCCCAGCTGGCCGAAGCGCGTGACGACGCCGCCCGCCGCCTGGCCGATGCCGAGCGCCTGGCGCAGTCGATGATCGAAGAGGCCAAGGGTCGCGCCAGCGAAGAGGGCGCCAAGATCGTCGCCGCGGCCCGGGCCGAGGCCGAGCAGGCCAGCGTGCGTGCCCGCGAGGCGCTGCGCGACGAGGTCGCCGCGCTGGCCGTCAAGGGTGCCGAGGCGATCCTGCGCCGTGAAGTCAACCCCGCGGTGCACGGCGAGCTGCTGTCGCGCCTGAAGAGCGAGCTCTGACACTATGGCTGAGCTTGCAACCATCGCCCGCCCCTACGCGGAGGCGCTGTTCAAGACCATCATGGTCCAGGAACGCGCCGGTGCCCTCGAGCAGCTCGACCTGCTCGCGGCGCTGACCGCCGACCCCGAGGTGCGCCAGTTCGCCGCCGACCCGCGCACCAGCACCGAGCAGGTGATGAGCGTGGTCACCGGCGCGCTGCCCGCGCCGCTGTGGCCCGCGCTGCAGAACCTGCTGCGCACCATGCTCGAAAACGGTCGCCTGGTGGCGCTGCCCGAGGTGGCGTCGCAGTACCGCGCGCTGGTCAACGCCGGCAGCGGCGTCTCCGACGCGCTGGTCTACAGCGCCTTCCCGATCGACGAGGCGCAGGGCGCCGAGGTGCTGGCCGCGCTCGAAAAGCGCTTCGGTCGCAAGCTCAACGCCACGGTGCAGATCGATCCCTCGCTCATCGGCGGCATCCGCGTGGTGGTCGGCGACGAGGTCTATGACAGCTCCGTCAAGGCCCGCCTGGAACAGATGAAGGTGGCGCTCACGGCCTGATGTGGAAAGGAAGCGGCAGGGCGCCGCGCCGCAACAAGCACCGGCGCGCCCCCTGCTGCGCATCCCGCACCCGAGCCAACAGCCAGCCACCCCCGCCACCGCTGCCGCCCAACGAGGCAAGCAGCCTGGGAGAACACGATGCAACTCAATCCCGCAGAAATTTCCGAACTGATCAAGAGCCGTATCCAGGGCCTGCAAGCCTCGACGGACATCCGCAACCAGGGCACCGTGGTCTCGGTGACGGACGGCATCGTGCGCGTGCACGGCCTGTCGGACGTGATGCAGGGCGAAATGCTCGAATTCCCCGTGAGCCCCTCGGGCGCGCAGACCTTCGGTCTGGCGCTGAACCTCGAGCGTGACTCGGTCGGCGCGGTGATCCTGGGCGAGTACGAGCACATCTCCGAGGGCGACACCGTCAAGTGCACGGGCCGCATCCTGGAAGTGCCCGTGGGCCCCGAGCTCATCGGCCGCGTGGTCAACGCGCTGGGCCAGCCCATCGACGGCAAGGGCCCGATCAACGCCAAGATGACCGACGTCATCGAGAAGGTGGCCCCGGGCGTGATCGCGCGCCAGTCGGTGAGCCAGCCGGTGCAGACGGGCATCAAGTCGATCGACTCGATGGTGCCGGTCGGCCGCGGCCAGCGCGAGCTGATCATCGGCGACCGCCAGACCGGCAAGACCGCCGTGGCGCTGGACGCGATCATCGCGCAGAAGGGCCAGAACATGGTCTGCGTGTACGTCGCCATCGGCCAGAAGGCGTCGTCGATCAAGAACGTGGTGCGCGCCCTGGAGCAGCACGGCGCGATGGAGTACACCATCGTCGTCGCGGCTTCCGCTTCCGAGTCCGCCGCCATGCAGTACGTGTCGGCCTACTCCGGCTGCACGATGGGCGAGTACTTCCGCGACCGCGGCGAAGACGCGCTGATCGTCTATGACGACCTGTCCAAGCAGGCCGTCGCCTACCGCCAGGTCTCGCTGCTGCTGCGCCGCCCGCCGGGCCGCGAAGCCTTCCCCGGCGACGTGTTCTATCTCCACAGCCGCCTGCTCGAGCGCGCCGCCCGCGTGAACGCCGACTACGTCGAGAAGTTCACCAACGGCGCCGTCAAGGGCAAGACCGGCTCGCTGACCGCGCTGCCCGTGATCGAAACGCAGGCCGGCGACGTGTCCGCGTTCGTGCCGACCAACGTGATCTCGATCACCGACGGCCAGATCTTCCTGGAAACGAGCCTGTTCAACGCCGGCATCCGCCCCGCCATCAACGCCGGTATCTCGGTGTCGCGCGTCGGTGGTGCCGCCCAGACCAAGCTGATCAAGGGCCTGTCCGGCGGCATCCGTACCGACCTGGCGCAGTACCGTGAGCTGGCCGCGTTCGCGCAGTTCGCCTCGGACCTGGACGAAGCGACCCGCAAGCAGCTGGACCGCGGCGCCCGCGTGACCGAGCTGCTCAAGCAGCCGCAGTACCAGCCGCTGCCCATCAGCCTGATGGCCGCCACGCTGTTCGCGGTGAACAAGGGCTTCATGGACGACATCGACGTCAAGAAGGTCCTGGCGTTCGAAAGTGGCCTGCACCAGTTCCTCAAGACGAGCCATGCCCCGCTGCTGGCCAAGCTCGAGGCCGACAAGGCCATGGACAAGGACGCCGAGGGCCAGCTCAACGCTGCCGTCACCGCGTTCAAGAAGTCCTTCGCCTGAGTCACCGGCCTAGAGCACAAGTCCGAGAAGGAGTCAGTCCATGGCGGTAGGCAAGGAAATACGCGGCAAGATCAAATCGGTGGAGAACACCAAGAAGATCACCAAGGCCATGGAAATGGTCGCCGCCTCCAAGATGCGCAAGGCGCAGGAGCGGATGCGTTCGGCGCGTCCGTACGCCGACAAGATCCGCAACATCACGGCCAACCTGTCGCAGGCCAATCCGGAGTACCGCTCTGCCTACATGCGTGCCGACGGCAACGCCAAGGCGGCCGGCTTCGTGGTCGTGACCACCGACAAGGGCTTGTGCGGCGGCCTCAACACCAACGTGCTGCGCGCCATCACCAACAAGATGCGCGAGCTGCAGAACGAGTCGGTGAAGGTGAATGCGGTGGCGATCGGCAACAAGGGCTTCGGCTTCTTGAACCGCATCGGCGTGCCGGTGCTGTCGCACGCCACCCAGCTCGGCGACACGCCGCAGCTGGAGAAGCTCATCGGCCCGGTGAAGGTGATGCTCGATGCCTTCGTCGAAGGCAAGGTGGACTCGGTGTACCTCTGCTACACCAAGTTCATCAACACGATGAAGCAGGAGCCGGTGGTCGAGCAGCTGCTGCCGCTGACGGCCGCGCGCCTGGAGCAGACCCCCGCCGAGCGCCAGGCCGGCGGCTGGGACTACATCTACGAGCCCGATGCGGCTTCCGTCATTGATGAGCTGCTCACGCGCTACATCGAGGCACTGGTGTACCAGGCCGTGGCCGAGAACATGGCCTCGGAGCAGTCCGCACGCATGGTGGCCATGAAGTCCGCCACCGACAACGCCGGCAACCTGATCGGTGAGCTCAAGCTGGTCTACAACAAGACCCGCCAGGCCGCGATCACCAAGGAGCTGAGCGAGATCGTCAGCGGCGCCGCCGCGGTTTGACCGATTCGTTGAATTGAAGGAAATACAAATGGCACAAGGCAAGATCGTTCAGTGCATCGGCGCCGTGGTGGACGTGGAGTTCCCGCGCGACCAGATGCCCAAGGTGTACGACGCCCTCAAGATGGATGGCTCGGCCCTGACGCTGGAAGTGCAGCAGCAGCTCGGCGACGGCGTGGTGCGCACCATTGCGCTGGGTTCCTCCGACGGCCTGCGCCGCGGCATGGTGGTGACCAACACCGCCAACCCGATCATGGTGCCGGTGGGCCAGGCCACCCTGGGCCGCATCATGGACGTGCTGGGCACGCCCATCGACGAGCGCGGCCCGGTCAGCCACGACCAGACCGCCTCCATCCACCGCAAGGCCCCGGCCTACGACGAGCTGTCGCCGTCGCAGGAGCTGCTCGAAACCGGCATCAAGGTGATCGACCTGATCTGCCCGTTCGCCAAGGGCGGCAAGGTGGGCCTGTTCGGTGGCGCCGGCGTGGGCAAGACCGTGAACATGATGGAGCTCATCAACAACATCGCCAAGGCGCACTCGGGTCTGTCCGTGTTCGCCGGCGTGGGTGAGCGTACCCGCGAGGGCAACGACTTCTATCACGAGATGATGGAGTCAGGCGTGGTGGTGGACGAGGACCTGTCCAAGTCCAAGGTCGCCATGGTCTACGGCCAGATGAACGAGCCGCCGGGCAACCGCCTGCGCGTGGCCCTGACCGGCCTGACCATCGCCGAGTCGTTCCGCGACGAGGGCCGCGACGTGCTGTTCTTCGTGGACAACATCTACCGCTACACCCTGGCCGGCACCGAAGTGTCCGCGCTGCTGGGCCGCATGCCCTCCGCCGTGGGCTACCAGCCGACGCTGGCCGAGGAAATGGGCCGCCTGCAGGAGCGCATCACCTCGACGAAGGTGGGCTCGATCACCTCGATCCAGGCCGTGTACGTGCCCGCGGACGACCTGACCGACCCGTCGCCTGCCACGACCTTCGCGCACCTGGACGCCACCGTGGTGCTGTCGCGTGACATCGCCTCGCTGGGCATCTACCCGGCCGTGGACCCGCTGGACTCGACCTCGCGCCAGATCGACCCGAACGTCATCGGCGAAGAGCACTACACGACGACGCGTTCGGTGCAGGGCATCCTGCAGCGCTACAAGGAACTGCGCGACATCATCGCCATCCTGGGCATGGACGAGCTGGCCCCCGAGGACAAGCTCACCGTGGCCCGCGCGCGCAAGATCCAGCGCTTCCTGTCGCAGCCGTTCCACGTGGCCGAGATCTTCACCGGCTCGCCGGGCAAGTACGTGCCGCTGAAGGAAACCATCCGCGGCTTCAAGATGATCGTGGCCGGCGAGTGCGACCACCTGCCCGAGCAGGCGTTCTACATGGTCGGCACCATCGACGAGGCCTTCGAGAAGGCCAAGAAGCTGGCGGCCTGAGGCCAGTCGCGGCCGCAACCGTCCGGCGCTTGACTGAGCCGGGTGGCGCGGCGGCCGCTGCTCCTTTCGCACGCAGCTTCTTCCTTTTCGCATCAAGGACCCGCACATGGCCACCATTCACGTCGACGTCGTCTCCGCCGAAGAGCTGATCTTCAGCGGCGAGGCGAAGTTCGTCGCGCTGCCGGGCGAGAACGGCGAGCTGGGCATCCTGCCCCGCCACACGCCGCTGATCACCCGCATCAAGCCCGGCGCGGTGCGCATCGAGCGCGCCGACACCGGCGAGGAGGAGTTCGTGTTCGTCGCCGGCGGCATCCTGGAGGTGCAGCCGGGCACGGTCACGGTGCTCGCCGACACCGCCATCCGCGGCCATGACCTCGACGAGGCCAAGGCCAACGAGGCCAAGCGCCTGGCCGAGGAAGCGATGAAGAACGCCAAGAGCGACATCGACTTCGCCACCGCGCAGAGCGAGTTTGCCGCCATGGCCGCGCAGCTCGCGGCGCTGCGCAAGTTCCGCGGCAAGCGCTGAAGCCCACCGGCCCGGCCGTCCCGGCCGCGCCCGCAGCTCCCCATCCGAAAAGCCCGCCCGGCGCAAGCCCGGCGGGCTTCGTGTTTACTGGCGGCCGTTTTCCGCTCGCGGCGCCGCCCGAAGTCCCCATGTCCGCCGTTTCCGATACCGCCGCCGCTGCCGCCGGCCCGCGCGTGCTGTCGCTCATCCCGCCGATGACGCAGCTCAACACGCCGTACCCCTCCACCGCCTACCTCACCGGCTTCCTGCGCGCGCGCGGCGTCAGCGCGGCGCAGGACGACCTGGCGCTGAAGCTCGTGCTGCGGCTGTTGTCGCGCCCGGGGCTGCAGCGGCTGCGCGAGGCGGCGGAGGCCCTGCCGGCGAAGAAGCGCACGCAGCGCGTGGCGGCCTTCCTGGAGCGCTTCGACGACTACGCCGGCACGGTCGAGCGCGCCATCCGCTTCCTGCAGGGGCGCGACGCGACGCTGGCGCACCGCATCGCCGCGCGCGGCTTCCTGCCCGAAGGGCCGCGGTTCCAGGCGCTGGAGGTGTACGGCGACGCCGAGGGCGACGACCCGCTGGCCTGGGCCTTCGGCGCCCTGGGCCTGAACGACCGCGCCAAGCACCTGGCCACGCTCTACCTCGACGACCTGGCCGACGTGCTGCGCGAGGCGGTGGACGGCCGCTTCGAGTTCGTGCGCTACGCCGAGTCGCTGGCCGCGGCGCAGGCCAGCTTCGACCCGCTGGCCGACGCGCTGGCGGCACCGCCCAATCTCATCGACCAGACGCTGCAGGCGCTGGCACTGGAGGCGCTGGAGGCGCACCGGCCCGACGTGGTGCTGCTGTCGGTGCCCTTTCCCGGCTCGGTCTATGGCGCGCTGCGCATCGCGCAGGCGGTGAAGGCGGCGCGGCCGGACGTGGCGGTGGTGCTGGGCGGCGGCTTCGTCAACACCGAGCTGCGCGAGCTGAAGGAACCGCGCGTCTTCGACCACGTGGATTTCGTGACGCTGGACGCCGGCGAGCGCCCGCTCCTGGCGCTGCTGGAACATCTGCAAGGCAAGCGCTCGCGCCAGCGCCTGGTGCGCACCTACGTGCGCGACGCCGAAGGGCTGGTGCGCTACGTGAACTTCCCCGAGCCCGACGTGCCGTTCGCGGACGTGGGCACGCCGACCTGGGACGGGCTGCCGCTGGGGGACTACCTGTCGCTGCTGGACATGCTCAACCCCATGCACCGGCTCTGGAGCGACGGGCGCTGGAACAAGCTCACCGTGGCGCAGGGCTGCTACTGGAAGAAGTGCAGCTTCTGCGACGTGAGCCTGGACTACATCGCGCGCTACGAGGGCGCGGAGGCCAGCGTGCTGGCCGACCGCATCGAGGCCATCGTGGCCGAGACCGGGCAGACCGGCTTTCACTTCGTGGACGAGGCGGCGCCGCCCAAGGCGCTCAAGGCGCTGGCCACCGAGCTGCTGCGGCGCGACCTGCGCATCTCGTGGTGGGGCAACGTGCGCTTCGAGAAGACCTTCACGCCGGATCTCTGCGAGCTGCTGGCCGAGAGCGGCTGCATCGCGATCTCGGGCGGGCTGGAAGTGGCGTCGGACCGGCTGCTGAAGCTGATGAACAAGGGCGTGTCGGTGGCGCAGGTGGCGCGCGTGACGCGGGCCTTTGCCGAGTCGGGCGTGATGGTGCACGCCTACCTGATGTACGGCTTCCCGACGCAGACGGTGCAGGACACGGTGGACGCGCTGGAGTACGTGCGCCAGCTGTTCGAGGCCGGCTGCATCCACTCCGGCTTCTTCCACCGCTTCGCCTGCACGGTGCACTCGCCGGTGGGGCTGGACCCGGCGGCCTTCGGCATCCGGTTGAAGCCGCTGCCCGAAGGCGGCTTCGCGCGCAACGACGTGGGCTTCATCGACCCCACGGGCACCGACCACAACGCGCTGGGCCGCGCTCTGAAGAAGGCGATCTACAACTTCATGCACGGCAACCTGCTGGAGGCCGACGTGCGCAGCTGGTTCGACGTGCGGGTGCCGCGGCCGACGGTGCCGAAGGGGTTTATTCAAAGGGCGCTGGAGCAGCGCGGGTAGGGGCCGGCGCAGGCTGCAACCTGCGCCGTCGGCGACGTTCTAAAGGCTTTCGTAGTAGGTACGAATCTTTCTCGCCATCAATGCACGCCGCATGGAAAGAAACTCGGGATAGTCCGCCACGGTCATCTTCACGACATCGTGAGGCAGGCAATTGGCGTTCAGGTTGGCATGAAGATTCTCAATGTGGTCGATGCTGCCGAGTTTCAGGGGCTGACCCTCGCATTGCGCCATCACGCCGGCAAAGTAAACGTCCGGAGACTTGCTGCCGATCTTGATGTTGATCGAATCCTGCATGAAGGCGTAATTGGCGATCTGGTTGTACTCGGTGCGGGTCTTTCCCGCGTCTTTCAGCAGTTTCCGCGGGAAAATGTGATGAACGTCGCCGAGATTGGTCACCAAGTCGCGCACCGTGACATCGCGCGACAGCATGCCCCGGTCGTTGGCCTTGACCTGGGCTGCAACGAAAACCCAGAACAAAGGGTGGTTGGTGGAGGCAACATTCAATTCCTGAATCAGGCCAATATTCCAGAATGCATCTGACAGTTCCGCCTGCTCGGTACGCTCCAGGACGGCGGAAAAATCATTCTCTTCAATCAGCCTCAGGTCGCGCTCGAATTGTGTCTCAGCCGCGCCGGAGAAGCGGCTGGTCAGGATGGACAGCACGAACCAGCGTTGCACCAGGCGCTCGATTTTTCCCTCGTCCACACCGCGGCGGCGCAAGCTCAGATAAAGGGCATAGGCGAAATTCAGGGCGTTCTGCGAGCGCACCATGGCGCTGGAAATAAAGCCGGCCGACTTGATGATGATGACGAACCGCTGAAAGTGCGTTTCGTTGATGAAGCGTCGGACACCTTCCGCCAGCTTGCCGAACGAGGCCTCGGCAATGTCTTCCTCGAACTGCTTGGTGGCGAAGTTGCGCCCTGATAGCAGGCTCACCAGGTCGGACAGCTTGCCACGCCCGAACTCGGTGCCAAACGTCACCCTCAGCACGTCGGTGTAGCTGGGGTCGTAGAGATTGTCGTTGTCGTGGCGCAGCCAGCCCATTTGCTGGAAATAGTCGGTGGTTGCGAATTCCTTGTCACGCTCCTTGAGTTGCTCATGGAATCCCGGTTCCTTGGCCAGATGGCAAAAATAGTCGATGGCCTTGCGCAATGTCGGGCCGCCATACTTGGCATCAGCCGCGATCTTGGACATGGCGAAGTCGGCTTGGGACAGGATCGTGCCCTTGGAGTTGATTCGTATGAATATCTCGGTGACCGTCTCGATGTCGAGGTCGTGATTCAGTTCAATGAGTCCGATCTGCTTGGTTGCGATATCGCTTAGCGTTTGAAGTGACTGCTGAACCTGCTCCGTGTCGACATTCGGGTTTGTGGATGTGTATTGATTGAATGCCTTGAACAGGTTGACCTTGCCGCTGAGAATGGGCGCTACATCAGGTATCCAGGTGGGGTTCTTTTCGATGGCGGGGTTGGTGACTTCAAATTCCTGAGTCAGCGGGTTGAAGGCTATTCTTATGGTGACCTTGCAGTATTCCTTGTTGATCACTTGCTGGCCCAGCACCGCCGCGGTGAGCGCCGTCACGCGCTGCTGGCCGTCAATCAGGATCATCTTGCCCTGCGCCGTCTGGCCATTCTTGAGCTTGACATCCGGATTTCGCCATGCAATCAGGTAGCCGACCGGAAAGCCTTTGTAGAGCGAATCGAGCAAATCACGCACCTGCGTAGCATCCCAGACGAAAGGACGCTGAATTTCAGGAATCGCGATTTCGCCTTCGCGAACCTTGGACAGGATGCCTTCGATCATGTGCTGATTCACGGCGTAACGCTGAACGGCCATGTTTTCTCCCTCGGTCAATTCGATATTGGTAGTGAAAGCGGTTTGGTGTTAATCAGGTTGCCCGGCGCATTGCTGGTCAGGACAAGCCGGCTGGCGCTGGAAATCCCGCGTACTCGCTTGCGTGCGATCCGGCGTGATTCGGCATGCCCGGCTTGGTCAAACAGCCCCTGGGCGCCACGTAGCTGTCGATGCGCCGCAGCGGCTGCTCGTGCCAGCTGATGTTGAAGGCCGCCAGCTTCGGGAAGAAGTACAGGCTGCTGTAGGGCAGGTGGTCGTGGATCCACCAAGCCATATCGGTCCAGCGTCCGCCGCGCTCGACGTGGTCCGCCAGCCAGGGCAGCACGATGCAGGCCGTGGCGCCGCGGCCGCGGTCGTCGGGCAGGTCCCAGATGTGGCCGGCGCGGTTGGCCTCGTTGCTGGCGCAGTTGAGCCCGTTGCGGTTGCCGAAGTCGTTGACCGCCGGCGAGCGGTAGCCCGAGCGGACGTGCACGCGGCCGAAGGTGGCCTGCAGCGGCTCCAGCAGCCGCTCGCACAGCTCGCGGCCCGCCGCGATGGCGGCGTCCGGGTCGTCGGGCAGGTTGTGCAGCTGGTGCCAGGCAGCGATCTCGCTGTGCAGGAAGTCGCGCATGAAGAAGTGGCGCGACAGGCGCTCGCGGCCGAGGTTTTCGAGCTGCTCGTAGGACGTGACCGGTTTCATCTCTGCTCGGCTCCTTCAGGGAATGCGTGACTGCAGCGAGGCTGGGCGGCGTCGGACTCCTGGATACCGCTCCCATCAGCAAGAACTCTCAGCCGAGCCGTGGTCGCCGCAAGTTGTTGTCGGATGCTCATCGGGCGCGCGTGCTCCTGCAGGGGACTGTCGGCAGCCAAGCTAGCAGCGACGCTTGACGGCCGGAATAGCCGTTCCCTCCTGCTGCCCACGGGACAAAGCTGGGGGTTCTTCGGAGTTCAAAGCTCCCGTGCGGTGCAGGGCTGCTCCCTGGCACTGTGTCCGGGGAAACTTCAGGGCCGACTCGCGACGATTGATCGAATATCGATTCGCTTGTTCTTCGGCGGAGTGTCCATTCATTCAAGGAGCCGCTGATGCCTGAATATGGCAAAATCAATTCCGATGTGACTCCGAAGCGACGCGAGCAAACCTTGAGGATCATTATTCTCTTGGGCATGGTCATGGCTCTCGCCGGTTGCGCACACCCTGTCAATATCTCTCCCAATGCCGCTGTGGTCACGCGCTCTCCTGACCTACCGCCGCGTGTCAGGCACAACGTGGGATTTTTTCTGCCGCTTGAACTCATGAATCTCGAGGTGACAACGCCGGGCGGCGGCGGCGACAGTGTCCGGTATTTTCCGTACCGGGATATGGAGTCGGGCTACCAGTACATGCTTTCCAACGTGTTCGAGAACGTGGTCAGGCTGAGCGCGGTCGGCAGTGCCGAGGACTTGGCCCGGCAGGGCGTCAAGGTCGTCGTCACCCCGACGCTGGTCACGAATTCCGGCTCGACGAATACCCTCACGTGGTCGCCCACCCATTTCACCGTGGACTTGACAAGCCAGGTGCGGGACGCTTCCGGCAAGTCACTGGGCAACCCGCGTGTCGTGGGCAACGGCCGCACCAATGGTGCTCTCATCACGGATTTCGACTTTGGAAAATCCGGGCGCTTGGCCATGGAGGATGCACTAAGGAAAATGCAGCAGGCGCTGCTGGAAATCAAATATGAACCTGTTGCGCCCGGGTCCGTGGCGCCGGCCGTGGCGTCGGCCCCGGCGCCGCGACTGACATCCGGATTCGTCGCGCCGGCGATTTCCTCCAGCATGGTGGCGCCAGCCATGTCGTCAGGTTTCGTCGCGCCGTCTCCCAATGCCGACAACGTGACCGCCAGGCTTGAAAAACTGAAACAGCTTTTCGACCGAAAGCTGATCAACCGGGAGGCCTACCAGCAGAAGAAAAAGGAAATCCTGGAAGGCCTTTGAATTCGTGCCGTCTCACCCGTTCTCCACCCAGTCAAACTCCATCTGCCGCGCCGTGCGCTCGGCCAGTTCGCGCGAGTGCAGCCGCTCCACCAGGTGCAGCGCCATGTCGATGCCGGCGGAGATGCCGGCGCTGGTGACGAAGCGGCCCTGGTCCACCCAGCGCACGCCCTCGCGCACCGTCACGGCCGGAAACGTCCGGCGCAGGTCCTCGACGTCCTCCCAGTGCGTCGTCGCCTCCAGGCCGTCCAGGCAGCCGGTCTTCGCCAGCAGGAAGGCGCCGGTGCAGACGCTGGCCACCAGCGGCACAGCCGCGCACTGCGCCTGCAGCCAGGCGATCACGTCGGGCTTGTCGAGCTCGGCCGTGACCACGCCCCCGGGGACGATCAGGCCGTCCAGCGGCGGGTGCTCCGACAGGCTGGCATCCGGCTCGATCTTCAGCCCGGCGCGGGCGCGCACCGGCGCGCGCGTGCGGCCGAGGGTGCGGACCTCGAACAGCGGCGGCACGCCGGCCGGCGCCTGGCGGCCGTGCACGCGCGCGGCGGTGGTCAGCACCTCGTAGGGGCCGGCGAAGTCGAGCACCTCGACCTGGTCGAAGACGTAGAGGCCGATCTGGAGGGGAGCGGGCATGGCGTGGGGTTCCGGATGTCGTGGGCTGCCAAGACTACGGGCGCGCGGCACCGCGCCCCAGCATCGAATCGGACACGCGGCGCCCGATTCCGGACAGGCGGCCATGGCCGCTTCCTCCTGCCCGCCACGAGGGACAAGGGGGAGCTTCCTCCCGCCGCGCCCCGGACAAAGCTGCGCCCCGGCGCGGTCCAAAGCTCCCTGGGCCGCGCCGCGGGGCGCTGGCATCGTGTCCTGGCACCTTGCATTGAGCTGTCAGGACCCGCCGCATGCCGCTGATCTCGACCCTTCCCGATACCCCCCTGGACATCGTTGGCGACGTGCACGGCGAGCACGCCGCGCTGCTGGCGCTGATGCGGCGGCTGGGCTACGACGGCGCCGGCCGCCATCCGCAGGGGCGGCGCCTGGTGTTCGTGGGCGACCTGTGCGACCGCGGCCCGGACAGCCCGGCCGTGATCGACCAGGTGCGCCGCATCGTGGAGGGCGGCCACGGCCATGCCGTGCTCGGCAACCACGAGCTCCACCTGCTGCGCGGCGAGCGGCGCGAGGGCAACGACTGGTTCTGGAACGAGGGCGCGTGGCACGACCACAAGTACCGCCCCTGCGCCGCGCTGCCGGCGCATCGGCGCCGCGAGGTGACGGACTTCCTGTCCACGCTGCCGCTGGCGCTGGAGCGCGCCGACCTGCGCGTGGTCCATGCCGCGTGGTACGCGCCGGGCATCGAGGCGCTGCGCGCCGCGCCGGCAAGCAGCACGCTGGCACAGCAGTTCGACCACTGGGAGGGCGTGTCCGACGCGGCGGTGAGCGACCCTGAGCTGCGCCGCCTCGTCTGCGAGGAGCTGGCCGAGTGGGGGCGCCACATGCGCAACCCGGACTTCGACATGCCCATGCTGTGGGCGCTGGGCCTGAGCGACGCGCTGTGGCAGATGAGCAACCCGCTGCGGCCGCTGACCTCCGGCATCGAGCGCGAGGCCGGGCAGCCCTTCTTCAGCAACGGCAAGTGGCGCTTCGCGGAGCGGGTGCGCTGGTGGCTGGAATACGCCGAGGCGGTGCCGGTGGTGGTCGGCCACTACTGGCGGCACTTCCAGGGCACGGGCGCGGAGGTGGCCGGGCTGCCCAGCAGCGACTGCTTCGACGACCCCGACGCACTGGCCTGGCACGGGCCGCGGCGCAACGTGTTCTGCGTGGACTTTTCCGTGGGCGCGCGCTTCCTGGAGCGCAACACCGGTGCCCGCCCCGGCGCGGCCACGCGGCTGGCGGCGCTGCGCTGGCCGGAGCGCTCGCTGGTGTTCGATACCGGCGAGGCGTTCAGCCCGCCGGCCGGGGAGGGCGCCGACGCGCGGGAGTGGGTCGTGGACGTGCCCTGCTGAACCGTTTCAGCGCTTCAGCCCAGGCACCGCTCACACCCGCCACGGCGCATCCGGCAGCTCGTTGGGATTCGCCTCTCCCGGCCGCAACGGGAAGTGCTCGCGCAGCAGCCCATCGACGGCCTCCACCGCCGCCAGCAGCCCGGCCTCGAACTCCCCGGCGCGGAACTGCGCGCGCATGCCTTCGAGGATGCGCCGCCACTGGTCGGCGCCCACGCGGCGGTCGATGCCGCGGTCGGCCACGATCTCGATCGCGTGCTCGGCCAGCAGCACGTAGATCAGCACGCCGTTGTTGGCCTCGGTGTCCCAGACGCGCAGCTTGCCGAACATCGCCACCGCCCGCTCCCGCGCCGTGGCGCCGCGCCAGAGGTAGCTCAGCGGCAGCCCGGCCTCCACGCAGACGCGGATCTCGCCGCTGTGCGTGGCTTCGCTCGCGCGCACGCGCTCGCCGATGTGCTCCAGCGCCGCGTCGCCCAGCGCGCGCTGCGCGTCGCCCTCGTCGAAGAGCCGGTGTTTCAGCAGTCGCAGCACGCGGTTCATCACCAGCTCCCCGAGGCGCCGCCGCCGCCGAAACTGCCGCCCCCGCCGGAGCCGAAGCCGCCACCCCCGAAGCCGCCGCCTCCACCGAAGCCGCCCCCGCCGCCGAAGCCGCCGCCGGGGAAGATGATGAATGGCGGCCCGCCGCGCCGGCCCCGGCCGCGGCCATGGACACGCCGCCCGGCCGAGCCGATGCCCAGCACGCCCACCAGCACCAGCGCCAGCAGCGCCGCGGCGCCGGCCAGCAGCAGGCTGCCGCCGAACAGCCAGGCCAGCCCGCCCGCGGCGCCGCCGGTGGCCAGCGAGCCCAGCTTGCGCCCCAGCATCGCGGTCAGCACCGCGCCGATCACGGGCACGCCGATGAAGAAGAACAGGCCCAGGTCCTGCAGCTGCAGCCCCTGCCCGGCCGCGCCGCGCGGCGGCGTGGAGGTGGAGCCGGCCCAGCCCCCGGGCGCCGAGGCCGGCGCGGGCAGCTTTTCCGCGCGCACCAGCGCCGCCAGCTCGTCCACGGCGGCGCGCAGCCCGCCGGCGAAGTCGCCGGCGCGGAAGGCCGGGGTGATGTCGCGGTCGATGACGCGCTTGGCCGCGAGGTCCGGAATCGCCCCCTCCAGCGCCTTGGCCACCTCGATGCGCACGCGCCGGTCGTTCTTGGCCACGACCAGCAGCAGCCCGTCGCCCACGTCGCGGCGGCCGATCTTCCAGGTGTCGGCCACGCGGAAGGCGTAGCTGGCGATGTCCTCCGGCGCCGTGGTGGGCACCATCAGGATGACGAGCTGGGTGCCGGCCTCGCGCTCGAAGTCGGCAAGCTGCGCCTCCAGCGCCTGGCGCTGCGGCGCGCCGAGCGTGCCGGTCTGGTCGGTGACGCGGGCCGTGAGCGGCGGCACGGGCAGCACGTCCTGCGCGGCGGCGCGGCCGGGCGCCAGCGCCAGCAGCGCGGCGATCAGCGCCAGCAGCACGGCCAGCGCCGGCGCGGCGTGGAGCAGGCGGCGCATGGCGGCTCCCTTCCCGTCAGCGCGAGGCCGGTGCGGCCGGCGGCGTGGGCGCCGCGCCACCGCCAAAGTCGACGGTCGGCGGCCGCGAGATTTCCGCTTCGTTCTGCACGGTGAAGCTGGCCTTGGGCTCGTAGCCCATGACCTTGGCCGTGAGGTTGGTCGGGAAGCTGCGCGCCAGCACGTTGTAGTCGGTGACCGTCTTGATGTAGCGGTTGCGCGCCACGGTGATGCGGTTCTCGGTGCCCTCGAGCTGCACGCGCAGATCCTGGAAGCCGCGATTCGCCTTCAGGTCCGGGTAGCGCTCGCTCACCGCCAGCAGCCGGGACAGGGCACCGGACAGCTCCCCCTGCGCCGCCTGGAAGCGCTGCAGCGCCGCCGGGTCGTTGAGCGTCTCGGGCGTGACCTGCACGCTGGTCGCGCGGGCGCGCGCCTCGATCACGCGCGTGAGCGTTTCCTGCTCGAAGTTGGCCTCGCCGCGCACGGTGTTGACGATGTTCGGGATCAGGTCGGCGCGGCGCTGGTACTGGTTGAGCACCTCGGCCCAGGCCGCCTTGCTCTCCTCGTCGAGCCGCTGGAAGTCGTTGTAGCCGCAGCCCGAGAGCAGCAGGGCGAACAGCAGGGCCAGCAGGCGGCGCAGGTACATGTCCATTCCTCCGTGAAGGGATTTGCGGGGGATGCTATCCCAGCACGTGGTGCGCCCGGGAGGGGGATGGCGCGGCGGGATAATCGCGGGATGACCGCACCGCTCGCCAACGACACCTTCCTGCGCGCCTGCCTGCGCCAGCCCACCGACTACACGCCCGTGTGGCTGATGCGCCAGGCCGGGCGCTACCTGCCCGAGTACTGCGCCACGCGCGCGCGGGCCGGCAGCTTCATGGGCCTGGCGACCAACCCGGCCTTCGCCACCGAGGTCACGCTGCAGCCCCTCGACCGCTACGCGCTCGACGCCGCGATCCTGTTCAGCGACATCCTGACCGTGCCCGACGCGATGGGCCTGGGCCTGAGCTTCGCCGCCGGCGAGGGCCCGCGCTTCGCCACGCCGGTGCGCGACGAGGCCGCGGTGATGAAGCTCGAAGTGCCCGACATGGCCAAGCTGCAGTACGTCTTCGACGCGGTCAGATCCATCCGCAAGGCGCTGGGCGGGCGCGTGCCGCTGATCGGCTTCTCCGGCAGCCCCTGGACGCTGGCCTGCTACATGGTCGAGGGCTCGGGCAGCGACGACTACCGGCTGGTCAAGTCGATGATGTATGCGCGAGCGGACCTGATGCACCGCATCCTCTCGCTCAACGCCGACACCGTGGCCGCCTACCTCAACGCGCAGATCGACGCCGGCGCGCAGGCCGTGATGGTGTTCGACAGCTGGGGCGGGGTGCTGGCCGACGGCCCGTTCCAGGAGTTCAGCCTGGCCTACACGCAGCGCGTGCTGCGGCAGCTCAAGCGCGAGCACGATGGCCAGCGCATCCCGCATATCGTCTTCACCAAGGGCGGCGGCCTGTGGCTGGAAAACATGCTCGAAGGCGAGGCGGTGCCCGACGTGCTGGGCGTGGACTGGACGGTGAACCTGGCGCAGGCGCGCAAGCGCGTGGGCGACCGCGTCGCGCTGCAGGGCAACCTCGACCCCAACGTGCTGTTCGCCCCGCCGGCCGCGATCGAGGCCGAGGCCAAGCGCGTGCTGGACAGCTTCGGCCACCCGCAACGCGCCGACGGCACCTTCGGCGGCCACGTCTTCAACCTCGGCCACGGCATCAGCCAGTACACGCCGCCGGAGCACGTGCAGGTGCTGGTGGACACGGTGCACGCGCACTCGCGCCGGCTGCGCGCCGCCGCCGCGGCTTGAGGCCGGCGCCTTCGCCCCGACCTGAATCCCTGGCCTGCCTCCCGTGACAGGGCCGCCGCGAGGCGGCCTTGATCATTGGGGCTTGACACTTGTCCACGGAAGCAGTTCTGCGATCTGGCGCCGCCGGAAGCATCATTTCCAGCGCCGCCGGAATTGCGGAATCGCGATAAACCGTTGACGCGATTGATGAATTTCACCGTGTTGCCTTCCTTGGCACGCTGAAGTCCCGCGCTGCGCACAGGCTGTGAACGGCCGGCGCGCAGCTTTCCCACAAAGTTATCCACAGGCGTTCCGGCATCCATGACACAGCGGCTGGCAGTGGCGGTCGAGGCTCCGCAGTACAGCGGCCTGGGCGGGCTGCTGGATTACGTGCACGCGGATGCGCTCGCGCCCGGCAGCCTGGTACGCGTGCCGCTGGGCCGGCGCGAGGTGCCGGGGCTGGTCTGGGAGCTGCCGGCGGGTGCCGCGCAGGAGGAGGGCGCGCTGCCCGACGACGCGCTGCGCCCGGTGGCGCAGGTGCTGGCGTCACTGCCGCCGCTGTCGGGCGCGTGGCGGCGGCTGGTCGGCTTTGCCGCCGCCTACTACCAGCGCGGGCTGGGCGAGGTGGCGCTGTCGGTGCTGCCGCCCGAGCTGCGCAAGCTCGACGACGCGAAGCTGGCCAGGCGCATCGCCAAGCTGCGCAAGGCGGCAGAAACGGGCGCTGTGGATGACGCGCCGGCCGAAGACGACGAGGCCGAATCGGCAGAGCCTGCAAATCCGGCGCCGCAGGCGAAGGCGGACATGGCGGGCGAGGGCGGCCGCGCCGCGCCGGCGCTGACGCCCGACCAGCAGGCCGCCGTCGAGGCCGTGACCGCCGCCGGCGCGCAGGGCACCTACCTGCTGCAGGGCGTCACCGGCAGCGGCAAGACCGAGGTTTATCTGCAGGCCGCGGCGCACGCGCTGGCGGCGGGACGCCAGGCGCTGGTCCTGGTGCCGGAGATCAACCTCACGCCGCAGCTCGAAGCGCGCTTTGCCGAGCGCTTCAAGGGCCGGCGCCTCGTCTCGCTGCACAGCGGCCTGACGCCGGCGCAGCGATTGAAAAACTGGCTGCTGGCACACCTGGGGCTGGCCGACCTGGTGCTGGGCACGCGGCTGGCGGTGTTCGCCTCGCTGCCGCGGCTGGGCCTGGTCGTGGTGGACGAGGAGCACGACCCCTCCTACAAGCAGCAGGAAGGCGCGCGCTACTCGGCGCGCGACCTGGCCGTCTACCGCGGCCGGCTGGAGGGCACCCCGGTGCTGCTGGGCTCGGCCACGCCCTCGCTGGAGAGCTGGCAGCACGCGCAGCAGGGCAAGTACAAGCGCCTCGACTTGGCCTCGCGCATCGGCGGCGGCGCGCTGCCGGCGGTGAAGCTGGTGGACATGAACCAGCTGCCGCGCGCGCATGGCGTGACGGTGGCGCTGTCGCCGCAGCTGGTGGACGCGCTGCGCGAGCGGCTGGCGCTGGGCGAGCAGAGCCTGCTGTTCCTGAACCGCCGCGGCTACGCGCCGGTGCTGCACTGCACCGAGTGCGGCTGGAAGAGCGGCTGCCCGCACTGCAGCGCCTGGCGCGTGTTCCACCGCGGCGACCGCACGCTGCGCTGCCACCACTGCGGCTTCACCGAGCGCGTGCCGCGCGCCTGCCCGCAGTGCGGCAACCTCGACCTGCAGCCGTTGGGCCGGGGCACCGAGCGGCTGGAGGAGCAGATCGCGCAGGCGCTGCCCGGCGCGCGCGTGGCGCGCATCGACGCCGACAGCACCCGCGCCGCCGGCGCGCTGCAGGAGCGGCTGGCGGCGGTGCACGCCGGCGAGGTGGACGTGCTGGTGGGCACGCAGATGGTGGCCAAGGGCCACGATTTCAGAAGCATCACGCTGGTGGCGGCGGTCAACCCCGACGGCGCCTTGTTCGCCAGCGATTTCCGGGCGCCGGAGCGCCTGTTCGCGCTGCTGATGCAGGCCGCGGGCCGGGCCGGGCGCGACGCGCGCCGGGCTTCGCGCAGCGAGATGTGGCTGCAGACCTGGCACCCCACGCACCCGCTCTACGCCGCGCTGCGCCGGCACGACTTCGACAGCTTCGCCGCCTCGCAGCTGGCCGAGCGCCAGGGCGCCGGGCTGCCGCCGTTCTCGCACCTGGCGCTGCTGCGCGCCGAGGCGCGCACGGTGGAGGCGGCCACCGCCTTCCTGGACGACGCGGCGGCCCAGGCGGGCGACATCGCGGAAGCGGCGGAAGTGCTGATCTACCCGGCCGTGCCGCCGCCGGTGGCGCGCGTGGCCGACGTGGAGCGCATGCAGATGCTGCTGGAATCACCCTCGCGCGCGGCGCTGCAGCGGCTGCTGGCGCAGTGGCTGCCGCGGCTGCAGGTGCTGCGCGCGGCGCACAAGGGGCTGATCCGCTGGGCGGTGGATGTGGATCCGCTGGGGATTTGAGGGGCCCGCGAGCGGCGGCATGTCCCTGCGAGCTATGCGCCGCCTGCGATGCCGAGGTGAGACAGGCGCTCACCAGCAGGCGCAATTTGAGCAACCGGCTGTAGCGGACTGGACGCCGGCAACCTGTTGCCGCCGCCCGGCGCGCGGTGTTGCCTCTTTGCGCAGCAGTGGCCCGCCGCCCCGGCGCATCAAGCACTTGGCTTCCCCGCCAGCAGCTTGACCACAGAGTTGTCCACAGATTTCGTGGACGGATTGCAAAATGCGGCCCGGATTAGCCCCTTGCGCCGTTTCCTTCACGCGGCGCATGAGGCTGATGTCACAAACCGGCCCACGCGGCAACTGCTTGACACCAGTGCGGCGCCGTGCTGCAGGCCATCGCCGGACTTGACAAGCCGGCTTGTCCCCACCCCGGAACGCGCATGCCGTCGCCGAGGCGACGCCGCGAAGCGCACCGCCCCGGTGCGTGGGAAACGTTGTAAACCCTTGATCCACAACATTTATCCAGCCTGTGCACAGAGCGCATGCGAGCGTTCACCCTCCTGACGCGACAAGCACTTGCAGCACAGTCCTGCGCTTTGACCACAAAGTTGTCCACAGCAGGCACGCTGGGAGATGGAGAACTCGGCTCATCGAGCTTGTAACAAGATGGGCGTGTTTTCCTGTCATCGGCCCGTGCCGCGGCGCTCCGGACGCGCGCCGGCCGGTTGGGGGCCAGTCTGGGGCTTGTCCACCGCCGCTCATGCGCCAAGTGCTTGATTCATATGAAATACCTGGCCACTGCTCAATAAATGGGCAGTGTGGGCGCGGCCTTACGTCATCAAGCACTTGCAGCACTCATCGGCAGCTTGCGCACCGACTTGTCCACAGATTCGGTGCACAGGCACGGCAGGCGGGATAACTCCTTCCGGCTCGCCACAGCGGTCGCGGCAAATAGCAGCGGACCCCCGGCGGCGATATTGGCAATCTCACCGGCACGGAGTTTGGTAATTGCCGGAGCGGCGGCACGGATCGACGCGGCATTTATCCCCAGCGGCGCCCGGCTCACGCATGCTGCCGGCGTTTGTTCTGCACTCTCCACGGCATTCCCGCAGGTTCCAGACGGAAAGCGCCAAGTGCTTGATTCATAACGGTTTGTGCCGGCTGCCCAAGGGCCGGGCAGAGGAGGGAGAGCGCTGTGGAATCAAGCACTTGGCGCCGTCATCGGCAGCTTGCCCACAAAGTTGTCCACAGCTTCGGTGGACAGCCGGAAAAAGCGGCGCGCCGCAAGCACTTGGCGCGCGTTGCTCACGTCGCGTCGCGCACCGGCCGTGGCCTGGTGCAGGGTTTCCCGGGCGTTTCCGGCCCGTGCCGGCAAGCGGCGGCGGAGCGGCGCGCATCGGCACGGGGCGGCCAGCCGTGGAATATCGCACCCGGGGCGCCGGGGGCGAAGCCGTGAAATTCGAGGCGGCCGCCCCGGCGCCGCGGATTCCCGGTGGCGCGGCCGGCGACGGAATATGCCGGCGCCGCGCCCAGGCCCGCGGCGGCGCACGCCCGGGAAATCGGCGTGGTGCGAGCCCTGTGGGCGCCATCGACCGCGCGGCGGCCGGGCGCGGCGCCGGCGGATCGCCACGCTTCAGTGAAAACCCCAGGGCGCTGCGCGCGTTGCCGGCCAGCCACAGCCGCGGCGGAGTCGCCGTGCCGGGTCGCGCCTACACCATGCCGGCCGGCGGCGTGACGGGCGACGCGGCCGGCGCGGCGGCCGCGTCGGACTTGGCCGCCGGCGGCAGGCGGCGTGGCTATCATGCGCGCCGCTTTCGCCTTGCCGGCCGTGCGTTCGCCGCGGCCCCGCGCCTCGCGCGCCCCCTGTGCTCCCTTTTTCCGTTCCATGGCCGACACCCTCAATCCCGCCCAGCTCGAAGCCGTCCACCACCTCTCGGGCCCGTGCCTGGTGCTGGCCGGGGCGGGCTCGGGCAAGACGCGGGTGATCACGCACAAGATCGCGCGGCTGCTGCAGCACGGGCTGGAGCCGAAGCAGATCGCCGCCATCACCTTCACCAACAAGGCCGCGCAGGAGATGCGCGAGCGCGCCAAGGGCCTGGTCGGCCCGCGTGCCGCCAAGGACCTGGTGGTCAGCACCTTCCACTCCCTGGGCGTGCGCATGCTGCGCGAGGACGGGCAGCGCCTGGGGCTGAAGGCGCAGTTCTCGATCCTGGACGCCGACGACGTGCTGGGCGTGCTGCGCGACGTGGGCGGCAGCACCGACAACAAGACCGCGCGCCAGTGGCAGTGGGCCATCAGCCTGTGGAAGAACCAGGGGCTCAACAGCGACACGGCCGCGGCCGCCGCGCAGAACAACGACGAGGCGCTGATCGCCCGCGTGATGAAGCTCTACGAGGAGCGCCTGTCGGCCTACCAGGCGGTCGATTTCGACGACCTGATCGGCCTGCCCTTGAAGCTGCTTCAGAAGGACGAGGAGGCGCGGCTGAAGTGGCAGAACGCCTTCCGCCACGTGCTGGTGGACGAGTACCAGGACACCAACTCGGTCCAGTACGAACTGCTCAAGGCGCTGGTGGACCACCCGGACGACCGCCGCCGCGGCCAGCTCACCGCGGTGGGCGATGACGACCAGAGCATCTACGGCTGGCGCGGCGCGACCATCGAGAACCTGCGCCGGCTGCCCGAGGACTTCACGGCGCTCAAGATCATCCCGCTGGAGCAGAACTACCGCTCCACCGGCGCCATCCTGCGCGCGGCCAACAACGTCATCGCCGCCAACCCGAAGATCTTCGAGAAGAAGCTGTGGAGCGAGTTCGGCGACGGCGAGCCGGTGCGGCTGATGGAGTGCGACGGCGAGGAGCACGAGGCCGAGCGCGCCGTGGCCTTCATCCAGGGCATCCGCGCGCAGGGCGGGGCGGAGCTGAAGTTCGCCGACTTCGCCATCCTCTACCGCGCCAACCACCAGGCGCGCGTGTTCGAGCAGAAGCTGCGCGCGGCGCAGATTCCCTACAAGGTCTCCGGCGGGCAGAGCTTCTTCGACCGTGCCGAGATCAAGGACCTGTGCGCGTGGCTGCGGCTGCTGGTGAACCAGGACGACGACCCGGCCTTCCTGCGCGCCGTGACCACGCCGAAGCGCGGCATCGGCCACCAGACGCTGGCCGCGCTGGGCGAGTTCGCCGGCAAGTGGAAGCTGTCGATGTTCGAGGCCCTCTTTTCCGAGAGCCTGCCCGCAGCGCTGAACCGCAAGGCCATCGACGGCCTGCACGAGTTCGGCCGCTATGTGAACGAGTTCGAGTACCGCGCCCGCCACACCAGCGGCAACGAGGACGCGCGCAAGCTGCTGCTCGAATGGCTCACGGACATCGGCTATGAAAAACACCTGCACGACGGCGAGGACAGCGAGAAGCTGGCCGCGGCGCGCTGGAACAACGTCATCGACTTCGTGGACTGGGTGGCGCGGCGCTGCGGCGGCGAGATCACGCAGGAGGGCGGCACCTTCGAGAGCGAGAAGAAGACGGTACTGGAGGTGGCGCAGAGCATCAGCGTGATCATCAGCCTGGCCGAGCGCGGCACCGAGCAGGACGTGGTGACGCTGTCCACGCTGCACGCCTCCAAGGGCCTGGAGTGGCCGCACGTGGTGCTGGCCGGCGTGAACGAGGGGCTGCTGCCCTTCCGCAGCGAGGACGAGGACATGACGGCCGAGCGGCTGCAGGAGGAGCGGCGCCTGATGTACGTGGGCATCACGCGCGCACGCCGCACCCTGGCCGTGAGCGTGCTGCGCCGGCGCAAGCGCGGACGCGACACCGTGCAGGCCCAGCCCAGCCGCTTCATCGCCGAGATGAAGCTCAACGAGGCGGCGACGAAGGAGGACCCGCGCGAGCGGCTGAAGAAGCTGCGCGCGCAGCTGGCCGCGCGCAGCGGCGCGGCGCCGGCGTGACATCGTGCGCGGGCATGCCCCGCGTTGGTGCCGCCGGGCGTGACATTCGTCAATCAGGACACTGAAGAGGCCTTCGGAAAATCAACTTCGCTGCGCCGCGGCCGATGAAGGGGCGTGTCCGCCCCTGTTCCGCCCCGCAGCGTGCCTGCGTGCCGTCCCTGTCGTAGTTCCCCCGTGAAACCCTCCCGCCGCGGCCTGGCCGCCGTTCTTTGCTGCTTGCTGGTCGCCGTTGCGCAGGCGCAGGCGCAAGCCGGCGCGCCCGTGCCCGAGGCGCTGCAGGACCTGGACGCGCTGCTGAGCACGGAGGTGGAAGGGGTGTCGCGCCAGCTGGAGTCGGCGCTGGATGCGCCCGCGGCGGTGAGCACGCTCTCGCGCGCCGAGGCCCAGGCGCTGGGCCACCGCACCGTGGCCGACATGCTGGAGCGGCTGCCCGGCGTGTACCTGGGCGGCTCGCGCGGCTACGGCAGCGTGGGCCTGCGCGGCTTCAACCGCCCGGGCGACTACAACGCGCGGCTGCTCATGGCCATCGACGGCTACCGCGTCAACGACGCCGTGTACGACCAGGCGCTGCCGGGCCGGGAGTTCCCCATTCCCGCCGACTGGGTCAAGCGGCTGGAGCTGGTCAGCGGGCCGGCCTCCTCGGTGTACGGCAGCAACGCGCTGCTGGGCGTGGCCAACGCCGTCACGCTCGACGGCCGCGACGCGCCTGGGCTGCACCTGCGCGCCGCGCTGGGCCGCTGGAACAGCGGCGACGTGGTGCTCAGCCATGGCTGGCACGAAGGCGGGGCGGACCTTTTCGTCGGGCTGGCGCTGCACCGCAGCGACGGCGAGACGCTGCAGGACCCGGCGCTGCGCGGCCCCGCCTCGCCCGACGGCCGCGTGGCCGGGCTCGACGGCACGCGCTGGCGCAGCCTGTTTGTGAAGGGACGGCTGCAGGGCTGGCGCCTGACGCTGGTGAGCCAGGAGCGGCTCAAGGACA
Source organism: Azohydromonas aeria (assembly GCF_009760915.1). Taxonomy (GTDB): domain Bacteria; phylum Pseudomonadota; class Gammaproteobacteria; order Burkholderiales; family Burkholderiaceae_C; genus Azohydromonas; species Azohydromonas aeria. The sequence goes on from NZ_VIDQ01000025.1 coordinate 56,030, forward strand.
TGGCCACCGCGCCCTACGGCACGCTGCCGGGCGTGGCGGGCACCCGCTTCACCGACCGCTACGACTACGCCGAGGCAGCCTGGGATGGCGACTGGCGCGACGACTGGCGCACGGCGCTGCGCGGCAACGTCTCGCGCAGCAACTTCGCCGGGCGCTACGCCTACGGCGACGCGGCGGCGCCGCTGATCAACCGGGACGACATCGGCGCCACCTGGGCCGGCCTGGACGCCCGGGTGCAGTGGCGCGGCTGGATCAACCACGAGCTCACGCTGGGCGCCAAGGCGCGGCGCGTCTTCGATGCCCGGCAGCGCAATTTCGACGAGTCGCCGCCGGCCACCTGGCTGGACCGGCGCGACACGCAGGCGCAGGGCGCGCTGTACGCGCAGGACCAGTGGCGCCTGGCCGAGCGCTGGACGCTGACCACCGGCGGTCGCATCGACCGCGTGCAGGGCTTCGATACGGCCTTCTCGCCGCGGCTGGCGCTGGTGGCGCGTCCGTCCGAGAACGAGGCGGTGAAGCTGCTGTTCGGGCAGGGCTTTCGCGTGCCCAACCTGTCCGAGCGCTTCTACGACGACGCCGGCGCCACGCAGGTGGCCAACCCGGCGCTGCGGCCCGAACGCGTGCGCTCGGTGGCGCTGGCCTGGGAGCGCGCCGTGGGCGCGCGCAGCCGCGTGGCGCTGCAGCTCTACCAGGACCGCTTCGCCAGGCTCATCGACTTCACCGACGTGGGCGGCGGGCTGTCGCAGTACCGCAACCTGTCCAGCGTGCGCAGCCACGGCCTGGACGTGGAGGCGCAGGGCCTGCTCGGCGGCGGCGTGCAGTGGCGCGCCAGCGCGTCGGTGCAGCATGCGCACTCCGACCAGGGCGATCTCGCCAACACGCCGCACTGGATCTTCAAGGGCCACCTGCTGGCGCCGCTGCCGCGCCCGGACTGGTCAGCCGCGCTGCAGTGGCAGGCGCTGGGCCGGCGCGCGTCCAACGTGCCGCCCTGGGCCACGCTCGACGCGGTGCTGCGCTGGCAGGCGCGTCCGGACAGCACGCTGGCGCTGCGTGCGCTCAACCTCCTCGATGCCGCGACGTGGAACCCGGCGCTGCCGGAAACGGCGCTGTCGCGCATCCCGCGCGAGCGCCGCCGCGTCGAGATCGACTGGCAGCAGGCCTTTTGAGCTCCGCCATGTCCGCGTGCCTGTTGCGCTTTCGGCGGCTGCATCGCCTGGCCCTGCCGCTGCTGGCCGTGCTGGCGGCCGCGGCCTGGGCGCAGGGCCTGCCCGAAGCGGAGCTCAAGGCGCAGATCCTGTGGCGCGCGCTGCAGTTCGTCGAATGGCCCGCCGAGACCGCGCCGGCGCCGCCGCTGCAGCTGTGCCTGCTGGCGCCGGGGCCGCTGGCCGAGGCGCTGCGCGGCTGGGACCAGCGCGTGCTCAACTCGCGGCGCATCGAGCTGCGCCGCATCGGCGTGGGGACGGCGGCCGGCGCCGGCGTTGCCCCGGGAACGCCCGCGCCGGCCCCGGGCGCGCTGGCCGCGGGCTGCCACATCGCCTACGTCGGCGCCGACGCGGTGCTGCCGGCGCCGCCGCCGCGTGGCGTGCTGTGGGTGGGCGACAGCCACGGCCTGACCGAGCGCGGCGTGATGCTCAACCTGCAGCCGCAGCAGGGCCGCATCGTCTTCGACGTGGAGCTGCAGGCCGCGCGCCGCGCCGGGCTGGACATCAACGCCCGGCTGCTGCGGCTGGCGCGCTACGTGCGCCAGGAGGGCTCGTGATGACCGGGTCGATGCTGTTGCGCCGCGGCAGCGACACGCTGCGCGCCTGCGTGGCGATGCTGATCGTGGCGCTGCTGCTGGGGCTGTTCGAGTACTTGCAGCTCAACGCGCGCCAGCACGAGGCGCTGCGCACGCAGGCCGAGCTGGTGGGCCGCACCACGGCCGCGGCGCTGCTGTTCGAGGACGCCACCGAGGCGCGCGCGCTGCTGAACGCTTTCGAAGCCGCGCCGGCGGTGGCCGAGGCGCAACTGCTGCGCCGCGACGGCCGGGTGCTGGCGCAGTTCCGGCGCGATGGCGTGCCGGGCTGGCTGGAGCGCCACGGCGGGCGCATCGAGGCCGCGGCCGAGGTGCTGGGCAACGACGGGTCGGCCGTGGGGCGGCTGCAGGTGCAGGCGTACCGGGCGCCGGTATGGAGCGCGCTGGCCTCGGCGCTGGGCGCGGCGGTGGCGATCATGGCGCTGGCGCTGGGCGTGGTGGCGCTGGCCTCGCGCCGGCAGCGCGCGCAGCTGCGCGCGGCGGATGCGCGCACGCGCTACCTGGCGCACCACGACGTGCTCACCGGGCTGGCCAACCGCGAGCGCTTCGCCGCGGCGCTGGCGCAGGCCGCGGCCTCGGGCGCGCCGGCGGTGCTGATGTGCCTGGACATCGACGACTTCAAGCGCGTCAACGACACCCGTGGCCATGCCGCCGGCGACGCGGTGCTGCGCGCCGTGGCGCAGCGGCTGCAGTCGCTGGTGCGCGCGCACGACGTGGTCGGGCGCCTGGGCGGCGACGAGTTCGCGCTGCTGCTGCGCATGCCCGTGGACGACGGCGTGGCCGCGGCGGTGGCGCAGCGTGTGGTCGAGCAGCTGCCGCGGCGCATCGAGCACGAGGGCGTGGGGCTGCAGGTGGGCGTGTCGCTGGGCCTGGCGCTGCTGCCCGAGGATGCGCGCACGGCGGAAGAGGCCATGGCCTGCGCCGACATGGCGATGTACCAGGCCAAGCGCGCCGGCAAGGGCAGCTGGAGCCGCTACAGCGCCGCGCTGGGCGAGGCGCAGCGCGAGCGCCGCGCGCTGGAGCAGGCGCTGCGCGCGGCGCTGGCGCGCGAGGAGTTCGAGCTGGCCTACCAGCCGGTGTTCGACGCGGGCGGCCGGCTGCAGGGCGTGGAGGGCCTGGCGCGCTGGCACAGCGCGCAGCGCGGCACGGTGCCGCCGGGACAGTTCATCCCGGTGCTGGAGGAGGCCGGGCTGGTGGGCGAGCTGGGCCTGGCGCTGCTGCAGCGGCTGCGCCTGGACCTCGACGCCTGGGCCGAGCAGGGCCTGCGCTGCCCGCCGGTGGCGCTGAACCTGAGTTCGCAGCAGTGCCGCCACGAGGCCTCGCGCGAGCGCTTCCTGCAGCGGCTGCAGGCGCTGGCGCTGACGCCGCGCGAGGTGGAGTTCGAGCTCACCGAGACCACGGTGTTCGAGGACCTGGACAGCCCCAACTCCATCGTGCGCGCGCTGCAGTCACAGGGCTACGCGCTGGCCATCGACGACTTCGGCACCGGCTACAGCTCGCTGGCCTACCTGCTGCGGCTGCGCTGCGCCAAGCTCAAGGTGGACCGCGTGTTCGTGGACGGCGTGTCCGGGCGGCCCGACGCCGCGCTGCTGGTGGAGACGATGGTGCGCGTGGGCCACGCCATGGACATGCGCGTGGTGGCCGAGGGCGTGGAGCGGGTCGAGGACCTGGAAGCGCTCAAGGCGCTGGGCTGCGACCTGTACCAGGGCTTCCTGCTGGCGCACCCGCTGCCCCCGCGGCGCTTCGAGGCGCTGCTGCGTTCCGAGGCCGCGGCGGCGCGGCAGGAGGCGGGGACGTGAGGCCTGGAAGGCCCGGCAGGCGCAGGCGGGCCCGGAAAGAGGGCGTGCTCAGCCCGTGAAGGCCTGCACCAGCACCAGCCCCAGCGCGGCCAGCATGACGGCGAACTGCACCCAACCTTGGTCGCTCATGGCTCCTGCTCCGCATCCCGTAAAAGGAACATTTGCGAGGAAGCTTATGCGCTAGGGACAGACCCTGATGCGCGATGGGCCCGGGGTGGGTGGTCGAGGGGGTCAGCCGGAACGCGGCTTGCCCTGTGCCTGGGCTTGACTTTCGCGCTGGCAGGCGCGGCGACGTGCCGGCCGGAAACGGCAAGGCCCGTCGAGGCGGGCCTTTCATTCATTCTTTCATTCGCCTGCACGCGCGGGCGGCGCGTGCCGGGCCGTCATTCCGGCGACTTGAGGGCCTCGAGCGCGATCGAGATCGTCACCTCGTCGCTGACGTTGGGCGCGTACTTGCCGGCGTTGAACTCGGAGCGCTTGATGACGGTCGAGGCGTCGGCGCCGATGGCGTCCACCTTCATCATCGGGTGCGCCGCGTTCTTGAAGCTGGCGACCTTGAGCACCACCGGCTTGGTGATGCCCTTGATGGTCAGGTTGCCCTCGATGCTCACCGGCGCGTCGCCCTGGAACACGACCTTGGTGGACTTGAAGGTGGCCGTCGGGTGGTTGGCGGTGTCGAGGAAGTCGGCGCCCTGGATGTGGCCGTCGAAGACGGTGGAGCCGGTGTCCACCGACTTGGTGTCGATGACCACATCCACCGAGCCGGTCCTGGCAGCCTTGTCGAGCACGATCTTCCCGCTGGTCTTGTTGAAGCGGCTGAGCTGGGTGGAGAAGCCCAGGTGGTTGTACGAGAAGCGCGCGAAGGTGTGGCCGGGGTCGATGTTGTAGGTCTCGGGCGCGGCCAGCGCCGGCGCGGCGGCGGCAAGGGCGAGGGCGGCGGCGCTGACGGCCTTGATCAGGTGCTTCATGGTGGTGGCGTTCTTCGGTTGGCGGGAAAGGGACGTCCCGGGACGGTTCGCGCCCGGGACGCAGGGAATCGGAAACGGCGGCGTCACTGCGCGGCCAGGCCGCTGAAGGTGAGCTTGAACTTCACGGCCACGTCGTTGGCGACCATGGAGGTGTCGGCCCATTCGCCTTCGCCGATGCGCCACTCCAGCCGCTTGAGCGTGAAGGCGCCGCTGGCCACCGTGTGGGGGCCGGCGGCGGCCAGCGTCAGCGGCACGGTGATGTCGCGCGACACGCCCTTCATGGCGAAGGGGCCGGTCATCTCGTAGCGCCCGCCGCCCAGCGCCTTGACGCTGGTGGCGGTGAAGGTGGCCTGCGGGAATTTCGCGGTGTTGAACCACTCGGCCTTGACCACCTCGGCCTCGCTCTCGGGCGCGCCCATGGCGATGCTGGCCAGGTCCACCTTGAGCGCGATGCGCGCAGCCTCGGGCTTCTTCGGGTCGAACTGCACCTGCGCGTCGAAGCGGCGGAAGCGCCCCTCCATCGGCACGCCCATCTGGCGGCTGGTGAAGGTGATCTCGCTTTGCGCCGGCACCAGCTGCGCCGCGGCCGCGGGCTTGGCCGCGGGGGCCGGGGCGGCCGGCTTTGGCGCCGTCTGGGCCCAGGCCGGGGCGGCGGCCAGCGCGGCGGCCAGCGCCAGCGGGGACAGGAGTCGGGAGGCGGTCAGGGTCATGTCGGGAGCGGTTGGGTTGCTGGTCCGGGAGTCAGGCTCGGGCGCGGTGCAGCCGCATGCGGTTGAGCAGGCCGTCGCGGTCGATGAGCTGGTGCTTGGCCACCGCCGCCAGGTGCAGCAGCACCAGCGCGCCCAGCGACAGCGCCAGGAGCTTGTGCAGACCCTTGAGCGTTGCGGCCAGTTCCTTGCTCACCGGCACGAAGTCCGGCAGCGGCAGCACGCCGAACAGCACCACCGGGAAGCCCGCGGCCGAGCTGTAGGCCCAGCCCGCCAGCGGCACGGCGAAGAACAGCAGGTACAGCGCATGGTGCGTGGCGTGCGCGGCACGGCGCTGCCAGCCGAGCATGGCCACGTCGCGCGGGCGCGGCGCGCGCAGCCGCACCAGCAGCCGCAGGGCCGACAGCGCCAGGATCACGACGCCGGCCCACTTGTGCCAGCTGTAGAGCTGCAGGCGCCGCGGCGACAGCGGCAGCTCGTGCATGTACAGGCCCAGCGCGAAGGTGCCGACGATCAGCAAGGCCAGCAGCCAGTGCAGCGCCACGGCCGCGGGGCTGTAGCGGGTGACGGAGGGCTCGGCCATGTGTGGAACGCCATTGCGCATCGTGGTGGGGCGCCAGTATCCGGGATCACCCTGGGTCTCCGCCTTCAGGGGGCTTGACTGGGCGATTCAGAAAAGCCGAACGCCAGTCCGGGACCGTACGCAATGATTTCGCATGCGCCGGCGCGGCTGCGGCCCGTGGGACGGCGCCGCCGGCCCGGTGTGGGAAGCGTCCGACAACACCGGGCGCGGCGCGACTACAGCCCAGGCCGGGGGTGGCCCCTAGAGTGGATCGACCGCTGCAGGGCATGGTGCCTGCAGCGCCATCCCCGGCCACAGGAGCCCGACATGCATCGCCAGCCTTCTCCTTCGATGGGTGCCGCGCCGCGGCGCGTACCGCGTGGCGTGCAGGGGCTGCTGGTGCTGTCGGCGTTGCTGATGGCGCTGGCCGGGACGTGGCTGCACCCGGCCACGGCGGCCGGCACCGCGATCGACACCGTGCCGGTGCTGGACCTGGGCCGCTACAGCGGCACCTGGTACGAGCTGGCGCATGCCGGCACGCCGGGGCGGCGCGGCTGCGTCGCCGACGTCGTCACCGACGTGCGGGCCGAGCCCGGGCAGCGCCTGGCCATGACGCAGCAATGCCGCCGCGGCGACGGCAGCGCCACGCGGCTGCGCGGCCTGGCGCTGCCGCAGGGGCCGGCGCGCTTCGAGGTGAGTTGGCTGCCGGCGGGGCTGCGCTGGCTGCCCGCCGGGCGCCAGGACCACTGGGTGGTGGAAGTCGATCCGGCCTACCGCGTGGCCGTGATCGCCGACCGCCAGGGCCGGCTGCAGCGCGTGCTGGCGCGCGACCGCCAGGTCGAGCCCGAGGCCTGGGCCGCGCTGCTGACGCACCTGCGCGGGCGCGGCTTCGAGGTGCGGCACCTGATGCCCACGCTGCAGATCGGCGCCCGGCAGCCCGGCGCGCGCCCGGCGGTGTGGGTGGGCGTGCCGGCGCCGCGCGCGGCCGGTTGACGGGGTTCGGGCCACTCGGGAGCCGCCAGCCTGGGCGCGCGATTTGCCAAGGGCCGGACAACCCAATTCCCAAGGAGTGTTCGATGGTTGAACTGTCCCTGCGTCCCGCCGCCCTGGCCGCGCTCACCCTGGCCGCCGCGCTGGCCGCCTGCAGCCCCCGTTCCGAGAACCAGCCGGCCGAGGCGGTGGTGACGAATCAGACCGCGCCGGCGCCGGTGACCACCGCCTCCGACGCCGCCGCCACGGCCTCCGCCGCGCTGAGCCAGGCCGGCGAGAACATCAGGGACGCGGCGGCCGAGGCCAGGGACAAGGCGGCGGCCACGGCCGACACCGCGGGCGACAAGGCGGCGGTGGCCGCCGACAAGGCCGGCGACAGGATCGCCGCTGCTGCCGACACCGCCGGCGACAAGATCGCCGCCGCCGCGGCCGCCACCAAGGAAAAGGCCATCGAGCTCGGCGCCGAGGCCAAGGAGGCCGCCGGCGACGCCGCCGTCACCACCCGCGTCAAGACCACGCTGGCCGCCGACGCCCGGCTCAGCGCCCTCAACATCGACGTGGACACCAAGGACGGCGTCGTCACGCTCAAGGGCTCGGCCCCCGACGCCGCGGCCCGCACCCACGCCACCACGCTGGTCAAGGGCGTCAAGGGCGTGAGCAAGGTGGACAACCAGTTGAAGACGGCGTCGTGACCTGACGCGCGTCAGCGGTGCAACGGCCCGTCCTTCGCGACGGGCCGTTGCCTTTTCAAGCCCGCCTCACGCCGCCTTCCTCACCCCGCCCGCGCGCCACTGCGCCATCAGCCGCTCCCACTCCGGCCGCGCCGCCGCCAGGTGCCGCGCCTTGACGTGGCCGAAACCGCGGATCTGCTGCGGGATGCGCGCCACCTGCACCGCCAGCCCCAGCTTCTCCAGGCTCAGGCCGCCCAGCATCTCCTCGATGCTGGCGCGGTACTGCTCGATCAGCGCGCGCTCCTCGCGCCGCTCGGCCGTGCGGCCGAACGGGTCCAGCGCCGTGCCGCGCAGGCCCTTCAGGCGCGCCAGCAGCCGCATCGCGCCGTGCATCCACGGCCCGTAGGCCTGCTTCACCGGCTCGCCGCGCGCGTTCTTCTTCGCGAACAGCGGCGGCGCCAGGTGGTGCACCACCTTGAAGTCGCCTTCGAACATCCCGCCCAGCTGCTGGGCGAAGGCCGGGTCGGCATGCAGCCGCGCCACCTCGTACTCGTCCTTGTAGGCCATGAGCTTGAACAGGCCCTGCGCCACCGCCTCGGCCAGCTTCGTCGAGCCCAGCGGCGCCTCGGCCGCGCGCACGCGCTCGACGAAGTCGCGGTAACGCTGCGCATAGGCCGCGTCCTGGTAGGCGGTCAGGAAGCCCACCCGGCGCTCGATCACGTCGTCGAGCGCCGGCCGGCGCACGATGCTGATGACCTGCGCCGCCTGGAACTGCGCCTGCACCGCGGCCAGGTCGTGCGCGCAGCGCCGGCCCCACTCGAAGGCGCGCAGGTTCTTCTCGACCTGCACGCCGTTGAGCTCGATGGCGCGGCGCAGCGAGTCGCGCCGCAGCGGGATGCGCCCCATCTGCCAGGCGCAGCCCAGCAGCAGCGGGTTGGTGTAGATCGAGTCGCCCAGCAGCTTCACCGCCACTGCTTCAGCGTCGAAGGCCAGCAGCCGCTCCTGGCCCACCGCCTGCGCGATCGTGTCCTGGCAGGGGCCGAGCGGGAACTGCCAGTCGGGCTGGTGCACGAAGGCGGCTGTCGGCGCGCCGTGGGTGTTCAGGGCCACGCCGGTGCGCCCGGGCTGCATCGCGGCCAGCGTCACGGGCAGGGCGGCAACGATGGCGTCGCAGCCGATGACGAGGTCGGCCTTGGCCAGGTCCACCTTGGTGGTGTGGATGGCCGCGGGCGTGTCGGCGATCTGCACGTGGCTCCAGGTGGCGCCCCCCTTCTGCGCCAGGCCGGCCGCGTCCTGCGTGACGATGCCACGCCCCTCCAGGTGCGCCGCCATGCCCAGCAGCTGGCCGATGGTGATCACGCCCGTGCCGCCCACGCCCGCGACCACGATGCCCCAGGCCTGAGACGCGTCGGGCAGCGTGGGCTCGGGGATGGGCGCCAGCGCCTCGGGATCGAGTGCCTTGTCGGTCTTGGGCTTCTTCAGCTGCCCGCCCTCGACCGTGACGAAGCTCGGGCAGAAGCCCTGGGTGCAGGAATAGTCGAGGTTGCAGCTGTTCTGGTTGATGCGGCGCTTGCGGCCGAACTCGGTCTCGACCGGCTCCACCGACAGGCAGTTGCTCTTGTCGCTGCAGTCGCCGCAGCCCTCGCACACCGCCTCGTTGATGACCACGCGCTTCGCGGGCTCCTCCATCTTCCCGCGCTTGCGGCGCCGGCGCTTCTCGGTGGCGCAGGTCTGGGCGTAGATCAGCACCGTGCAGCCGGGCACCTCGCGCAGCTCGCGCTGCACGGCGTCGAGCTCGGTGCGGTCGCGCACCGTGACGCCGGCGGCCAGCCCCGGCATGGCGCGGTAGGCGTCCGCGGTGTCGCTGACGATGACGATGCGCTTCACGCCTTCCGCGGCCAGCTCCTGCGTCATCTCCGGCACGCGCATCTGGCCTTCCACCGGCTGGCCGCCGGTCATGGCCACGGCGTCGTTGAACAGGATCTTGTAAGTGATGTTCACGCCCGCGGCGATGGACTGGCGCACCGCCAGCAGCCCGGAGTGGTGGTAGGTGCCGTCGCCCAGGTTGGCGAACACGTGCGGCTCGGTGGTGAAGGGCGCCTGGCCCACCCACGACACGCCCTCGCCGCCCATCTGCGTGAAGGTGCTGGTGGAGCGGTCCATCCACGTGACCATGTAGTGGCAGCCGATGCCCGCTACCGCGCGAGAGCCTTCGGGCACGCGCGTGCTGGTGTTGTGCGGGCAGCCGCTGCAGAACCACGGCTTGCGCTCCGCCGCGGCCGGGGCGCCGGGCGCCTCCAGCGCGGCCAGGTCCTTTTCCTTGGCCTCGATCACGGCCAGCCGCGCGTCCATGCGCGCGGCGGTGTCGGCGTCCACGCCCAGCTTCTTCAGCCGTTTGGCGATCGCCTTGGCGATGATCGCGGGCGTGAGGTCGGCCTTGGCGCGCAGCAGCCAGCGGCCGCTCGGGTTCGGATGGCTCCATTCGCCGCCGCTCATGTCGCCTTCGGGCTCGTCGAACTTCCCCAGCACGTTGGGCCGCACGTCCGGGCGCCAGTTGTAGAGCTCTTCCTTGAGCTGGTACTCGATGACCTGGCGCTTCTCCTCGACCACCAGGATCTCCTGCAGCCCCAGCGCGAAGGCGCGCGTGATGCTCGCCTCCAGCGGCCACACCACGTTGACCTTGTGCAGCCGCAGCCCCAGGCGCCGGCACGCGGCCTCGTCCAGCCCCAGGTCAAACAGCGCCTGGCGCGTGTCGTTGAAGGCCTTGCCGGTGGCGATGATCCCGAAGCGGTCGTCGGGGCCGCTGATGACGTCGTGGTTGAGTCGGTTGGCGCGCACGTAGGCCAGCGCGGCATACCACTTGTGGTCCATCAGCCGCGCCTCCTGCACCAGCGGCGGGTCCGGCCAGCGGATGTGCAGGCCGCCCGGCGGCATCTCGAAGTCCTCAGGCAGCACGATGCGCACGCGCTCCGGGTCCACGTCCACGCTGGTGCTGGACTCGACCACCTCCTGGATCGTCTTCAGGCCCGTCCACAGCCCCGAGAAGCGGCTCATCGCCCAGGCGTGCAGGCCCATGTCGAGGATGTCCTGCACGCTCGACGGGAAGAACACCGGCAGCCCGGCGGCCTTGAAGACGTGGTCGCTCTGGTGCGGCGCGGTCGAGCTTTTCGAGACGTGGTCGTCGCCGGCCACCGCGATCACGCCGCCATGCCGCGCCGTCCCGGCCAGGTTGGCGTGCTTGAACACGTCCACGCTGCGGTCCACGCCCGGGCCCTTGCCGTACCAGAGGCCGAACACGCCGTCGAATTTCTTCGTCTGTGGGTAGAGGTCCAGCTGCTGCGTGCCCCACACGGCCGTGGCCGCCAGCTCCTCGTTCACCCCGGGCTGGAACACCACCTGTTGCGCCGCCAGGTGCTTCTTCGCGGTCCACAGCGCCTGGTCCACGCCGCCCAGGGGGCTGCCGCGGTAGCCGCTGACGAAGCCCGCGGTGTTCAGGCCCGCGGCGGCGTCGCGCTGGCGCTGCAGCATCGGCAGCCGCACCAGGGCCTGCACCCCGCTCATGAACACGCGCCCGCGCTCCAGCGCGTACTTGTCCTCCAGCGTCACTTTCTCCAGCGCCAGGCGTACGGCTTCGGGCAACGGGGCATTCATCGCGGCGGATCCTTCCAACGGGGGTGAATCGAATCGCGGCAGTCTAGGTTTTGACGCAGGGCAAGGGCTTTCGTTCTTTGCTCGAATCAAGCACCCTTGCGCAAGAATCTTTCCGATGTGTCAGACACGGAGAAACAATGGCGCTCAAACCCAAGAAATCAGGGCAAACCCCTAGCGGCGCGGACGCGGCGCCGGAAGGCGCTGCGCTCCCTCCTTCGGGGGCATCGGCCGTGCCGGGCGGCGCCGGCGCGGCGCTGCTCGACCGCTACGACGTGGCGATCCTCCACGAGCTGCAGCGCGACGCGCGGCTGTCCAACGCCGAGCTGGCCGAGCGCATCGGGCTGTCCGCGGCGCCGACCTGGCGCCGCGTCAAGGCGCTGGAGCAGCGCGGCGTGATCACCGGCTACCGGGCGGAGCTCGACCGCCGCCGCATCGGCCTGGGGGTGCTGGCCTTCGTGCGCGTGGACGCCGAGCGCAACACCGGCAGCGCCACGCGCGAGCTGGAGGACGCGCTGCGCGCCCTGGCCGAGGTCACCTCCTGCCACTACATCAGCGGCGCCGGGACCTTCGAGCTGCAGGTGGTCGCCACCGACCTGGACGCCTTCGCCCGCTTCGCCACCCACACCCTGCTGAACCTGCCCAACGTGAAGGACCTCCACACCAGCTTCTCGCTGGGCGAGGTCAAGGCCGGCGCGGCGCTGCCGCTGGCGCACCTGGGCGCGCGGGCCTCGGGACAGCGCCCCGGATAAGGGAGGCGCTCCGCGGTCACTCCCCTGGCACGGGGCTTGCGCAAATGACCGCCATGTTTCCCACCGCTGCCATTTCCTTGCACACCGGCGCTGCCGTCCGCCCTGTCCGCCGCACCGCCCTGGAACGGTGCACCGCACGCTCGCAGGGCGGCGGCACCGCGGCGGTGCTCCGTGACGCCACGGTGACGGCGGTGACCGCGGGAGCGGCGGCATGAACGTCCTGGTCCATCCCGACCTGGGCGACGACGTCGCCCGGCTGCGCGGGCTGCTGCAGCACACCGAGGCGCAGCAGGCGCGCATGCAGGCACGGCTGGCGCAGCAGCTGCACGGTGATCTGGGCGCGCTGCTGGTGGCGGTGAAGCTGGAGCTGGGCTGGGTCGAGCGCCGCCTGGGCGAGCAGCCCGACCTGGCGGGCAAGTGCGCCGGCCTGGGGGGCCTGCTCGACGCGGCGGTGGACAACCTCAACCGCATGGCCACCGCGCTGCGCCCACGGCTGCTGGAATGGCCGGGGCTGTGGTCGGCGCTGGAGTGGCTGGCGCAGGACTTCGCGCAGCGCGAGGGGCTGCAGGCCGACGTGCGCATGCTGGTCGAGTCCGGCGTGGAGCTGCCGCCGTCCGCCCAGGACTGGGCCGACGCGGTGTACCGCAGCGCGGAGGAACTGCTGGCCAACGTGGCGCGCCACGCGCGGGCGAAGCAGCTGCGGGTGCGGCTCTACGTCGAGTCGCCGCCGGCCGGGGTGATGCTGCTGGAGGTGGGTGACGACGGCGTGGGCTTCGGCCCCGAGGCGCTGTCGCAAGGCTGGGGGCTGCTGGCGCTGCGCGAGCGCGTGGCGCACTGGGGTGGCCGGCTCACCCTGGCCAGCGCGCCGGGCTCGGGCACCACGGTGCGCATGCGGTTGCCGCTGCCGTTGCCGCCGGGAGAAGGCCCATGAGCACGCGAGTCATGCTGTGCGACGACCACCCGCTGCTGCGCCAGGCGCTGCGCCGGGTGCTCGACGAGATCGGGGTCGAGACCGCGGCCGAGGCTGCCGACGGCGCCGAGGTGCTGCGCCTGGTGGACGCGGCGGCCGAGTCGGGGCGGCGCTTCGACCTGGTGCTGATGGACATCGAGATGCCCTACCGCGCCGGGCTGGACCTGCTGCGCCGGCTGCGCGGCGAGAGCCCGCGCCTGCCGGTGCTGATGCTCTCGGCCTTCCCGGACAAGCAGTACGCCGTGCGCAGCCTGAAGCTCGGCGCCGCCGGCTGCCTGAGCAAGGGCGCGGACGGGGCGCAGTTCCAGCAGGCCATCCGCACCGTGCTGGCCGGCGGGCTGCACATCCCGCCCGACGTGGGCGCGCAGCTCGACGGCGCCCTGGCGCGGCGTGGCCGTGCGCCGCTGCGCGAGCGCGTCTCGCCGCGCGAGTACGAGGTGTTCCGGCTGCTGGCCAGCGGCCGCACCGTGGCCGAGATCGCCGGGCTGCTGCATATGGCCGTGGCCGAGGTGGCGCAGTGCCGGGCCCAGTTGCTGGAGGCCACCGGCGTGCGCAACGACGTGGAGCTCACGCTGTACGCGGTGCGGGAGGAAATGGTTTGAGGGGGGCTCACGCCTCCAGCTTCACTCCCCGGCACGCCCGCCACAGCGCCAAGTCGTAGCCGATCTTGAGCAGCCCGCACAGCAGCAGCGGCGCGGCCATGAAGCCCGCGGCCAGCAGCGCCGCGCTCAGGCTCGGGCCCAGCGCCGCAGCCAGGCTGCGCGGCACCGCCGTGAAGCTTGCCGCCGCGGTGCGCTCCGCCGGCGTGACCGCGGCCATGACGTAGGCGCCGCGCGCGGGCACGTCCATCTGCGACAGCGCCGCGCGCACCAGCAGCAGCACCAGTGCCGAAGTCAGGTCAGGCATCAGCGCCGCGCCCACCAGGCAGACGTTGGCCGGCAGGTGCGTGAACACCATGGTGTTGAGCAGCCCGATGCGCGCGGCCAGCCATGGCGCCGCCAGCTGCGACGCGGCGCTCAGCAGCCCGGCAGCGAAGAAGAACAGCCCGGCCTGCGCCGGCTGCAATCCGTGGCGCTGCAGCAGCCACAGCGCCAGCAGCGAGTTCACCAGCAGCCCGCCGGCGAAGGAGTCCACGCTGAACAGCAGCGCCAGGCGCATCACCAGCGGGCGCGAAGGGCCGAGCGCGCTAGGCCGGGCGGCCGCGCCGTTCGCGGGACCGTTTGCCGGGGCATCTGCCGGATGGCCGGCCGGCGCGGCCCCGTCGCGCGGCAGCCGCCCGTACAGCGCCCACAGCGCCAGGCCGAGCAGGGCGTAGAGGGCGAACATGCCGCGCAGCGCCGCCAGCGGCTCCACGCCCAGCCGCGCCAGCGCCTGCGGGATGCCCGCGCCCAGAGCGCCCACGGCGGCGCAGGCCGCGGCCAGCACGCTGTAGCGGGCAAACAGCGCGGTGCGCGCGCCGCCCGGCGCCGCCTGCGCCAGCCGCGCGTGCTCCAGCGGCAGGAACACGCTGACGTCGCCCGAGCTGGGATTGAGCGTGCCGATGAAGGCAACGAGCAGCAGCGGCCAGAAGCCGGAGAGCGCCGCGAAGCCCGCGCCGGTGGCCGCCATCAGCAGCGCCGCGCCGCGCAGCAGCCGCCGCGGCGGCCAGCGGTGGCCCCAGGCGCCCACGGCCAGCGTCGCCAGCGCCGACCCCAGCAGCGTGGCCGTGCTCAGCACGCCCACGGCCAGCGCGTCCAGGCCCAGCGCCAGCAGGTACGCCGGCAGCAGCACCGCCATGGCGCCGTCGGCCAGGGCGCGCAGCGCGCGCGCCAGCAGCAGCACCCGCGCCCAGGGCGCGGCGCCCGCGGGCAGCAGCCGCCCCGCGCGCGGCGCGTCCGGCGCCGTCATGGAGCGGTCAGCCCTGTGGTTAAACTGCGCACGCAAACGGGAATCGTTCTCGTTTGATCATTCATCTTCCGACACCGACGCTGCAACCACCGGAGCTGCACGATGAACCTCCCCAAGACGGCCCGCCTGGGCCTGCTCGCGATCTCGATGGCGCTGGGCTTTGCCGGCGCCCAGGCCCAGTCCGACGACAAGGTGCTCAATCTCTACAGCGCGCGCCACTACCAGACCGACGAGGCGCTGTACGCCAATTTCACCAAGGCCACGGGCATCCGCATCAACCGCATCGACAGCGACGACGCCGGCGTGCTCACGCGGCTGAAGAACGAGGGCGCCTCCAGCCCGGCCGACGTGGTGCTTCTGGTGGACGCGGCGCGGCTGGTCAAGGCGGAGCAGGAGGGGCTGTTCCAGCCGGTGAAGTCCGCCACGCTGGAGTCGCGCATCCCGGCCGCGCTGCGCGGCACCGACGCCGGCAAGGGCGCGGCCTGGTTCGGCTTCTCGACCCGCGCGCGCGTGGTGGTCTACAACAAGGCCACCGTGAAGAAGGAGGACGTGGACACCTACGCCGAGCTGGGTGACCCGAAGAACAAGGGCCGCGTCTGCACCCGCTCCGGCTCGCATCCCTACAACCTGTCGCTGTTCGGCTCGATGGTCGAGCGCATGGGCGCGGAGAAGACCGAGGCCTGGCTCAAGGGCGTGGTGGACAACATGGCGCGCGCGCCCAAGGGCGGCGACACCGACCAGATCAAGGCCGTGGCCAGCGGCGAGTGCCAGGTGGGGGTGACCAACAGCTACTACCTCGCGCGGCTGATGCGCTCGGACAAGGCCGAGGACCGCGCCGTGATGGAGAAGGTGGCCGTGGTCTTCCCCGACCAGCAGGGCGCGGGCACGCACGTCAACGTGGCCGGCGGCGCCGTGGCGGCGCACGCCAAGAACCGCGACGCCGCGGTGCGCTTCCTGGAGTACCTGGCCGGCGACGAGGCGCAGGGCTACTTCGCCAACGGCAACAACGAGTGGCCGGTGGCGCGTGGCGTCAAGCTGGGCAACCCGGCACTGGACGCGCTGGGCGACTTCAAGCAGGAGTCGGTGCCCATCGCCGCCATCGGCGCCAACCAGGCCAAGGTCCAGCAGATGCTGGACCGCGTGGGCTACAAGTAAGCGCCCCGCGCCCGGCCGCCGCGCTCGCGGCCGGCCGGGCCGCCTGCCGGATCAGGCGCCGGCGCCCGCCGGGCGCCCCACGGTGCGCGCCAGCAGCATCACCGGCAGCAGCCCCACCGCCACGATCGCCAGCGACGGCAGCGAGGCCTCGGCCAGCCGCTCGTCGCGCGCCAGGTTGTAGGCCACCACCGCCAGCGTGTCGCTGCCGAAGGGGCGCAGCACCAGCGTGGCGGGCAGCTCCTTCATCGCGTCCACGAACACCAGCAGCGCCGCGGCCCAGGCCGAGCGCGACAGCAGCGGCAGGTGCACGCGCGCGAACAGCCGCAGCCGCCCGACGCCGAGCATGCGCGAGGTCTCGTCGATGGCCAGCGGCACGCGCGTGTAGCCGGCCTCCACGCTCTGCAGCGCCACGGCCGAGAAGCGCACCAGGTAGGCGAACAGCAGCCCCGCGGCCGTGCCGGTGAACAGCGCCGCCGCGCCCAGCGCCGGCCAGCGCGCCTGCACCCAGGACACCGGCAGCAGGATGCCGATGGCCACCACCGCCCCGGGCACCGCGTAGCCCAGCGACAGCACGCGCACGCCCACGGGCAGCAGGTCCGGCGTGCGCGCCGCGCCTTCGCGGCGCTGGCGCAGCGCGAAGCCCAGCGCCAGCGCCAGCGCCGTGGCCGCAGTGGCGGCCATGGCGGCCAGCCGGAAGCTGGCCCAGGCCCATTCCACGAAGCGCTCCAGCGGCAGCCCGAACTCGCTGCCGGTGGCCTCGCGCCACAGCATCGCGCCCAGCCAGCCCGCCGGCAGCACGAAGCCCAGCAGCACCGGCAGCGCGCACACCGCCACGGCCGCGGCGGCCGCCGCGCCGCGCAGGCGCCGCGGCTGCGCGGCGCCGGAGGGGGGCGCGGCGCCGCGCGCGTTCGAGAAGCGCAGCCGCGACTGCGCGCGCCGCTCCAGCGCCAGCAGCAGCGCCACCACCACCAGCAGCATCGACGCCAGCTGCGCCGCGGCGGTGGCGTCGTTCATGGACAGCCACGCGCGGTAGATGCCGGTGGTGAAGGTGGACAGTCCGAAGTACGCGCCGACGCCGTAGTCGGCCAGCGTCTCCATCAGCGCCAGCGCGGCGCCGGCGATCACGGCCGGGCGCGCCAGCGGCAGCGCCACGGTGGCCAGCCGCCGCCACGGGCCCGCGCCCAGCAGCCGCGCCGCGTCCATCATGTGCTCCGCGCGCTCGCCCAGCGCCGCGCGCGTGAGCAGGTACACGTAGGGGTAGAGGCTCAGCACGAAGAGCGCCACCGCGCCCCAGAGGCTGCGCACGTCGGGCCACAGCGCGCCCTGCCAGCCGAAGGCCGCGCGCAGCCCCGTCTGCACCGGGCCGCTGAACTGCAGCGCGTCGGTGTAGGCGTAGGCCAGCACGTAGGCCGGCATGGCCAGTGGCAGCAGCAGCGCCCACTCGAACACGCCGCGCCCCGGAAAGCGGTACAGCGCCACCGCCACCGCGGTGGACAGCCCCAGCAGCGTCACGCCCGCGGCCACGCCCAGCGCCAGCCACAGCGACTCCAGCGCGTAGCCGCCCAGCACCGTCTGCGCCTGGTGGCGCAGCACCGCCAGCGCCTGCGCGTCGAAGCTGAACCACGCGCCCAGGATCGCCGCCACCGGCAGCGCCAGGGCCAGGCACAGCAGGCTCAGCAGCGTGCGCATCGCGCCTTCCCCCCGGCCCGGGCCACCCCGGCGCGGCCCGCATCGCAGCCTTGCGCCCGCGTTACAGGCGAGCGCGGCGCTGTAGAAATAATGAGAACCATTTTCAATCAACCCCTCCTCGATATGATAGGAGGATGTTTCTGCAGGCCCGGGACGTGAGCGTCCGTTATTCACGCGCTGCCGGCGTTCGTCCGGCGGTGGACGGCGTGTCGCTGGCGCTCGAAGCCGGCCAGATCGGCGTGCTGCTGGGCCCCTCGGGCTGCGGCAAGACCTCGCTGCTGCGCGCCGTGGCCGGGCTGGAGCGGCTCGCCGCCGGGCGCATCGCCATGGACGGCGAGGTGATCGAGGACGCCGCCAGCGGGCACTTTGTGCCGGCCGAGCGGCGGCGCATCGGCATGGTGTTCCAGGACTTCGCGCTGTTTCCGCACCTGAGCGTGGCGCAGAACGTGGCCTACGGGCTGCACGGCCTGCCGCGCGGGCAGCGGCGCGAGCGCGTGCAGCAGATGCTGGAGCTGGTGGGCCTGGCGCATGCCGCCGGGCGCGCGCCGCACCAGCTCTCCGGCGGGCAGCAGCAGCGCGTGGCGCTGGCGCGCGCGCTGGCGCCCGCGCCGCGGCTGCTGCTGCTCGACGAGCCCTTCTCCAGCCTGGACGTGGAGCTGCGCGAGCGGCTGGCGCACGACGTGCGCCAGATCCTGCGCCAGCACGGCACCACGGCGCTGGTGGTCACGCACGACCAGCTCGAAGCCTTCGCGCTGGGCGACGCCATCGGCGTGATGCACCAGGGCCGGCTGGAGCAGTGGGGCGACGCCTGGAGCCTCTACCACGAGCCGGCCAGCCGCTTCGTGGCGCAGTTCATCGGCCAGGGCGTGCTGGCGCCGGCGCGCGTGGTGGCCGACGCGCAGGGCCGGCGCGTGGAGTCGCCGCTGGGCGCGCTGGGCACGCCGCCGGCGGCCGCGCCGGCGCCGGGCGACTGCGACGTGCTGCTGCGCGCCGACGACGTGGTCCACGACGACGCCAGCCCCGTGAAGGCGCGCATCGAGCGCAAGGCCTTCCGCGGCGCGGAGTTCCTCTACACGCTGCGCCTGCCCGGCGGCGAGCAGGTGCTCGCGCGCGTGCCGGCGCACCACGACCACCAGGTCGGCGAGTGGATCGGCATTCGCCCGGCCGTGGAGCGCGTGGTGCTGTTCGAGCGGCTGTCGCTGGCCTGAGGCCGGTGCCGCGGCCGCGTCAGGCCGGCTGCTGCGCGCGCCCGTGCGCCAGCGCCGCGTCGATGGCCGCCAGCAGCTCGGCCGGATCGACCGGCTTGGTCAGGTAGCGGAAGTAGCCCGCCGCCAGCCCCTGCTGCACCGCCTCGGGCATGGCGTCGGCGGTCAGCGCGATGACGGGGATGTGCGCCGTGGCCGGGTCGCGGTGCAGCAGCGCCTGCGCCTCGTGGCCGCTCATGCCGGGCATGTGGTTGTCCATCAGGATCACCTGCGGCTGGTGCGCGCGCGCCAGCGCCACGCCGGACTCGCCGTCGCGCGCCGTCAGCAGCCGCAGCGCCGGGCGCGCCAGCAGGATGGCCTCGACCAGCTGCAGGTTGGTCGGGTTGTCCTCCACGCACAGCACCGTGGCGAGCTCGCCCGGCGCCGGGGCCAGTCCGGGGGACAGCGCCTCCTGGCCCGGCGCGGGCGCGGCCTGCAGCGTGGCCAACGGCAGCTCGACCCAGAACTCGCTGCCCACGCCCGGCGTGCTTTCCACGCCGATGCTGCCGGCCATCAGCTCCACCAGCCGCTTCGTCACCACCAGCCCGATGCCGGTGCCTTCCTGCGGGCCGCCTTCCTGGCCCAGGCGGTTGAAGGGCTGGAACAGCGCGGAGAGCTGCTCCGGGCGCAGCCCCGCGCCGGTGTCGCGCACGGCGATGCGCAGCCGCGCCTCCTCCTGGCGCGAACACGCCACCGTCACGGCGCCGGCGTCGCGGTTGTACTTGACGGCGTTGGACAGCAGGTTGAGCAGCACCTGCTTGAGCCGCGTGCGGTCGGCCATCACGGCGTCGGCGCAGTCGGTGGGGAAGTCCAGCGTGATGCCCCGGCGCGTCGCCAGCGCCTCGACCATGGTGCGGCACTCGGCCAGCACCTCGGCCGCGTGCACCGGCTCCAGCGACAGCGACACCCGCCCGGCCTCGATCTGCGCCAGGTTCAGGATCTCGTTGATGAGCGTGAGCAGGTGCCGCCCCGCGCCCACGATGTGCTCGGTGAAGAGCTTCAGGCGCTGCGGCTGCGCGCCATTGTCGGCGGCCAGCAGCTGGCCGAAGCCGATGATGGCGTTGAGCGGCGTGCGCAGCTCGTGGCTCATGCTGGAGAGGAACTCGCTCTTGGCGCGGTTGGCCTGCTGTGCGGCCTCGCTGGCCGCGGCCAGCTCGCGGTTGGAGGCCTCCAGCTGCGCGGTGCGCTCCTGCACGCGCTGCTCCAGCTGCTCGTTCAGGCGCATGACTTCCTGCTGCGCCGCGCGCCGCTCCTCGACCTCGCGCGCCTTGTCGCGGTTGGAGTCCTCCAGCGCGCGGGTGCGCTGCTCGATCTCGGCGAGCATCTCGTTGAAGGCCTGCGCCAGCGCGCCGGTCTCGTCGTCGCTGACGCGGCGCGCGCGGCGCGAGTAGTCGCGCCGGCGCACCACGTCCTGCGCCACGGCCGCGATCTCCAGCACCGGCCCCGTCACCCGGTGCTGCAGCCAGGAGGACAGCGCCAGCGCCACCGCCATGGCCACCAGCGTCACGATCAGGGCGATGCCGCCGTACTTGAGCAGCCGGTCGTGCAGCTCGTAGCGCGCGCGCAGGAACACCGTGCCGACGAGCTGCCCGTCGTCGCGCACGGGCTTGAACACCAGCAGCTCGCCGCCCTCGACGCGCGCGCCCTCGGCCTGCGGCGCTTCGGGCACGCGCGCCGCGGCGCTACCGGCGCCGTAGCTGGCGAAGAGCCGGCCCTGCGCGGTGTAGATCGCCGCGGCGCGCACCTTGGGCTGCAGCCGCAGCAGCGCCAGGTTCTCCTGGGCCACGCGCGCATCGTCGAAGCTCAGCGCCGCGGCGCTGGCACTGCCCACCAGCTCGGCCTGGGCCGTCACGTCGTCCACCCAGCCGCGGTGGTAGGCGCGCAGGTCGTAGCCGATCATCGCCCCCAGCGCCACCACCACCGCCGCCAGCGTGGTCAGCAGCACCACGGCCAGCAGCTTGCGCCGCAGCGAGGGACGACGCCCGGCCATGGTGCCTCAGCCCTTGAGCACCCGGCGCGCCACGGCCAGCAGCCGCGCGCTGATCTTGAGCTGGCTGGCCTCGGCCGGCGCCAGGGCGATGTCGAAGCGGACCTTGTTCTCCACGATCACGAAGTTGACCATCACACCCAGCGCGAGCGCCTGCTCCGACTCCGTGACCGTCAGCAGCGGGCGTCCGCGCGCCAGCCCCAGGGTATCGGCGAGCAGGCCGCTGCGCGAGCGGTCGATGAAAAGCAGGTGCATTCCGGGGAAGGGCTCCGAGCGCTCCAGCCGCTCCAGGCGCCGCACCAGCACCGGGCGCCCGTCCACCACCGCCCCGGCCGCCGCGCGCTCGACCTCGTCGGCCACCGCGCCGGCGGCCAGCACGCCGATGACGAAAGGGCTGTCGCGCCCTTCGAACACCGGCGCCGGCCACTCGACGTAGCTGCCGAACTTGACCAGGAACGCAGCCTTGACCTGGTACTCCGCGGCGCTCGGCGCCTGGGCCTGCGCCGGCGAGGTGGCCAGGCCCAGCAGCAGCGCCGCCGGCAGCCCGCTCCAGAGGCGGCGCAGCACCGCGCGCCGGCGCGGCTGCGCGGGCGCATGGCGAGCGGCGGCGTGTCCGGTCATCGCCCTCAGGGCCCCGCGGACCGCAGCACCAGCCGCACGAAGGCCGCGCGGCCGATCTCGGTGCGCGTGGCCACCGGCCCGAACTCGCCGTGGCCGCCGTCGAGCACGTTCTGCAGCGACAGCGACACCTCCACCCCCGGGCTCGGCCGCCAGCCCAGGCGCAGGTCCAGCGCGACGTAGGACGGCACCGCCGGCTGCGCCAGCGCCGAGACGCCGCGCAGCATCACGTCGAGCTCGGTGCGCCGCGGCAGGTCCAGCTGCGAGCGCACGATCCACTGCCGCGCCGCGCTGGTGCCCTCGGTGAAGGCGACGTTGCCGGCGTCCAGGTAGCCCGCGCGCGCGCGCAGGTCCTGCCACAGCCGGTTGAAGCCGCCGTGCAGCCGCCAGTCGGGCAGCGGCTGCCAGCTGCCCCACAGCTCCAGCCCGTCGACGTGGCCCTCCAGCCCGTTGTCGAAGGTCAGCACCGTGCCCCCGGAGGCGGGCTGCAGCGAGCGCAGCCGGTCGTAGGCGGCATGGAACACGGTGGCCGAGGCGCTCACGCCCGCGCCGGGCTGGCCGCGCCAGCCCAGTTCCGCCACGCGCGCCACCTCGGCCTTGAAGGCGGGATTGCCGCTGACCGTGGGCTGGCCGTCGCGCCCGGGATTGAGCAGGTCGCGGTCCAGCCGCGTCGGGCCGCGCACCGTGCGCGACAGCGCACCCCACAGCAGCTGCGTCGGCGCCCACTGCCAGGCCAGCCGCGCGCTGGGCAGGAATTCCAGCCCGGTGTAGGCGTTGTGCTCGGCGCGCGCGCCCAGCGTCAGGCGCAGCCCCTCGCGCAGCGCGATCTCGTCCTGTCCGAACAGGCTGTAGCTCCACTGGCGCCGCTGCACGGGCTGCATCAGCACGCCGGCGTCGGCGCCCTCGAAGTCGTCGCGGTCGTGGCGCAGCTGCGCGCCCCAGACCACGGCATGGCGCGCGCCGGGCTGCAGCGCGTGCTGCAGCTGCAGGTCCAGCGTGTCGAGCGTGTCCCGGAAGCCCAGGCGGCGCTCGGTGCGGTCCCAGTAGCCCTGCAGCGTCAGCGTGCCGCCGCTGGCCAGGCGCTGCTCCCAGCGGCCGAGCACGTGGCCGCCGCTCAGCGCGGTGCGGCCGACCTGCAGCGCCGCGCCGGGGATCTCCACCGCGCCGGGAATGGGCGCCTCGCGCGTGCCGTCGTAGAGCTGGGCCTGGAACATGGCGCGCGCGCCGCCGGCGAGCTCCCAGTCGCCGCGCAGCCCGGCCTGCGCCATGTGCCCGGCATCGCCCGCGGACGCGCCGGCGAGCGTGCGCGTGCGCTCGAAGGCCACGTGCCGCGCCCACAGCCGCAGCGCCCGCGCCGCGTCGCCGCCCGGCGCCAGCCCGTAGTGCGCCGAGACCTCGCGCTCGCGGTTGCCCGCGCCGGCCACGACCTCGGCACCCTGCGTCTGCGCCGCGGAGCGGGTGATGACGTTGATGACGCCGTTGACCGCATTGACGCCCCACAGCGTGCCGCCCGGGCCGCTGATGACCTCGATACGCTCGATGTCCTCCAGCGGCAGCTGCTGCGCGTCCCAGAACACGCCGCCGAAGAGCGGCGTGTACACCGAGCGCCCGTCGATGAGCACCAGCAGCTTGTTGGCGGTGTTGCTGTTGAAGCCGCGGCTGCCCACGGCATGGAAGGCGGCGCTGATGCGCGCCACCTGCAGGTTGGGCGCCAGCCGCAGCGCCTCGGGCAGCGAGGTGGCGCCGCTGCGGCGGATGTCCTCGGCCGAGATCACGAACACGGCCGCCGGCGCCTCCGACAGCCGCTCGGCGCGGCGCGACACCGAAGTCACCTCGATGTCGCCGAGCTCCTCCAGGCTCAGCTCCGACAGCCGCGGCGCCGGTACGGGCTGCGCCGTGGCGGCGGCTGCGGCCACGGGCAGCGACGCCGCGGCCAGCGCCAGCACGGCCGCGCTTTCCCTGCGTAGTCCCGGACTCACCACCATGTGCTTCCCCCCGACAGCCCTGGAGTACCGCGCCGCGGCGCGGCAGCAGGTGCGCAGCCTGCCGTGCGAAGGATCATAGGGGGGCGGGGCGCGGCGCGGGCGCCGCGGCGGCGGGCTGTTGCGCCGCGGCGTGTCCCGGGCCGGCGCCGGGCGGTTTCAGCGGCCGCGCCCCGGAGCGCGGATCGGGCCGCGCCTCAGCTCTGCGGCGGGCGCGGCCACAGCACCCACAGCCGCAGCGGCTGCTTCATGCGCCCGGCCTGCTGCTCGGCGTGATCGCCCCAGCCCCAGAAGAAGTCGGCGCGCACCGCGCCGACGATGGCGCTGCCCGTGTCCTGCGCCACCACCAGGCGCTGCAGCGCCTGCGCGCCCAGCGGCTCGGTGCTGGCCAGCCACACCGGCGTGCCGTAGGGAATGCTCTGCGGATCGACCGCGATGGAGCGCCCGGGCGTGAGCGCCACGCCCTGCGCCCCGCGTGGGCCCATCTGCGGATCGGGCAGCGCCTCCTCGCGGAAGAACACCACGCGCGGGTTGGCCCACAGCATCTCCTGCACGCGGCGCGGGTTGGCGCGCGCCCAGGCCTTGATGCCGGGCCAGGACGCCTGCTCGGCCCGGATCTCGCCCTGCTCGATGAGCCAGCGCCCGACCGACTTGTAGGGCTGGTCGTTGTGCCCGGCAAAGGCCAGCCGCACCAGCTGCTGGCGCCCGTCGGGCTCGGTCACGCGCAGCCGCCCCGAGCCCTGGATCTGCAGCACCAGCGCGTCCAGCGGGTCGGCCACGTAGGCGATCTCGCGCCCGCGCAGCGCCGCGCCTGCGGCGGGCAGCGTGTCGAGCTGCTGGCGCGTCCAGTAGGGGCGGCGCATGGCCAGGTCGGCCGGCGGGCGGTGCAGCGGCACGGCGAAGGCGCCGCGCGGGGTGCGGCTGGCTTCGATCAGCGGCTCGTAGTAGCCGGTGATGAGCCCCTCGGCGGCGCCCTCGGGGCTCTCCACCCGGTACGGCTGCAGCCGGGCCTTCAGCCAGGCGCGCGCGGCGGCCTCGTCGGCCGGTGCGTTGAGCAGCACGTCGGCGCAGGTGGCAGCCCAGCCCGGCGCCGGGCGTTCGCAACTGCGATGCAGCGCCTGCCAGGCTTCGAGCACGCGGTCGCCGTCCCAGCCCGGCAGCTCGGACCAGTCCACGGGCTGCCAGCGCGCGCGCGGGCGCAGCAGCGCCGCACCGGGCGCGGCGCCGGGCCCGGCTTCGGGCGCTCGCACCGCCGGGGCGGGCGCGGACACGGGCGCAGGCGGGTTCAGCGGCACGCCGGCGCAGCCCGCCAGCAGCGCCGCCAGCGCCAGGGCGTGCAGGGCCGCGCCGCCGCGGCGCGGGATACGGGGAATACGGAGGGCGAGGGGCTCGGACATGGCGCGAATTGTGGCCCCGCGCCGGGCGCGGTCACGGCGCCGCCGCGCGTCAGCGCAGCACCTGGCGCATGTGCTCCAGCAGCGCGCGGCCTTCCTCGCGCAGGTTCTTCAGGATCTCGGGGCGCTGCGTGCGGAACGGGCCGCGCTTGCCGTGGTGCTCGACGATCTGGCCCACCAGCGTGTAGTTCAGGCCGCAGCTGTGCAGCAGCCGCGACAGCCGCGGCTCGACCATGACGAAGCTCTGCTCGCTGCCGTGGTTGAGGATCATGGCCGTGGCGCCCAGGAACAGCCCCATGGCGATGAGCGGGTACTGCCGGTCGCTGCTGTCGACCACCGCGTTGCCGCCGCCCTCGGGGCTGTCGTACTCGCCGCGGCGGCGCCGGAAGTCCTGGTGCACCGCCAGGCGCGACACCTCGGTGGCGCTGGCGCGGTGCGCCGGGTCCATGTAGTCGGGCTTGAGCGTGTCGCCGCAGGCGCGCTCGAAGGGAAAGCGCCAGTCGGCCTGGCCCGGATGCTTGATCAGCCGCACGCAGCCCGCGGGCCGCCCGGAGGCCAGGTGGCGCACCAGCGCAAACTCCGAGTACTCGTCGTGCTCGTCCTGCTCCAGGCCCTCGGCCGTGACCGGCTCGTAGCCGAGCTCCTCGCAGTACACGGCATGCCGCACCCGCAAGACCTCGCGCCGCGTGGCGTCATCGCGGGCCGGCAGGATCTCGAAGTAGCGGGTGAAGCGTTCGATCAGTGTGATGTTTTCCATGGCGCCTTCCCGGCGTGATGCAAAGTGCCGGCTCATTGGTTATCGGGCATCCGCACCAAAACCTGAATTGAGCTTCGTCAATGGGATTGATACTTCTCGAATCACTTGCAGCACTGGCGCTACTGGTCTTCATCGTCTGGTGGACGATGTTCAGCGGCCGCCGCGGCGGCGAACGCGACGACGATGAAGGCCAAGGGTGACGCGTAACTGACGTCCGAGTGCTTTCAGCGCTCGGGCACCAACAAACTCCACGGTTGGCGCCGGATGCGCCGGCGCAGCGCCGCCGCCAGGTGCGCGCGCTCCTTGAGGTGCAGCCCGCGCGCGCGCAGCGCCAGGCGCAGCGCCAGGTAGAAGCTCACGCCCACGTTGAGCAGCCCCGTGACCGCGATGCCCGCCACGCACCACCAGAAGGCCGGCTCGTCCACGACGGCCCAGCCCAGCGCGCCGGCGGCCGCGGCCAGCTGTCCCGTGGACAGCGTGACGTGGCGCACGTCCAGCGGCAGCGCGAAGAAGCCCGCCAGCGCGGGCGTCAGGCCCAGCATCAGCCCCAGCGAGACGTTGGCCGCCAGCCCGGAGACGTTGGCGCGCGTCCACGCCGCCCAGCGCCGCGCGCGCGCCGCGCCCAGCCGCGCCACGATGCGCGGGTTCCAGGCGATGGCGCTATCCAGGCGGTTGAAGACGAACCAGTTCTCCACCCAGCCCGCGATCACCGAGCTGGCGAACAGCAGCACGCCGGTGAAGGCCGCGTACAGCGGCGTCGGGCCCGCCAGCGACAGGCTGTGCAGCACGTAGGTCGCCTGCTTCGCGTCCACCAGCGGCGCGTCCAGCGCCCACCAGGCCAGCGCCTGCACCGCCAGCACCAGCGGCGCCACCAGCGCCAGGTTGCCCAGGATGCCCGCGGACTGCGAGCGGATGAGGTGCACCACCTCGTCGACGAAGCCCTCCTCGTCGTGCTGGCTGCCGCGCAGCCGCGCCGCCAGGGCCGGCGCCGTCATCGCCGGCTGCTTGGTGGCCACGGTCCAGTGCAGCAGCATGATCAGCACGAAGCTGGCGGCGTAGTTCAGCCCGGCCAGCAGCCCGCCCCAGAACGCCGACAGCCCCAGCGCGGCGATGGCGAACTTCAGGAACGTGGTGCCCGCCATCACCACGCCGCCGCCGGCGGCGCGGCGGAACATGACCGCGTACTCGGCACGGTCGCGGGTGATGTAGTGCTCGCCGGCCTCGGCGCTGCGCTCGGTCATCTTGCGCGCGAGCTGCCCGTACTGCGCCGTCAGCAGCGTGCGCACGCCCTCGCGCTCGCGCAGCCCCCGCACCAGCTGCAGCGTCAGCAGCTGCAGCTCGCGCGCGGGCCCGGGGCTGAGCAGGCAGTCCAGCAGCCGCTCGATGCGCAGCGCGCGCTGGCGCAGCTGCTCGGTGTCGTAGACGATGTCCACCGACACGCCGAACTCCTCCAGGTGCTCGGCGATGCTGTCGGCGGCGCGCCGGCAGGCGTCGAGCAGCGCGCGCAGGTAATGCGCCTCCTGCAGCAGCGCCGCGGCGTCGCCGTCGCGCGCGGCGTCGCGCAGCCGCTCGCTGGCGCGCGTGAGCTGGCGAAACGGCTCGCCGGCCAGCAGCGCCGGGCTCATGCGCCGGCGCAGCGGCGGCGACAGCCCGGCGCCGTGCACCGCGCCCACCAGGAGCGTCACGGCGTCGGCCATGGTGTCGCGCCAGCGCGGCGCGGACAGCGGCGTGGCGGTGGGGTCCTCGTCCGCCGCGGCATCGGGCGCCCCGTCTTCCTCGCCGCCCGGCGCCATGAGCGCGGCCAGGCGCTGCAGCGTGTCGGCGTCGATGGCCTCGATCCATTCGGCGTCCGCAGCATCGAACAGCAGCGGGAACAGCTCGGCGAGGTCGGCGGTGTCGGGCGTGCCGGGCAGCACGCGCTCGCGCAGCCGGCGCAGCAGCTCGCCGGTCAGCGCCACGCGGTGCGGGAAGCCGAAGTCGGCGAACAGCGCCGCGGCATCCACCTCGCGCCAGAAGCGCTGCAGCAGCGCGCGCACCGCCGCGCGGTGCGGCGGGTGCTGCTCCAGCACGTTGAGCAGGTGGCGCAGCCGCAGCAGCGCCGCGGGCGTGGCGCCCTCGGCCGCGCGCTGCGGCGGGTCATGGCGCAGCCACTCCAGCAGGCGGATGAGCCACAGGTGGCGCTCGGCGCGCAGGGCGCGCGGGTCGGCGGCGTTGAGCAGCGCGGTCAGGTCCCACGCCGAGGCGGATCGGGCGCCGGCCATGGGCCTGTCAGCGCGCCGCGGAAGGCGCCGTCAATGCAGCGCGCCCGGATGGGCCAGCATGAACTCCGGTATCTCGGCCTCGAAGGGCCGCGCCTCCTCGGTCATGCAGAAGAAGGTGCCGCGCATGGTGCCCTGCGGCGTGGGCAGGCTGGTCCAGCTGGTGTACTCGAAGGACTCGCCGGGCTTGAGCACCGGCTGGTGCCCCACCACGGCCAGCCCGCGCACTTCTTCCTCATGCCCGGTGGCATCGGTGATGAGCCAGCGTCGCGCCACGAGCTGGGCCGTGATGTCGCCGGCGTTGGTGATGGTCACGGTGTACGCCCAGGCGTGCTGGCCGGACTGTGACTGCTCGGGCAGGAACTGCACCTTGACGCTGCACTTGAACTGGGGATGGGCCATGGCGCCGATTCTAGGGACAGCCACGGCCCACCCCCGCGCTGCTCAGGGCTTGGGCGCGGCAATCTCGGCCGCGGCGGTGGCGGCGCTGCGCCCCGCGGCCCCCGCAGCCCCGGCGGCCGGGCCGCCCGGCAGCGGCGCGGCCACCACCGGCGCGATGGGGGCCGTCGGCGCGCCTGCCGCGGTGAACTCGCCCGCGTCGTACTGCTCGTCGTTGTCGAACTCGCCTTCCCAGCGGTCGCCGTTGCGCCAGGTCAGCGTGCCGTGGCCGTGCTTGCGCCCGGCCTTGAAGGCGCCGACGTAGACGTCGCCGTTGTTCCAGGCGTAGCGGCCCTGGCCTTCGGGCAGCCCGGCGACGAAGGGGCCGCTGTAGACGTCGCCCGAGGCGTAGCGCATGCGGCCTTCGCCCTGAGGGCGTCCGGCGAGCAGCGAGCCTTCGTAGACGTCGCCGTTGGCCCACGCCAGGCGGCCTTGTACCGGCGAGGCGGCCACGGGCGCAGCCGGGGTCGCGGCCGCGGCCCGCACCGGCGCGGGCAGGGGGAAGGGCACACGGGCCGTCGCAGCGGCAGGAGCCGCCACAGGTGCAGGCGCCTGCATCGTGGGCGCCGCGCCCGCCGCCCGGGAGGCCGCCGGTGCGGGCAGGGGGGCTGCGGCCGGCGCCGTGGCGGGCACGGGCAGGGGTGCAGGCACCGACACGGGCACCGGGGCCGTGGCCGGGACGGGCGCCGCAGCCTGTGCGCCCGG
>NZ_VIDQ01000026.1 GCF_009760915.1 Azohydromonas aeria
GCCGCAGCGCAGGACGGCGCCGCCGAGCGGCCGCGGGAGGGCGCCGAGCCGGCCGAGGCCGGCCCCGCGCTGCCGCCGCCGCCCGCGCCGGCGCCGCTGTTCTCGCACCTGCCCGAAGGCTGGGTGCTGGAGCTCTCCAGCTTCCAGCTCGACGGCGTGCAGGGCTTCGAGCCCGACGCGGCGGTGGTGCTCAACGTCACGCAGGACCACCTCGACTGGCACGGCGACATGGAGTCCTACGCCCGCGCCAAGGCCGCCATCTACGGCCGCCAGGCGGTGATGGTCGTCAACCGCGACGATCCCACCGTGCTGGCCATGGTGCCGCCGCCGACCGTGGTCAAGGCCAGCGTGCGCGGCGGTCGCCCGCGCGTGGTCTCGCGCGAGGTGGTGCGCTTCGGCCTGGACGAGCCGCGCGCGCCCAACGACTTCGGCCTGATCGAAGAGCGCGGCGTGGCCTGGCTGGTGCGCGCGCTGGGCGACGACGACCCGGGCCCGCGCCGGCGCCGCGACGAGCAGCCGCAGGTGCGGCTGCAGCGCCTGATGCCGGCGGACGCGCTGCGCATCCGCGGCCGCCACAACGCCGCCAACGCGCTGGCGGCGCTGGCGCTGGCCAGCGCCATCGGCTGCCCGATGGGCACCATGCTGCACGGGCTGCGCGAGTACCGCGGCGAGCCGCACCGCGTCGAGCCCGTGGGCCTGCTCGGCGGCGTCGAGGCCTTCGACGACAGCAAGGGCACCAACGTCGGCGCCACGGTGGCCGCGCTCAACGGCCTGGGCTCGGACCGCGACCCGGCCCGGCTGGTCGTGATCCTGGGCGGCGACGGCAAGGGCCAGGACTTCAGCCCGCTGGCCGAACCGGTGGCGCGCTACGCGCGCGCCATCGCCCTGATCGGCCGCGACGCGCCCGCGATCCAGGAGGCGCTGGCCGGCACCGACGTGCCGATGCAGGGCTTCGGCACGCTCGAAGCCGCCACTGCCTGGTGCTTCGGCCAGGCGCGCGCGGGCGACGCCGTGCTGCTGAGCCCGGCCTGCGCCAGCCTCGACATGTTCCGCAACTACGCGCACCGGGCCGAGGTGTTCGTGTCGGCCGTGGCCGCGCTGGCGGCCGAGCGGGGAGAGACGCTGTGAAGGCCGCCGCCTGGCTGCGCAAGTTCCTGCCCACGCGAGCCGCGGCGCGTGCCTACGCGCTGCCGGTGCGCGACTTCGTGCGCACCGCGCCGGCGCAGCCCGCGCGGCTGTCGGGCTTCGACCAGGGGCTGCTGTGGGTCACGGTGGGGCTGCTGGCGCTGGGGCTGGTGATGGTCTATTCGGCCTCGCTGGCGCTGCCCGACAACCCGCGCTTCGCGCGCTACGCGCCCACGCACTTCCTGGTGCGGCACGTGTTCGCGCTGGCCATCGCCTTCGTCGCGGCGCTGCTGACGGTGCAGGTGCCGGTGGCGCAGTGGGAGAAATGGGCGCCATACCTGTTCCTGGGCTCGCTGGCCGGGCTGGTGCTGGTGCTCATCCCGCACGTGGGCCTGTCGGTCAACGGCGCGCGGCGCTGGCTGCCGCTGGGCGTCATGAACTTCCAGCCCAGCGAGGCCGCCAAGCTCGGCATCGCCATGTACGCCGCGAGCTACATGGTGCGCAAGATGGACATCAAGGAGCGCTTCTTCAAGGCGGTGCTGCCGATGGCCGCGGCGCTGGCCGTGATCGGGCTGCTGCTGCTGGCCGAGCCCGACATGGGCGCCTTCATCGTCATCGCGGCGGTGGCGCTGGGCATCCTGTTCCTGGGCGGCGTCAACGGCCGCATGTTCTTCCTGAGCGTGGCGGTCCTGGTGGGCGCGTTCGTGCTGATGATCGTGTTCAGCGACTTCCGCCGCGAGCGCATCTTCGCCTACCTCGACCCCTGGGACGAGAAGTACGCGCAGGGCAAGGCCTACCAGCTCACGCACTCGCTCATCGCGCTGGGCCGCGGCGAGATCACCGGCCAGGGGCTGGGCAACAGCGTGGAGAAGCTGCACTACCTGCCCGAGGCGCACACCGACTTCCTGCTGGCCGTCATCGGCGAGGAACTGGGCTTCGTCGGCGTGGCCGCGGTGATCGTGGCGTTCTTCTGGCTGACGCGGCGCATCTTCCACATCGGGCGCCAGGCCATCGCGCTGGACCGCGTCTTTGCCGGGCTCATGACGCAGGGCATCGGCATCTGGATGGGCGGCCAGGCCTTCATCAACATGGGCGTGAACCTGGGCCTGCTGCCGACCAAGGGCCTGACGCTGCCGCTGATGAGCTACGGCGGCTCGGCCATCCTGATGAACCTGGTGGCGCTGGCCATCGTGCTGCGCGTGGACATCGAGAACCGCCAGCTCATGCGCGGAGGCCGCCCATGAGCCGCCACCTGGTGATCATGGCCGCGGGCACCGGCGGGCACGTCATTCCCGGCCTGGCCGTGGCGCGCGAGATGCAGCAGCGCGGCTGGAGCGTGAGCTGGCTGGGCACGCCTTCGGGCATGGAAAACCGGCTCGTGCCGCCCGAGGCCGAGTCGGGCATCGCGCTGGACCGCATCGGCTTTTCCGGGCTGCGCGGCAAGGGCTTGGTGCACACGCTCACCGGTGGCATGCGGCTGTTGAAGGCCTTTGCCGAGTGCCTGGGCATCCTGCGCCGCCGGCGCGCCGATGCCGTGCTGGGCATGGGCGGCTACGTCTGCTTTCCCGGCGGGATGATGGCCGCGGCGCTCGGAAAGCCGCTGGTGCTGGTCAATGCCGACGCGGCGCTGCTGCTGAGCAACAAGGCGCTGCTGCCGGTGGCCGACGGCGTGGCCTTCGGCTTCGACGGCCAGGCCGCCGCGCGGGTCAAGCACGCCACCGTCACCGGCAACCCGGTGCGCGCCGAGATCGAGGCGCTGCCCGCGCCCGAGGCGCGCTTCGCCGGGCGGCAAGGGCCGCTGAAGCTGCTGGTCGTGGGCGGCAGCCTGGGTGCGAAGGTGCTCAACGAGACGCTGCCCGCGGCGCTGGCGCTGCTGCCGCCGCAGCAGCGTCCGCAGGTCACGCACCAGACCGGCACGGCGCACATCGAGGCCGTGCGCGCGGCCTATGGCCAGGCCGGCGTGCAGGCCGAGCTGCTGCCCTTCATCGACGACATGGCGCGGCGCCTGGCCGATTGCGACGTGGTGCTGTGCCGCGCCGGCGCCGTGACCGTGAGCGAGCTGTGCGCCGCCGGCGTGGCCAGCATCCTCGTGCCGCTGATCGTCAGCACCACCTCCCACCAGCGCGACAACGCCGCCTACATGGCGCAGCACGGCGCCGCCGTCCACCTGCCGCAGGCCGAGCTCACGCCGGCCGCGCTGGCGCAGCGCCTGTCCGTGCTTGCGCGCCCGCAGCTGCTGGACATGGCGACCCGGGCCCGCGCGCTGGCCCGCCCGCGCGCCGCCGCGCGCGTGGCCGACACCATCGAAGAACTCGTCAAGACATGAAGCACGCGGTCAAGCACATCCATTTCGTCGGCATCGGCGGCGCCGGCATGAGCGGCATCGCCGAGATCCTGCACAACCTGGGCTACGTGGTCTCGGGCTCGGACCAGTCCGAGAGCGCCACCACGCGGCGGCTGCGCGAGCTGGGCATCCGGGTGCACATCGGCCACGAGGCCACGCAGGTCGAGGGCGCGCAGGCGGTGGTCACCTCCACCGCGGTGCGCGGCGACAACCCCGAGGTCATCGCCGCGCGCGCGAAGCGCGTCCCGGTGGTGCCGCGCGCGATCATGCTGGCCGAGCTGATGCGGCTCAAGGCCGGCATCGCCATCGCCGGCACGCACGGCAAGACCACCACCACGTCGCTGGTGACCAGCGTGCTGGCCGAGGCCGGGCTCGACCCCACCTTCGTCATCGGCGGCAAGCTCAACAGCGCCGGCGCCAACTCCGCGCTGGGCAAGG
Organism: Azohydromonas aeria; assembly: GCF_009760915.1. GTDB lineage: Bacteria > Pseudomonadota > Gammaproteobacteria > Burkholderiales > Burkholderiaceae_C > Azohydromonas > Azohydromonas aeria. The sequence continues at coordinate 3,908 of NZ_VIDQ01000026.1, forward strand.
GCGAGCACATCGTGGTCGAGGCCGACGAGAGCGACGCCTCGTTCCTCAACCTCAGCCCGGTGCTGTCGGTGGTCACGAACATCGACGCCGACCACATGGACACCTACGGCCACGACTTCGCGCGGCTCAAGGGCGCCTTCGTCGAGTTCCTGCACCGCATGCCCTTCTACGGCGCGGCAGTCCTCTGTGGCGACGACCCCGGCGTGCGCTCGATCATGCCGATGGTGTCGCGCCCGATCGTGAGCTACGGCCTGGGCGAGGACGTGCAGGTGCGCGCCGTGGACGTGCAGGCGCTGCCCGGCGGGCAGATGCGCTTCACGGTGCGCCGGCGCAACGGCCGGCCGCTGCCGGACCTGCGCATCACGCTCAACCTGCCCGGCGAGCACAACGTGCGCAACGCGCTGGCGGCGATCGCCGTGGCCACCGAGCTGGAGATCCCGGACGAGCCCATCGTCGCGGCGCTGGCGAAGTTCGGCGGCGTGGGCCGGCGCTTCCAGCGCTGGGGCGAGCTGCAGGCGGCGCAGGGCCGCTTCACGCTCATCGACGACTACGGCCACCACCCGGTGGAGATGGCGGCGGTGCTGTCCGCGGCGCGCGGCGCCTTTCCGGGGCGGCGCCTGGTGCTGGCCTTCCAGCCGCACCGCTACACCCGCACGCGCGACTGCTTCGAGGATTTCGTGAAGGTCATGGGCCAGGCCGACGCGGTGCTGCTGACCGAGGTCTACGCCGCCGGCGAGAGCCCGATCGTGGCTGCCGACGGCCGCAGCCTGGCGCGCGCGCTGCGCGTGGCGGGCAAGGCCGACCCGGTGTTCGTGGACGACGTGGCGGCGCTGCCGCAGGCGATTGCCGACTTCGCGCGCGAGGGCGACGTCGTGATCGCCATGGGCGCGGGCTCCATCGGCGCAGTGCCGGCGCGGCTGGCCGAGCTGCTGCCGCGCGGCGAGTGAGGCGGGGGAATCAGGCGTGCAAACCGACGTGGGGATCGACGTGAGGATCGACGTGAAGGCGCTGGGCAAGGTGGCGGTGCTGATGGGCGGCAGCTCGGCCGAGCGCGAGATCTCGCTGCTGTCGGGCGGCGGGGTGCTGCAGGCGCTGCAGGCGCAGGGCGTGGACGCGCACGCCTTCGACCCGGCGCAGCGGCCCCTGGGCGAGCTCAAGGCCGAGGGCTTCGAGCGCTGCTTCATCGCGCTGCACGGCCGCCACGGCGAGGACGGCACGGTGCAGGGCGCGCTGGAGCTGCTGGGCATCCCCTACACCGGCTCGGGCGTGATGGCCAGCGCCGTCGCCATGGACAAGGTCATGACCAAGCGGGTGTGGGCCGCGGAAGGGCTGCCCATGCCGCGCCAGGCGCTGCTGCGCCGCCCGGAGTGCAGCCCCGAGCGGCTGGCCGCGGTGGTGGCGGAGCTGGGCCTGCCGCTGATCGTCAAGCCGCCGCACGAGGGCAGCTCCATCGGCATGACCAAGGTCGAGGAGGCCTCGCAGCTGGCCGCGGCGGTGGAGCTGGCCTCGCGCCACGACAGCGTGGTGCTGTGCGAGGAGTTCATCGACGGCGCGGAGCTGACCTGCCCGGTGCTGGGCGAGGGCGAGGCGGCGCAGGCGCTGCCCGTGATCCGCATCGTGCCGCCGGCCGCGGGCTACGACTACAACAACAAGTACTTCACCGACGAAGTGAAGTACCTGGTGCCCAGCGGCCTGGACGCCGCGCTGGAGGCGCGCGTGCAGCGGATCGTGCTGCAGGCCTACCGCACCCTGGGCTGCCGCGGCTGGGGCCGCGCCGACCTGATGCTGCGCCAGCGCGACAGCGAGCCGTTCCTGCTGGAGATGAACACCTCGCCGGGCATGACGGGGCACTCGCTGGTGCCGATGTCGGCGCGCGCGGCGGGCATCAGCTACGAGGCGCTGTGCCTGCGGCTGCTGGCGCAGGCGCAGCTCGACGGCGGCGCGCGGGGCTGAAGGGGCAAGGGCAGCAGACACCATGGTTGCGCGCGCAATGCCCCCGATGCCGCCGGACGTGCGGCTCACCAACGCGGTGGCTACGCTCATCTACCTGGCCGTGGCGCTGGCGCTGCTGGGCGCGGCCGTGCAGTGGGCGGCGCGGCTGCCCCTGTTCGCGCTGCGCGTGGTCAGCGTGGACGGCGAGATCGAGCGCAGCAACCCGGTGCAGATGCGCAACGAGGCCGTGCCGCAGCTCAAGGGCAACTTCTTCACGCTGGACCTGCAGGCCGCGCGCGAGGCCTTCGAGGCGCTGCCCTGGGTGCGCCAGGCGGTGCTGCACCGCGTCTTCCCGAACCGGCTGGAGGTGCGGCTGGTGGAGCACCGCGCCGCGGCGATCTGGAACAGCGACGACGAGGGCGGCGAGCCGCAGCTGGTGAACACGCAGGGCCAGATCTTCGAGGCCAACGTCGGCGACGTGGAAGACGAGGGGCTGCCGGTGTTCCAGGGCAGCGACGAGGCCAGCGCCGGCCGCATGCTGGGCCTGTACGAGCGGCTCAAGCCGGTGTTCGAGCCGCTGGGCGGCATCCGCTGCCTGCGCCTGAGCCCGGGCAACTCCTGGAGCGTGATGCTGGGCGGCACGGGCGACGCCAGGCAATGCAGGGTCAAGGGCAGCGCGCGCGTGGAGCTGGGGCGCGGCACGGACGTGGACCTGGCCGCGCGCGGCGAGCGTTTCGTGCGCACGCTGCCGCAGGTCACGGCGTTCTACGGGCGGCCGCTGCAGTATGCCGACCTGCGCCACAGGGACGCCTACGCGGTGCAGCTGCAGGGCGTCTCGACGACAACACCGGCCCCGGGGCCGGCAAAGAAAACGAAACCGGTCAGGTAGAGGGCGGGCAATGGCCAAGGAATACAAGGATCTTGTCGTCGGGCTGGACATCGGCACGGCCAAGGTGATGGCGGTGGTGGCCGAGGTGCTGCCCGGCGGGGAGCTGCGCGTGGCGGGGCTGGGCGTGGCCTCCTCGCACGGGCTCAAGCGCGGCGTGGTGGTCAACATCGACGCCACGGTGCAGAGCATCCAGCAGGCGCTCAAGGAGGCCGAGATGATGGCCGACTGCAAGATCGCGCGCGTCTACACCGGCATCACCGGCAGCCACATCCGCGGGCAGAACTCCACCGGCATGGTCATCGTGCGCGACAAGGAGGTCACGCCGGTGGACGTGTCGCGCGTGGTGGAGACGGCCAAGGCGATCAACATCCCCAACGACCAGAAGGTGCTGCTGGTCGAGCCGCAGGAGTTCGTGATCGACGGCCACGAGGTCAAGGAGCCCATCGGCATGAGCGGCGGGCGCCTGGAGGTGAAGGTGCACATCGTCACCGGCGCGCAGAGCGCGGCGGAGAACATCGTCAAGTGCGTGCGCCGCTGCGGGCTCGAAGTCGAGCAGCTGCAGCTCAACCCCAGCGCCTCCAGCGCCGCGGTGCTCACGGAGGACGAGCGCGCGCTGGGCGTGGCGCTGGTGGACATCGGCGCGGGCACCACCGACGTGGCCATCTTCACCGGCGGCTCGATCCGCCACACGGCCGTGATCCCGATCGCGGGCGACCTCATCACCAGCGACATCGCCATGGCGCTGCGCACCCCGACCAAGGACGCCGAGGAGATCAAGGTCGAGTTCGGCGTGGCCAAGCAGCTGCTGGCCGACCCGGCCGAGCAGGTCGAGGTGCCGGGGCTGGGCGACCGCGGCCCGCGCATGCTCAGCCGCCAGGCGCTGGCCGGCGTGATCGAGCCGCGCGTGGAGGAGATCTTCTCGCTGGTGCACCAGGTCATCCGCGACAGCGGCTACGAGGAATTGCTCTCCAGCGGCATCGTCATCACCGGCGGCAGCGCCGTGATGCCGGGCATGGTGGAGTTGGGCGAAGACATCTTTCTGAAACCCGTGCGCAAGGGGCTGCCGACCTATCACGGCGCCCTGCACGACATGGTGGCCAACCCGCGGTCGGCCACCGTGATGGGTTTGCTGGAGGAGGCACGGCTGGCCCGTGCGCGCGGTCTCAAGGCCGCTGCGCAGGCCGGCAGCGTGAAGACGATGTTCGGTCGCGCGCGCGACTGGTTTCTTGGGAATTTTTGACACCGGGCAGCAGTGCAGGGCTCCCGGCTGAGTCAACCTACAGACCATTGCACATCAGGAGGTGCAAACCATGGCTATCGAGATGATCGAGGAATTCGACCAGGGCACCCAGATCCGCGTGATCGGGGTCGGCGGCGGCGGCGGCAACGCCGTGGACCACATGATTGCCTGCGGCGTCCAGGGCGTTGAGTTCATCGTCGCCAACACCGACGCGCAGGCCCTCAACCGCTCGGCGGCGCAGCAGACGATCCAGCTGGGCGTCAGCGGCCTGGGCGCGGGCGGGCGGCCCGAGAAGGGCCAGGCTGCCGCGGAAGAGGCGGTGGAGACGATCAAGCAGCGCCTCGAAGGCGCGCACATGGTCTTCATCACCGCCGGCATGGGCGGCGGCACGGGCACCGGGGCCGCCCCGGTGATCGCGCGCGCGGCCAAGGAGATGGGCATCCTCACCGTGGGCGTGGTGACCAAGCCCTTCGAGTTCGAGGGCGCGCGCCGCATGAAGCAGGCCGACGCCGGCGTCGGCGAGCTCGAAGCCAACGTGGACAGCCTCATCGTCGTGCTCAACGAGAAGCTGCTGGAGACGCTGGGCGACGACGTGACGCAGGACGAGGCCTTCGCGCAGGCCAACGACGTGCTGCGCAACGCCGTGGGCGGCATCAGCGACATCATCCACATCCCCGGCCTGGTCAACGTCGACTTCGAGGACGTCAAGACCGTCATGAGCGAGCCGGGCAAGGCCATGATGGGCACGGCCACGGCCAGCGGCCCGGACCGCGCCAACAAGGCCGCCGACGCCGCGGTGGCCTGCCCGCTGCTCGAAGGCATCGACCTCTCCGGCGCGCGCGGCGTGCTGGTGCTCATCGCCGCGAGCAAGGCCACCTTCAAGCTGGCCGAGTCGCGCAACGCCATGAACACCATCCGCCGCTATGCCGCGGAGGACGCGCACGTGATCTACGGCACCGCCTACGACGAGAGCCTGGGCGACAAGCTGCGCGTGACCGTGATCGCCACCGGCCTGAGCCCGAGCAAGCGCGCCGCCGCCTCGATCAGCGTGGTGCACACCAACCAGCGCACCGGCACCGACAACCTGCCCGTGCTCAACACCGTGGCGGCCCCGGGCGGCGCCGCGGGCGCGGCCGACTACAGCGTGCCCAGCGTCTGGCGCCACGGCCGCAGCGCCGCGGCCAAGGTCGATGCGCTGGCCAGCAACGGCATGGACGAGATCGAGATCCCGGCCTACCTGCGCAAGCAGGCGGACTGAAACCGGGCCGCGGGCGTGCCGCCGCCGCCGTGGCGGCGCGCGCGCCTGGTCCCGGTCTCTCCTCCTGATGCCTGACACCTGCAAGCCGGGCCGCCGCGAGGCGGCCCTTTGCATTGCTTGACACGGCTTTGCGTTTCTTTGCGCGGCCCCACGCCGGCGCCGCCCCCCGGGTTCGGGGACAATCCGTGACATGGCCATGCTCAAGCAACGCACCCTCAAGTCGCTCACCCGGGCCGTCGGCGTGGGCCTGCACGGCGGCCACAAGGTGGAGCTGACGCTGCGCCCGGCGGCGCCCGACACGGGCATCGTGTTCCGCCGCATCGACCTGCCGGTGCCGGTGGACATCCCCGTCAATGCGCAGGCGGTGTGCGACACGCGGCTGGCCTCGACCATCTCGCCCGGCGGCGACCCCGGCGCCCCCAAGGTGCACACCATCGAGCACGTGATGTCGGCCTGCTGCGGGCTGGGCATCGACAACCTGCAGATCGACATCACCAACGAGGAAGTGCCGATCCTCGACGGCTCGGCCGCGAGCTTCGTGTTCCTGCTGCAAAGCGCCGGCATGGTCGAGCAGGACGCGCCCAAGCGCTTCATCCGCGTGCTCAAGCCGGTGGAGGTGCGCGAGGGCGAGGGCGCGGCGCTGAAGTGGGCGCGGCTGGAGCCCTACCACGGCTACAAGCTGAGCTTCGAGATCGAGTTCCGGCACCCGGCCGTGGACTCCACCGGGCAGCGCGTGGAGTTCGACCTGAGCTCCGGGCGCTACCAGCGCGACATCGCGCGCGCGCGCACCTTCGGCTTCACCAAGGACGTGGACGCCATGCGCGCGCGCGGCCTGAGCCTGGGCGGGAGCATGGACAACGCCATCGTCGTGGACGACACCCGCGTGCTCAATGCCGGCGGCCTGCGCTACGACGACGAGTTCGTCAAGCACAAGATCCTCGACGCCATGGGCGACCTCTACATCGCCGGCCACGCGCTGCTGGCTTCCTACAGCGCCTACAAGAGCGGCCACGCCCTCAACAACAAGCTGCTGCGCGCGCTGCTCGACGACGAGTCGGCCTGGGACATCGTCACCTTCCCCGACATGCGCCAGGCGCCGCAGGGCTTCGCGCAGCCCGTGCCGGCATGGTGACGGGGCAGCGCTGACGGCTTCGCGATGCTGATCTTCCGCCTCGTCTTCGGGCTGCTGCTGGTGGCCGGACTGCTGTGCTTCGCGATGTACATCGGCACGCGCGACCCGCGCTGGCGCCGGCGCGGCCTGGTCATCGTCAAGTGGACGGTGATCGCCGGCCTGGGCTTCTTCGGCGTCATCGCGCTGGAGCGGCTGACGCTGCTGCTGTAGCGCCCCGGGGCGCAGCGCGGCGCGGTGGCCATAGTTCACGCCGCGCCACGTTTCAAGCGCCGGAGTGTGCCGGGAGGTATCGGCACGGGCGCCGGCGTTTCATCCTGAAGCCGGCACCGGGCCGGCATGCCGATGCTGCCGGCATGACGATTTCCACCACCCCTCGATCCCCGCTTTCCCTGCCGTTCACCGGAGCGCTGACGCTGGTGCTGGCCGCCGCGCTCAGCGCCTGCGGCGGCGGCAGCGACGCCGACACCGACACCGCCGCCATCGAGGCCGCCTCCACGGTGGCCGCCGCCACCTCCGCCGAGGCGCTGGGCGAGACGGCGCCCGTGTTCATCGCCTCCGCCGGGATGGATGCGGCCGCCGCCACCGAGCAGGCGCAGGCCGTGGTCGCCGGCAGCGACTGCGCGCTGGCCAACTTCCAGGCCGAGCTGATGCAGCGCATCAACGCGTACCGCGCCAAGGGCGCGAGCTGCGGCAGCTACGGCAGCTTCGCGCCCACCACGGCGCTGGCCTGGAACGACCTGCTGCAGTCGGCCGCGGCGCGCCACTCGCGCGACATGGCCGGCAGGAACTTCTTCAGCCACACCGGCAGCGACGGCAGCAGCGCCGGCACGCGCATCACGCAGGCCGGCTACGCCTGGCGCACCTGGGGCGAGAACATCGCCGCCGGCCAGGGCACGGTGCAGGCGGTGGTGGACGGCTGGATGGCCAGCCCCGGCCACTGCGCCAACCTGATGAAGCCCGCCTTCAGGCACGTGGGCGTGGCCTGCGTCAGCAACAGCGCCAGCACCTACCGGAAGTACTGGACCATGGACCTGGCCGCGCCGCGCTGATCTCGGCCCTGCGCACCGCGCCCGGCGGGTGAGGGCGCAACCGCCGGCGTCCCGGCGCGCCGCGCATCGCCTACGATGGCTCCCGACACCGACACGCAAGGGGAGGGAGCCCGCCATGACATCGCCCGCATCCGGCGACCGGCGCGAGCTGCGCGTGCGCGGCGCGGCCTGGGCGCAGGCCGCCGCGCGCTGGCTGGCCGCGCGCGGCATCAGCCCCAACCAGATCTCCGTGCTGAGCATCGCCTTCGCCGCGGCCGGCGCGCTGGCGCTGTGGGCCGGCGGCGGGTGGTGGCTGCTCGTGGTGGCGGCCTGCATCCAGGGCCGGCTGCTGTGCAACCTGTTCGACGGCATGGTGGCCGTGGAGCACGGGCGGCAGACGGCGCTGGGCGCGCTCTACAACGAGTTCCCGGACCGCATCGCGGATTCGCTGCTGATCGTGGCCGCGGGCTACGCCGCCGGCTGGCCGGCGCTGGGCTGGTTCGGCGCGCTGGCCGCGGCGCTCACCGCCTACGTGCGCGTGTTCGGCGCGGCCTGCGGCTATGGCCACGACTTCCGCGGCCCCATGGCCAAGCAGCACCGCATGGCGCTGCTCACCGCGGCCTGCGTGCTGCAGCCCCTCGTGCCGGCAGCGTGGCCGCTGCAGGGCGCCGTGGCGCTGATCGCGCTGGGCAGTGTGCTGACCTGCATCACGCGCACCCGCGCCCTGGCGCGGCGGCTGCGCGGGCCGGGAGCCGCGCCATGAAGGCCTGGTATCGCCTGCAGCGCGACGCGCTGCTGACGCTGGTGCGCTGGATCGTGGGCGGGCGCGCCGCCTTCGACGCGCCGCTGCCGCTGCCCTGCGTCGTCTTCGCCAACCACAGCAGCCACCTCGACACGCTGATCCTGCTGGCGGCGCTCCCGCCACACCAGCGCGAGCACGTGCGCCCGGTGGCCGGCGCCGACTACTGGGACGCCACGCCCGCGCGCCGCTACGTCGCGCACCGCCTGCTGCGCGTGGTGCTGATCGACCGCGTGGCCGGCGGCGCGCAGGCGCTGGAGCCGCTGCACGCGGCGCTGGCCGCCGGGGACTCGCTGATCGTCTTTCCCGAGGGCACGCGCGGCACGCAGGCGCTGCCCGCGGCCTTCAAGTCGGGCCTCTACCACCTGGCGCAGGCGCACCCGGGCGTGGCGCTGGTGCCGGCCTACCTGCACAACCTCTACCGCACCTGGCCCAAGGGCGCACCGGTGCCGCTGCCGCTGCTGTGCCGGGTGCATTTCGGCGCGCCGCTCACGCCGGACGCGGGCGAGGCCAAGGAGGGTTTCCTGGCGCGCATGCGCGACGCGGTGTGCGCGCTGGCCCGGGACTGACACGCCATGCCGAACTTCAACCTCAGTCCCCAGTTCCTCAACACCGGCGCGCTGCTGCTGGCCATCCTGGTGCTGGCCTCCGTTGTCGGCGGCGTGCTGCACGCGCGCAGCGGCGGGCGCAGCGAGACGGTGCACAACCTCAATGCCCGCATCCGCGCCTGGTGGGTGATGGTGGCGGTGCTGTTCGTGGCGCTGGCGCTGGGCCGCGTGGCCACGGTGGTGGTGTTCGCCTTCTCCTCGTTCATGGCGCTGCGCGAGTTCCTCACGCTCACGCCCACGAAGCCCTCGGACTACTGGGCGCTGTTCCTGGCCTTCTTCGTGGCGCTGCCCATCCAGTACGTGCTGCTGGGGGTGCAGTGGTACGGGCTCTTCGCCGTGTTCATCCCGGTCTACATGTTCGGGCTGATTTCCTCCGCCTCGGCGCTGGCGCAGGACACGGAGGATTTCCTCTCGCGCAACGCGCGCATCGTGTTCGCGCTGATGGCCTGCGTCTACGGCGTGAGCCACGCGCCGGCGCTGCTGATGCTCGACACCCCGGGCTTCGAAGGGCGCGCGGTGGAGTTGCTGTTCTTCTTCACCTTCACGGTTCAGATCAGCGACGTGCTGCAGTACGTGTTCGGCAAGCTCTTCGGGCGGCGCAAGCTGGCGCCCAGGCTGAGCCCTTCGAAGACCTGGGAAGGCTTGATCGGCGGCGCGCTGGCGACCGTCGCGCTGGGCGCGGCGCTGCACGGCGTCACGCCCTTCGGCCCCGCGCTGGCGGCGCTGCTGGCGGCGCAGATCGTGGCCTGCGGCGTGCTGGGCGGGCTGGTGATGTCGGCGGTGAAGCGCTCGCTGGGTGCCAAGGACTGGGGCAGCGCCATCTCCGGCCACGGCGGCTACATGGACCGCCTGGACTCCATCACCTTCGCCGCGCCGGTGTTCTTCCACGTGGTGCGGTATTGGTGGACGGCGTAGCGGCGCCGGGTGCCGCGCCTCAGTACGCCCGCCCCTTGCGGTACATCGCGTGCTGGCGCCGCTCCAGCGCGCCGGCCGCCGTGGCCATGGCGGCCAGCGAGGTGCCGGCGTGCGCGTGCGCGATGGCGATGCCCAGCGCGTCGGCGGCGTCGGGCCCCGGCGGCGCGGGCAGCGCCAGCAGCCGCATCACCATGTGCTGCACCTGCTCCTTGCGCGCGTGGCCGCTGCCGACGATGGCCTTCTTCATCTGCAGCGCGGTGTACTCCGACACCGGCAGGCCGCCCGCCACCAGCGCCGCCAGCGCCGCGCCGCGCGCCTGGCCCAGCAGCAGCGTGCTCTGCGGGTTGACGTTGACGAACACGATCTCCACGGCCGCGCAGGTCGGCACGTAGCGGGCCTGAACCTCCTGGACCCCTTCGAAGATGATCTTCAGCCGCCCGGGCAGGTCGCCGCGCGCGGCGTCCTTGGTGCGGATGGTGCCGCTGGCGACATAGCTCAGGTGCGGCCCGTCGGCCTCGATGACGCCGAAGCCCGTGGTCTGCAGGCCGGGGTCGATGCCGAGGATGCGCATGAGGTCAGGTAAATGGAAGAGGAAGAAGGGGACGTGAAAACGCCGCCGCCCGGGGCCGCCTGGGGCCCGGCGCGGCGGCGTGGCTGTCAGCCTATCAGTGGCGGAAGTGGCGCGTGCCGGTGAACACCATGGCGATGCCGCGCTCGTCGGCCGCGGCGATCACCTCGTCGTCACGCACGCTGCCGCCGGGCTGGATCACGCAGGCCGCGCCGGCGTCCACCACCACGTCCAGGCCGTCGCGGAACGGGAAGAAGGCGTCGCTGGCCACGGCCGAGCCCTGCAGCGTGAGGCTCGCGTTCTCAGCCTTGATGCTGGCGATGCGCGCGCTGTCGATGCGGCTCATCTGGCCCGCGCCCACGCCCAGCGTCATGCCGCCGCCGCAGAAGACGATGGCGTTGCTCTTGACGAACTTGGCCACCTTCCAGGCGAAGAGCAGGTCCTGCATCTGCGCTTCAGAGGGCTGCAGCTTCGTGACGACCTTGAGGTCGGCCGGGTCGAAATCGCGGTTGTCGGCGGTCTGCAGCAGCAGCCCGCTGCCCACGCGCTTGGCGTCCATCAGGTTCAGGCCCTGTTCCCAGGCCGTGGCGCCGCCCGGGGGCAGGTCGATGTGCAGCAGCCGCGCATTGGCCTTGCTGGCGAACACGGCGCGGGCCTCGTCGGTGAAGCCCGGGGCGATCAGCACTTCCACGAACTGCCTGGCCACCAGCTCCGCGCCGGCTTTGTCCAGGGGGCGGTTGAAGGCGATGATGCCGCCGAAGGCCGAGGTCGGGTCGGTCTTGAAGGCCTTGCCGTAGGCCTCGGCGGGCGACGCGCCCACGGCCACGCCGCAGGGGTTGGCGTGCTTGACGATGACGCAGGCCGGCACGTCGAAGGACTTGACGCACTCCCAGGCCGCGTCGGCGTCGGCGATGTTGTTGTAGGACAGCTCCTTGCCCTGCAGCTGCTTCGCAGTGGCCAGCGAGCCGGGCGCGGGATGCAGGTCGCGGTAGAAGGCGGCCTGCTGGTGCGAGTTCTCGCCGTAGCGCAGGTCCTGGATCTTGACGAAGCGGCCGTTGCTCTGGCCCGGGAACGGGCTCTGCACGGGCTGCTGGCCTTCCTCGCCCAGGGTCAGCGAGGACAGGTAGTCGCTGATGGCGCCGTCGTACTGCGAGATGCGGTTGAAGGCGTCCACGGACAGCTTGAAGCGCGTGGCGCGGCTGACCTTGCCGTCGGCCTTGAGCTCGGCGAGCACTTGCGCGTACTGGCTGGCGTCGGTGAGCACGGCCACGTCGTTCCAGTTCTTGGCCGCGGAGCGCACCATGGCCGGGCCGCCGATGTCGATGTTCTCGATCGCGTCCTCCAGCGTGCAGCCGGGCTTGGCCACGGTGGCCTCGAACGGGTACAGGTTCACGACCAGCAGCTCGATGGTGTCGATGCCGTGCTCCTGGAGTGCGGCCATGTGCGCCGGCACGTCGCGCCGGGCCAGCAGGCCGCCGTGCACGCGCGGGTGCAGCGTCTTGACGCGGCCGTCGAGCATCTCGGGGAAGCCCGTGACCTCGGCCACCTCGGTGACGGGCAGGCCGGCGTCGGCCAGCAGCCTGGCGGTGCCGCCGGTGGACAGCAGCTTCACGCCCAGGGTGTTGAGCTGCTGCGCGAATTCGACGATGCCGGTCTTGTCGGAGACGGAAATCAGTGCGGTGGTCATGGGCGGGAGGTCGTTGTGAATCTGGTGACGGTGTCGGTGGCGGGGCGCCGCGCCGGCGCGCCGCGCGGCGCCGGGCTCGGCCGGGGACTCAGCCGGAGAGGGTCGTGGACGGGGCCGGGACGGCGTCGGAACCGGCGGCCACGGCGCCGTTGCCGCCGAGCAGCTTGTGCTCGACGAGCTTGCGCCGCAGGGTGTTGCGGTTGATGCCCAGCCATTCGGCGGCCTTGCTCTGGTTGCCGGCGGCGTGCTGCATCACCACCTCCAGCAGCGGCTTCTCGACGATGGTGATGATCATCTCGTGGACGGAGTGGGGCTGAGCGCCGTCGAGGTCCCGGAAATATTCCTCCAGGCTCTCGCGCACGCAGGCCTCGATCTGTTGCTTGCTCATGCGGTGAGTTCGAGTGTTTCTTCGTTGGCCGCCGCCAGCGGCAGGCGCTCGTGGCGCTGGGCGAGCGCGTCGAACCACTCGCCCACGGCCTGGAGCTGCGTTTCGCAGCTCTCGATGAGATTCATGCGGGCGCGGAAGTCCTCGCCGCCGGGCAGGGCGCGCACGGCCCAGCCGATGTGCTTGCGCGCGCTGCGCACGCCGCTGTACTCGCCGTAGAGGCCGTAGTGGTCCTGCAGGTGCTCCAGCAGCCAGCCGCGCGCCTCGGCCACCGTCGGCGGCGCCAGCAGCTCGCCGGTGGCGAGGAAGTGCGCCACCTCGCGGAAGATCCACGGTCGGCCCTGCGCGGCGCGGCCGATCATCAGCGCGTCGGCCTTCGTGTAGTCCAGCACCTGCTTCGCCTTCTGCGGCGAGTCGATGTCGCCGTTGGCGACCACGGGGATGTTCAGTGCCGCCTTGACCGCGGCGACGGTGTCGTACTCGGCCTGGCCCTTGTAGCCCTGCTCGCGGGTGCGGCCGTGCACGGTGAGCATGGCGATGCCCGCAGCTTCGGCCGCGCGCGCCAGCCGCAGCGCGTTCTTCTCGGCGGCGCACCAGCCGGTGCGCATCTTCAGCGTCACGGGCACGCCCAGCGGGGCGCAGGCCGCGACCACCGCCTCGACGATGGCAATGGCCAGCGGCTCGTCCTGCATCAGCGCGGAGCCGGCCCAGACGTTGCAGACTTTCTTGGCCGGGCAGCCCATGTTGATGTCGATGACCTGCGCGCCGCGGTCGATGTTGTAGCGCGCGGCCTCGGCCATCTCGGCCGGATCGACGCCGGCGATCTGCACCGCGATGGGCTCGACCTCGCCGGCATGGTCGGCGCGGCGCGAGGTCTTGAGCGAGTTCCACAGCTCCCGCTTGGAGGTGACCATCTCCGAGACCGCGTAGCCCGCCCCCAGCCGCTTGCACAGCTGGCGAAAAGGGCGGTCCGTCACACCCGCCATGGGGGCGACGAACAGCGTATTCGGCAGCGTGAGCGCTCCGAGTCTCATGGTCAGGCGGGGGGGAGGTGCTGAAAAAGGAGGCAGGAGTATAGCGGCGGCGCCGGGCGCGCCCGCCCGGGCGGCAGCCGTGCCCGGCATCGGGCGTGACGTGGAGCGCGGCCGTGCGCGGGAGTCCCGGGCCCGTCCCGGGGCTGGGCCGGGCGCAGCCCATAAGATGGGCCGATGGAAGCGTGGATGCAGTCCCTTTTGGCCGCCCTGGCCTTGCCCGAGTTCGGGCTGAGCACGGTGTTCGTCGTGGCGCTGGTGTCGGCCACGCTGCTGCCCATGGGCTCGGAGCCCGCGGTGTTCGGGCTGGTCAAGCTCGATCCAACGCTGTTCTGGCCCGCGGTGCTGGTGGCCACCGCCGGCAACACGCTGGGCGGGGCCATCAGCTGGTGGATGGGCTACGGCGCGGAGATCGTGGTCGAGCACGCGCGCCACAAGCCCACCGAGCACCGGGTGCTGGGCTGGCTGGAGCGCTTCGGCCCCAAGGCCTGCCTGCTGAGCTGGCTGCCCATCGTGGGCGACCCGCTGTGCGCCGTGGCCGGCTGGCTCAAGCTGCCGTTCTGGCCCTGCATGCTCTACATGGCCATCGGCAAGTTCGGCCGCTACCTGGTGATGACGGCGGCGCTGCTGTGGTGGTTTCCGGGGCGGTTCACGCCCTGACCGCGCCGGTGGGCGTGCTGCGCGCCACCAACCGTTGCGCCAGCAGGCTTCGTGGCCGCAGCGCCGCGCGCTCGACGGCCAGGCCCCGCGCCAGGGCCCGGTCGCCGGCACGCAGCGCGGCCTCGATCAGCGTCAGGTCCAGCAGGTCGCGCTGCGCATGGCTGCCGCCGAAGCGGTGCGCGCGGTGGCGGATCGGGCGCAGCAGCGCCACGCAGCGCGCGTGGTCGCCGTCGCCGAAGGCCATCACGGCCCGCGTCGCCGCGCCGCCGACCTCGCGGATGAAGCCCGCGTTGTCGTCGCCCGCCTCCAGCGCAGCAGCCTGCGCCTGCAGCAGCCGCTGCTGCTCGTCCACGCGGCCGGCGCCCGTGAACGCCAACATGGCGTGTAAATCGTTGAAGGCGTAGCGGCTCTCGCGCACCAGCGGCGCCCAGCGCTCGGCCAGCGGCTGCCAGCGCGCGCCCACGTCCAGGCCACGCAGCTGCAGCCGCCACAGCATGGCGCTGGCGTCGATCAGGTCCAGCAGCTGCGGCAGCCCCGAGCCGGCGATGGCCTCGTCGTAGAGCCGCAGCACCTCGTCGTGGTGGTCCAGCTCCAGGTGGAAGAGGGCCAGGTGCCACCAGTTGTGCACGCCCAGGAAGCTCCCTGGCGCCCAGCTCGCGGCGTTGGGCTCCAGCCAGGCGATGCCGTCGGCCGGCTGGTTGCGCATCTCCAGCGTGTGCGCCACGGCGTGCCAGGCCCAGCTGTCGCGCGGCTCCAGCGCCACGGCGCGCCTTCCCTGCGCCTCGGCCTGGGTGTAGTCGCCGGTCTCCTCCAGCCCGAAGGCGTGCATGCCCAGCACGGCGTGGAAGCCGGGCGTGGCCGCGTCCCAGGCGGGCAGGGCGCGGGCGATGCGGTCGCGCAGCATGCGCGAGTCGCCGGTGAAGAAGTCCACCTGGTGCCCGGCCTGCAGCGCCAGCGCGTCGCGCGGGTATTGCAGGGACAAGTCCTCCAGCGCGCGGGCGGCCTCGAACCAGCGCCCCTGCGCCAGCAACCCGGCGGCATGCAGGTGGGCGCGCTCGCGATCGTTGGCCGGCAGCGCCGTGCCCGCTGCCACGGCGGCGCGGGCCACGGGCAGGCCCTCGGGCTCGGTGCCGAGCAGGAACAGCCAGGCCTTGAAGGCGTGCGCCATGGGCATGTCCGGCGCGGCTTCCAGCGCGCGGTCGATGCTGGCGGCCGGGTCGCCGGCGAGGCAGCGCAGCTCGTGCGCGGCCTGCTCGAAGGCATCCAGGGCGGCGGGGGTGGCGCCGGTGAGGGCGTGGCCGGCGGCGTCGTGCAGCGTGGTCATGGCGTCGTCTCCTGTGGTTTCAGACTGCGCGTACCGTGCGCCCGGGGCGGGCACACAATCGCGAGGCGCCACTGTGGGCCGGGAGGCTCCCGGACACCGCAGCCATTCGTGCAAGAAAACGGACGTTTCTGCCATGGCCGAATCCGCCGCTTCGCCGATCACCGTGGCCCTGCTGGCCACGCCCGACAGCACCGCCTCGACGCTGTACGGCTTCCTCGACTGCCTGGCCAGCACCCGGCGCGACTGGAGCCTGCTGCACGGGCAGCCGCTGGTCGCCTCCCCGTTCCGGCCGCTGCTGGTGGGCCGCGGCCGGGACACCTTCACGGCGGCCAACGGCGTGCGCATCACGCCCGACGCGACGCTGGCCGAGTGCCCGGCGCCGCAGGTGCTGTGCATCACCGACCTGGTGGTGGCGCCGGGCGAGCCGATCGCCGATCGCTACGCCGAGGAGGTGCGCTGGGTGCGCGAGGCGCACGGCCGCGGCGCGCTGGTGTGCAGCGCCTGCTCCGGCGCGGTGCTGCTGGCCTGCACCGGGCTGCTCGACGGCCTGGACGCCACCTCGCACTGGGCCTACTGCGACGCGCTGCGGCGGCTGCACCCGCGCACGCGCTGGCACCCCGAGCGCGGCCTGGTGACGGCGGGCGAGCGGCTGCTGATGGCCGGCAGCGGCGTGGCCTGGCACCTGCTGGCGCTGGCGCTGATCGCGCGCTTCGCCGGCCCGCAGGAGGCCATGCAGGTGGCGCGCATCTACCTGATGGACCCGGCCGAGACGGCGGCCACGGCCTACGCCTCGCTCACGCACGGCGGACGCGCGGCCGACCCGCTGGTGGCGCGCTGCCAGGCCTGGGCGGCGCAGCACTACCCGAGCGAGTCACCGGTGGCGCAGATGGTGGCGCTCTCGGGCCTGGCCGAGCGCACCTTCAAGCGCCGCTTCACGCAGGCCACCGGCATGACGCCGCTGGAGTACGTGCACACGCTGCGGCTGGAGGAGGCCAAGCAGATGCTGGAGTCCGGCGACGCGCCGGTGGAGGCGGTGGCGCAGGAGGTGGGCTACCAGGACGCCGGCTTCTTCGGCCGGCTGTTCCGCCGCCACGTCGGCCTGACGCCGGCGCAGTACCGGCGCCGCTTCGGCCAGCTCTCGCGCCGGCTGCACGATTTACAGGGCTCGCCCCGCCTGGCGGCTCCGTCCCGCCACTTCGATACCCTGGCGCCATGAACACCAAGACCCCCGCCTACGACGACCTCGCCGCCGCCAACCGGCGCATCCACCGCCTGGAGCACCTGCAGTCCATCGCCTACTGGGACCAGGCCGCCGTGATGCCGCCCAAGGGCAGCGAGGCGCGCGCCGCGGCGCTGGCCGAGCTGGGCGTGCTGATCCACGGCCAGCGCTGCGAACCGGCGCGGCGCGACCTGATCGGGCGCGCCGCGCAGGAGCCGCTGGACGACGACCAGCAGGCCAACCTGCGCGAGACGCGGCGCGAGTTCGAGATGGCGACCGCGCTGCCCGCGGCGCTGGTGGAGGCGAAGCAGATCGCCGGCTCGCGCTGCGAGCACGCCTGGCGCCGCCAGCGCCCGGCCAACGACTGGCCCGGCTTCGCCGAGAACCTGCGCGAAGTCGTGAGCCTCGCGCGCCAGGAGGCCGAGCTGCTGTCGCAGCACTTCGGCTGCTCGCGTTACGACGCGATGCTGCAGCGCTACGAGCCGGGCATGAGCAACGCCGAGCTGGAGCGGCTGTTCGGCGACCTGGCGTCGTGGCTGCCGGGCCTCGTCACGCAGGTGCGCGAGAAGCAGTCGCGCGAGGACGTGATCGAGCCGCAAGGGCCCTTCGACATCGGCGCGCAGCGCGCGCTGTGCGAGCGGGTGATGCGGCGCCTGGGCTTCGACTTCGAGGCCGGGCGGCTGGACGTGAGCGCCCACCCGTTCTCCGGCGGCGTGCCCGAGGACGTGCGGCTGACCACGCGCTACCGCGAGGACGAGTTCATCACCAGCCTGATGGGCACGATCCACGAGACCGGTCACGGCCGCTACGAGCAGAACCTGCCGCGCCCGTGGCTGGGCCAGCCCATGGCGCAGGCGCGCTCGATGGCGATCCACGAAAGCCAGAGCCTGAGTTTCGAAATGCAGCTGGGCCAGCACCCGGGATTCGTCGCCCAATTGGCGCCGCTGCTGGTGGAAACCTTCGGCGACCAGCCGGCATTCGAAACGGAAAACCTGCAGCGGCTGCTCACGCGCGTGAAGCCGGGTTTCATCCGCGTCGATGCCGACGAATTGACCTACCCGGCGCACGTGCTGCTGCGCTGGGGCATCGAGCGCGCGCTGATCGAGGGCGACATCGAGGTCGCCGACATCCCGGCGCTGTGGGACGAGCAGATGATGAAACTCCTGGGCGTCGATACGCGCGGCAATTACCGCGACGGCCCGATGCAGGACATCCACTGGACCGACGGCAGTTTCGGCTATTTTCCTTGCTACACCCTGGGCGCGATGTACGCGGCGCAGTGGTTCGCGGCGATGCGCCGGGCGCGGCCGGCGCTGGACGAGGACATTGCCCAGGGCAATTTCACGCCGATATTCGACTGGCTGCGCGAAAACATCTGGCAATCGGCCAGCCGCTGGACCACCGCCGAGTTGACGCAGCGCGCCAGCGGCGGGGCGCTGGATACCGTGCATTTGAGGCGGCATCTGGAGTCGAGGTATCTGGGTGAATGATCATGGAATTGATTTCTGAATACTACATTTTCAGATTCTCAGAATGGGCCTGAAATGAATTCGCAAGCTCCCGATCGTGCGCAGGTGATGGCGCTGTTGCGTCAGGCGGAACCTCGAATTCGCGGATTCGGTGTGTCCCGGTTGGCCCTGTTCGGCTCCGTGGCCCGCGGCGAGGCCCGGCCCGGGAGCGACGTGGACCTGCTCGTGGAATTTGGGCCCGGACAAAAATCCTTTGACCGGTTCATGGCGCTGACCGATTTCCTGGAAGACCTGTTGGGACACCCGGTGGAAGCGGTCACCACCGAGGCGTTGAGTCCGTACATCGGGCCGCACATTCTCTCGGAGGCCGCGGATGTCCTTCGAGCCGCTTGAATACTTGCGCCATATTCTCATCGAGGCGGCGTACCTTGATGCTCAAAGCTCGAAAACGGATCGGGATTCCTTTCTTGCCGACCTTACGCTGCAACGTGCATTCGTTCGCAGTCTGGAAATCATCGGGGAAGCCTCAAAAAAAATTCCGGATGAATGGCGGTCTCGTCATTCGGAAATAGAGTGGCGTGCCATGGCCCGCATGAGAGATCGTCTGATTCATGCCTATTTCGGCGTTGACCATGAGTTGATCTGGGATGTGGTCATCAACAAGATCCCCACACTGAGAATGCAAGTCGAGCGCATTCTCGATGAAAATAATGGTGCTGCGGCCAAGGCTCCTGAGTGAGTGCGGGTGTAATAAAACATTTCACAAACCTGAAACCATCTTTTCAGCGGCCTGCTTTCCAATGACGCTGGGTGGTGCTGCGCGGTGGGTGTGCAGGGGCCTTGAGGGTTCCTGCATTTTCCGCCGGCAGCCAGTTTGTTTGCGTCATGAACCCGGTTCGCAGCCGAACCGGCAAAACGGAAGGTTGGCAAGGATGTTCGCCATCGACCTGAGCCTGGAAGAGCAACTGCACGTCGAGCACGGCGGGCGCGTCTTCATCGTCGAGGAGATTCCCGGCCCGCTGTGGCGGGTGGTGTCGGTATCGAAGCACGGGCCCGAGATCGTCGTGAAACCCGACGACGCCGAAGGTTTCAATTTTCAGCGCGAAGCGCACATGAATGCCGTGGCCGCGGCCCGCGCCAGCCATGGCCCGGTCCTGCTGCGGGAAAGCCGGCTCAGCTACGAGATCGATTTCAAGTGCGTCAACACCGGCGTGGCCTGGCGGCTGCGCATGCTCGAAGACCACCAGGCGGTGGGCGAGGAATTGTTCCCGCTGAATTACGAGCTCAAGGATTCCCAGGAAGCCTTCTATGCGGCGCACGAGGCGGCACTGATGGCAGGGGAGAGCTGGATGGCGGCGCAGGCCTGATCTCTTGTTCGTGATCCATGGGCCCAGCGGCTGATGGCGTCGGCCGCTGGGCCCATTTCATTGCCGGTGGTAATGATCGAACCAGTGATTCAAGCCGCGCCCCGGCACCGGTGCACCTCCACCGTCACGTGCCGCAGTGACTGCAGATGCTCCAGCCGCGCCCGGTATACCGCCGGCGCCAGCGGCGCGTCGGCCACCACCGACGCCACCACCGACCACGCATCCGGCCCCACCTGCCACACGTGCAGGTCGGCCAGTTTCGCGTCGCCGTCGCTTTCGATGGACTGGCGCACCTGGGTGCGCAGTTCGGTGCTGGCGGTGGCGTCCACCAGGGCGTGCGCCGACACCTTCAGCACCCCGACCGCCCAGCGCGAGATGACGGCCGCGCCCAGCAGCGCCACCAGCGGGTCCAGCCAGCGCCAGCCGTAGAGCAGCCCGCCGGCCAGCGCCGCGATCGCCAGCACCGAGGTCACCGCGTCGGCCAGCACGTGCAGGTAGGCGGCGTTGAAGTTGTGGTCGTGGTGGCCGTGGCCGTGGCCGTGGCCGTGTGCATGGCCGTGTCCGTGCGAGTGCCCGTGGGAGTGGGCGTGGCCATGGTGGTCATGGCCGTGGTGTTCGTGCTCGTGGCCGTGGTGCTCGTGGTCGTGATCGTGGCCATGCCCGCCGTGCGCGCCGCGGTGCAGCAGCCAGGCGCTGCCCAGGTTCACCAGCAGGCCCAGCACGGCCACGGCCATGGCCTCGCCGTAGGCGATGGGGTGCGGATGGAGCAGGGTGCTGATGCCGTCCACCACCAGCCAGGCCGACACGGCCAGCAGCAGCAGCCCGCTGGTGTAGGCGGCCAGCACCTCGATCTTCCAGCCGCCGAAGGCGTAGCGCTCGTTGCGGTGCGCGCGCTGCGCCAGCCGCGCGGCCAGCAGCGCGCCGCCCAGTGCCAGGGCGTGCGTGCCCATGTGCCAGCCGTCGGCCAGCAGCGCCAGCGACCCGCTCCAGGCGCCGGCGATCAGCTCGGCGGCCATGGTGGCCAGGGTCAGCACCGTCACCGCCAGCAGGGCGCGGGATCGGCTCTCGGCGCCGGCGTCCTGCCAGTCGTGGCTGTGGTGGAACGGGGAGAGGTCGTGGGTGTGCTGCCGGGACATTCCGCCATCGTAGGCGGGCGCACTGACCCCGCCGGCAGCGGCGGCTTGGAGCGGCGTCTCAGGCGTTGTGCGTGGCCCAGACGCGGCTGCTGCCGTCGCGCCGGACCAGCAGCACGTCGAAGCGGTCGCGGCGGCCGCCGTACTCGGGGCCGTCCATGCCGGGCGAGCCCACCACCATGCCCGGCACGGTCAGCGCCAGCGCGTCGGCCGGGCGCTCGCGCAGCAGGCGGCGCACGTCGGCGGCGGGCACGTGGCCCTCCAGCACGTAGCCCTCGACCACGGCGGTGTGGCAGGAGGCGAACTTCGCGTCCAGCCCCAGCTTCGTGCGCTGCACGCCGGGGTCGGGCACCTCGGTCACGCGCAGCTCGAAGCCGGCGCCCTGCATGTGCGCCACCCAGTCCTTGCAGCAGCCGCAGGTGGGCGATTTCCAGACCTGCACCGGCGTCGCGGCCGCAGCGGGCGTGGCGGCGCGCGCGCCGCGGCTGGCGCAGGCGGCAGCCAGCAGGAGGAAACCGCTGCCGTGCAGGAAGCGGCGGCGGGCGGCGTGGACGGTGTCGGCGGGAGCGGCGAGGTGCTTCATGGAGGCCAGTGTGGGGGAGGGGGTGCCGCGGCGTCCTTGACGTTTTTCAAGGCCGCCGGGCTTGCGCCGCAGCACGGGCGCGAAGCTTGCCGCAGCGCGGCGAACGCGTGCAGCACCCGCAGTCAAGACCTCGGTCGGGGGCCGGAAGTTCCCCACCTACAATGCGCGCCGCCCGACGGCGCCCCGGCGGCGCTTCTTCCTTGTCTCTGCGGACCCAGCATCCAGGACCGAACCCCCATGAGCACTTCCGACCCGAGCACCCCCGACCTGTCGCACGTCGCCCCGCGCGAGAAGGCCGAGATCCTGGCGCAGGCGCTGCCCTACATCCGCCAGTTCCACGGCAAGACCATCGTCATCAAGTACGGCGGCAACGCCATGACGGACCCGGCGCTGCAGCAGGACTTCGCCGAGGACGTGGTGCTGCTGAAGCTCGTCGGCCTGAACCCGGTGGTGGTGCACGGCGGCGGCCCGCAGATCGACGAGGCGCTCACGCGCGTGGGCAAGAAGGGCCAGTTCATTCAGGGCATGCGCGTCACCGACGAGGAGACCATGGAGGTCGTCGAGTGGGTGCTGGCCGGCCAGGTGCAGCAGGACATCGTCGGCCTGATCAACGCCGCCGGCGGCAAGGCCGTGGGCCTGACCGGGCGCGACGGCGGGATGATCCGCGCGCGCAAGCTCAAGATGGTGGACCTCAACGACCCCGAGAAGCTGCACGACGTGGGCCAGGTCGGCGAGATCGAGAGCATCGACCCCAGCGTGGTCAAGGCGCTGCAGGACGACCAGTTCATCCCCGTCATCAGCCCCATCGGCTTCGGCAAGGACAACGAGTCCTACAACATCAACGCTGACCTGGTCGCCGGCAAGCTCGCCGAGGTGCTGCGCGCCGAGAAGCTCGTCCTGCTGACCAACATCAAGGGCGTGCTCGACAAGCAGGGCCAGCTGCTGACCGACCTCACCGCCAGGCGCATCGACGAGCTCTTCGCCGACGGCACCATCTCCGGCGGCATGCTGCCCAAGATCGCCTCGGCGCTGGACGCCGCCAAGAACGGCGTGCATGCCGTGCACATCATCGACGGGCGCGTGCCGCACGCCATGCTGCTGGAGATCCTGACCGACCAGGCCTACGGCACCATGATCCGCTCGCATTGATGGCGGCCAGGTCGGGCGCGGCGCCGCGCGCCGCGCCGCGGGTCTGGCTGTTCGACCTGGACAACACGCTGCACGACGCCTCGGCGGCGGTGTTCGGCGTGCT
Organism: Azohydromonas aeria; assembly: GCF_009760915.1. Taxonomy (GTDB): domain Bacteria; phylum Pseudomonadota; class Gammaproteobacteria; order Burkholderiales; family Burkholderiaceae_C; genus Azohydromonas; species Azohydromonas aeria. The sequence continues at coordinate 26,387 of NZ_VIDQ01000026.1, forward strand.
CAGCCCGGCCATGACGGACTACATCGCGCGCGAGCTCGCCCTCACGCACGCGGAGGCCGACGCGCTGCGCCGGCGCTACTGGCAGCGCTACGGCGCGACGCTGCTGGGGCTGATCCGGCACCACGCCGTGAAGCCCGCGCATTTCCTGCACGACACGCATCAGCTGCCCGGGCTGGAAGAGCGGCTGCGCAAGCACGCGCACGACGCGGCGGCGCTGCGGCGGCTGCGGGGCCGCAAGTACATCCTGACCAACGCGCCGCGCGCCTACGCGCTGCGGGTGCTGGGCGCGCTGGGCCTGCGCGACCTGTTCGACGGCGTGCTCAGCATCGAGGACATGCGCGTCTTCGGCCAGTGGCGGCCCAAGCCGGACACGCGCATGCTGCGCCGCGTCTGCGTGCGCCTGGGCGTGGCGCCACGGCACTGCGCGCTGGTGGAGGACACGCTGGAACACCAGAAGGGCGCGCGGCGCATCGGCATGCGCACGGTGTGGATGCAGCGCTGGCTGCACCGCGCCGGCGCGCCGTGCTCGGCACGCCCGCCCTACGTGGACAGGCGCGTGCGGCGGCTGTCGGCGCTGTGTCGCTGAAACCACACCGCGCGGCGCCGTAAACCTGCGGCGCCGCCTCGGCAACCCGTTGTTCCGATGGATTTCCCGGACGGCCCGGCCGGCGCCGGGCTGCACAGAATGGCCCGATCACCACTTGTCGGGGGATCGCCACCATGTCGGAACCGAGTCCAGCCGCCATCGCGGGCGACCGCCTTCCCCTGGCCCTGGTGGCGCGCAAGCCGCGTCCGCGCCCGGGCGAGCGGCGCACGCAGATCCTGCAGGCGCTGGCCGCCATGCTGGAGCAGCCCGGCAGCGAGCGCATCACCACCGCGGCGCTGGCGGCGCGGCTGGAGATCAGCGAGGCGGCGCTGTACCGCCACTTCGTGAGCAAGGCGCAGATGCTGGAGGCGCTGATCGAGTTCATCGAGACCAGCGTTTTCACATTGCTGAACCAGGTCGCGGAGCGCGAGAGCGCCGGCCTGCCGCAGGCGCGGCGCTCGCTGGCGGTGGTGCTGCAGTTCGCCGAGCGCAACCCGGGCATGGCGCGGCTGATGGCCGGCGACGCGCTGGCCTACGAGGACGAGCGGCTCAACGCCCGCATGAACCAGTTCTTCGAGCGGCTGGAAAGTCAATTGCGCCAGAGCCTGCGCCAATCAGGCGCGCCCGGCGCCGCGGCCGACGCGCAGGTGCAGGCCTCGCTGCTGTGCGCCTTCGCGCTGGGGCGGCTGCAGCGCTTCGCGCGCTCGGGCTTCAACCGCGCGCCCACCGAGCACCTGGAAGCCGCGCTGGCGCTGGTGCTGCGCTGAGGGACGCACACTGCTGCCGCGATGAGTGGCGGTGAAGGAAGCATCGAAGAAGGCATCGAGCGCGGCGGCGAGCGGTTGATGCCGCTGGCCGAGCGCGCGCTGTGGTGGCCGGCGCGGCAGGCGCTGCTGGTGGCCGACGCGCATTTCGGCAAGGCCGCCGCGTTCCGGCAGCTGGGCGTGCCGGTGCCGCAGGGCACCACGGCGCGCAACCTGGAAGTCCTTTCAACATTGATTGAGCGCCACGGCGCGCGGCGGCTGCTGGTGCTGGGCGACTTCCTGCACTCGGCGCATGCGCACGACGCGCCGGACACGCTGGCGGCGCTGGCCGCCTGGCGCGCGGCGCACACCGACCTGGCCATCACGCTGGTGCGCGGCAACCACGACGACCGGGCCGGCGACCCGCCGCTGTCACTGGCCATCGAGGTGGTGGACGAGCCGCTGCGCCTGGGCGGCCTGGCGCTGTGCCACCACCCGCGCGCCGTGCCCGGCGCGTACGCGCTGGCCGGGCACCTGCACCCGTGCGTGACGGTGGGCCGCGGCTTCGAGCGGCTGCGGCTGCCGTGCTTCCATTTCGGGCCGAAGGTCGGCGTGCTGCCGGCCTTTGGTGCCTTCACCGGCATGCACCCGGTGCGGCCCGCGCGCGGCGACGCGGTGTTCGCGGTGGCGGGGGAAGTGGTGCGGCGGGTGTAGGCGGCGCCACCGGAGCGGGCCGCGGCCTTGCTGCGCCTTGCCCGGCGCGCCGAAGGCGGCCGGCGAGCGCTGGCTACACTGCGCAGCCCTCCCGGGGAAACCGCTTTCAGACCCGCTTTCAACTCCGTTTCACGACCCGTTCGCCATGTCCAACCTCGACACCCTGATCGCGCGCGCCGAGGCGCTGCTGAACCGCCTGGAGGCCGTGCTGCCGCAGCCGCTGGGCGCGCCGGACTGGGACGCCTCGGTGGCGTTCCGCTACCGCCGCCGCCGCGGCGCGGGGGTGCTGGAGCCGGTGCGGCACGTGGCGACGATCCGGCTGTCGGATCTCAAGGAAGTCGAGCCGCAAAAGGAGCGGCTGCTGCGCAACACGATGCAGTTCGTGGCCGGCAAGCCCGCCAACAACGCGCTGCTCACCGGCGCGCGCGGCACGGGCAAGAGCTCCCTGGTGAAGGCCTGCCTCAACGAGCTGTCGCCGCAGGGCTTGCGGCTGATCGAGGTGGACAAGGCCGACATGGTGGACCTGCCCGACTTGGTCGAGCTGATCGCCACGCGCCCCGAGCGCTTCATCGTCTATTGCGACGACCTGAGCTTCGACGAGGGCGAGCCGGGCTACAAGGCGCTGAAGTCGATCCTGGACGGCTCCGTGGCGCAGGCCAGCGACAACGTGCTGATCTACGCCACCAGCAACCGCCGCCACCTGCTGCCCGAGTACATGAAGGAGAACCTGACCTACAAGCACACCGCCGACGGCGAGGTGCATCCGGGCGAGGTGGTGGAGGAAAAGATTTCCCTCTCCGAGCGCTTCGGGCTGTGGGTCAGCTTCTACCCGTTCAGCCAGGGCGAGTACCAGGCGATCGTGGCGCAATGGCTGCGCAACCTGGAGGTGCCCGAAGACCAGATCCCGGCCGCGCAGAAGGCCTCCCTGGTCTGGGCGCTGGAGCGCGGCTCGCGCTCGGGCCGGGTCGCCTACCAGTTCGCGCGCGACTGGGCCGGGCGCTCGCATGAGGGCGACGCGGCCGCGCCGGCACCGGCGCCGGCCGCCGGCGACGACGACGCGCCGCAGGGGCTGGACCATGTCTGAGGCGGCGAATGCCGGCGGCCAGGCCGTCGTGCAGGGCGCGGCGCTGAACGGGCGCACGCCGGTGGACGTGGCCGTGGGCGTGCTCATCGAGCGCGACGCCGCGGGCAGCGAGGGGCGCTTCCTGCTCACGAGCCGGCCCGAAGGCAAGGTCTACGCCGGGCACTGGGAGTTTCCGGGCGGCAAGCTCGAAGCCGGCGAGACGGTGGAGGAGGCGCTGCGCCGGGAACTCCACGAGGAGCTGGGCATCGACATCGACGTGGGCTCGGTGCGGCGCTGGCACGAGGAAATCTTTGATTACCCGCACGCGCTGGTGCGGCTGCACTTTTGCAAGGTGTTTGCCTGGCGCGGCGAGTTCGAGATGCGCGAGGCGCAGCAGATGGCGTGGCAGACGCTGCCGGTGCAGGTGCGGCCGGTACTGCCGGGCACCATCCCGGTGCTGCGCTGGTTCGCGCAGGAGCGCGGCCACGCCGGGCCGACCCATACCGACTGAGTACACTGAAACGATGGATTGGCTGGACGAAGTGAAGTGGGATCGCGACGGCCTGGTGCCGGCGATCGCGCAGGAGGCCGGCAGCGGCGACGTGCTGATGGTGGCGTGGATGAACCGCGAGTCCCTGGCGCTGACCCTGGAGCGCGGCGAGGCGGTGTACTGGAGCCGCTCGCGGCAGCGGCTGTGGCACAAGGGGGAGGAATCGGGCCACGTGCAGCAGGTGCACGAGATCCGCCTGGACTGCGACGCCGACGTGGTGCTGCTGAAGGTGACGCAGCGCGGGCACGAGCCCGGCATCGCCTGCCACACCGGGCGCCATTCCTGCTTCTACCGGCGCCTGGAAGACGGCGCCTGGAGCGCCGTGGACCCGGTGCTCAAGGACCCGGAGCGCATCTACAAATGAGCGAAGAACAACAGCAAAGCCCCTTCAACGACGCGGTGCTGGCGCGGCTGGCCGAGGTGATCGAGTCGCGGCTGCCGGCCAACGGCGGCGACCCGGCCAAGAGCTACGTCGCCAAGCTCTCGGCCAAGGGCCTGGACGCGGTGCTGAAGAAGGTGGGCGAGGAGGCGGTCGAGGTCGTGATGGCGGCCAAGGACGGCGCCCGCGACAAGGTGATCTACGAGGTGGCGGACCTGTGGTTCCACAGCCTGGTGGCGCTGGCGCAGTTCGGGCTGCGTCCGTCGGACGTGCTGGCCGAGCTGGCGCGGCGCGAGGGGCTGTCGGGGCTGGAGGAGTTCGCCAGCCGCCCGGGCTGACACGGCGCCGGGTCTCTTTCATCCATTCACAGGAGATCCGCCATGGCGCTGCCGCCGGAGCTTTCACCGCAGACCGTGCCCGACTGGGAGCGCGACCGGCACCTGCGCACCGTGGGCCAGATCAGCTACGCGCTGCACGCCATCGTGGCCGTGGGCGCGGTGCTGCCGGCCTTCCAGCCCAGCGTGCTGCTGCTGGTGGCGGCCTTCATCCTGGACCTGGTGAAGAAGGACGACGCGGCGGGCACCTGGCAGCAGTCGCACTTTCGCTGGCGCATCCGCAGCGTGCTGTGGGCCGCGGGGCTGTACCTGTTGACGTCGCCGCTGTGGCTGCTGTTCCTGGCGCCGGGCTGGGTGGCCTGGGGCGTCATTTCCATCTGGTTCCTCTACCGCGTGGTGCGTGGCTGGCTCGCCCTCAACGAGCGCCGGCCCATGCCCGACTGAAGACAACAAACGAAGCGACACGCCGACCATGAGCACCGATCCGAACTGCATCTTCTGCAAGATCGCCGCGGGACAGATCCCGTCGAAGAAGGCCTACGAGGACGAGGAGATCCTGGCCTTCCACGACATCCAGCCCTGGGCGCCGGTGCACCTGCTGCTGGTGCCCAAGGCGCACATCGCGTCGATGGTCGAGGTCGGGCCGGAGCACGCGCCGCTGCTGGGCAGGATGATGGCGCTGGGCCCGCGGCTCATGCGCGAGCAGGGCGTGACCAACGGCTTCCGCACCATCGTCAACACCGGCGCCGACGGCGGGCAGGAGGTACCGCACCTGCACATCCACTTCATCGGCGGCCCCAGGCCGTGGAACAAGGGCTGAGCCGGCGGCTCCAACTGCACGCAAGCGTGATTTCAGGCAAGCCCGGGCGGGCGGGGCAGGCATGCGCCGCCGCCTAGAATCTCGGGATTGAACAAGGAGTTCCGGACATGGGTTCTTTCAGCATCTGGCATTGGCTGATCGTGCTGCTGGTGGTGGTGCTGATCTTTGGCACCAAGAAGCTCAAGAATTTGGGCGGCGACCTCGGCGGCGCGGTCAAGGGTTTCAAAGACGGCATGAAGGGCGCGATGGATTCGGAGACGCCCGCGCCTCCGCAGCAGGTGACGATCAACAAGTCCACCGACCCCAACACGGTGGACGTCGAGGCCAAGACCAAGTCTTGAGCCCCGGGCGGCGCGGCCGCGGCTCCCGTGCCTGGCGCGGGGCGCCGGCCGCGCTTCTTCTTTGTCCCCCTGCGGCGCCGCGGCGCCGCATACTGTTTTCAGCCGGATGATTGATCTTGGAATCGACAAGCTGGCGCTCATCGGCGCGGTGGCGCTGATCGTCATCGGCCCGGAGAAGCTGCCGAAGGTCGCGCGCACGCTGGGCCACCTCGTGGGCAAGGCGCAGCGCTACGTGGCCGACGTCAAGGCCGAGGTCAACCGCTCCATCGAGCTCGATGAACTCAAGAAGATGAAGACGCAGTTCGAGGATGCGGCGCGCAACGTCGAACAGAACGTGAGCCAGGAACTGCACGACACCACGCGTGACCTGGAGCAGAGCTGGAAGCAGGCCACCACGGGCCTGGAAGGCGGCGCCGGCGATACCGGTTCCAGCTACGAGCCCCCGCCGCCGCAGTACCAGCATCCGCGCAAGAACTGGCGGCTCAAGCGTGGCGCCATGCCGCAGTGGTACAAGCAGCGCAACGGCGTGCGCACGCGCGCGCAGTCGGGCGCGGCACGGGTGGCGCGCTTTCGCCCGCCGCGTGCGTCCTCATGAGCAGCCCGAGCCCCAACAAGGACGAACTGGAAGGCACCGAGCAGCCGTTCGTCGAACACCTGGTCGAGCTGCGCGACCGCCTGATCAAGGCGCTGCTGGCCGTGGGCATCGTCTTCGGCGTGCTGGCCCTCTATCCGGGCCCCGGCGCGCTGTACGACCTGCTGGCCCAGCCGCTGGTGGCCAACCTGCCGGAGGGCGCGACGCTGATCGCCACCAGCGTCATCTCGCCGTTCCTGGTGCCGCTCAAGATCACGATGATGGCGGCGTTCCTGATCGCGCTGCCGGTGGTGCTCTACCAGGTCTGGGCCTTCGTGGCGCCGGGCCTGTACTCGCACGAAAAGCGGCTGGTGCTGCCGCTGGTGCTGGCCAGCACGGTGCTGTTCGCCATCGGGGTGGCGTTCTGCTACTTCTTCGTGTTCGGGCAGCTGTTCAAGTTCATCCAGAGCTTCGCGCCCAAGAGCATCACCGCGGCGCCGGACATCGAGGCCTACCTCAGCTTCGTGCTGACCATGTTCCTGGCCTTCGGCGTGGCCTTCGAGGTGCCGGTGGCGGTGGTGGTGCTGGCGCGCGTGGGCGTGGTGAGCCTGGATCAGCTCAGGGCCTGGCGCGGCTACTTCATCGTGCTGGCCTTCGTCATCGCCGCCATCGTGACGCCGCCGGACGTGGTGTCGCAGCTGGCGCTGGCGGTGCCGATGTGCCTGCTCTACGAGCTGGGGATATGGGCGGCGAAGCTGTTCATCAAGGCCACCAAGGCGCCCGACGAGGAGGAAGCCGGCAACGGCAGCGACAAGGCAGCCTGAAGCGGTGCACTCCCCAACGAAAAGGCGGCCCCGACCGGGCCGCCTTTTTCATGGCCATGGGCCCTGAGCCGCTTGCGGATCAGGGCTCCCGCTGGCCCGGCCTGGGCCGCTGGCCCACGGTCAGCTTGAGCTCCAGCGCCTGGTTGCCGCGCTGCACGCCGATGACGGCGTCGCTGCGCGGCTTGAGCGCGGCCACGGCGCCGAGCAGCTGCGCGGTATTGGCCACCGGCCGCTCGCCGACCTTGGTGACCACGTCGCCGGGCTTCATGCCGGCCTTGCCGGCCGGGCCGTTCTGCAGCACGCCGGAGATGAGCACGCCCTCGCGCACGGGCAGGTTGAAGCTCTGGACGAACTCGGGCGTGAGGTTCTGCGGCTCCACGCCGATCCAGCCGCGCGTGACCTGGCCGTCGCGGATGAGGCTCTCCATCACCTGGCGCGCGGTGTCGGAGGGAATGGCGAAGCCGATGCCCAGGTTGCCGCCGCTGCGCGAGAAGATGGCGGTGTTGATGCCCACGAGCTGCCCGCGCGTGTCCACCAGCGCGCCGCCGGAATTGCCGGGGTTGATGGCGGCATCGGTCTGGATGAAGTTCTCGAAGGTGTTGATGCCCAGCTGGTTGCGCCCCAGGGCGCTGACGATGCCCGAGGTCACCGTCTGCCCGACGCCGAAGGGGTTGCCGATGGCCAGCACCACGTCGCCGACCTGCAGCGCCTCGGTGGCGCCGAAGGTGATGGCGGGCAGCCGCGGCAGGTCGATCTTGAGCACGGCCAGGTCGGTTTCGGGGTCGGCGCCCACGAGCCGCGCCTGCGCCTGGCGGCCGTCGGGGAGCTGTACCTCGATGTCGTCGGCATCGTCGATGACGTGGTTGTTGGTCAGCAGGTAGCCGGCGCTGGAGACGATCACCGCCGAGCCCAGCCCCTTTTGCTGCGGCATCGGGCCCTGGCCGTCGCGGAAGAAGAAGCGGAACCAGGGGTCTTCGCCGTGCGGATTCGGCTGCCGGCCGCCCTGGCGCGTGGCGGCGCTCTTGCGCGCCACGACGCTGGCCACCGTGGGCGCGGCCACGCGCGCCGCGGCGCTGTAGCCGGCACCGCCCGGCACCGAGGCGCCCGGCGCCGGCGGCGTGGCGCTGGCAATCGCCACGACTTCGGGCGCGACCTGGCCCGGCGCATGCTGCAGCCATTGCGGCTTGAGCGTGTTCACGACGAACAGCGCCGCGACGGCCACGGTGGTGGCCTGCGAGAAAATCAGCCAGGTTCTGCGCAGCATTGAAAGGAAGCGGGCAATGGGCAGCGTGCAGCGTGCCGAGATGGAGCAATACCTGAACCAGGCACTGGCGGCGGACCGCTTCAAGGATTATGGGCCGAACGGGTTGCAGGTCGAGGGCCGGGCCGAGGTGCGCCGACTGGTGTCGGGCGTGACCGCCAGCCGCGCCCTGATCGAGGCGGCGATTGCCGACGGCGCCGACGCGATCCTGGTGCACCACGGCCTGTTCTGGCGCGGCCAGGACGGCCGGCTCACCGGCTGGCTGGCCGAGCGCGTGCGGCTGCTGATGGCGCACGGCATCAACCTCTTCGCCTTCCACCTGCCGCTGGACGCGCATGCCGAGTGGGGCAACAACGCGCAGCTCGGCCTGCAACTGGGCCTGGCGGCCGACGCGCGTTTCGGCGAGCAGGACCTGGGTTTCATCGGCGACGGCGGTGGCGTGCCGCTGCAGGCGCTGGCTCGGCGTGTCCAGGACCGGCTGGGCCGCGCGCCGCTGGTGCTGCCCGGCGACGGGCGGCCGCTGCGGCGCATCGCCTGGTGCACGGGCGGGGCGCAGGGCTGGTTCGAGGCGGCCATCGCCGCCGGCGCCGACGCCTTCCTCACCGGCGAGGTGTCGGAGCCACAGGCGCACCTGGCACGCGAGACGGGCGTGGCCTTCCTGGCCTGCGGCCACCACGCCACCGAGCGCTACGGCGCGCCGGCGCTGGCCGCGCACGTGGCCGAGCGCTTCGGCTTGCAGCACCGCTTCATCGACATCGACAACCCGGCCTGACACCCATGCCCATCGACGACACGAGGGAGCAGCAGCCGCTGCTCGTGACCATGGGCGACGCGGCCGGCATCGGCCCGGAGATCGTGCTGCGCGCACTCATGCGCGAGGACGCGCCCGCGGCGCTGGTGCTGGGCTGCCCGCAGGCGCTGCGCCGCGCCGCGGCGCTGCTGGCGCCGGGCTCCGCCTGGCCGATCGCGGTGCTGGAGTCGCCCGCCGACTTCGCCGCCTGCCCGCCGCGCTGCATTCCGGTCTGGGCGCCGCCGGGCCTGCCCGGAGGGTTGGAGGCGCTGCCCTGGGGTCAGATCGACGAGCGCGCGGGCCGGGCGGCGGCCGCGTGCATCGAGGCCGCGGTGCGGCTGCTGCAGGCGGGCACGGGACGCGCCATCGTCACCGCGCCGATCCACAAGGAGGCGCTCTCGGCCGCCGGCGTGCCCTATCCCGGCCACACCGAGATGCTGCAGGCGCTGGCCGCGCCCGCGGGCGGCGCGGCGCCGCCGGTGCGCATGATGCTGGCCAACGAGGAGCTGCGGGTGGTGCTGGTCACCATCCACATGGCGCTGCGCCGGGCGCTGGAGGTGCTCGACTTCGACGCGGTGCTCTCGACCATCCGCATCGCGCATGGCGCCGCTGCGGCCTGGGGCCAGGCGGCGCCGCGCATCGCGGTGGCGGGCTTGAACCCGCATGCCGGCGAGGGCGGGCTGTTCGGCGACGAGGAAGTGCGCTTCATCGCGCCGGCGGTGCAGGCGGCGCGCGCGGAAGGCATCGACGCGCGCGGGCCCTACGCCCCTGACACCGTGTTCATGCGCGCGCGCCACGCGCCGCCGCGGCACCCGGGCGAGTTCGACCTGGTGGTGGCGATGACGCACGACCACGGCCTGATCCCGGTGAAGTACCTGGGCGTGGAGGAGGGCGTCAACGTCACGCTGGGGTTGCCCTTCGTGCGCACCAGCCCGGACCACGGCACGGCCTTCGACATCGCCGGGCGCGGCGTGGCCGACGACGCCAGCCTGCGCGCGGCGCTGCGCATGGCGCTGGCGCTGAGCGCCGGCGGCTGAAGCCGGCGGCGTTCCTTCAGCTTCAGCGCGGCGTCTCAGGCGCGGCGGGCCGCTGCAGCGCGTCGCGGATCTCGCGCAGCAGCACGATGTCCTCGGGCGCGGCGTCGGGCGTGGCGGCCGGCGGCGGGGCGGGCTCCTCGCGGCGCAGCCGGTTGATCTGCTTGACCATCAGGAAGATCACGAAGGCCAGGATCAGGAAGTTCAGCGCCACCGTGATGAAGCTGCCGTAGGCGAACAGCGGCACGCCGGCCTTGGTCAGCGCCTCGTAGGTCATGGGGCCGCTGTAGCCGGGCGGCGGGTCGCCCAGCCGGATGAAGTAGTTCGTGAAGTCCAGCCCGCCGACCAGGCGGCCGACGATGGGCATGAACAGGTCCTTGACCGCCGAGTCGACGATGCGCTGGAACGACGCGCCGATGATCACGCCGACCGCCAGGTCGACCACGTTGCCCTTCATGGCAAAGGCGCGGAACTCGGAAACGAAACTCATCGGCTGGCCCTTTCTTGTTGCCCACGTTGTAGCGCCGGGGCGACGCCCGGCGGCAGGGAGTTTGGCCCGGGGTTGACGCGCGTCAAAGCGCCCGTCGCGAAACGTGACAGATGTCGGGCGCGTCAGCCATCCGAAAGGCTTTGTGTCAATCCTCGCCCGCTAGAATCTAGGGTTGCCCCTGAAAGTCCGGACAAGTTCCCGAGGAAGCTATGACAAAGCCTGAAGTCGACCAAGGCCGCCGCACGTGGGTGGCGATTGCCTGTGGCGCGGGTGCTGTTGGCGGTGTGGCCGCAGCCGTGCCGTTCGTCAGCACCTTCGCGCCCTCCGAGCGTGCCAAGGCCGCTGGTGCCGCCGTCGAGGTGGACATCAGCGCGCTCAAGCCCGGCGAGAAGATGACCGTGGAGTGGCGCGGCAAGCCGGTGTGGATCGTCAAGCGCACGCCGGAGCAACTCGCGGGCCTGAAGAAGGTCGAGGCGCAGGTGGCGGACCCGAAGTCCCAGCGCAACCCGGCGGAACTCACGCCCGAGTACGCGCGCAACGAGCACCGCTCGATCAAGCCGGAGATCCTGGTGGCCGTGGGCATCTGCTCGCACCTGGGCTGCTCGCCCAGCGACAAGTTCCAGCCCGGCGCGCAGCCCTCGCTGCCCGACGACTGGCTGGGCGGCTTCCTGTGCCCCTGCCACGGCTCGACCTTCGACATGGCCGGACGCGTCTTCAAGAACAAGCCGGCGCCCGACAACCTGGAGGTGCCGCCGCACATGTACCTGTCGGACACCAAGCTGTTGATCGGCGAGGACAAGAAGGCCTGACGCTCAGGCTCCCGGAGAACACCTCATGGCTGAATTCAAGACCGTTCCCGCCGACGCGCCGGCCGCCCAGAAGCTGTTGAACTGGGTGGACAACCGCTTCCCGGCCTCCAAGCTCTACAAGGAGCACCTGGCGGAGTACTACGCTCCCAAGAGCCTGAACTTCTGGTACATCTTCGGCTCGCTGGCGCTGCTGGTGCTGGTGATCCAGATCGTCACCGGCATCTTCCTGGTGATGCACTACAAGCCCGATGCGAACGTTGCCTTCGCATCGGTCGAGTACATCATGCGCGACGTGCCCTGGGGCTGGCTGGTGCGCTACATGCACTCCACCGGCGCCTCGGCCTTCTTCGTGGTGGTGTACCTGCACATGTTCCGCGGGCTGCTCTACGGCAGCTACCGCAAGCCGCGCGAGCTGGTGTGGATCTTCGGCTGCGCCATCTTCCTGGCGCTGATGGCCGAGGCCTTCATGGGCTACCTGCTGCCCTGGGGCCAGATGAGCTACTGGGGCGCGCAGGTGATCGTGAACCTGTTCGCCGCCGTGCCCTTCGTCGGCCCGGACCTGGCGCTGCTGATCCGCGGCGACTACGTCGTGTCGGACGCCACGCTCAACCGCTTCTTCAGCTTCCACGTCATTGCCGTGCCGCTGGTGCTGCTGGGCCTGGTGGTGGCGCACATCATCGCGCTGCACGAGGTGGGCTCCAACAACCCCGACGGCGTGGAGATCAAGGCCAAGAAGGACGCGCTGGGCCGCCCGCTCGACGGCATCCCGTTCCACCCGTACTACACGGTGCACGACATCTTCGGCGTGAGCGTGTTCCTGATGGCCTTCAGCGCGGTGGTGTTCTTCGCGCCCGAGTTCGGCGGCTACTTCCTGGAGTACAACAACTTCATCCCGGCCGACCCGCTGAAGACGCCTGCGCACATCGCGCCGGTGTGGTACTTCACGCCGTTCTACTCGATGCTGCGCGCAACCACCGACCCGATGGTCAACGTGCTGGCCGTGATCATCGCCGCGGCCGCGGTGCTGGCCGTGCTCAAGGGCCGTCTGCCGGGCAAGGCCAAGGTCGGCGTGCTCGTGGGCGCCCTGGTGGCCGTGGCCCTGCTCAAGACCTTCGACGCCAAGTTCTGGGGCGTGGTGGTGATGGGCGGCGCCGTGATCATCCTGTTCTTCCTGCCGTGGCTGGACTACAGCCCGGTCAAGTCGATCCGCTACCGCCCGACCTGGCACAAGGCGCTGTACGCCGTGTTCGTGGTCTTCTTCGTGGTGCTGGCCTACCTGGGCATCCAGCCGCCGTCGGACCTGGGCACCCTGGTGGCGCAGGTCGGCACGCTGTTCTACTTCGGCTTCTTCCTGCTGATGCCGTGGTGGAGCCGTATCGGTGAATTCAAGCCGGTGCCCGAGCGCGTCGTGTTCAAGGCGCATTGAGGCGGCAAGCCGGAGAAGCTCGAATGAAAAAGTTCATCCTTTCCCTCCTGGCCTCGCTGGCCATGGCCTCCTCGGCCTTTGCCGCCGGCGGCGGCATCGCCTGGGACAAGTTCCCGGCCGAGAAGGTCAACGACGTGGCGGCGCTGCAAAACGGCGCCAAGCTCTTCGTCAACTACTGCCTCAACTGCCACTCGGCGGCGTTCATGCGCTACAACCGCATGCGCGACATCGGGCTGACCGACGAGCAGATCAAGGGCAACCTGATGTTCGCCTCCGACAAGGTGGGCGACCTGATGAAGGTGTCGCTCGACGCGCGCCAGGCCAAGGAGTGGTTCGGCGCCACGCCGCCGGACCTGACCGTCATCGCGCGCTCGCGCGCCGACGGCTCCAAGGGCAGCGGCGCGGACTACCTCTACACCTACCTGCGCACCTTCTACCGCGACGACACCAAGGCCACCGGCTGGAACAACCTGGCGTTCCCCAGCGTGGGCATGCCCCACGTGCTGTGGGAGCTGCAGGGCCAGCGCGTGGCCAAGTACGCCGACGAGAAGGACCCGCACGACGCGACCAAGACCGTGCACGTGTTCAAGGGCTTCGAGCAGGTCACCCCGGGCAAGATGAGCGCCACCGAGTTCGACAGCGCCATGGGCGACCTGGTGGCCTACCTGCAGTGGATGGGCGAGCCGGTGCAGAAGCAGCGCGTGCGCCTGGGCGTGGTGGTGCTGCTGTTCCTGGGCCTGTTCACCTTCATCGCCTGGCGCCTGAACGCCGCTTACTGGAAGGACATCAAGTAAGTCCGCCGCGGTAGCGAATAATCCGGCCCTCGCAAGCCGAACCAGTCCGCGCAGTGGGTGGCGTCGCCGCCCACTGCGCTTCATCATTTTCTGAAGAGCCAAACCTAGGAGCCGCTAGCCATGATGGTGCTCTACTCCGGAACGACCTGCCCCTACTCGCACCGCTGCCGTTTCGTGCTGTTCGAGAAGGGCATGGACTTCGAGATCCGCGACGTCGACCTCTTCGCCAAGCCCGAAGACATCGCGCTGATGAACCCGTACAACGAGGTGCCGATCCTGGTCGAGCGCGACCTCATCCTGTACGAGTCGCACATCATCAACGAGTACATCGACGAGCGCTTCCCGCACCCGCAGCTCATGCCCGGCGACCCGGTGGCGCGTGCGCGCGTGCGGCTGTTCCTGCTCAACTTCGAGAAGGAGCTGTTCACGCACGTCAACGTGCTGGAGGGCCGCGGCCAGGCCGTCAAGCCCACCGACAAGCAGCTGGAGAAGGCGCGTGCGCAGATCAAGGACCGGCTCACGCAGCTGGCCCCGATCTTCGTGAAGAACAAGTACATGCTCGGCGACGACTTCTCGATGCTCGACGTGGCCATCGCGCCGCTGCTGTGGCGCCTGGACTACTACGGCATCGACATGTCCAAGAACGCCGCGCCGCTGCTGAAGTACGCCGAGCGCATCTTCTCGCGCCCGGCCTACATCGAGGCGCTGACGCCGTCCGAGAAGGTGATGCGCAAGTAACGCCATGAGCGAGACGGCCTCCACCGACCAGGGCTCCAGCACGCGCCCGTACCTGATCCGGGCGCTGCACGACTGGTGCACCGACAACGGCTTCACGCCCTACCTGGCGGTCTTCGTCGATCGCAGCGTGCAGGTGCCGCTGGAGTACGTGAAGAACAACGAGATCGTGCTCAACATCGGCTTCGAGGCCACCTCGGGGCTGAAGCTGGGCAACGAGTTCATCGAGTTCAAGGCCCGCTTCGGCGGGCGCGCGCGCGAGATCGTGGTGCCGGTGGACCACGTGGTGGCCATCTACGCCCGCGAGAACGGGCAGGGCATGGCCTTCCCGGCGCCGACCGCTTCGGCCGACATCGCGCCGGTGCCGCCGGCCGAAGCCGGCACGCCGGCGGCCGCGCCGGCGCAGGGCCTGCGCCTGGCCTCGACCGAGGCTGCCGAGGAGCCGGCCGCTCCGGCAGCGCCCGAAGGCGAGGCGAGCGCCCCCGAGACGCCGCCGGAGCCGCCGGCGCCGGGCCGGCCGTCGCTCAAGCGCATCAAGTGATCGCGTGAAGGCCCGGCGGCTAGAATGGCCGCCGGTGCCCGTGCCGGCTTAGCTCAGTTGGTAGAGCAGCTGCCTTGTAAACAGCAGGTCATCCGTTCGATTCGGATAGCCGGCACCAACAGATCCGCAACGACGGCGCGTGCTCGCGAGAGCACGCGCCGTTTCCCTTTCACGGCGCGCGCGGCTCCCGGCGCCGGCGCCTCGGGGCGGGGCTTCAGGGCCGCAAGTGGATCCGCACCCGCTTGTCGCCGTAGCCCGCGTCGCGCAGCTGCTGCTCGATGCGCGGCAGCAGCTGGCGCAGCTTGGCGGCCACCGCCGCGCTGGACACCAGCAGCGTCCAGCCTTCCTCGTCCACGGGGCCGGCGCGCAGCTGCTGGCGCAGCGCCAGCGGCAGCGCGCGCGTGGCGACCTCGAAGCGCTGGTTCGACTCGCGCAGCCGCTGCGCCAGGCGCTGCAGCGCGGCGTTCTCGTTGAGCACCTGCGACAGCGGCAGGGCGGGCGGCAGGGTGGTGGCCATAGGCCGCCGAGTGTAGCCAGCGCCATGCCGGCTCCCCCTTCGGGGTGCGGCAAAGCCACCTTCGGGGGCCTTGACATCCCGGCCGGCGCGGGGCTTGCCGGCACCGGGCGCCCTGGACCCGGGTGATAAACTGCCCGGCTTGCCCGCCGCGGCGATTCGCGGCTCATTTCCCCAATTTCCAGCGCATGTTGCCCAAGCTCCTGACCCAGATTTTCGGCAGTCGCAACGACCGCCTCCTGAAGCAGTACCGGCGCGTGGTGGAGCAGATCAACGCCCTGGAGCCCCAGTTCGAGAAGCTCGACGACGCGGCGCTGCAGGCCAAGACGGGCGAGTTCCGCCAGCGCCTGGCCCAGGGCGAGACGCTGGACGCGCTGCTGCCCGAGGCCTTTGCCACCGTGCGCGAAGCCGGCAAGCGCGTGCTCAAGATGCGCCACTTCGACGTGCAGCTCATCGGCGGCATGACGCTGCACGCGGGCAAGATCGCCGAGATGCGCACCGGCGAGGGCAAGACGCTCATGGCCACGCTGCCGGTGTACCTCAATGCGCTGCCCGGCAAGGGCGTGCACGTGGTCACGGTCAACGACTACCTCGCGCGCCGCGACGCGGAGTGGATGGGGCGGCTCTACAACTGGCTGGGCCTGAGCGTGGGCGTGAACGTCCCGGGCCTGGGCCGCGAGGAGAAGCAGGCCGCCTACGCCGCCGACGTTACCTACGGCACCAACAACGAGTTCGGCTTCGACCTGCTGCGCGACAACATGGTCTACGAGGTCGCCGACCGCAGCCAGCGCGGGCTGAACTACGCCATCGTCGACGAGGTGGACTCGATCCTCATCGACGAGGCGCGCACGCCGCTGATCATCAGCGGCCAGGCCGAGGACCACACCGAGCTGTACGTGCGCATCAACGCCGTGGTCCCGAAGCTCAAGAAGCAGATCGGCGAGGCCGACCCGCGCACCGGCGAGGGCGTGATCGAGCCCGGCGACTTCACGGTGGACGAGAAGACGCACCAGGTGTACCTGACCGAGGACGGCCACGAGCATGCCGAGGCCATCCTCACCGAGGCCGGGCTGCTGGCCGAGGGCGCGAGCCTCTACGACCCGGCCAACATCACGCTGATGCACCACGTGTACGCGGCGCTGCGGGCGCG
The DNA here is from genome assembly GCF_009760915.1 of Azohydromonas aeria. GTDB lineage: Bacteria > Pseudomonadota > Gammaproteobacteria > Burkholderiales > Burkholderiaceae_C > Azohydromonas > Azohydromonas aeria. Next base: position 42,857 of record NZ_VIDQ01000026.1, read on the forward strand.
CCACCTCTACAACCGCGACCAGCACTACGTGGTGCAGAACGGCGAGGTGGTGATCGTCGACGAGTTCACCGGCCGCCTCATGACCGGGCGGCGCTGGAGCGACGGCCTGCACCAGGCGGTGGAGGCCAAGGAAGGCGTGCAGATCCAGAGCGAGAACCAGACGCTCGCCTCGATCACGTTCCAGAACTACTTCCGCATGTACGCCAAGCTCGGCGGCATGACCGGCACGGCCGACACCGAGGCCTACGAGTTCCAGGAGATCTACGGCCTGGAGACCGTGGTGATCCCGCCCAACAAGCCCACCATCCGCAAGGACGAGCTCGACCTGGTCTACAAGACCACGCCCGAGAAGTACAACGCGGTCATCGAGGACATCAAGGACTGCCACCAGCGCGGCCAGCCGGTGCTCGTGGGCACGACCTCGATCGAGAACTCCGAGATCGTCTCCAGCCTGCTGCAAAAGGCCCAGCTGCCGCACCAGGTGCTCAACGCCAAGCAGCACGCCAAGGAGGCCGAGATCGTGGCCCAGGCCGGCCGCCCGGGCGTGATCACGATCGCCACCAACATGGCCGGCCGCGGCACCGACATCGTGCTCGGCGGCAACGTCGAGAAGCAGGTGCAGTTCCTCGAAGCCGACGACAGCGTCCCGGCCGACGAGAAGGCGCGCCGCATCCAGCAGCTGCGCGACGAGTGGGCGGGGCTCAACGCCCAGGTCAAGGCCGCCGGGGGCTTGCGCATCATCGCCACCGAGCGCCACGAGAGCCGGCGCATCGACAACCAGCTGCGCGGGCGCTCCGGCCGCCAGGGCGACCCGGGCAGCTCGCGCTTCTACCTGAGCCTCGATGACTCCCTGATGCGCATCTTCGCGGGCGACCGCGTGCGCGCCATCATGGACCGGCTGAAGATGCCCGAAGGCGAGGCGATCGAGGCCGGCATCGTCACCCGCTCCATCGAGAGCGCGCAGCGCAAGGTCGAGGCCCGCAACTTCGATGTGCGCAAGCAGCTGCTGGAGTACGACGACGTCGCCAACGACCAGCGCAAGGTCATCTACCAGCAGCGCAACGACATCCTCGAAGCGCAGAACCTGGACGACCAGATCGCCAACCTGCGCCGCAGCACCATGACGTCGCTGGTGCGCGAGCACGTGCCGCCGGAGAGCCTGGAAGAGCAGTGGGACCTGGCCGCCCTGGAGCGCGCGCTGCGCGACGAGTGGCAGATCGAGCTGCCGCTCAAGTCCATGGTCGAGGGCAGCCAGTCCGTCACCGACGAGGACATCGTCGAGAAGGTGGTGGTCGCCGCCGACCAGGCCTTTGCCGCCAAGGTGGCGCTGGTGGGTGCGGAGCAGTTCACGCCCTTCATGCGCATGGTGCTGCTGCAGTCCATCGACACGCACTGGCGCGAGCACCTCGCGGCGCTGGACTACCTGCGCCAGGGCATCCACCTGCGCGGCTACGCGCAGAAGAACCCCAAGCAGGAATATAAGCGCGAGGCCTTCGAGCTCTTCAGCCAGCTGCTCGACGTGGTCAAGACCGAGGTCACGCGCGTGCTCATGACGGTGCGCATCCAGTCGCAGGAGCAGGTCGCGCAGGCGGCCGAGGCCATCGAGGAGCGTGCCGGCCACGTCGGCAACGTGACCTACACGCACCCCAACGACGACGGCTCGGTGTCGCAGGACACGGCCGTGGCCGAGGTGCCCAAGGTCGGCCGCAACGATCCCTGCCCCTGCGGCAGCGGCAAGAAGTACAAGCAGTGCCACGGCAAGCTCAACTGAGCCGGGCCGCCCCCTGAAGGAATCGAACCCATGCCCGTGAACCTGACCGCGCCCGATCCCGCCACGCTCGCGCCCGTGCCGGGGGTGCGCATCGGCACCGCCATGGCCGGCGTGCGCAAGGCCAATCGCCGCGACCTGACCGTGATGACGCTGGCCGAGGGCTCGGCCGTGGCCGGCGTGTTCACCAGCAACCGCTTCTGCGCCGCGCCGGTGCAGGTCTGCCGCGAGCATCTGGCCGCGGGCAGCGGCGTGCGCGCCATCGTCATCAACACCGGCAACGCCAACGCCGGCACCGGCGAGGACGGCCTGGTGCGCGCGCGGCGCAGCTGCATCGCGCTGGCGCGCCAGCTCAGCCTGGCGCCCGAGCAGGTGCTGCCGTTCTCCACCGGCGTGATCATGGAGACGCTGCCGGTGGAGCGCATCGAGGCCGGGCTGCCGGCGGCGCTGGACGCTCTGCAGGAGGACGCCTGGGCGCTGGCGGCCGAGGGCATCATGACCACCGACACGCTGCCCAAGGCCGCGTCGCGGCAGGTGAGCATCGGCGGGCGTACCGTCACCGTCACCGGCATCAGCAAGGGCGCCGGCATGATCCGGCCCAACATGGCCACGATGCTGGGCTTCGTCGCCACCGACGCCGTGATCGCCCCGGCGCTGCTGCAGCCGCTGGTGAAAGAGGCCGCCGACGCGAGCTTCAACCGCATCACCATCGACGGCGACACCTCCACCAACGACTCGTTCATCCTGATCGCCACGCGCCAGGCCGGCCACGCCGAGATCACGGCGCTGGACTCGGCCGAGGGGCAGGCGCTGCGCGAGGCCGTGGTCGCCGTGTCGCAGCAGCTGGCGCAGGCCATCGTGCGCGACGGCGAGGGCGCCACCAAGTTCATCACCGTGCGCATCGACGGCGGGCGCAGCGAGGACGAGTGTCGCCTGGCCGCCTATGCCATCGCGCACTCGCCGCTGGTCAAGACCGCCTTCTTCGCCAGCGACCCGAACCTGGGCCGCATCCTGGCCGCGGTCGGCTATGCCGGCATCGACGACCTCGACCAGGGCCTGATCGACCTGTTCCTGGACGACGTGCACGTGGTGGTGCGCGGCGGCCGTCATCCCGAGTACCAGGAAGCCGACGGCCAGCGCGTGATGAAGCAGTCCGAGATCACGGTGCGGGTGGACCTGCACCGCGGCGGCGCCAGCGCCACCGTCTGGACCTGCGACCTGTCGCACGACTACGTCAGCATCAACGCCGACTACCGCTCCTGACGCAGCCCGCGCCCGCGGCCGGCCTCGCGCCGCCGCCGGGCTGACGGCATCTCTCCAGCCGGCGCCGCTTCCCTGGCGCCCCGCGCCCCGCCTGTCCCCTCCATCCCGGGGGAAACCCTGTGCGGGGTACAGTCCTTTTTTTCGCGCTCACACCGGGTGCGAACCGCGCGCCCGCCTTTCATGAACGCACCGATTCCCGTCAACACCCTGGCCGGCGCCGCCGTGGCGGCCGCCGTCGAAGACGCGCCGCGACTGCGCGAGATTCCCTACAACTACACCTCGTTCTCCGACCGCGAGATCGTGGCGCGGCTGCTGGGCGAGCGCGCGTGGGAGCTGCTGCTGCAGTTGCGCGAGCAGCGCCAGACCGGGCGCTCGGCGCGCATGCTCTACGAGGTGCTGGGCGACGTGTGGGTGGTGCAGCGCAATCCGTACCTGCAGGACGACCTGCTCGACAACCCCAAGCGGCGCGAGGCGCTGATCCAGGCGCTGCACCACCGCCTGGGCGAGATCGGCAAGCGCCGCGATCCGCACATCGATCCGCAGCGGGACGCGCTGGTGGGCGAGCTGCTGGCGCTGGCCGGCCGGGCGGTGGCGGACTTCGGCGCCTCCTTCACCGAGGTGGACGAGCTGCGCCGGCGCGCGCGCCGCGTGCTCGGCCGGCACACGGCCAAGGACAACATCAAGTTCGACGGCCTCTCGCGCGTCTCGCACGTGACGGACGCCACCGACTGGCGCGTGGAGTACCCCTTCGTCGTGCTCACGCCCGACACCGAGGCCGAGATGGCCGCGCTGGTGGCCGGCTGCGTCGAGCTGGGCCTGACCATCATCCCGCGCGGCGGCGGCACCGGCTACACCGGCGGCGCCGTGCCGCTGACCTGGAAGAGCGCGGTCATCAACACCGAGAAGCTGGAGCAGATGACCGAGGTCGAGCTGGTCGACCTGCCCGGCGTCGCGCACAAGGTGCCCACCATCTGGACCGGCGCCGGCGTGGTCACGCAGCGCGTGGCCGACGCCGCCGAGCGCGCGGGCTACGTCTTCGCGGTGGACCCGACCTCGGCCGAGGCCAGCTGCGTCGGCGGCAACATCGCCATGAACGCCGGCGGCAAGAAGGCGGTGCTGTGGGGCACGGCGCTGGACAACCTGGCCTCCTGGCGCATGGTCACGCCCGAAGCGAAGTGGCTGGAGGTGGTGCGCCTGGAGCACAACCTGGGCAAGATCCACGACGCGCCGCAGGTGCGTTTCGAATTGCGCTATTTCGACGCCAGCGGCAAGCACCTGGAGCGCACCGAGACCATCGAGGTGCCGGGCAGCATCTTCCGCAAGGAAGGCCTGGGCAAGGACGTCACCGACAAGTTCCTGGCCGGCATTCCCGGCATCCAGAAGGAAGGCTGCGACGGCCTGATCACCAGCGCGCGCTGGGTGGTGCACCGCATGCCCGCGTACACGCGCACCGTATGCCTGGAGTTCTTCGGCAACGCCAAGGAGGCGGTGCCCTCGATCGTCGAGATCAAGGACTACATGTTCGCGCAGGCCAAGGCCGGCGGCGCGATCCTGGCCGGCCTGGAGCACCTGGACGACCGCTACCTCAAGGCCGTGGGCTACGCCACCAAGAGCAAGCGCGCGGTGGCCAACGGCACCGGTAGCGCTGCCGGGCTGCCCAAGATGGTCCTCATCGGCGACATCGTCGGCGACGACGACGCGGCCGTGGCGCGCGCCACCAGCGAGGTGGTGCGCCTGGCCAACGGCCGCAGCGGCGAGGGCTTCGTCGCCGTCAGCGCCGACGCGCGCAAGAAGTTCTGGCTGGACCGCAAGCGCACCGCGGCCATCGCCCGGCACACCAACGCCTTCAAGATCAACGAGGACGTGGTGATCCCGCTGGAGCGCATGGGCGAGTACACCAACGGCATCGAGCGCATCAACATCGAGCTGAGCCTGCGCAACAAGCTGCAGCTGATCGATGCGCTGGAAACCTTCTTCACCCGCGGCAACCTGCCGCTGGGCAAGAGCGACGATGCCAGCGAGATCCCCAGCGCCGAGCTGCTGGAGGACCGCGTGCAGCAGGCGCTGCAGCTGCTGCGCGAGGTGCGCGCGCTGTGGTCGCAGTGGCTCACGCAGCTCGACGCGGCGCAGCCCGAGGGCATCCGCAGCTTCTTCGAGCTGATCCAGGACGGCACGCTGCGCGCGTCGTGGAAGACGCAGGTCTACAAGCCGCTGCAGGGCCTGTTTGCCGGCGCCTCCTTCGCGCCCATCCTGGCCGAGTGCCGCCGCATCCACCAGCAGGTGCTGCGCGGGCGGGTGTGGGTGGCGCTGCACATGCACGCCGGCGACGGCAACGTGCACACCAACATCCCCGTCAACTCCGACGACTACCAGATGCTGCAGGCCGCGCACGAGGCGGTGGCGCGCATCATGGTGCTGGCGCGCAGCCTGGGCGGCGTGATCTCGGGCGAGCACGGCATCGGCATCACCAAGCTGGAGTTCCTCACCGACGAGGAGCTGCAGGGCTTTGCCGACTACAAGCGGCGCGTCGATCCGCAGGGGCGCTTCAACAAGGGCAAGCTGCTGCGCGACCCGCATGCGCTGGGGCCCGACGTGCGCGCCGCCGACCTCGCGCATGCCTACACGCCCAGCTTCGGGCTGATGGGGCACGAGTCGCTGATCATGCAGCAGAGCGACATCGGCGCCATCAGCGACTCGATCAAGGACTGCCTGCGCTGCGGCAAGTGCAAGCCCGTGTGCGCCACGCACGTGCCGCGCGCCAACCTGCTCTACAGCCCGCGCAACAAGATCCTGGCCACCTCGCTGCTGGTCGAGGCCTTCCTGTACGAGGAGCAGACGCGCCGCGGCGTGTCGATCAAGCACTGGCAGGAGTTCGAGGACGTGTCGGACCACTGCACGGTGTGCCACAAGTGCGCCACGCCCTGCCCGGTGAAGATCGACTTCGGCGACGTGTCGATGAACATGCGCAACCTGCTGCGCAAGATGGGCCAGAAGAGCTTCAGGCCCGGCAACGCCGCGGCGATGTTCATGCTCAACGCCACCAACCCGGCCACCATCAACCTGGCGCGCAGCGCCATGGTGGACATCGGCTTCAAGGCGCAGCGCTTCGCCAATGACCTGTTCAAGCTGCCCGCGCGCAAGCAAACCAGCGCGCCGCCGGCCACGCATGAAAAATCGCCCGTGCGCGAGCAGGTGATCCACTTCGTCAACAAGAAGCTGCCCGGCGGCCTGCCGAAGAAGACGGCGCGGGCGCTGCTGGACATCGAGGACAAGAACTACGTCCCGATCATCCGCAACCCGAAGGCGACCACGGCCGACTCCGAGGCGGTGTTCTACTTCCCGGGCTGCGGCTCGGAGCGCCTCTTCAGCCAGGTGGGCCTGGCCACGCAGGCCATGCTCTGGCACGCGGGCGTGCAGACGGTGCTGCCGCCGGGCTACCTGTGCTGCGGCTACCCGCAGCGCGGCAGCGGCCAGTTCGAGAAGGCCGAGAAGATCATCACCGACAACCGCGTGCTGTTCCACCGCGTGGCCAACACGCTCAACTACCTCGACATCAAGACCGTCGTGGTGAGCTGCGGCACCTGCTACGACCAGCTCCAGGGCTACGAGTTCGACAAGATCTTCCCCGGCTGCCGCATCGTGGACATCCACGAGTTCCTGCTGGAGAAGGGCATCAAGCTCGACAACGCCGGCACCTACCTCTACCACGACCCCTGCCACACGCCCATGAAGCAGCAGGAGCCGATGAAGACGGTCAAGGCGCTGCTGGGCGATGGCGTCACGAAGAGCGAGCGCTGCTGCGGCGAGAGCGGCACGCTGGGCGTGACCCGGCCCGACATCGCCACGCAGGTGCGCTTCCGCAAGACCGAGGAACTGCGCAAGAGCGAGGCCGCGCTGCGCGCCTCGGGCCAGGTCGGCGCCGGCGAGGACATCAAGATCCTCACCTCCTGCCCGAGCTGCCTGCAGGGCCTCAGCCGCTACGGCGAGGACCTCGACAGCGGGCTGCTGCAGGCCGACTACATCGTCATCGAGATGGCCCGCAAGATCCTGGGCGAGAACTGGATGCCCGAGTACGTGGCCCGCGCCAACGCTGGCGGCATCGAGCGCGTGCTGGTCTGAGGCCCGACGCCGCCGCTGCCCGCGCTGTCGCTGCCGTCACGCCTCCTCGTCGGTGGCGTCCGTGGCGCGGCGCCGGGGCCGCGGCGGCGGGGCAGTGTCGGCCTCGGTGACGGCCGTGGCGTCGCGCTGCGACTGGTACACCTCCATGCGCGCCACCACGCCCAGGATCATCAGCACGATCAGCGTGGCCAGCAGCCCGGTGGCCTCGCGGCCGGAGCCCACCGCCACGCCGATGGCCGCGGTGGCCCAGATGCTCGCCGCCGTGGTCAGGCCGCGGATCTCGCCCTGGTCGCTGAGCTTGAGCACCGCGCCCGCGCCCAGGAAGCCGATGCCCGAGATCACGCCCTGCAGCACGCGGCTCATGCCGTCCGCATCCAGCCCGGACTGCGCCGGCGCCACCACGAACAGCGCCGCGCCCAGCGCCACCAGCATGTGCGTGCGCAGCCCCGCCGCGCTGTGCCGGCGCTCGCGCTCCCAGCCGATGGCCGCGCCCAGCAGCACCGCCACCACCAGCCGCGTGCTCACCCGCGTCAGCTGCTCCACGTCGTTGAGGTCGGCGAACTCCGAGCGCAGCGTCTCCATCACTTGTGTCCAACTCATGACGTCAGCGTAGCGTCACGGGCCGCACCGTCCATGCCGTGCCTGCACGTGCGCGCGGGCAGGGCTTGCAGCCGGCGGGATAATCGAAGGCTTGTTGCGCCGCGCGGCGCCCCGTCAGCCCAAGAGTCCCGAGAGTCCCCATGAGCAGCCAAGCCCAGCACCAACCCACCGCACTGACCGTGCACCAGCAGTCCCGGCAGCTGGAGGTCAGCTTCGACGACGGCTCGACCTTCCGCATCCCCTTCGAGCTGCTGCGCGTGTATTCGCCCTCGGCCGAGGTGCAGGGCCACGGCCCGGGCCAGGAGGTGCTGCAGACCGGCAAGCGCCACGTCGAGATCACCGCCGTCGAGGCCGTGGGCCACTACGCCGTGCAGCCCACCTTCTCCGACGGCCACGACTCCGGCATCTTCACCTGGGAGTACCTGTACTTCCTGGGCTCGCAGCAGGACAAGCTGTGGCAGGACTACGAGGCGCGGCTGCAGGCCGCGGGCGTGGAGCGCGACGCGCCCATGGCCGAGAAGTCCGGCGGCGCCTGCGGCCATCACCACTGACCCGACCCGACACGACACGAGGCCTTCCCACCCCATGAGCCAGACCCATTTCGGTTTCCAGACCGTCGAAGAGCAGGAGAAGGCGCGCCGCGTGCGCGGCGTGTTCGATTCCGTCGCTTCCAAGTACGACGTGATGAACGACTTGATGTCCATGGGCCTGCACCGCGCCTGGAAGGCCTATGCCGTGGCGGTGGCCAACCTGCGCGAGGGCCAGCGCGTGCTCGACATCGCCGGCGGCACCGGCGACCTGGCGCGCGCCTTCGCGCCCAGGGTCGGCACGAGCGGCCTGGTGGTGCACACCGACATCAACGAGGCCATGCTGCGCACCGGGCGCGACCGGCTGCTCGACTCCGGGCTGGTGCTGCCCACGACCATCTGCGACGCCGAAAAGCTGCCGTTTCCCGACGGCAGCTTCGACCTGGTGAGCGTGGCCTTCGGCCTGCGCAACATGACGCACAAGGACGCCGCGCTGGCCGAGATGGCGCGCGTGCTCAAGCCCGGCGGCCGGCTCATGGTGCTGGAGTTCTCCAAGGTGGCCGCGCCGCTGCAGAAGGCCTACGACTGGTACTCGTTCCAGGTGCTGCCGCGCCTGGGCAAGCTCGTGGCCGGCGACGCCGACAGCTACCGCTACCTGGCCGAGTCGATCCGCATGCACCCGGACCAGGCCACGCTCAAGGCCATGATGAAGACGGCCGGCTTCGGCCACGTGGACGTGCACAACCTCAGCGCCGGCGTGGTGGCGCTGCACGTGGGCATCAAGTGCTGAGCTGAGAGGTCAGGAACTGCCCGATGCGCTGGGCCAGCCGCTGCGGCGCGGCCACGCGCTGGCGCGGCTCGAAGCCGCGCAGCGCCTGCAGCTGCGCCGGGATCTGGTCCAGCTCGTACGCCACCAGCACGTGCTGCAGCTCCTCGAAGCGGCGCGCAGTGGCGATCTGGTGGTCGTTGACATGCTCGCCGTGGCGCGCCAGCCGCGGCACCACCAGCAGCCGCTTGCCGTGCTGCAGCGCCATGGCGATCGTGCCGGCGCCCGCATGGCTGACCAGCCGCTCGGCGCGGCCGAACAGGCCCTCGAACTCGCGCCGCGACAGGAAGCGGTGGAACGGCATGTGCCGCGGCTCGTACCGGCCATCGCCGATCTGCGCCACCACCTCGTCGTCGAGCCGGCCCGCGCCCGCGAGTTCATCGACCTCGCGCACCAGCCGGTCGAAGGGAAACATGCTGCCGACGGTGAGCAGGATCACAACACCTCCCCGGCGTACTCCACGCCCGGATAGCGCGCCGCCACCGCCGGCCACTGCGCCAAGCACAGGTCGGCGACGCGGCGCATCAGCCGCCCGCTGACCGACAGCGCCTCGATCTGCGCCACGCTGTCGATCCACACCACCTTGGCGCCCAGCAGCTTCGACCAGATGCAGAACAGCGCCAGCGGCATGGAGCCGGTGGTCACCACCACGTCCGGGCGCTCGCGCCAAGCCAGCCACAGCGTGCGGCCCAGCACCGCCACCGCCTGTAACGGCTTGCGCCGGTCGCACTCGCCCACCACATGCACCGGGCAGCCGCCAGCCTCGAAGCCCGAGGCCGCGATAGCCATGGTCGTGACGTAGGCGGCGGGCTGCGCCGGCCAGGCGTCCTGGGCATGGCGCAGCAGGATCTGCAGTTCATTGGCATGCCCGCCCGCCGAGGCGCCGACCACCAGCTTCATGCCAGCGCCATGCTCATCTGGTCGATGAGCTGCTTGGTGTGACGGATATTGGCGCGCGACGACGCGCCGAACACGATCGATTCGATGCGCGGCTGGCCGCAAACGTAGGCCACGGCCTCCTCGGGTGGAATGGCGCCCGAGGCCAATACCGACATCGCCACCGGCCGGAAACGCCGCTGCGCGATGGCCTGCTCGTAAGCGGGAATGCCGCCGCACATGCGAAAACCGATCTTGTTGATGTTGGCGCAGACGATCGGGTTCTCGATGCCCAATTCGTCGAGCACGTCCAGCAGCCGAGGCAGGTTCATGGTGATGTAGCCCGGCTCGGCACCATAGGCCTTGCGCACATGGTCGTGGAACATGCGCAATACCGGTTTCAGATTCAAGCCTAGGAAAAGATCGGTGATCACGTTCTGAAGAAAGATCACCGGCGTGTTCAGGCCGCGGAACATTTTCATTTCCGCATCGACCAGCAACTGCAAAATCTTTTCGATGTCCTTGTTGGCCAGCGCCATGCCGCCCTTGAGCATCGCGCCCAGCGAGTTTTCCTCGGGCAAGAACTTGCGCAGCGCTTCGAGCATGCCATGCTCGGTCACGGCATTGGCATACTTGTGCGCATAGGGCATGCAGGGGTAGAACGTGTAGTCCGGATATTTTTCCCGGTTGGCACGGAAATGATCGCAAACTTCCGCCACGCGGTCATGCGTGGTGCACATGAAGGTGCGAATGCCCTCCTGGTAAGCCGCATCCAGCACCTGGATGATGGCGGCCGTGTCCTGAAAACGCATGGCCTGCGCCCGCGCCTTTTCCTCGGACATGTGGTTCACGCCAAAAAACTGGTTGTCGCCAAAAAGCACCCGATCCATGCCATTCACTCCGGCCCGAGGTTTCAAAAGGGGTTGAACGTCACCGCGCGGCGTGCTCATGGCCGCTCCCCGACCAGGCGGGCCCAGAGTTTTCCGCGCCGTGCCGGCGTGGGCGTGGGGGTGGAGTGAATTCCCGCGGCGCGCTGCGCGGCCGGCACATTCTCGGCTTCGAGCAGCATGGCCACCAGCCGGTCGGTTTCCAGGGCGGAGCGGAAGGAATTCTCGCCGTCAAGCCGGCCGTGCTTGATGTTCTGCACGAAATGGTCCACCTGCGCCGAATACTCCTCGCCGCGCAGGTAGTACCAGACCTCCTGCGTCAAATCCGTGGTGTAGCGCACCGACCAGCCCTTGGGCGCGCCGGGAAGGGCGTCGTGCGGCTCGCGCAGGTAAATCTGGCATTCCTGCCGGTCGGCCGTGAGGCGGCCGCGCGTGCCCCATACCGACAGGGTCGTGGACATTTTCCGGTGGCTGTCGTCGCTCCAGTTGACGCTGAGTTGCGCGCTGGCGCCATTGGGATACCGGAACAGCGCGTAAACCTCGTCGTCCACGTCGCGCGAGAACACGCTGTGGCGCGCCACGCCCTGCACGCCGGCGGGCGTGCCGGCCACGAAGTTGAGCAGGTCCAGCGCGTGGCAGGCGTAGTCGTAGAGCGCGCCGCCGCCCTCGGTCTTGGCCGAGCGCCAGGTCGAGCCGCTGGGGCGCAGCACCACGGGGCCGTAGGCCTCGGCACGCACGTGGTGCACCTCGCCCAGCGCGCCGCTGGCCACGATGCGCGCCGCCTCGCGGAAGGCGCCGACGAAACGGTAGTGGTAGCCCACCTGGTTCACCAGCCGCCGCTGCTCGGCCTGCTCGGCCAGCGGCACGCCCTCGGCCGGGTCGAGCACGAAAGGCTTCTCGCAGAACACGTGCAGCCCGCGGTCCAGGGCCTTCTTCACCATCGCGGCATGGATCCGGGACGGCGTGGCGATGATCAGCGCCTCCAGGCTCTCCTCGGCCAGCAGGCGGTCGAAATCGGCGTAGCACTTGAGCCCGGCATATTGCGACAGCACGTCGGTGAGATAAGTATTCGAATCGCAGCCGGCGACCAGCTCGATATCGGGGTGGGCACGCGCGATGGCCAGATGGGACAACCCCATCTTGCCCAGGCCCAATACTGCAGTTTTAATCATGCTCTGTTTCCTGCTGCCAATGATCTGATTTGCCGTGCCGCTCAGGACACGACCTGCGCATAGACTTCGGACACTCCCCGGGCCATGCTGCGTGACGAATAGCGCTGCGACTGCACCTGGTAGGCGTTTTCGCGCAATGAATGCCAGTCGTGGCGCCCGTCCATCAGCGCAGCAATTTCCACGGCCAGTGCCTGCTCGTCGCCGGCCGGCACCACCAGGCCGGTCCGGCCGTGCTCCAATACTTCCGGAATGCCTTCCACGTCCGAGGCTGCGACCGGCACGCCGGCCGCCATGGCTTCCAGTACGGCCATCGGCATGCCTTCGCCATACAAGCTCGGCAATACCATCAGGTCCAGGCCGGACAAAGCCTTGTTCACGTCGCGCGTGAAACCCTGCCATTCGACGTGGGCCTCGATGCCGAGCGAGTTTGCCAGGGCTTTCATGTCCTGCTCATAGGCCGGCGTCTCGAAACCACCCACCGCGACGATGCGAAAGGAGCGCCGCTGTGCCAGCAATAGCGCCGCGGCGCGCAGCAATATCTCCAGCCCTTTTCTCGGTCGGAACAGCGCCACCGTGCCGATGCGCCAGGGTGCGCTCGGGGGCGGGCGCTGCGGCAAGGGGCCGGGCGTGGGCACGCCATTGGGCACCGTGAATATGCGCTCCGGCGGAAAACCCTGTCCGACCAGATAGCGCTCCAGGCTGCGCGACACCGGAATCACGGCCGGCAGCGACGCGGCGCTCCAGCGCTCGACCATGCTGTTGACGCGATTCATGAACCGGGCCTCGCCGTCGCGCGCCGCCGGGCTGTGCACGTGGTGAACCATCGGCACGCCGGAAATCGCGCTGACGATGCGCCCGATCATGGCGCCGCGCGGAGAATGGGTGTGCAGCAATTGAAAATGCCCGTCGCGTACCAGAGCGGCCACGCGGCGCGCCTGGCCCAGATCCAGGCGGTGGCGCATCGGCATTTCATGCAGGCAAATGTCCTGGCCCGAGCGCAAGGCCGGAAACTTGTTCGGCTTGAAGCAGACAAAATCCACCTCGTGGCCCAGCTCGCTCAGGCCGAGGGCGAGCAGATCCTGCACCTTCTCGGCGCCGGCATAATATTCGCCATTGATGATGTGCAAGACCTTCAATGAAATGCTCCATTCACGAAATGAATCCGGGTGAAATACGATTGAAGGTGGGCGGCCGAATAACAGGCCGGCATGAAACCAGAGGCTGGATCGGACGGCGCCGCCTGGCAATTGGTGTTCCCAAATAACATGGGTTTCAAAGATTTACGTCAGGAACATTTCGCTTCCAATAAGGTGGGGCCGGTTAGACCTTAGCACCCGCACCGGCCTGAATCGCGCCCGAGATAAGGGTGCGAAAAGTGTTGGGGAAACCCCTGTTCTCGTTAATACCCGTGTTCATGGGGCTGCGGCGTCTGCGTCAGCGGCGGTTTACTCGCACCCATCGTGTGCATCGACTGCAGGCCGCAACGTTGACTTCCAGAAAATCCGTCCCGACCGCGGCAATAAACGGTTCGTGCAATTGATTCACCGGAGCGCACAACCCATGTCGACGTCGCCCATCAAATCTTCCCCTGGCTTTATCCGTCCGCTGGGCCTGGCCCTGGCCCTTGCCCTCGGGCTGCTGTCTGCCTGTGGTGACCGCAACCCCAAGGCGGCCTCGCAGGTCGCCGTGCGCGTCAACAACGACGAAATCTCGGTGCACCAGGTCAATTTCGTGCTGCAGCAGCAGGACACGCCGCAGGAGTCGCTCGACGCCGCCAGCCGCCAGGTGCTGAACCGCCTGGTCGACCAGGAGCTGGCGCTGCAGAAGGCGCTGGAGCTCAAGATCGACCGCCAGCCCGCCGTGCTGCAGGCCCTGGAGGCGGCGCGGCGCGAGGTGCTGGCGCGCGCCTACGTCGAGCGCATCGGCGAGGCCGTGCTCAAGCCCACTGCGGCCGAGATCGAACAGTTCTACAAGGACAAACCGGCGCTGTTCAGCGAGCGCCGCATCTACCAGCTTCAGGAGCTCAACATCGAGGCCAAGCCGGAGCAGCTGCCCGAGATCACGAAGAAGCTGGCCGCGGCCAAGGACCTGGGCGAATTCGCGGAATACCTGAAATCGCAGAACCTGCGTTTCGCGCAAAACCGCGCCGTGCGTGCTGCCGAGCAGTTGCCGATGGAGCAGCTCAAGGAATTTGCCACCATGCGCGACGGCCAGGCCCGGCTGGTGGCCACGCCCACCGGCGCGGCCGTCATCATGCTGGTGAAATCCCAGAGCCAGCCGGTGTCCCTGGAAAAGGCCCAGCCCGCCATCGAGCAGTATCTGCTGACCCAGCGCCGCCGCGAGGTGGTGGAAAACGACATCAAGGATTTGCGCGCTGCGGCCAAGATCGAATATGTCGGCAAGTTTGCCGAGCCTGCCGCCTCCGCGGTGGCCACCAGTCTCAGGAACGGGTCCGGCGAACCCGCTACGCCCGGCGCACCGGCCCCCGTGTCGGAGTCGTCGCCCATTGTCAGTGGATCGGGAGTGAACAAATGAAATCCCTCAACCCCATTCAAAGCCTGGCGGTTGCCTTGTTGCTGGCCGGCAGCTCCGTGGCATTTGCGCAGAGCAAGGAAAACTCCAGCCGCGTGGCGGCCGTGACGCCGCAGCCGGCGGCCATGGCCCCGTCTTCGGCGGCCAACGTGGCCGATTACAAGCTGGGCGCCGGCGACGGCATGAAAATCTCGGTATTCCAGAATCCCGACCTGACCCTTGAAACCAGAATCACCGATACCGGCATGATCACTTACCCGCTCATCGGGGCGGTGAAAGTCGGCGGGCTGACGGTGCCGCAGGCCGAGCAGCGCATTGCCAGCGCCCTGAGCAGTGGCAATTTCATCAAGCAGCCGCAGGTGTCGATATTGATCACGCAGGTGCGCGGCAACCAGGCGGCGGTGCTGGGTTTCGTCAACCGGCCGGGGCGCTACCCGCTGGAGCAGTCGCAGATGCGGCTGGCCGACCTGCTGGCCGTGGCCGGCGGCGTGGCCGAGTCCGGCTCCGACATCGTCACGCTGGTGGGGTTGCGCGACGGCAAGCCCTTCAAGACGCAGGTCAGCCTGTCGCAGGCCTTCACCGCCGGGCAGCCCGACGCGGCCTTCGACACCCGGGTGCAGGACGGCGACGTGGTCTACGTGGACCGCGCCCCCACGGCCTACATCTACGGCGAGGTGCAGCGCCCCGGGCCGCTGCGCCTGGAGCGCGGCATGACGGTGCTGCAGGGCCTGGCCGCCGGTGGCGGCATGACCGCGCGCGGCACCGACCGCGGCCTCAAGGTGCACCGCAAGTCCGGCGACGGCCAGACGCAGGTGCTGCAGCCCGCCATGAGCGAGCCGCTGCGCGACGGCGACGTCGTCTACGTGCGCGAAAGCATCTTCTGACCCGGACACGCTTGCGAAGGATTTCCGCATGTCGATCGCGCAGTTTCTCGCCATCCTGGCGGCCCGCTGGAAAGTGCTGCTGCTGGTGCTGGCCACCACCGTCGCCGCCACGCTGGGCATCAGCCTGATGCTGCCCAAGAGCTACACGGCCTCGGCCTCAGTGCTGGTGCAGGTGGCCTCGCCCGACCCGATCGTGGGCATGAGCCTGGCCAGCCAGCTGGTGCCCCAGGTCATGACCAGCCAGGTCGAGATCATCTACAGCGACCGCGTGGCACAGAAGGCCGCGCGGCTGCTGCGCCTCAACGAGAACGCCGACCTGCGCAACCAGTGGCAGCTCGTGACGCAGGGCGTGGGCTCCTACGAGGCCTGGCTGGGCGACGTGCTGCAGAACAACCTGCAGGTGGTGCAGGGCCAGTCCAACATCATCACCGTCAACTACAAGTCGCCTGACCGCAAGCTGGCCGCGGCCACGGCCAACGCCTTCGTGCAGGCCTACCTCGACACGGCGCTGGAGCTGCGCGTGGACCCGGCGCGCCAATCCAGCGCCTTCTTCGACGAGCGCTCCAAGGTGCTGCGCCAGCAGCTCGAACAGGCCCAGACGGCACTGTCGAAGTACCAGCGTGACAACGGCATCGTCGCCACCGACGAGCGCATCGACATCGAGACGGCGCGGCTCAACGAGCTGTCCTCGCAGCTCGTGGGCATGCAGGCGCTGGCCGTGGAGTCCAGCAGCCGCCAGGCCGCGGCGCGCAGCGCCAGCGACCGCGTGCAGGACGTGCTCAACAACGGCCTGGTGACGAGCCTGCGCGCCGACGCCTCGCGCCAGGAGGCGCGGCTCAACGAGCTCAGCGCGCGGCTCGGCGACGCGCACCCGGCAGTGCAGGAGGCCAAGGCCAACCTGGCCACCATGCGCCGGCGCGTCGATGACGAGGTCGCGCGCGTGGCCTCGGGCGTGACGGTGAGCAGCAACATCAACCGCGCCCGCGAGGCCGAGATCCGCGCCGCCGTCGAGACCCAGCGCGAGCGCGTGCTCAAGCTCAAGGCCCAGCGCGACGGCATGGCCTCGCTGCTGCGCGACGTGGACAACGCGCAGAAGTCCTACGACACCGTCATGGCGCGCTTCAACACCACCAGCATCGAGAGCCAGGCCACGATGACCAACCTCGTGCAGTTCCAGCGCGCCAACGAGCCGGTGGAACCGTCCTCGCCCAACGTGCTGCTCAACACGATCGTGGCGTTCTTCGGCGGCACGCTGCTGGCGGTGGCCGCGGCGCTGGGCCTCGAATTCATGAACCGCCGCGTGCGCTCGCCCAGCGACGTGCTGCAGCTGGCCGACGTGCCCGTCATCGGCATCCTGCCGCGGCCCGACCGGCGCCAATGGTTCGGTGCCCGCCGCATGAGCCCGATGCAGTCGCGGCTGGTCAGCTATTCCGGAAAGGCCGTGTGATGGAACTCCACCGCATTCCCACCTCGACGCTGCGCGACGGCACCTCCGGCGCCTCGTTCAGCTACCGCACCGAGCAGGCCGACCCCGCCGACGAGGCGCCGCCGGGGGCCCGGGAACGGCCCATCGGCGAGATCATCAAGTCGGCCAACCAGCTCAGCAACGAGCAGATCGACCGGGTGCTGCAGCACCAGAAGGAGCGCGGCATCCGCTTTGGCGAGGCCGCCGTCGAGCTCGGCGTGGCCAGCGGCAACGACGTGCTGTGGGCGCTGTCGCAGCAGTTCCACTATCCCTATCCGGCCAACTCCAAGAGCCTGCTCAGCAGCGAGCTGGTCACGGCGCGCGACCCGTTCTCGTTCCGCTCCGAGGCCTTCCGCGCCATCCGCAGCCAGCTGATGATGCAGCTGTTCACGGAGGAAACCGGCGCGCGCTCGCTGGCCGTGGTCAGCCCCGACTCCGGCGACGGCAAGACCTACTTCGCGGCCAACCTGGCCATCGCCTTCTCGCAACTGGGCGGGCGCACGCTGCTGATCGACGCGGACATGCGCAACCCGCGCCAGCACGAGGTGTTCTGCGTGGACAACACCACCGGGCTCTCCGGCGTGCTGTCCGGGCGCACGCTCATCAACGTCATCCGCCCCGTGGAGGAGCTGCCCAGCCTGTACCTGCTGCCCGTGGGCGCGGTGCCGCCCAACCCGCTGGAGCTGGTCGAGCGCCCGGCCTTCGGGCTGCTCATGCGCGAGCTGGCTTCCAAGTTCGACTACGTCGTGGTGGACACGCCGGCCTACGCGCACGGCTCGGACGCGCCCGTCATCGCCGCGCGCTGCGACGGCGTGCTGACCATGGTGCGCTCGGGCCGCAGCAGCGCCACGTCGCTGCAGGACCTGACCACGGCGCTGCGCAGCGTGCCCGTGCGCCTGTGCGGCGTGGTCATGAACGAGTACTGAGGCGTACGCCCGCGCATCCGCCCCCGTGGCCCGGCCCCGCCGGCAGCCACAGCAGCAACAGTAAACAGCAGCACCAGCATCAGCATGCGAGCCCTTGGCATCACCCCGGCGCTGCCCGCCGCCGCGCAGTTCTGGCCCTTCGGGCTGCTGGCGCTGGGCTTTGCGCTGCTGTACGTCCCGACCTTCCACGACCTGTCGCGCACGACCTGGGCCTCCGACGAGCAGGGGCACGGCCCGATCATCCTTGCCATCAGCTACTGGCTGGCCTGGCGCAAGCGGCATGAGTTCCTGGCCGCGCCGGTGCGGCCGAGCGTGGGCGCCGGCGCGCTGAGCCTGCTGCTGGGGCTGCTGCTCTACGCCTTCGGCCGTTCGCAGTCCGTCATCGCCTTCGAGGTCGGCTCGCAGATCTTCGTGTGGCTGGGCGTGCTGCTGCTGCTGCGCGGCTGGGCGGCGGTGAAGGTGCTGTGGTTCCCGCTGTTCTTCCTGGTGTTCATGGCGCCGCTGCCCGGCGCGCTGGTGGCGGCGCTGACCACGCCGCTGCGCGCGGCCGTCTCCAGCGTGGCCGAGAACGTGCTCTACGCCGTGGGCTACCCGGTGGCGCGCACCGGCGCGATGCTGAGCATCGGCCAGTACCAGCTGTTCGTGGCCGACGCCTGCGCCGGCCTGAACACGATGTTCACGCTGGAATCGCTGGGGCTGCTGTACATGAACCTCATGAACTACACCCGCGTGGCGCGCAACGTGGCGCTGGCAGTGTGCATCGTGCCGATCTCGTTCCTGGCCAACGTGGTGCGGGTGATGATCCTGGTGCTGGTCACCTACCACTTCGGCGACGCGGCGGGGCAGGGCTTCATCCACGACTTTGCCGGCATGGTGCTGTTCCTGGTGGCGCTGGTGCTGATGCTGGCCATCGACTACCCGCTGGGGTGGCTGTTCCCTGAGAAGAAGAGGGCTGCGGCATGAGCGCCGGCGCACGGCCGCTCCGAAGCCGGTACTGCGTCCCGCTGGGCGGGACCGCGCGCAGCGCGAGGGCGCCCCAATGAGCGCCGTCATGACGCCGGGCAGCGGCCTGAGCGCCCGCAGCCTGCGCCTGCGCGTGCTGGCCGTGTTCCTGGCCATGGCGCTGGCGGCGTGGCTGGCACACGCGTTCACGCCCCGGCACAAGGTGGCCGACGAGCGCCCGATGGGGCCGCTGGAGCAGCTCGTGCCGGCGCGCTTCGGCGACTGGCGCATCGACGACAGCCTGCCCGCGATCCTGCCCTCGCCGGAGGTGCAGGAGCGGCTCGACCGCATCTACAACCAGGTGCTGTCGCGCACCTACGTGGACTCCCAGGGCCGCCACATCATGCTGTCCATCGCCTACGGCGGCGACCAGTCCGACGGCACCACCGCGCACAAGCCCGAGGTCTGCTACCCGGCGCAGGGGCTGGAGATCGTCTTCAACCGCACCGGCACGCTCGACGCGGACGGGCAGGTGCTGCCGGTGCGGCGGCTGCGCGCGAAGCTGGGCGCGCGCCACGAGCCCATCACCTACTGGATCGTGGTCGGCGACCAGGCCGTGACCTCGGGCTCGGGCATGAAGATGGTGCAGCTGCGCTACGGGCTGCGCGGGCAGATCCCCGACGGCGTGCTGGTGCGCGTCTCCAGCATCGAGCGCGACGCCGAGGCGGCCTGGGCGCTGCACGCGTCCTTCGTGCGCGCCCTGGGGGCCGGCCTCGATCCGGACGTGCGCCAGCGCCTGTTCGGCACCCATTCCCTCGACCACCCCTCACCAGCGAGGCCGGCCCAGCCATGACCCCTGCACGTTCCCGTGGCGCCGCCTGGCTGCTGCTGTTCTGCGTCCTGGGCTTCGCCGCGCTGATGGGGGCGGTGGCCGGCCTGGGGCGGCCCATGCTGCTGGGACCCTTCATTGCGCTGCTGGGGCTGGTCGTGCTGTTCGTGGTGCCGGCGCGGCTGATGTTCTGGTCGCTGCTGCTGCTGTCGATGCTGGTGGTCGGGCCGGTCATGTACTTCGCCAAGATCGAGAGCGCGCGCTGGGGGCCGCCGCTGCTGGCCATGGCGCTGTACGTGCCGCTGGTGGCGTACGTGCTCAAGCCGCGCCGCTCCCAGCCCGACGCGGGCTGGCCGCTGTGGCTGTTCGTGCTGTTCATGTTCATCGCCACGGCGGTGTTCAGCACGGTCATGGGCTCGCCCATGCTGGGCGAGGTGGTCGTGGCCTCGCGCGCCTACCTGGCCTTCTGGTCCTTCGCGCTGGCGCTGGCGTTGGGCATGTTCGCGGTGCGCGACATGCTGCTGGGCTGGTGGGCGCTGCTGGCCTGCGCCGCGATCCAGCTGCCCGTGTCGATGTACCAGTACTTCGTGGTGGCCAAGCAGTCGATGCGGCTGTCGCCGTGGGACGCGGTGGTGGGCACCTTCCCCGGCAACATGGACGGCGGCGGCGCCAGCCATGCCATGGGCATCTTTCTGCTCATCGCGCTGTGCGCGGTGGTGGCGCTGTGGCGGGCCAGGCGCATCCACCGCGGCCTGGCTGTCGTGATTGGGGCCTGCATCCTGGGCTCGCTGGTGCTGTCGGAGGTCAAGGCGGTGGTGCTGCTGGTGCCGGTGGCCTTCGCGCTGCAGTTCTGGCGCGAGCTGGTGCGCCGGCCGCTGCTGGCCGTGGGCGCGGTGGTGGTGTCGGTGGGGTTGATGGCGTCGATCATGACGCTCTACCAGACCACCTTCTACGCCGGGCGCGGCGTGACGCTGCAGGGGAAGCTGCCGAGCTCGCCGCTGGAGTCGATCCAGAACCAGCTCAACCCGCAGCAGGCCCACACCAAGGACGGCGGCCAGATCGTCAGCCGCGCCGCGCGCGTCGCCGACTGGTGGCGCCGTGGCGTGACCTACGGCGACCCGTACCACGCGCTGCTGGGCTACGGCGTGGGCGCCACGCAGAACTCGTCCTTCGGCATGGGCGAGCTGGTGCCGAAGTTCGCCTACCTGCTCGACACCACCGGCACCAACATCCTGCTGTGGGAGACCGGCGTCATCGGGCACCTGCTGCTGGTGCTGCTGCTGCTGCTGGCGGCGGCCAACGCCAACGCCTGCTCGCGCTCGCCCCTGGTGCCCGTGGAGCACCGCGCGCTGCTGGAGGCCGGGGGCGTGGGGCTGGTGCTGTTCGCGATCACGCTGCCGTACAGCAACTTCGCGCTGCGCACGCCGCCCTCGCAGTTCCTGATGGTGTTCATGCTCGGTTACGCCACCTACTGGTGGCGCCAGGTGCGCCTGGCGCAGCCCGCGCACGCCATGGGCCGTTTCAACGCCGCTGCCGACGCGACCCGGGCGCCACCGCCCGCGCGTGGCGGCAGCGGCACGCGGCCGGCGGCAGGCACCGTGCTGCCGGCGGGTTATCGCCATGGATGACAGGAGCCCAGGCAAGGTGAGCGACCGCACTGACGACCGTATCGACGACGACCGCATCGTCTTCATCCTCGGCTCCGGCCGCTCCGGCACCACGCTGCTGTACAAGCTGCTGGCGGCGCATCCCGGCGTCGGTTACCTGAGCAACTACCAGAGCCGCCTGCCGGCGCTGCCCGCCGCGGCGCTGCTGCACCGCGTGCCGCGCCAGGCGCTGGGGCTCAAGCGCCGCGCCTGGTTCGGCGGGCAGGGCAACGCCTACTTCGAGGGCCGGCGCGGCTGGTCGCAGTTCTGGGTGCCCGCGCCGGCGGAGTGCGAAAGCGTGTTCGAGCGCGCGGGCGTGCCGCACACGCCGGAGCCGGGCTTCGTGCTGGGCGAGCCGGGCCTCTCCCGGCTGCGCCAGACCTTTTCCACCGTGCTGCGCGCCGGCGGCGGCCAGGCGCTGGTGTGCAAGCGCACCGCCAACAACCGCCGCGTGGCGGTGCTGCGCCAGGCCTTCCCGCGCTGCCGCTTCATCCACCTGGTGCGCGACGGGCGCAGCGTCGCGGACTCGCTGGTGCGCGTGGGCTGGTGGGCCGACCACGAGCTGTTCTGGGCCGGCAAGACCCCGCGCGAGCTCAAGGCCGAGGGCGCCAGCGAGCTGCACATCGCCGCGCGCAACTGGGTCGAGGGCATGCACCAGATCGAGCGCGGGCTGCAGTCGGTCGAGGCCGAAGGCAAGCACACGCTGCGCTACGAGCAGCTGCTGGCCGACCCGGTGGGCGAGCTGCGCCGCATGCTGCGCTTCATGGGCGTGGCGCAGCACGACGACGCACGCTTCGAGACCTTCATCGCCTCGCTGGCCATCAAGCCCGCGGAGGCCTCGTGGCGGCGCAAGTGGTCGCCGGCCGACCGCGAGAGCGTCACGGCGCTGCAGCGCGACACCCTCGAGCGCTGGGGCTACGCATGAGGCTTGCCTGAGCCCGCAACCACCGTTTCGACAACGCCATGCCCTTGCGCCGGGAGTCCTGATGCACGCCGTGATCCAGTCGCTCTACCAGCGCTCCGTCCCGTGGAGCACGCGGCAGCTGCTGCGCGCCTACAAGCCCAACGGCAGCCTGCGCCGGCTGCGCCAGGCACCCGACGCCGAGGACTACTGCCTCGCGCCCTACGACGACAACCGCTGCATCTTTGTTCACATCCCCAAGACGGCCGGGCTGTCGCTGTGCGCGGCGCTGTTCGGCTGCAAGGGCGGCGGCCACCTCACGGCGCGCGCCTACCGCGTCCTCTTCGGCGCGCAGGACTTCGACGACTATTTCAAGTTCACCTTCGTGCGCAACCCCTGGGACCGCATCGTCTCGGCCTACACCTTCCTGTCCCAGGGCGGCGCCAACGAGCGCGACCGCGCCTGGGGGCAGGCGGTGCTCTCGGGCTTCGGCTCCTTCGACGAGTTCGTGCTGCGCTGGCTCGACGAGCGCCGGCTCTACGAGCAGATCCACCTCGTGCCGCAGTGGGAGTTCGTCGTCAACGGCCAGGGGCAGCCGTGCCTGGACTTCATCGGCCGCTTCGAGCGCCTGGGCGACGACTTCCAGTACGTGCTCGACCAGCTCGGCCGCTCCTGCGCGCTGCCCCAGTCCAACGCCAGCCAGCGCTCGGCCTACCGCGACTACTACAGCAGCGCCAGCCGCCGCCGCGTGGCGCAGCTCTACCGGCGCGACATCGAGCAGTTCGGCTACTCGTTCTGACCGCCTTGACCCCTCCGTCTCCGACCGACGCTTTTTCCGAGGCCCCGCCGATGAAGGTGCTGTACGTCTGCTCGGCCGCGCGCTGCGGCTCCACCCTGACCGACATGTTCCTGGGCGGCCATCCGCGCGCCACGTCCCTGGGCGAGTCGAACTTCCTGGCCAAGGCCATCCGCGTCGGCGAGCGCTGCTCCTGCGGCGCCCTGGTGCGCGACTGCCCGGACTGGCGCGCGGTGTACCAGCGCCTGGCGGCCTGGGGCTTCGACGTGGACGACCCCTACCGCTTCAAGCTCTGGGACGCCGTGGCCTGGACCTACATCGACCAGGCGCACCAGACCCGCGCCTTCCTGGCCGAGGTGAAGCTGCGCAAGGGCTGGATGGCGCTGCGCGACCGGCTGCCCGCGCCGCTGCGCGAGCGCGCGCCGCTGCCCGCGGCGCACCGCCGCGCCCTGGCCAACAAGATGCGGCTGTACGAGGCCGTGGCCGCGGCCTGGGACAAGGACGTGGTGGTGGACTCCTCCAAGAACGTGCGCGAGGCCGTCGAGCTGCACCGGCGCGACCCCGACACCGTGCGCATCCTGCTCGTGACGCGCGACGGCCGCGGCGTGTACCTGTCGCGGCGCAGCAGCGGGCGCGACCGCGAGGAGAGCGTGCGCGGCTGGCTGACCTACTACGACCGCGCGCTGGCGCTGCTGCGCGCGCACGTGCCGCAACGGGCCTGGATGCAGCTCAAGTACGAGGACATCGCCGGCGACCCGCAGCGCGCCGGCCGCACGCTGTGCGACTTCGTGGGCCTGGGCTTCGAGCCCTCGATGCTGCAGCTCGACGCCACGGTGCGCCACATGGTCAACGGCAACGCCACGCGCTTCGCCCCGGGCAAGGGCATCGCCCTGGACGAGCGCTGGAAGCGCGATCTCGACCCCGGCGAGCTGTCCTGGTTCAACGGCCGCGGCGCGCACATGAACGCGGCGCTGGGCTACCGCTGAAACGACCGAGGGAAGGCGCCGCGTGTTCAAGCTGCTCTACGTCACCGAGGACACCTTCCCGCCCTTCCGCGTGGACGTGGTCGAGCTGTTCGCGCGCGAGCTCGCCGCGCGCGGCTACGCCATCGACTGGGTCATGGAGCAGGGCGCCGGCGCGCCGGCGCCGGAGCTGGACGCGCACGGCCAGGCGCGCTGGCTGGGCAGCCGCGTGTTCCTGGCGCGCAACGCGGCCGGCGAGGGCGTGGCCGCGCGGCTGGCCAACAACCTGCGCGGCGTGCTCAACGACCTGCGCATCCTGGCGCTGGCCCGGCGCGGCCGCTACGACGTGATCCAGGTCCGCGACAAGTTCTTCGCCGGGCTGGTGGCGGCGCTGGCCGCGCGGCTCACCGGCGCACGCTTCGTGTTCTGGATGTCCTACCCGCTGGCCGAGTCCAAGCTGCAGCTCGCGCAAAGCCCCGGCACGGGGCGGCGCGTGCTGCGCCTGCTCAAGGGCCGGCTGATGCAGGCCGCGCTCTACGGCGCGATCCTGCCGGCGGCGCACCACGTGTTCGTGCAGAGCGAGCGCATGAAGCGCGACGTGGTGGCGCGCGGCGTGGCGCCGCAGAAGGTCTCGCCCGTGCCCATGGGCATCCGCGCCGACAAGGTCGGCAGCGCCGCCGACGCGCGGCCGCCCTCGCGCGAGGCGCCGCTGCTGCTGCACCTGGGCATCATCCTGCGCATCCGCAGCCCCGAGTTCCTGCTGGGCGTGCTGCGCCGCGTGCGCGAGCGCTACCCGCGCGCGACGCTGGCCTTCGTCGGCGAGGGCCAGACCGCGGCCGACCGCCGTGCGCTGGAGGCCGAGGTCGAGCGCCTGGGGCTGCAGGAGGCCGTCACGGTCACCGGCTTCCTGCCCATGGAGCAGGCCTGGGACTGGGTGAGGCGCGCCGACGTGTGCATCTCGCCGTTCCGGCCCATCCCGGTGCTGGAATCGACCTCGCCGACCAAGCTCATCGAGTACCTCGCGCTGGCCAAGTGCGTGGTGGCCAACGAGCACCCGGAGCAGTCGCTGGTGCTGGCCGACAGCGGTGCCGGCCGCGCCGTGCCCTGGGACGAGGCCGCCTTCGCCGCGGAAATCTGCCGGCTGCTCGACGACCCGGCGCAGGCGCAGGCGCAGGCCGCGCGCGGGCCCGACTGGGTGCGCCGGCACCGCACCTACGACGCCATCGCGCGCCAGGTGGACGCGGCCTACCGGCGGCTGCTGCGCCCCAACGCCCCGGGCGCGCCCGACGACGCGGCCGAGGCGCCGAAGGCGGGCCAGGCGGCCCAGGCGGTGGCCGAAGCGGCGCCGGACACGCGCAAGGCGGGAGCCTGACATGGCCGGCACCCAGCATCCCGGCCGCTACACGGGCGCGCGCTTCCGCCGCGCGCTGATGTTCTTCCTGGTCGGCCGCGGCGCGCAGGCGCTGACCTTCCTGCTGCTGACGCTGCTGCTGGTGCGGGTGCTGCCCGTGCGCGAGTACGGCGCCTACATGGCGGTGTGGGGCATGGTCGAGCTGATGGTGCCGCTGAGCTCCTTCGGGCTGCTCGAAGCCACGCGCCGCTTCCTGCCCATGCTGGCGCAGGGCGGCTCGCGCCAGGCGGTGCTGCCCTTCGTGCGCGGCGTGGTCGCCTTCCGGCTGCTGATGCTGCTGGCCTGGGCCGCGGTGCTGTGGCTGTGCTGGCCGGCGGCGATGCGCTTCATCGGTCTGGAGGCGCACGAGCTGGGCGGGCCGCTGGCCGCCGCCGGCGCCATCGCCGTGATCTGCGCGGTGCCGGCCTTCCGCTTCGTGGGCGAGATGCTGGAGTCGCTGCTGGAACAGAAGTGGTCGCAGGGCCTGCACGCGGCGCTGCCGCTGGTGCGCATGGCGGCGGTGGCGGCGCTGCTCTTCGGTGGCGCGCTGCAGCTGCCGCTGCTGCTGCTGGTCGATGCGGCCCTCGCGCTGGCCTTCCTGCTGGCCTCGCTGCTGGCGCTGGCGTCCAAGCTGCGCGAGATCCCCGACGGCGCTCCCGCCACGGTGCGCTTTCGCGAGGTGTTCGACTTCGCCTGGCACATGACCGGCGTGAACCTGCTGCAGGCCACCGGCAGCGTGGGCACGCTGCGGCTGCTGGTGGCGCGTTTCCTGGGGCTGGAGGTGGCGGCCATGTTCGCCTTCATCCAGCAGCTGCTGCTGATGGTGGGCCGCTACATGCCGGCGCAGGTGCTGGGCAGCGTGGTGCGGCCGATGCTGGCGGCGCGCCACGCCCGCGGCGAGCACGGCACCGTGATCGACGCGCTGGCGCTGCTGTGGAAGGCCAACGTGATGGTGCTGGTGGTGTGGCTGGCGGCGGTGGGCGTCAGCGGCGAGGCGCTGATGGCGCAGGCCAGCGGCGGGCGCTTCACCGAGACCGGCCCGGTGCTGCTGCTGATGCTGCTGGGCCTGGGCGCGACCACGCAGGGCCAGACCATCTCGCTGTGCATGCAGCTCTACGGCCTGACGCGCCCGCTGCGCACGCAGAGCCTGCTGTTCCTGCTGGTACCGCTGGCCGTGGTGCTGGGCAGCCGCTGGGGCCTGACCGGCGTGGCCGCCGGCATCGCGCTGGCGCACGGCCTGAAGAACACCTTCTCCGTCTGGTGGCTGCGCCGCCAGGGCATCCACATCGGCTACGACGTGGGCGCGCTGCTGCGCCTGGCCCTGGCCATGGCGGTGGCCGTGGCGCTGTCCGCGGCGCTGCATGCGGTGCTGGGCCCGTGGTGGGCGCTGGCGCTGCTGGGGCTGCTGACGGTGGCGGCCATGATCTGCTGCAAGCCGCTGCGCGAGAGCGAGTTCGCCATCGTCAGCGGCGTCTTCAAGGGGCGGCTGGCCCGGCTTTCGGGCTGGCTGCGTCCGCTGGTCCATGTCGAACGCAAGGGAGCGACCTGATGGGTGTCGAGGCTGCCGCCGTGTTCGTGGTCGGCGTCAACGGCTCGGGCACGACCATGCTCGCCGATGCGCTGGGCCACCATCCCGGCCTGTACATGCTGCCGCGCGAGACGCGCGTGCTGCCGGCGCTGCTGCAGCGCCACGGCGGCGCCACGGCGGCGCTGGACGCGGCGCAGTGCCGCGCGCTGGCCGACGAGCTCGGCCGCAGCAAGGCCTTCTGGCGCGAGAACGGCGACCGGGCCGTGGTGCTGGACGACGCGGAACTGCACGGCCTGCGCGGCGCCGCCGACGTGGTGGCCGCCGTCTACCGCCACATGGCGCGCCGCGAGGGCAAGGAGCGCTGGGGCGACAAGACGCCGATGTACGTGCAGCACCTGCCGCTGCTGGCGCAGGCCTTTCCCGGCGCGCGCTTTGTGCACGTGCTGCGCGACGGGCGCGACTGCGCGCAGTCCTTCCACCGGCGCTGGGGGCTGTCGCCGCTGCGCTCGGTCTGGCGCTGGAAGAAGGCCGTGGCCGTGGGCCGCGCGCAGGGC
Source organism: Azohydromonas aeria (assembly GCF_009760915.1). Taxonomy (GTDB): domain Bacteria; phylum Pseudomonadota; class Gammaproteobacteria; order Burkholderiales; family Burkholderiaceae_C; genus Azohydromonas; species Azohydromonas aeria. The sequence goes on from NZ_VIDQ01000026.1 coordinate 70,250, forward strand.
CTGGCGCTGGGCCCGGAGCGCTATTTCGAGGTCAAGTACGAGGACCTGACCGCCGATCCGGAGCCGTGGATGCGCCGCATCTGCGACTTCCTCGGCCTGCCGTTCTCGCAGGAGGTGCTCAAGTCGCGCATGCGCTACTTCGACCCGGCCTCCGCCCAGGCCGGTGCCGGGGCGATGGTGCGCAACTCCGAGCGCTGGCGCACCTATTTCGACGCCGCCGTGGTGGCCCGGCTCGAAGCCGTGGCCGGGCGCATGCTGCACGAGGCCGGCTACGTGGTGCAGCACGCCGGCGACGCCGAGCCGCCGCGCTGGCGGCTGGCGGCGCTGAAATGGCTGGACTGGGCGCGCATGACCGGGCTGCACCTGCGCCAGACCCGGCGCACTGCCGGTGTGCGCGCCTTCGTGCTGCGCGCGCGCGAGGCCGTGGCGCAGGACCGAGTCAATCACTACTGAAGCATGACGAACCCCCGGCGGCGGCATTCCGGGCAGCACCCCGTGCCGGCTGATCCGAACCGAGCCAGGAAAGCACCATGACCCTGCCCAATTTCATCATCGGCGGCACCGAAAAGGCCGGCACCACTTCGGTGTTCACGTACCTGCTTTCGCATCCCGAGGTTTGTGCCTCGAAGGTCAAGGAAACCGACTTCTTCCGGCAGGACGATTGCGCCGACCCGGTGCGCAGCGCGCAGGCCTATGCCGCGCATTTCGCGCATTGCCGCCAGCCCGCGCCCAAGGTGGTGATGGAAGCCTCGCCCGGCTATCTTGGTGAATCACACGCCGTGGCGCCGCGCATGCAGCAGTTGGTGCCCGATGTAAAGCTGCTGTTCATATTGCGGCACCCGGTGGACCGGCTGTATTCCTCGTACAACTTCCACAAGGCGCGGCTGGAATTGCCGGCGGAACTGACTTTCGAGGATTACGTCGAGCGCTGCCTGAAATTCGACAAGGGTGCCTCGGCGCAGGAACTGGGCATTGGCCGCTGGTTCCTGCAGGTGCTGGACTTTGGCCGCTACGCCGCGCACCTGGAGCCCTTCCTGGAGCGATTCCCGAATCAGTCCGTCAGGATCATGTTCTACGAGGAACTGCAGCAGGACGAGCGGCAATTCATGAAGACACTGTGCGATTTTCTCGGCATCGACGGCGGCTATTTTGATGAATATACCTTCAAGGCCGCCAACGTCACGTTTTCCAGCCGCTTCGCCTCGATCCACAAGCAGGCCCTGAAACTCAACCAGGCGCTGGAGCCCTTCCTGCGCTCGCGCCCCGGCCTCAAGCGCGGCCTGGTGGACTTGTACAAGAAATTCAACCAGGCCCGCCAGGGCTATGCCGCCATGCCGGCACCGATGCGCGAAAAGCTGCAGGCCTACTATGCACCCAGCATCCGGCAACTGGCGGCGCTGGTGGGCGAATCCGCCCTGCCGCCGAGTTGGCGCGAGGGCGTGGCCGCGTCGAATGTCATTCCCCTGGGCAAGGTGCAGCCCGCGCGCTGAAACGGCAGGCCGACGGCCCCGGACACTGGAAATCCTCTGGAGTACAGGCATGGAAAAGCTCTATTACTTGTCGCATTACCTGTACCTCAAGAAGATTCCGCTGCTGCCCAAGCTGGTGGAGTGGATGATCCGCTTCTTTTTCCATGCCTCGGTGCCATACCAGGTGGAAATCGGTCCCGGCGTGCGCTTCGGGCACCGGCAGGGAATCATGATGGGGCGCCGGGTGAAAATCGGCGCGCGCTGCAAGATCCGCCACCAGGTCACCATTGCCGGCGGCAAGGGCGGCGGCGCCACCATCGGCGACGACGTGCAGATCGGCGCCGGCGCCAAGATCATCGGCCCGGTGCGCATCGGCCACCGCGCCCGCATTGGTGCCAATGCCGTGGTCGTCAAGGACGTGCCGGACGATGCCACCGTGGTCGGTATTCCGGCGCGAGTGGTGAGAATCGCGGGACGGAAGGTGGGCGATCAGGCGGGCGTGGCCGGCGTGGCCGCCAACGATCCGCAGACGACGGCGGAGGAGTTTGAAGAGGAATTCAAGTAAGTCATTCCTCGGTGATCACGGTGCTGTGCATTTCAACTGCGCAAAGCAGTGAAAGGTGATTCTGGCTTGGAATGAATTGATCAAGCCCGGTTATTTCGGCGGCATGGGCGGTTCGTGAGCTCTTTCCTCATTTCCACGAAGGCACATTGCTGTCCCTGGGAAATGGGAAATGGGAAATGGGTAGTGGCCCGATGGCACGGGCGGTCCGTACCCTGCTTCGTCATTCCCGCGAAGGCGGGAATCCAGGCGGACCCGAGGCCAGCCGCCAGTTGATGCGCCGCGTCTGCCTTGCCTCGGGTCCTGGCGAATTGACACGACCAGCCATCGGCGACTTGGGGACCGCCTGGATCCCCGCCTGCGCGGGGATGACGAAGCAAAAAGGGGCCGGTGTCAGATACCGGCTGGCGCCTTCCTGAATTTCTTCAGCTACACCACGCAACAGCTGTATTCCCGACTGCCCTGACATGGTGGTGCAGCAGGCAATGCCACCTGCCTGCCCTTGCCATATCGATGATTACTGCCCCGTCCCGCAAATCGCCCGCGTCGCCGGCGCCTGCAGCCAGCGGATGGCATCGCTCCAGAACAAGTAATCCTCGCGCGTGCCGATCTTCGACAGGTCGAACACGCGCCTCGGTGCGGAGGCGGGCTGCGGGTCGCCACTGCCGAGAATCAGCACCTGCCGGCCTGAACCGGGCTGTTCCAGCCGGGCATCGTGGCCGGCGCTGTATTCCCGCAGCCGCCAGCCCGACTGCATCAGGTACAGCGGCAGCCAGCCCCAGCTCCAGTCGTTGTGGCCGTATTTGGGAATGGGCGACATCAGCACCGTCACGTCGGCGCCGCAGGATTTCACTGCCTCGGACAGCTGCCGCGTGAACAGCACGCTGTTTTGCGGCAGCTCGAAATTGTCCATCTGCCTCAGGAATCCCACGTAGCCGCCGGCGGAGCGGGCGCCGTCGTGGGTGCCGACGATCAGGGGATTTTCCGTCCAGGCCGCCAGCGGGCGCTGTTTCAGCGCTTCCGGCGCCGGGATGCCGACCAGCGCCAGGGTCGCGAGAATACCCAGTGGCAGCGCCACGCCGGCGCGGAAGAATTGAGGCGCCCCGGATCCGGAAACGGTGCCCGGGCCGGCCGTGCCGGCTGGGAGCCCGGGCTGGAATTTCCAGGCCAGCGCCTGCGCCACGGCCACGGTCAGCCACAGGAAGAAGGGCAGCAGGTATTTCCCGGAATACAGGTTGTGCAGTGGCGCCAGCGTCGGCAGCACGGCGGCGCCCAGCAGCAGCCAGGCCCCGAGACGTCCGGCGCGCGCGGGCCCGCCGTGGCGGTGCGCGGCCCAGCCCAGCAGCGGGAACACCAGCAGCGCCGGCCCCATCGAGAACAGCACGATCTTGAGCCGGTAGGCCATGCTGACCGTGAACTCGCCCGCGCCGTAGCGCTGCAGGATCGCCGCGGCGTCGCGCAGGAAGCCCGGCTGCCAGGCCAGGAAGGCCAGCGCCGTGGCCAGGCCCCCGGCCACGAAGGCCAGCGCCAGGCGCAGCCGCGCGCGCGGTGGCGCCCACACCAGCAGCAGCGCCAGCGCGGTCAGCGCAAGCGCGGCGAAATCCAGCCGGAACAGGCAGCCCAGCGCGAAGCTCGCGCCGCCGGCCACGGCCAGCGCCGGGCGCGGCCGGACGCCGTCGCATGCGGCATGCACCAGCAGCAGCGCGCCGGCAATGAAGGGCAGCCCCAGCGCCGAGGTGTTGAAGTACAGCGTCGTGACCCAGATCTCGGCCACGGCCAGCGTCAGCGCCAGCGCCACGCTGCGCGGAAAGGGCAGCACGCGCAGCATGCGCCGCAGCAGCAGGTACAGCAGCGCCAGCCCGGCCCCGCCGAAGCCCTGCGCCACGTAGGTCAGGTCGAAGGGCCGGTGCAGCAGCGGGTACAGCGCCGACAGCAGCTCGTAGGACAGCGGCTGCCAGTGGTAGCGGTAGACGCCCAGGCGCCCCAGCGCCTCGAACTGGCTCATGCCGAACAGCAGCGCCAGCCCGTCGCCCTCGAAGCCCTGGCGGTCGCCGAAGAGCATCGGCACCAGCACCAGGCCGAGCACGATCGCCGGCGTCGCCCACCGGGCCGTGTGCGGCGTCCGGGCCAGGGCGGGCCCTGGCGAGCCCTGCAACTGCGCGCTCATTGCCGTCTCCCGCGGGGCTTCAGGCGCTGACCCAGATCAGCAGCACCGTCGCCACCACGATGACGCGGCTGACCCAGTCGCGCGCCGCGAACACCACCGGATCGTCGTGCAGGTTGCGCCGGTTGGCCTTGAGCCACAGCCGCAGCAGCCAGAACAGCAGCATCGGGCCCAGGACCCACAGGTACTCCGGGTGCGTGAAGCGCTGCGCCGTGAGCGGGTCGTTGAGGTAGAGCAGCAGCACCACCACCGCCAGCTGCCCCGCGGCGGTGCCCGCGGCGATGACGAAGGTCTGGTCGCCGATGAGGTAGCCGCGCGAGCGCAACGCCGCCGTGTCGGTGGGCAGCGTCATGGCGATCTCGACGTAGCGCTTGGCGAAGGCCAGGCTCAGGAACAGGAACACCGAGAAGCTGAAGATCCACAGCGACAGCGGCACGCCCAGCGCCGCCGCGCCGGCCACGATGCGCAGCGTGTAGAGGATCGCCAGCACGAACACGTCGAGCACCGCGCGGCGCTTCAGGCGCAGCGAGTACGACAGGCTCAGCGCCATGTAGATGAGCAGGCAGGCCGTGAAGCGCAGCGGCAGCGTGGTCAGCGACAGCGCGAGCGAGCCGGCGAACAGCGCCCCGCCCATGCCCATGGCTGCCGGGATGGACACCAGCCCGCTGGCGAAGGGGCGGTGGCGCTTGCGCACGTGGCGCCGGTCGGCCTCCAGGTCGAGCAGGTCGTTGACCACGTAGATGGCCGAGGCCATCAGCGAGAACGCCAGCATCGCCAGCGGCACGTTGAGCAGCTGCGCCGCGCTGAGCTGCGAGATTGCCGGCAGCATGGGCAGCAGCGGCAGCGCGATGAGCACGTTCTTGAGCCACTGGTGCAGCCGCAGCCCGTAGAGCACGTCGAGCAGCCGCGCGCGCGGCGGGCGGATCACGGTGCCCACCGGCGCCACCGCGCGCGCCGCGCTCTCCAGCGCGGCCGAGCGCGTGACCAGCACCGCCTGCGCCGTCTCGCGCCAGATGGGCAGGTCCACGCGGCGGTCGCCGACATAGGCGAAGGCGCCGTCGCCGTGCGCGCGCGCGTCGGCCTGGATGGCTTCGAGCTTGTCGCGGCCACGGAAGTTGCGGGTGCCGTCGGAGGCGATCACGGCGTCGAACAGGCCCAGGTGCTGCGCCACCTCGCGCGCCAGCCGCGCGTCGGAGGCGGTGGCCAGCACCACGCGGCGGCCTTCGGCGCGGGCCTCGCGGATCAGCGCCAGCACCTCCTCGCGGTAGGGCAGGGCAGCGACGTCGAGCTCCACGCGCTGCGCGATCTCGCGCTTGAGACGGGCCTTGCCCTGCAGCAGCCAGCCGGGCAGGCGCGGCAGCGCGGCCGGGTCGGCGCGCACGAGCTTGAGGGCGGACTCGTGCAGCAGGTCGGTGGCGATGAGCGTGCCGTCGAGGTCCACGTACAGCGGCAGCGGCGCGCTCTCGTCCTGCGGCGCGGCGTTCATGGCGGGCTTCACTGGCGCGCTCCGGCCCGCAGCGGCTCCAGGGCCTGCGCGTGGATGTGGCGCGCGATGTCGCGCGCGATGCGGGCGTTGTCGTGGCGCGGCTGCCAGCCCAGCGCCAGCGAGCGCTCGATGTCGAGCACGTGCGGCCAGGTCAGCATCAGCACCTGCTCGCGCGCCAGCAGCCGCCAGCCGCTCAAGGCCGCCAGCAGCCGCAGCGGCGCCAGCGGCAGGCGCACGATGCGCGTGGGCGGGGCGCCCAGCTCCTGCTCGATCTCGCGCACCCACTGCACGATGGACAGCGGCGCCGGCGCCGCGGCGTTGTAGAAGCCCTGCGCGCCCTGGCGCAACACGGCCTCGATGAGCCGGGCCACGTCCTCGACGTGCACCATGGCCGTGGGGTGCGTGCCCGCGCCGACGATGGGCACCGGGCGCCCGCGCGCGATGGCGCGCACGAAGCCGCGGAACAGCCCCTCGCGCCCGGGGCCGCCGATGATGCAGGGGATCACGGTGGCCCAGCGCGGCAGCGCCTGCTCCACCAGCGCCTGCGCCGCCAGCTTGGAGCGGCTGTACACGCCCTGGCCCTGCATCGGGCTGCCGGGGCCGTAGCGCTCGGCGCCGTTCTGCGCATACATCATGCTGGTGCCGATGTTGACGAAGTGGGTGGCCGTGCCGGCGTAGCGCGCCGCCAGGTGCCGCGTGGCCTCGACGTTGTTGCGCCGGAACCAGGCCGCGCGCGCGAGCAGCGGCAGCTCCGGCGACACGTACTGCACCGCGGCGGCATGCACCACCGCGTCGACGTCGGGCAGCGTGGCGGTGAAGCCGGCGTCGGCCAGGTCGCCGCGCAGGTCCACCGCGCCGTGGCGGTCGGTGGTCGTCACGGCATGGCCGGCCTCGCGCAGGCGCCGTGCGGTGGGGCGGCCCAGGAAACCGTGGGCCCCGGTCAGCAGCACATGCATGCCCGCCCCTCAGCCGCGCGAGAGGATGATCACGCCGATCATGATCACGGCGATGCCCAGCAGCCGCATCGGCGTGATCGCCTCGCCCAGGAAGCGCCAGGCGATGAAGGCGTTGACGACGTAGCCGATGGACAGCATCGGATACGCCACCATCACGTCCACGCGCGACAGCGCTGCGATCCACAGCACCAGGCTGACCACGTAGCAGCACAGCCCGCCCACGATCCAGGGCTGCGTGCCGATATCCAGGGCCAATTGCATCGGATTCGGCCCGCCATTGAGCTGGATGACGCCCAATTGCCGCGTGCCGGCTTTGAGAAACAATTGCGCCGCCGCGTTGAGCAGCACGCCGCTGATGATCAAGGCAAAGGTGGCTGGTTTCATGGCAAATCCCGTCATCAGGCCAGTATCGGTGCCACCGCGGCCATTTGCAGCTTTGCAAACCTGGGTTTCCCGTGTTCACGCACCGGCGGATGGTGGGGCCATTTCGGCGTCTGTCGGCGAGTATCGGCGGGCCTTTAATTGCTCGTCAGGGCTGTCACGTTTTCGGTCTTGACAATAAATGAATAAGGGTTAAGCCGGGTAGGGTGCCGGCTGCGCCGGAGCCTGTCCCGGCCATGAAAAAGCCGCCGCGGCCCGGGCGGGCGGCGGCGGCTGCGGGGGCGGCCGGTGGCGGCCACGCCAGGCGCGGCCGGTCCGGCAATGGCCGTGGCGCCGGCGTCAGTCGATGAAGCGCAGCTCGCGCAGCTTGGCGACGACGGCGTCGGCCGCCTGCTCGGCCGTGGTCTGCGCGGTGTTGACGCGCAGCTCCGGCGCTTCGGGCGGCTCGTAGGGGCTGTCGATGCCGGTGAAGTTGAGCAGTTCGCCGCGGCGCGCCTTCTTGTAGAGGCCCTTGACGTCGCGCTCCTCGGCGATCTCCAGCGGCGTGTCGACGTGGATCTCGATGAACTCGCCCTCGGCCAGCAGGCTGCGCGCGAGCTCGCGCTCGGCGCGGAAGGGCGAGATGAAGGCCGTCATCACGATCAGCCCGGCGTCGGCCATGAGCCGCGCCACCTCGGCCACGCGGCGGATGTTCTCCACGCGGTCGGCCTCGGTGAAGCCCAGGTCCTTGTTCAGGCCGTGGCGCACGTTGTCGCCGTCGAGCAGGTAGGTGTGCCGGCCCAGGGCGTGCAGCTTCTTCTCGACCAGGTTGGCGATGGTGGACTTGCCCGCGCCGGAGAGGCCCGTGAACCACAGCACCGCCGGCTTCTGGCCCTTCTGCAGCGCGCGCGCCTCCTTGTTCACGTCCACCGGCTGCAGGTGGATGTTGTGGGCGCGGCGCAGCGCGAAGTGCAGCATCCCGGCGCCGACCGTGGAGTTGGTCATGCGGTCGATCAGGATGAAGCCGCCGGTGTCGCGGTTGGCGCCGTAGGCGTCGAAGGGCACCGGGCGGTCCAGCGCCAGGTTGCACACGCCGATCTCGTTGAGCTCCAGCTTCTTGGCCGCCAGGTGCTCCAGCGTGTTGACGTTGACCTTGTACTTGGGCTCGGTGATGGTGGCGCTGACCGTGCTGGTGCCGATCTTGAGCAGGTAGGGACGCCCGGGCAGCAGCGCGTCCTCGGCCATCCAGACGATGGTGCACTCGAACTGGTCGGCCACCTCCGCCGGCGCCTCGGCCTTGCAGATCACGTCGCCGCGCGAGATGTCGATCTCGTCGGCCAGCGTCAGCGTGACCGACTGCCCGGCCACGGCCTGGGAGAGGTCGCCGTCGGCGGTGACGATGCGCGCCACGCGGCTCTCGCGCCCCGAGGGCAGCACGCGCACGCGGTCGTCGGGGCGGATCACGCCGCTAGCGATGGTGCCGGCGAAGCCGCGGAAGTCGAGGTTGGGGCGGTTCACCCACTGCACCGGCAGCCGGAAGTCGCCGGCCTGCTGCGCGCTCTCCTCGATCTCCACCGTCTCCAGGAAGCCCATGAGCGTCGGGCCGCGGTACCAGGGCGTGCTGTCGCTGTGCTGCAGCATGTTGTCGCCGCGCAGGGCCGACAGCGGGATGGCGGTGATGTCGGTCAGCCCGATCTGGCGCGCGAAGGCGCGGTACTGCTCCTCGATGTCGCGGAAGGTCTGCTCGGAGTAGCCCACCAGGTCCATCTTGTTGATGGCCAGCACCACCTTCCTGATGCCGATGAGGCTCACCAGGTAGCTGTGGCGCCGCGTCTGCGTGAGCACGCCCTTGCGCGCGTCGATCAGGATCACGGCCACGTCGGCCGTGGAGGCGCCGGTGATCATGTTGCGCGTGTACTGCTCGTGGCCGGGCGTGTCGGCCACGATGAACTTGCGCCGGTCGGTGGAGAAGAAGCGGTAGGCGACGTCGATGGTGATGCCCTGCTCGCGCTCGGCGGCCAGGCCGTCCACGAGCAGCGCGAAGTCGATCTCGCCGCCCTGCGTGCCCCACTTGCGCGAGTCGGCCTCGATGGCGGCGAGCTGGTCCTCGAACAGCATCTTCGATTCGTAGAGCAGCCGCCCGATGACGGTGCTCTTGCCGTCGTCCACGCTGCCGCAGGTGATGAAGCGCAGCAGGCTCTTGTGCTCGTGCTGCTTGAGGTACTGCTCGATGTCGTCGGCGATCAGGTCGGATACGTGGGCCATGGTGTGTCCTTGGTCAGTGGGAGGGGTGCTTTCGAGCGGGTGCGCGCGCGGCGTGCGCGGCGCGGCGGCTCAGAAGTAGCCCTCCTGCTTCTTCTTCTCCATGGAGGCCGCGGTGTCGTGGTCGATCATGCGGCCCTGGCGCTCCGAGGTGCGCGCCAGCAGCATCTCCTGGATGATGGCCGGCAGCGTGTCGGCCTCGGACTCGACGGCGCCGCTGAGCGGGTAGCAGCCCAGGGTGCGGAAGCGCACCTTGCGCATCATCGGCACCTCGCCCGCGCGCAGCGGGAAGCGCTCGTCGTCCACCATGATCAGCGTGCCGTCGCGCTCGACCACCGGGCGCTCCTTGGCCAGGTACAGCGGCACGATGGGCACGTTCTCCAGGTAGATGTACTGCCAGATGTCGAGCTCGGTCCAGTTGGAGATCGGGAAGACGCGGATCGACTCGCCCTTGTGCTTGCGCGCGTTGTAGAGCTTCCACAGCTCCGGGCGCTGGTTCTTCGGGTCCCAGCGGTGCTGCGCGGTGCGGAACGAGAAGATGCGCTCCTTGGCGCGCGACTTCTCCTCGTCGCGGCGCGCGCCGCCGAAGGCCGCGTCGAAGCCGTGCAGGTCCAGCGCCTGCTTCAGCCCCTGCGTCTTCCACATGTCGGTGTGGATCTGCGAGCCGTGGTCGAAGGGGTTGATGCCCATGGCCTTGGCCTCGGGGTTCTGGTGCACGAGCAGCTCCATGCCCAGCTCCTCGGCCATGCGCGCGCGCATGGCGTACATGTCGCGGAACTTCCAGGTGGTGTCCACGTGCAGCAGCGGGAAGGGCGGCGGCGCCGGGTAGAAGGCCTTCTTGGCCAGGTGCAGCATCACGGCGCTGTCCTTGCCGATCGAGTACAGCATCACCGGCTTGTCGGCCTCCGCGACCACCTCGCGCATGATGTGGATGCTCTCGGCCTCCAGGCGTTGCAGATGGGTCAGTTTCATGGGCTGCTCTCTCTTGGGGGACGGAAAAACGGCCGCCGCGCGCCGCGCGGCGGATGAAGCAAGCGAAGGTTCGGCCGCCGGCCGGGCCGGGCGCCACGGCGCCGGCGCCGGCGCGCCGCGGCGGCCCTCGACGGCCGGCGCGCTCAGGATGGGCGCCGGTGGCTTCGGGGGCAGGGCGCGCGGCGCGGCGGCCG
>NZ_VIDQ01000027.1 GCF_009760915.1 Azohydromonas aeria
CAGGTTCTGGGGCAGCGGCAGCCACTTCGGCGCCACCATGTACTTGTTGGAGTGGTAGAAGCCGCCGCCGTGCACGGCCCACATCTCGCCGTCCACGCCCTTCTTCTTCAGGTCCTCGTGCGTGGGCGCACTGAGGCTGTTGTCGAGCATGACGAAGTAGAACGAGGCGCCGATCCAGGCGACGGCGGTGATGACGTGGGCCCAGCGAAGCAGCAGGTTGGCCCAGTCGATGAGGTACGAGACGTCCATGGGGGGGTACCGCAGGAAGTGCCGGCGGCGCGTGGCGGCCACCGGCTTCTTCCCCTCACCACAGCGGGCTCTGTGAGGAGCGAGGGTCGCAAGCTGGCTGCAGCGCTGGGGGCTGCGGCGCGGGCTCCGCGGCGACCTGGAGGGAAAGTGTATACACCTCAGTATCCAAACGGCTTCGCGTTAACCCGTATCAGGGTCCGCTGCGCGGGAATGGCAGCTATTCCCGGGCGGCAGGGCCGCCGTCCGCGCCGGGCGTGGCGAGGCGCGCCTGCCAGAGCGCGGCCCAGGCGCACAGGATGAAAGGCGCGCTCCACGCCGGAACGCCCGCGCGCTGCGCCGCCAGCGACAGCAGCGCCGCGCCCGCGGCGGCCACCAGCGTCGGCACGGCCGGGAGCGCGCGGCCCAGCGCCAGCGCGCACAGCACCGCGTTGAAGCCGGCCAGGCCCGCGCCGAGCGCGGCGCCGGGCACGCCCACCAGCAACCCGATCAGCAGGCCCAGTGCCGATGCCGCCAGCGTCAGCAGCGCCAGCCGCGGCGACTCCAGCGCGACGGCCAGCAGCACGCACAGCCCGGCCGGCACGCTTTGCACGAACAGCACCTGGGACAGGCCGTGCAGCAGGCCCTCGGCCGGGCCTGCGGCCGGCGCGGGCGGAAGCGGCATCGGTTCCAGGCCCAACCACGACGCGGCCGCCGGCAATCCCCACGCGCATATCAGGAACGGCACCGTGTAGATCGGCACCGGCCAGCGCCGCGCCGCCTGCCGCAGCGGCACGAGCAGCACCGGGAGCGCGACGGCCACGGCCGCCAGCGCGGGAGAAAACTCGAAGCCTGCGACGAGGACCATCAGCGCCAGCGCGGCGTTGTAGCCGTGCAGGCCCTGGCGTGCGTCCTCGCGCAGGGACGGGCACAGCGCCGCCGCGCAGCACCCCAGCGCGCTGCCCAGCAGCGCCGCGGCCGCCAGCGCCGGTCGGGCATGGGCCAGCCCGATCAGCACCAGCAGCCCCGCCGTGGCCGTACGCAGCAGCAACACCTGCGCCAGGCCGCGCAGCACCGTGCCCGCGGCAGTGGCAAGGCAGGCAGGAAAGGCGAGACCCGGCCGGACCGGCTTCCCGGGCCCGCGCCCGGCCTGGAAGCCATCGCCGCGGCCGGGGTTCACGCTGGAATGCATGCCCGACTGTATACAGTTTGGCATGCAGTTTCACGACACGTCCCTTTTACCCTCTGCGGACACGCCCAGGCCGCGGCCGCAGTCCGGCTGTGCCGATTGCCGCCTGCGCGCGCAGTGCCTGCCGGCGGGGCTGCCGGCGCCGGCATTGCCCGCGATTGGAGCGCTGGTGAGCACGCAGCGCGCGGTGCCGCGCGGCCAGCGGCTGTTCCAGGCCGGCGATGCGCTGACGGCGCTCTACGCCGTGCGCACCGGCTTTTTCAAGACCTGCACCGCCGCCGAGGACGGGCGCACGCAGGTGACGGGCTTCCAGATGCCGGGCGACCTGCTGGGCCTGGCCGCGCTGGAAACGGGGCGCCACACGGTGGACGCCGTGGCGCTGGAGGACTCGCAGGTGTGCGTGATCTCCTGCGCACCGCTGGCGCAGGCGTCCGAGGCCGGCCACGCGCTGCAGCGGCAACTGCTGCGCGGCATGAGCCGCATCGTGAACCGCGACCACGCCGTGATGCTGCTGCTGGGCGGCATGCGCGCCCGCGAGCGGCTGGCGGCCTTCCTGCTCGACCTGGCGCAGCGGCTGCAGGCGCTGGGCTGGTCCGGCGCCGCGCTGGTGCTGCGCATGACGCGCGAGGACATCGGCAGCTACCTGGGCCTGACGCTGGAAACGGTCAGCCGTGCCTTTTCAGCCTTCCAGGCCCAGGGGCTGCTGGAGGTGCGGCAGCGTGAGATTCACCTGCTCGATCCGCAGGGGCTGCGGCGGGTCGTGGCCGGCGCGGGGCGCTGATCAGCCCGGGCCGGGGCGGTCTTCCCGGCCTTCGTCCGTTTCCGCCGACACCAGCGCCGCCACCCCCGCCAGCACCGCCCCCGGCTCGATCGGCTTGGCGAAGTGCAGCGCGTAGCCGGCCGCCAGCGCGCGCTCGCGGTCCTGTGGCCGGGCGAAGGCCGTGAGCGCTGCCGCCGGCACGCTGCCGCCCGCCTCGGGCGGCAGCCGCCGCACCTGGCGGATCAGCTCGTAGCCGTCGGTGCCGGGCATGCCGATGTCGGAGACGAGCGCGTCGTAGCGTTGCGCACGCAACGCCTGCAGCGCGGCCTGCGCGCTCTCGGCCAGGTCCACGCGCGCGCCGCATTCCTCCAGCACGCGCCTGAGCATCTCGCGCGCGTCGGCGTCGTCGTCCACCACCAGCACGCGCCGGCGCGCCAGGCGGTGCTGCAGCTGCTCAGGCGTCATCTCCGGCGCGTGGCCGGCAGCACCCGGCCGTCGCGGCAGCAGCGTCGTGCCGCGCAGCGGCAGCCGCACGGTGAAGGTGGCGCCGCGGCCCTCGCCGTCGCTGTGCGCCGCCACGCTGCCGCCGTGCATCTCCACCAGCCGGTGCACGATCGACAGGCCCAGTCCCAGGCCGCCGAACTGGCGCGTGATCGAGCCGTCGGACTGCCGGAAGCGCTCGAACAGGTGCGGCAGGAACTCCGCGCGGATGCCCACGCCCGTGTCGGCCACGCGGATCGCGGCCTCGCCGTCCTCGGCAGACAGCTCCACCCGCACCTCGCCGCCGCGCGGCGTGAACTTCACCGCGTTGGCCAGCAGGTTCCACACCACCTGCTGCAGCCGCCCGGCGTCGCCGGTCACGGGCCCGGTGCCCTCCAGCGCGAGTGTGAGCGTCACGCCGGCGTCGGCCGCGCCGGGGGCGATCACGTCCACGGCCGCCTGCACCACGGCCTCGGGCGACACCGGCTGCAGGTCCAGCACCAGCTTGCCGGAGGTAATGCGGCTCATGTCGAGCAGGTCGTCGATGAGCTGCACCTGCATCTGCGTGCTGCGGCGGATCACCTCCACGCCCTTGCGCACTTCGGGCGCGGCGTCCGCCAGCTTGCGCCGCAGGATGTGCACCCAGCCCGAGATCGCGCTCAGCGGCGTGCGCAGCTCGTGCGAGAGCGTGGCCAGGAACTCGTCCTTGACGCGACTGGCGTGCTCGGCCTCCACGCGCGCGGCGCGCTCGCTCTCCAGCAGCTCCTTGCGCTCGCGCGCGGACTGCTGCGCGCGGGCATACAGCCGCGCGTTGTCGATGGCGATGCCAGCCTGAGCCGCGATGCCCGCGGCCAGCCGCTCGCTGCGCTCGCTGAACATGCCCGGCTCGGGATGCGCGAAGAACAGCCCGCCGAACACCTCGCCCGAGCGCGAGGCCACTCCCACGGCGAGGTAGCTGCGCACGGGCAGGTGTCCCGGCGGCATGCCGTGGTGCGGGCCCCACTGCCCGTAGCGCGGGTCGGCCAGCACGTCGTCGATGCGGATCGGCGGCCCGCCGCGGAAGGTCGGCCCGAACAGCGCCGTGGGCCGCGGATGCCCGAGCCTGGCAAAGGCCTCGCGCGGCGCGCCGCACAGCGTGTAAAGCAGCATCGCCTCGCCGCGCTCGTCCACGCCGTTGTAGAAGAAGGCGCCCCAGCGCGCGCCGGTGAGCTCGGTGGCGGCGTCGGTGACGCGCTGCAGCAGCGTCTCCAGGTCCAGCTCCGCCGCCAGCGCCGCGCCGGTGCGGTTGAGCACCTCCAGCGAGTGCGCCTCCTCGCGCAGCGCGGCCTGCGCGCGCAGCCGCGCGAGCAGCTCCCAGCAGCGCTCCACCACGGTCTGCAGCAACTCGACCTCGTCAGCCGTCCAGCGCCTCGGCACGGCCTGGTGCACCGCCATCGCGGCCACGAAGCGGCCGTCCTTGAGCAGCGGCACGCAGATCACGGCCTGGATGCGGGTGTGCCGGTAGGCCGACAGGTCGCCGCCGGCGGTCACGGGATCCGTGTCCACGTCGCCGTTGACGTAGGCCTCGCCGGCGAGCATGAGGCGGTGCACCTCGGCGCCGAAGTCCGTGAAGCGGTAGCGCCCGACGATGCTGGGCACGCCGTCGTTGTAGTCGCCGACCAGGTCGAAGGTGTCCTGGTCCGGCAGCACGTGCGCATAGGCGCAGCGGCTGACGCCCAGCCAGCGGCCCAGCATCGCCGCCGTCACGCGCATCGCCTCGGCCGGCTCGGCCACGCCACGCGTGGCCTGCGACAGCTCGTCGAGGAAGCGCAGCCGCCGCTCGGCCAGCACGCGCTGCGTGGTCTCGGCATAGGTGACCAGCACGCCCGCGACGCGCCCCGCGTCGTCGCGCAGCGGGCTGTAGGAGAAGTTGAACCAGCAGTCCTCGGGATAGCCGGCGCGGTCGATGGTGAGCTGGAAGTCGTCGAAGCCGATGGCCTCGCCGTCCATCACCCGTGCCCACATCGGGCCGACCGTGTCCCAGATCTCGGCCCAGGTCTCGCGCGCGGAGCGCCCGAGCGCCGCCGGGTGCTTGTGGCCCAGGACAGCGCAGTAGCCGTCGTTGTAGAGCTGCGTGAACGCCGGACCCCAGGCCGCGTACATCGGCAGCCGGCACTCCAGCAGCGCGGACACGGCCGTGCGCAGGCTGTGCGGCCATTGCCCCACCGGCCCCAGCGGCGTGCCGGCCCAGTCGAAGCCGCGCATGCGCCGCGCCATCTCGCCTTCGCCGGTGAAGGGCGACGGGACTGCGGCGCCGCGCGCCTCGAAATCAGGCTTCATGGGCGAAAAGCGGGGCCCGCGCGGGGCCGGCGTGCTGCATTGAAGGCCCATTGTGGCAGCCGGGCGCCGCGCGGCCCGCGGCCGCCCTCAGGCCGGCGCGGGCACGTCCAGCCGCTGGCTCCACTCGCGCATCTGCGCCACCAGCCCCGGCTCCAGCGGGATGCCGGACACGACGCGCGCGGCCTGGCGCTGCAGCTCCGGGTCGCCGGGCATGCGCGGCGCACCGGGCTCGGCGGCCACTTCCTGCGCCATCAGCGCCACGGTGGCGGCCAGCATCGCGCCGCCGGCAAAGCGCATCGGGTCGAGCACGATGAAGAAGGCGCCCAGCTCGCGCGGGCGGTCCAGCTGCGCATACATCGGCGGGATGTGCGGCCCCCACGGGTTGCCATGGAGCGGCCCGCACAGCAGCTCGATCAGCAAGGCCAGCGCGTAGCCCTTGTGGCCGTAGCCGGCGCCGCCCAGCGGCAACAGCGCGGCGGCCGCATTGGCGTCGGTGGTGAGGCGGCCCTCGCCGTCCACGGCCACGCCTTCGGGCAGCACGGCGCCTTCGCGGCGCGCGTTCATGACGCGGTTCCAGGGAATCGAGGTGGTGGCCATGTCCAGGCACACCGGCTCACCGCCAGCGCGCGGAAAGGCGATGGCAATCGGGTTGGTGCCCAGCAGCGGCCGGTGCCCGCCATGCGGCGCGGCAATGCTGTCGGCATGCGTGAAGGCCAGGCCGATCAGCCCTTCCCTGGCCGCCGCGCGCACGTACAGCCCGATGGCGCCGCAGTGCGAGCTGTCGGAAACGCCCACCGCGCCGACGCCGGCCTCCCGCGCCAGCCGCATCGCCAGCCGGTTCGCATGGTCGGCCACCACGATGCCCAGGCCGCGGTCGCCGTGCACCTGGGCCGTGCCCGCGCCGGTGACCTCGTCGCGGATGGCGGGCCGCGCCTTGACCGAGCCGGCCTGCAGCCGGCTCAGGTAGTGCGGCAGCCGCGCGATGCCGTGCGAGTCCACGCCCCACAGGCTGGTCTGCACCAGCGCGTCGGCCACGCAGCGCGCATCGGCTTCGGGCACGTCCATGGCTTGCAGGCAGGCGCGGCCCCAGGCGCGCAGGGCGTCGGCGGGGCAATGGATGAGTTCAATACTTTCAACGGTCATGCACTGCTTCCTGTCCGAAACGGCTCACATCACCGCGCCCAGCGACCAGGGCACGAACTCGTGCTGCCCGTAGCCGTGGCGCTCGCTCTGGGTCTTCCGTCCGGAAGCCGTGGCCAGCATCCGGCGGAAGATGGTCTCGCCGACCTCATCGACGCTCGCCTCGCCGTCCACGATGCCGCCGCAGTTGAGGTCGATGTCGTCGCGCTGCCGATTCCACAGCGCGGTGTTGGTCGAGAGTTTCAAACTGGGCGCCGGCGCGCAGCCGTAGGCCGAGCCGCGGCCGGTGGTGAAGACGATCATGTTGGCGCCGCCGGCCACCTGCCCCGTGGCCGAGACCGGGTCGTAGCCCGGCGTGTCCATGTACAGCAGGCCCCGCGCGGTGGCCGGCTGCGCGTACTCCAGCACGTCCACCAGCGCGGTGGTGCCGCTCTTGGCGATGGCGCCCAGCGACTTCTCCAGGATCGTGGTCAGGCCACCGGCCTTGTTGCCGGCGCTGGGGTTGTTGTCCAGGCTCATGTCGTTACGCGCGGTGTAGCGCTCCCACCAGCGCACGCGCTCGATCAGCTTCGCCGCCACCTCGGCACTCACCGCCCGGCGCGCCAGCAGGTGCTCGCCGCCGTAGATCTCGGGCGTCTCCGACAGGATGGCGCTGCCGCCATGCGCCACCAGCCGGTCCACCGCCGCGCCCAGCGCCGGGTTGGCGCTGATGCCGGAGTAGCCGTCCGAGCCGCCGCACTGCAGCCCGACCGTCAGGTGGCTCGCCGGCACCGGCTGGCGCCGCACGCGGTTCGCCTCGGGCAGCAGGCTCTCCACCAGCGCCACGCCATGCGCCACGCTCTGCGCCGTGCCGCCGCTGTCCTGGATGTTGAAGACGTGCAGCTTCGTGGACGGCTGCAGCCCTTCCTGCGCCATCAGCCCGGCCACCTGGTTGGTCTCGCAACCCAGGCCGATGACCAGGATCGCCGCGAAGTTCGCATGCCGCGCGTAGCCGCCCAGCGTACGGCGCAGCAGCTTCAGCGCCTCGCCCTCGCTGTCGGTGGCGCAGCCCAGGCCGTGGGTGAGCGCCACCACGCCGTCCACGTTCGGATAGGCCGCCAGCGGCTGGGCCTCGGCCGGCAGGCGCGGATGGCCCTTGAAGTGGTCCGCGATGGCGCGCGCCACCGTGGCCGAGCAGTTCACCGAGCTGAGGATGCCGATGTAGTTGCGCGTGGCGACGCGGCCGTCGCCGCGCACGATGCCCTCGAAGGTGGCCTGCGGCACGGCCGCGGGCGTGGGCCGCGCGTCCACGCCCACCTCCAGCGCGCGCTCGAAGTCGCCGAAGGCCAGGTTGTGCACGTGCACGTGCTGGCCCGCGGCGATGGCGCGCGTGGCGTTGCCGATGACCTGGTTGTAGCGCCGCACCGGCTGCCCGGCGCTCACGTCGCGCACGGCCAGCTTGTGGCCCGGTGGCACCAGGCCCTGCACCGTGAGCCCGAGGCTGTCGATGCGCGTGCCCGGCACGAGCTGCTGCCGCGCGATGACGACGTCGTCGGCGGGATGGATGCGGATCACGGGGTCCATAACCAACTCCGGTTCGGGCGGTTCAGGTGGTTCAATGGCTTCAGTCGTCCAGCAGCCGCGCGTCCCAGGCGTGCACCGCCTGGCGCTGCTCGCCCAGGCCCTCGATGCCCAGGCGCATCACGTCGCCGGCCTTGAGGTACATCGGGGCCGGCTTGGCGCCCAGGCCCACGCCCGGCGGCGTGCCGGTGCTGATCACGTCGCCCGGCTCCAGCGTCATGAAACGGCTGATGTAGGCCACCAGCTGCTTCACGCCGAACACCATGGTGCGGGTGTTGCCGTCCTGCCAGCGCCGGCCGTTGACCTCCAGCCACAGGTTGAGGTTCTGCGGATCCGGCACCTCGTCGCGCGTCACCAGCCACGGGCCGATGGGGCCGAAGGTGTCGCAGCCCTTGCCCTTGTCCCAGGTGCCGCCGCGCTCGAGCTGGTACTCGCGCTCGGACACGTCGTTGATGACGCAATAGCCGGCGACGCAGTCCAGCGCCTCGTCCTCGCTGACATAACGCGCGCGCCGGCCGATGACCACGCCCAGCTCCACTTCCCAGTCGGTCTTGACCGAGCCCTGCGGCATCACCACCGGGTCGTTCGGGCCGGTGGCGCTGCAGGCCTTCATGAACAGCACCGGCTCGGCCGGCACCGGCAGGTTCGACTCGGCGGCGTGGTCCGCGTAGTTCAGGCCCACGCAGATGAACTTTCCGCCGTGCTTCCACGGCGTGCCGATGCGCGACGGCTCAGGCAGCAGCGGCAGCGTGGACGGGTCGATCTCCTGCAGACGGCGCAGGCTTTCCGGGCGCAGCGTGTCGGGGGTGATGTCGGGAATCACGCCGGAGAGGTCGCGCAGCTGGCCCTGCGCATCGAGCAGGGCGGGACGTTCGGCGCCGCGGGCGCCATGGCGGAGGAGTTTCATGGGTGACGTGTCGGTTCTGGTGAAGCAAAAGCCGTTGAAATATTCCGTTCGTCCTGAGGTATCGAAGGATGAACGGCCCGAGCTGGGAGGCAGCCAACCGAGCCTGGCGGATTCGCACTTCGATACCTCAGTGCGAACGGATCAATGGCCAGCGGTCTCATGGCTTCGCATCAGCCTGTCGGATTCACCCTTCGATACCTCAGGGCGAACGGGTTGGGGGGCATGCGTAGCGCGTGTCGTATCAGTTCGACCAGCCGCCGTCGATGACCTGCGCCGTGCCGGTGGTGAAGGCGGACTCGTCGCTGGCGAGGTACACGGCCAGCGCCGCGATCTCCTCGGCCCGGCCGAGCCGCCCCATGGGCTGGCGCGACACGAACAGCGCCTCGACCTCGGCCTCGGACTTGCCGCTGGCCGCCGCCTGCGCCGCGATGCGGTCGCGCAGCGAGGGCGACTCGACCGTGCCCGGGCAGATGCAGTTGCAGCGGATGCCGCGGCCCACGAAGTCGGCGGCCACCGACTTGGTCAGCCCCACCACCGCCGCCTTGCTGGTGGCGTAGACGAAGCGGTTCACCGGCGCCTTGATGCTGCCGGCCACCGAGGCGATGTTGACGATGGAGCCGCTGCCCTCGGCCAGCATGCCCGGCAGGAAGGCGCGGATCGTGCGTGCCATCGACTTGACGTTGAGGTCGAAGGCGAAGTCCAGCTCCGCATCGGTGCTGGCCAGCACGTCGCCGGCGTGCACGAAGCCCGCGCCGTTGAAGAGCACGTCCACCGCGCCGGCCCGGTCCGCGGCGGCCTGGATCGCAGCGGCGTCGCGCACGTCCAGGCGCTGCACGCGGCAGCCGCTCGCGCCCATCGCGTCGAAGTCGCCGGCCAGCGCGTCGAGCAGCGCGGTGTCGATGTCGGTGGCGATCACGGCCGCGCCCTCGCGCGCGAAGGCCAGCGCCGTGGCGCGGCCGATGCCCTGTCCCGCCGCGGTGAGGAAGGCGGTCTTGCCCTGAAGTCTCATGGGTGACGAATCCTTGTTGGCTTGACTACTTGAGCATCCCCAGCTGCTGCGGCAGCCACAGCGTGATCGCGGGGATGTAGGTGATGGCGATGAGCGCCAGCAGCAGCGGCGCCAGCCACGGCAGGATTGCCATGGTGGTGCGCTCCACCGAGAGCTTCGATATGCGCGCCAGCACGAACAGCACCATGCCCAGCGGCGGGTGCAGCAGCCCGATCATCAGGTTGAGCGTGATGATCAGGCCGAAGTGGATCGGGTCGATGCCGAGCTTGAGCACGATGGGCAGCAGGATCGGCACCAGGATCGTGATGGCGGCAATCGTGTCGATGAAGCAGCCCACGAACAGGATCAGCAGGTTGGCCAGCAGCAGGAATACCCACTTGTTGTCCGTGACCGACAGGATCGCGTCGGTGAGCTGCTGCGCGGCCTGCGTGGTGGTCAGCAGCCAGGCGAACACCGAGGCCGCCGTGACGATGAACAGCACCGAGGCGGTCGTCTCCACCGTGTCGAAGCTGGCCTTGACCAGCGTGCGCAGCGTCATGCTGCGGTAGCGCACCAGGCCCAGGAACAGCGCCCAGATCACGGCCGCCACCGCGGCCTCGGTCGGCGTGAACCAGCCCATGGTCATGCCGCCGATCAGGATCACCGGCGCCATCAGCGCCATCACCGCCGAGAAGTTGAACTTCCAGTCCAGCGCCAGCAGCACGGCGAAGGCGATGCCCGCGGCCAGGTTGGGCGAGACGCCCGCGCGCGTGGTCAGCAGCCACACCGCCAGCGGGAAGGCCAGCACGATGCCGATCTCCAGCGCCGCGCCGCCCAGGCGCCCCCAATGGAAGGCGACGTCGCCGCCCCAGTTGTTCTTGCGCGCGAAGTACGCCACCGTGACCATCATCAGCAGCGTCATGAACACGCCCGGCAGCACGCCGGCGAGGAACAGCGCGCCGATGGAGACGTTGGCCATCATCCCGTAGATCACGAAGGGCAGCGAGGGCGGGATGATCGGCCCCAGCGTGGCCGAGGCGGCCGTGACGCCCACGGCGAACTCGGTGCTGTAGCCATGGTCCTTCATGGCCTTGATCTCGATGGAACCCAGGCCCGCGGCGTCGGCGATGGCCGTGCCCGACATGCCCGAGAAGACCACCGAGCCGACGATGTTCACCTGCCCCAGGCCGCCGCGCATCCAGCCCACCAGCGCCACGGCGAAGCTGTAGATGCGCCCGGTGATGCCGGCGATGTTCATCAGGTTGCCGGCCAGGATGAAGAAGGGCACGGCCAGCAGCGGGAACGACTCGATGCCGGCGATCATGCGCTGCGCCACCACGATGTCGGGCACCGAGCCCGACACCACGATGAACAGCAGCGAGGCGCCGGCCAGCGCCACCGCCACGGGTACGCCGACGAGCATCAGCGCGAGGAAGGAACCAACCAGGATCAGCATGCCAAAGGCTCCCCGTACTTCAATTCACTCGTAGGCCTCGGGCCGCTCCAGCGCGCTGAAGCCCTGGCGCAGGTGCCGCACGCCGACCTGGAGCGAGCGGGCGGCCATGAGCACCATGCCGGCGAAGGCGAGCCAGTAGACGTGGCTCTTGTTCCAGTCGATGGTGGTCATGGGCTCGTTGTCCACGGCCAGCGCGAAGCGCGCGATCAGCCACGCCGCGTAGGCGAAGAACGCGGTGTTGAGCACGTCCACCGCCGTGGCCAGCAGGCGCCCGGGCAGGCCCGGCAGCCAGCGGTACACCAGGTTGACCTGGATGTGGCGGCTGCGCCGCACGCAGGCCGCCGCGCCGATGAACACCACCGGGATCAGGCAGTACACCGCCAGCTCCTCGGTCCAGGCGAAGCTGTCGTTGAGCACGTAGCGGGTGAAGAACTGCACGACCACCAGCCCCGTCATGAGCCAGAAGAAGCCCAGGCAGATCCAGTCCTCCAGCCCGTAGCCCGAGAGGTCCACGGGGCGCCCGTCGGCCTGGGCGAAGCTCGCGGCAATGGCGCGGGTCTCGGCCTCGGTGTCCGCGCCGGGCAGCGCGTGCCCGGCGCCGGCGGCCGCGTTCGCAGCGTTGGATGCGTTGGCGGCATTGGCGGCATTGGCGGCATTCACGGCGTGCAGCTTCATGTCGGGATGCGTGGCGGCCATGGCGGTGCGGACCGGCTTACTTCACCAGCGCCTGGATGCGCTCCCAGTCGGCCTTCTGGTAGCCGAACTGCTCGAAGGACACGTTCTTGAGCACCGTGTCGCGGAACTCCGCGGTGTTGACCTCGGTGACGGTCAGGCCCTTGGCCTTGAAGGTGCCGACCAGTTCCTTCTCCTTGGCGGCGACTTCCTGCGAGGCCTTCTCCGCCGCCTCGTGCGCCACGTCGGTGAACATCTTGCGGTCGGCATCGGGCAGCCTCTTCCACAGCGCGCCGGACACCACGGTGTTGAGGTGGTCCACGATGTGGCCGGTGAGCACGATGTGCTTCTGCACCTCGAAGAACTTCTTGGCCTCGATCGTGGGCAGCGGGTTCTCCTGCGCCTCGACGGTGCCGTTCTGCAGCGCCAGGTACACCTCGGCAAAGGCGATCGGCGTGGTGTTGGCGCCGCAGGCGCGCGGCATGGCCAGGTACGCCGGCACGTCGGGCACGCGGATCTTCAGGCCCTTCATGTCCGCGCACTTGGCAATCGGCTTGTTGCTGGTGGTGTGGCGCACGCCGTAATAGGTCGTGGCGATGATCTGGTTGCCCGACTTCTGCTCGTAGCCCGCGGTGAGCTCCTTGTAGATGTCGCTCTTCGTGTAGGCCAGCAGGTGGTTGACGTCGCGGAAGGTGTACGGGTAGTACGTGACGCCGATGCGCGGGAAGCTCTTCGCCGCGAAGCTGGAGCCGGAGATGATCATGTCCACCGTGCCCAGGGACAGGCCCTGGTTAATGTCGTTCTCCTTGCCCAGCTGCGACGCCGGATAGACGTCGATCTGGTACTTGCCGCCGCTCCTCTTCTTGATCTCCTCGGCGGCCCACACCGACCACTTGTGGAAGGGCTCGGAAGTCTCGTAGACGTGGGCCCACTTGAGCTTGGTCTGCGCGCTCGCGGCGCCGGCGGCGGCCAGGGCCAGCGCGGTCAGGGCGGTCTTGAAGGCAAGGCGTCGGTCCATGTCGTCTCCTGTGGTCGGCCTTGGAGGGCCTCTTGGTTGATCGGGCAAGCGTGGGCGCCGCCCGGCGCGCCCCGTTCAGGGCGCAATGCGATCCGGCGAGCGCAGCGGGGCCGCGTCGGTGGCGGGCCAGTTGGCGATGAAGCGGTCGTGCGAGCGCTGCAGGTGCTCGCGCATCGCCGCGCGCGCCGCGTCCGGGCTGCCCGCGGCCACAGCCTGCACCACGCGGCGGTGCTCGGCCACGGCGGCGCGCCAGTTGGCGGCGTTCTCGAAATGGCGCCCAAGGCGCTCGAACAGCGGGTTGTTGCGCTCGTCGAAGAGCTGCGTCACCACGCGCAGCAGCGGCGCGTTCTCCGCCGCCTCGGCGATGCGCAGGTGAAAGAGCCGGTCGCCACGCAGCGGCATCAGCCCGGCGTCGATGTCCTGCTCCATCAGGTCCACCGCCTCGGCCAGCGCCGCCACCAGCGCCGGGCTGGCGGCTTGCGCCGCCAGCGCCGCGAGCTCGCCCTCGACCACCTGGCGCGCGCGGATCGTCTCCAGCGGCCCGTCCACCGCCGAGGCTTCGCTGGCCGACTCCACGGCGCGCGCGGCACGCGGGCGCACGTAGATGCCCGAGCCCATGCGTACCTCGATCACGCCCTCGACCTCCAGCGCGATCAGCGCCTCGCGCACGGAAGGACGCGACACGCCCAGCTGCTGCGCCAGCTCGCGCTCGGCCGGCAACCGCGCCCCCGGCGTGAACTCGCCGCCGTCGATCAGCGCCCGCAGCTGATCGGCGATCTGTCGGTAGAGACGGCGCGGCTCGATGGCCTGGATCGGCATGGTGATGTGATGGCTAGGTGGCCTGACCAGTTGGACGCCATCCTAGGAACCGGTTTCAGGTTCACCCATCCGGACTAACCCGCTCGGGCGAACCCCGGGGTTGTCCCGCGCCGCCGGCGGGCGGCCGCCGTGGTCCTGGCGGGAGCCGGACCGGGCAGCGCTACATCCCGCCCGCCACCTTCAACACCGTCCCGGTGACGTAGGCGGCCTTGTCCGACAGCAGCCAGATGATCGCCTCTGCGATCTCCTCGGCGTGGCCCGGGCGCTGCATCGGGATGCGCGCGGCCACGCGCTGCGGCCGGCCGGGGTCGCCCATGGCGGCGTGGATGTCGGTGAGCGTGGTGCCCGGCGACACGCAGTTGACGCGGATGCCCTGCGCCGCCAGCTCCTTGCCCAGCCCGACGGTGAAGGTTTCAACGGCCGCCTTGGACGCGGCGTAGTGCACGTACTCGCCGGGCGAGCCCAGCGTGGCCGCCACCGAGGAGACGTTGACGACGCACCCGCCCTGGCCCTGTGCCTGCCAGCGCTGCACCACGCGCTGCGTCAGCAGCATCAGCGACAGCACGTTGACCTCGAACACGGCGCGCAGCGTCTCGGGCTTCGCTTGCGGGAACGCGCCCAGCGGCCCGGTGATGCCGGCGTTGTTGACCAGGCCCACCAGCGGGCCGAAGGCCTCGGGAATGCCGGCGAGCACGCGCTCGGCGAAGTCGGCATCACGGGCATCGGCCTGCACGCACAGCGCGCGCCGGCCCGCGGCCTCGACCTCGGCGGCCACGGCCTGCGCGGCGTCGGGCCGCGAGGCGTAGGTCAGGCAGACGTCGTAGCCGCTGCACGCGGCCAGCCGCGCCGTGGCGGCGCCGATGCCGCGGCTGCCGCCGGTGATCAACAAGGTGCCCAGGCCGTCCATGAGCGTCTCCTTCAAAGTCAAAAGCGATGCCGAACTTTGAAGGAGAACGAGCCGGTCTGGCCCAGCCGGTGAAACAACGTGCGGCCGGTTCGAGGTCTCCTACCAGCGGCTTGGCAGCCGTGTTTTCAGTCGTCCAGCAGCGACAGGTCGCGCACCGCGCCCTTGTCGGCCGACATCACCAGCTTGGCGTAGGCCTTGAGGGCCGCGGACACCTTGCGCGGGCGCGGCTGCGCCGGCTTCCAGCCCTTGGCGTCCTGCACCTCGCGGCGGTGCGCCAGTTCCTCGTCGGACACCAGCACGTTGATCGTGCGGTTGGGGATGTCGATGCGGATGCGGTCCCCGTTGCGCACCAGGCCGATCGCGCCGCCGGCGGCAGCTTCAGGCGAGCAGTGGCCGATGGACAGGCCCGAGGTGCCGCCGGAGAAGCGGCCGTCGGTCAGCAGCGCGCAGGCCTTGCCCAGGCCCTTGGACTTGATGTAGCTGGTCGGGTAGAGCATTTCCTGCATGCCGGGGCCGCCCTTGGGGCCCTCGTAGCGCACGATCACCACGTCGCCGGCCTGCACCTTGCCGCTGAGGATGTTCTCCACCGCCTCGTCCTGCGACTCGGTCACGTGCGCCGTGCCCTCGAACACCAGGATGCTCTCGTCCACGCCGGCGGTCTTGACCACGCAGCCGTCGAGCGCGATGTTGCCCGTGAGCACCGCCAGGCCGCCCTCCTGGGAGAAGGCGTGCTCGACGGCGCGGATGCAGCCCTCGGCACGGTCCAGGTCCAGGCTGGGCCAGCGCGTGCTCTGGCTGAAGGCCACCTGCGTCGGGATGCCGGCCGGGCCGGCGAGGTAGAAGTTGCGCACGGCCTCGTCCTGCGTGCGCACGATGTCCCACTGGTCCAGCGCATCGCCCAGCGTGGGCGCGTGCACGGTGGGCACGTCGGTGTGCAGCTTGCCGGCGCGGTCGAGCTCGCCCAGGATGGCCATGATGCCGCCGGCGCGGTGCACATCCTCGATGTGGTACTTGTTGGTGTTGGGCGCCACCTTGCACAGCTGCGGCACGACGCGCGAGAGGCGGTCGATGTCGGCCATGCTGAACTCGATCTCCGCCTCGCGTGCGATGGCCAGCAGGTGCAGGATGGTGTTGGTCGAGCCGCCCATGGCGATGTCCAGCGTCATCGCGTTCTCGAAGGCCTTGAAGCCCACGGCGCGCGGCAGCACGCGCGCGTCCTCCTGCTCATAGTACTGGCGGCACAGCTCGACGATGCGGCGGCCGGCGCGCCTGAACAGCTGCTCGCGGTCGGCGTGCGTGGCCACCACCGTGCCGTTGCCCGGCAGCGACAGGCCCAGCGCCTCGGTCAGGCAGTTCATCGAGTTGGCGGTGAACATGCCCGAACACGAGCCGCAGGTCGGGCAGGCCGAGCGCTCGACCTCGGCCACGTCGGCATCCGAATAGGCCGGATCGGCCGCCATCACCATCGCGTCCACCAGGTCGAGCTTGCGCAGCTCGACGGTCTTGGTCACGGGGTTGGCCAGGCGCGTCTTGCCGGCTTCCATCGGGCCGCCGGAGACGAAGACCACGGGGATGTTGAGCCGCATGGCGGCCATGAGCATGCCGGGCGTGATCTTGTCGCAGTTGGAGATGCACACCATGGCGTCGGCGCAGTGCGCGTTGACCATGTACTCGACCGAGTCCGCGATGATGTCGCGGCTGGGCAGCGAGTACAGCATGCCGTCATGGCCCATGGCGATGCCGTCATCGACGGCGATGGTGTTGAACTCCTTGGCCACGCCGCCGGCGGCCTCGATCTCGCGCGCCACGAGCTGTCCCAGGTCCTTCAGGTGCACGTGCCCGGGCACGAACTGCGTGAAGGAGTTGACGACCGCGATGATCGGCTTGGAGAAGTCATCGTCCTTCATGCCGGTGGCGCGCCACAGGGAGCGCGCCCCCGCCATGTTGCGGCCGGCGGTGGAAGTCTTGGAACGGTAGGCAGGCATGTCTCGTGGTCGGCTGGAGAGTGACGCGGGAGGGGTTCGGGCCCGGGCAAGCAGGGCCCTTGCACGCCTGGGCGGACCCCGCTGGAGCCGCGCGCCGGGCAAAGCCGGCGATTATCCCTTGCCCGCCAAGTTGGCGGATCAATGCCCCGCCGTGGGCAACCTCACCCGCGCCAGTAGCCCGCCCAGCGGCGAGTCCTCCAGCGCCAGCTCTCCGCCGTGCAGCCGCGCCAGCTCGTCGGCGATGGCCAGGCCCAAGCCGCTGCCGGGCGCGCGCTCGTCCAGGCGCTGGCCGCGCTGCAGGGCCGTCGCGCGCTGCGCCGGCGGGATGCCGGGCCCGTCGTCGTGGATCTCGATGCACAGCAGCGGGCGCGCGTCCGCGGATCCGGGTGCCGGCGCCACCACGCACACCCGCACCCGCTGCCGCGCCCACTTGCAGGCGTTGTCGAGCAGGTTGCCCAGAAGCTCCTGCAGCGCGTCGGCCTCCATCGCCACCGGCTGCGCCTGCGGCGGCAGCTCGCGCTCGAAATGCAGCGCCCGCTCGGCATGCAGCCGCGGCATCACGCGCAGCAGCTCGTCGAGCACCTCGGCCACGCCCGTGCCGGCGCCGCCGCGCGGCCCCGACAGGGCGCGCGCCGCGGCGCGCGCGCGCACCAGGTGCAGCTCCACCTGCCGCTGCAGCAGCGCCAGTTGCGCGCGCACCAGTGCGCCCTCCTCGCCCGGCCATCGCGCGGCGGCGTTGCCCACCACCGCCAGCGGCGTCTTCAGGCCGTGCGCCAGGTTGCCGGTCTGCTCGCGCGCCTCGCGCACCAGGCGCGCGTTGTCCTCCAGCACGGCATTGAGGTCGGACACCAGCGGCTGCACCTCGGCCGGATAAGTGCCCTCCACGGCCTGCGCCTCGCCGCGGCGCAGCCGCTGCAGCGCGGACTGCAGCCGCGCCAGCGGCGCGAGGCCCGCCCTCACCTGCCACCAGGCCGCCGCCCAGAGCGCCAGCGCCAGCACCGCCAGCGCCGCGGCCACCGTGCGCGCGTAGCTGCGCGTCATGCCGCGCAGCCGCGTCGCGTCGGCCGCCACGGCCACCGCCACGGGCGCCTCCAGCCCGGCCAGCTCCACGCGCCGCGCCCACAGCAGCAGCGGCTGCGCGCCGGGGCCGGTGGTCGAGAGGCGCAGCGTCTCGCCCCCGCGCAGCGCGGCCCAGCGCGGCGCCAGCGCCGGGTCGGGCGGCGTGTCCCACCACGAGCGCGAGCGCAGCGGCTGCGCGCCGGGCACCTCGACCAGCCAGTACAGCCCGCCCAGCGGCTGGCGGAATGCGGGGTCGGGCGGCTCGCGGCGCAATTCCACCCGTGCTGCCACCGCAGACTCGTCCGGCCCGGCGCCCGGCACCACCGCCAGGCCGGCGGTGAGCGCGTCGAGCTGGACGCCGGCACGCTCGGCCAGCTCCTGCTCGACATGGCGGCTGAACAGCAGCACCAGCAGCACGCCCACGGCGCCGAGCCCCAGCGCGATGCCGGCCGCCGCGGCCAGCAGCAGGCGCCGGCGCAGGGAAACGGCTTCGGCCCCGGACGGGGACGGTGGCTGCCGCGTCACGGCTCGCCGTCGCCGCCGCCGCCAGCGCCGATGCGCCACCCCAGCCCGCGCACCGTGCTGATGAAACCGTCGGGCAGCTTGCGGCGCAGCCGGGCGATGAAGACGTCCAGCGTGTTGCTGTCGCGCTCGGCGTCCTGCGCGTACACGTGCTCGTAGAGCTCGGTGCGCGACACCACGCGCTCGCGCTGGTGCATCAGGTAGGCCAGCACGCGGTACTCGTGGCCGGTGAGCGGCACCTCGCGGCCGTCCACCTGCAGCGCGCAGGCGCGCGTGTCCAAGGCCACCGCGCCGATGCGCAGCACCGCGCTGGCCAGTCCGCCGCTGCGCCGCACCAGCGCGCGCAGCCGCGCGACGAGCTCTTCCATCTGGAACGGCTTGCCCAGGTAGTCGTCGGCGCCGGCGTCGATGCCCAGCACCTTCTCCTGCCAGCTGCCGCGCGCCGTGAGCACCAGCACCGGCACGGCGATGCCGGCACCGCGCCAGGCCTGCAGCACCGACAGGCCGTCGCGCCCCGGCAGCCCCAGGTCCAGCACCACGGCGTCGAAGGGCTCATGGCGGCCCAGGTGCTCGGCGTCGATGCCGTTGTCCGCCACGTCCACGGCGAAGCCCGCGTCCCGCAGCGCCTGGCGCAGCTGTTGCGCCAGCGCGGGGTCGTCCTCGGCCACCAGCAGCCTCATCGCTTGTCTCCGGGTTTGGGCGCCTGCGCGGCGGCCGGCGCGCGGCGGAAGGCCGTCTCCAGGCGGGGGCCCTGCAGCGACAGCCAGGTGCCGTCGCGGGCATCGAGCTCGATCTCCAGGCGCCGGCCGTCGGGCAGCAGCCAGGTCAGCTCGTAGACGAGGCGGCCGTCGTCCTCTTCCAGCTCGGCTTCGAGCAGCCGCCCGGGCAGCTGCGCCGACACCTGCCGGACGAGCGACTCCAGCGCCACGATGGTGCCGCGCCCGCGCTCGCGCAGCGCCCGCTCGGCGCTGCCGTCGCCGGCCGCCACGGGCACGCAGCTGCCCGCGAGGCAGGCCGCCGCCAGCGCCAGCGCGCGGGCGGCGTGGCGGAGGCGGACGTTCGACGGGACAGCGGGCACGGCCATGGAACGGGCAAGGGTACAGGCCGGCGCATGAACGGGCGGTGAACGGCCCGTTCATGCGGCATTCATGGCGCGCGGCTCAGCATCCGCCCCATGTCGAACCATCCCACTGCGAGGATCCGGACCATGAACGTCTTCCATCGCTTCCGCGCCACCCTG
This sequence comes from Azohydromonas aeria, assembly GCF_009760915.1. Lineage (GTDB taxonomy): Bacteria > Pseudomonadota > Gammaproteobacteria > Burkholderiales > Burkholderiaceae_C > Azohydromonas > Azohydromonas aeria. The sequence goes on from NZ_VIDQ01000027.1 coordinate 19,247, forward strand.
GCCGCCGCGCTGGCCACGGCGGCCCTCGTGGCCGTCGCCCAACCGGCGTCCGCGCCGGCGCAGGCTCCCGCGCCCGCCGCGGCGACGCCCGCCGCGGCCATGAGCTTCCAGCAGGTGATCGAACGCCTGGCGTCGCTGGGCTACCACGACATCCGCGAAATCGAGCGCAAGGGCGACAAGCTCTACGAGGTCGAGGCCCGCGACGACAAGGGCCGGCGCGTGGAGATGGACGTGGACGCGCGCAGCGGCGAGATCCTGGCCCAGGACGTCAAGGGCCGGCGTTGAGCGAAGGGAGCACCACCATGAAACGCATTCTCTGGAGCGCCGGGCTGCTGCTGGTCCTGGCCTGGACGGCGCTGGCCTGGGCCGCGTCCTCCGCCCTGCAATGGCTGCTGTCGCTGGCCGGATCGGGACAGGCGCCGGCGCTGGCGCAGTCGGTGGCCGGCTGGACCGCGCCGGGCTGGCTGCTGGCCTGGACCGACGTGAGCGAAGCCGACATCCAGACGGCCAAGGAATTCGCCCAGTGGTCGCTGGACCTGCTGCAGGCCCCGCCGCCCGCCCTCGACGCCGTGATGCCCTGGGCGCTGCCGGCGCTGTGGCTGACGTGGGCGATGGGCCTGGCGGGGCTGGCGCTGTCCATCGCGCTGCTGGCCTGGGCCGTGCGGCGCTTCAGCCGGCCGGCGCGGGAGGGGGCGTGGCGGTTGTGGGCCTGGGCCAGGGAGCGCGCGCCCCTGCGGTCCGCCGCGCCGCCCGTCTCGCACCCGCAATGAGCGGCCTCAAGCCACCACGTTGCGAATGAAGCGCGTCACGCCCGCGAAGGCGTTGCTGTAGGCGTAGGGCTGGGCGCTGCTGTAGATGACGTAGTCGCCGGCGGGCACCGTCACCGGCCCTTCCTGCAGCTCGATGCGCAGGCAGCCCTCGACCACCACCACCATCTCGTGCCAGCCCTCGGGGTCGGGCTCCGCGTCGTAGCGCTCGCCCTCGCCCAGCGACCACGACCACAGCTGCGCCTCGCGCCGCGCCGGCACGCTGCCCAGCAGCAGGGCCCGGCTCTCCGGGGCCTTGCCGCGCCAGGCCAGGGCGTCGATGCGCTTGCTCTGCGCATTCGGGTCGCTGACGATCTCCACGAAGGTCGCACCCAGCGCCTCGGCCAGCCGGTCCAGGCTGGAGAGGCTGATGTTGGTGTCCCCGCCCTCCAGGTCCACGATCATGCGCCGGCTGATGCCCGAGGCCTGCGCCAGCGCCGCCTGGCTCAGCCCCGCGCGGTGGCGCAGGCGGCGCAGGTTTTCACCCACGAAAGCCAGCACATCCGAGCGTGGCCCAGCGCTGTGCAGTTTATTGCTCATATGATGTTGCGCAGTATGCTGCACACCCTTCGAATTCCCCTCTTGCTCCGCAGTATGGCGCCGCGCCTGAGCCGCCAGGAAGCCGTGCTCGTCGGCATCACGATGCTGTGGGGCACGACCTTCCTGATCGTGCACACCGCCATGCGCCACAGCGGCCCGCTCTTCTTCGTGGGCCTGCGCTTCGTGACGGCCGGGCTGCTCACCGCGCTGGTGTTCCGGCGCGCCCTGGCGGGCCTCACCGGGCGCGAGCTGCGCGCGGGGCTGGTCATCGGTGCCTCCATCTTCCTGGGCTACGGGCTGCAGACGGCGGGCTTGCAGACCATCACCAGCAGCCAGTCGGCGTTCATCACCGCGCTGTACGTGCCGCTGGTGCCGCTGCTGCAGTGGCTGGTGCTGCGCAAGCCGCCGCGCGCCATGGCCTGGGTCGGCATCGCGCTGGCCTTCGCCGGGCTGGTGCTGCTGGCCGGTCCCGAGCCCGGCAGCCTCGGCCTGGGGCGCGGCGAGCTGCTGACGGTGCTGGGCGCGGTGGCGATCGCGGCGGAAGTCATCCTCATCAGCCACTACGCCGGGCACGTGGACCTGCGCCGCGTCACCGTGGTGCAGCTGCTGGCCGCGGGGCTGCTGTCGCTGCTGGCCATGCCGGTGGCCGGCGAGGCGGTGCCGGCCTTCTCCTGGGTCTGGCTCGCGAGCGCGCTCGGGCTCGGGATGATGAGCGCGCTGATCCAGCTGGCGATGAACTGGGCGCAGCGCGAGGTGTCGCCCACGCGGGCCACGCTGATCTATGCCGGCGAGCCGGTGTGGGGCGGCATCGTCGGCCGCCTGGCCGGTGACCGGCTGCCGGCGCCAGCCCTGCTGGGCGCGGCGTTGATCCTGGTCGGGCTGCTGGTCAGCGAGCTGAAGTGGGCGCCGTGGAAGCGCCGGCGGGCGCGCAGCCTGGCCGGCGAAATGAAATAGGCCGTGAATGAACTGCCTTCAGTCCACGGCCGATATTCTCAACGACCCAGCGAATAGAACTCGGCGTTGGGCCGGATATTGGCCACATTGGCCAGCCGGTTCGACATGCCAAAGAATCCCGCGATGGCCGTAATGTCCCAGATGTCCGCCTCGACAAATCCGTGGGATTTGAGCGCATCGAAATCGGCCTCGCCGACCAGGTGCGCGGTTTGCGACACCTTCATGGCGAAATCGAGCATCGCCTTCTGCCGCCCGGTGATGTCGGCCTTGCGGTAATTCGCCGCCACCTGGTCGGCAATCAGCGGGTTCTTGGCCCGGATGCGCAATATCGCGCCGTGCGCGATGACGCAATATTGGCATTGGTTCGCGGCGCTGGTGGCCACGACGATCATTTCCCGCTCGGCCTTGCTCAGGTTGCCGGGCTTTTCCATCAGCGCGTCGTGGTACGCGAAAAATGCGCGGAATTCATCCGGCCGGTGCGCCAGCGCCAAAAACACATTCGGGATGAAGCCCGACTTCTCCTGGACAGCAAGTATCCGCTCGCGAATGTCGTCGGGAATGTCCTTCAATTCAGGCACCGGGAAGCGGCTCACCGCGGCCGGCTGTGCTGGCGTCATGCAGGTCTCCTTGTCGTGGCGGAAGCGGGTCCGGCCCGCGCCGCGTCGATACGCGATGCGGGCCGGACAACCGGGCCATTTTGCAGCCCGGATCGGCGTGTCAGAACGCGTGCCGCACGCCCACCGCCACGCCGGTCTGGCTGCCGCCGGCCACGGGGTTGCCGCCGGGCGAGCCGCCGCTGGCCGAGAGGTTGAGCGTGCCGTCATTGCTGATGTGCCCGGCCGTGACGTAGGCCGCCGTGCGCTTGGACAGGCTGTAGGTCGTGCGCAGCGACACGAGCTTGGCCTCGTTGGGGCTGTTGCGGTAGTCGAGTTGCGCGTACTGCGCCTCCAGCGACAGCGCCGGCGTGACGGCGTAGGCCGCCTCGACGTAGCCGATGTTGCTGCGCGGCGTGGCGCTGCCCTCGTTGTCGCGGCGGATCCAGCCCGCGCCCACCTTCCAGGCGCCGAGCTTGGCGTAGGCCGTGGCGAACAGGCGCTCGTCGCTCAGGGCACTGCTGCCCAGGCCCGCGGCGGCGCCGGGGCCGCCCTTCTGGCGATCCCACGACAGCGCGGCGCCCCAGTTGGCGACGTCGTACTTCACCATCGCCGAGGCCGCGCGGCAGGCCTGGGCATCGTCGGCGCGCTCGCCGCCGCAGGCCGTGCCGCCCGGCGCGGCGCCGATGTCGCGGCCCAGGCTGTAGTTCAGGCCAGCGCTGAAGGCGCCCCAGCGGTGCTGCCAGGCGATGGCGTTGTCGAAGCGTGCCTGCGGAATGTACGGATCGAGCGAGCCCACGCCGTAGAGGTTGGGCCCGAACACGCCCGCGTCGAGCATGGACAGGTAGAAATAGCTGTACTGCCGGCCCAGCGTGAGCTGGCCGAAGCTGCTGCTGGCCACGCCCACGAAGGCCTGGCGCCCGAACAGCCGCCCGGCCTGGTTCAGCCCGCCGGTGTCGGGGCTGAAGCCCGACTCCAGCGTGAAGATGGCGCGCATGCCGCCACCCAGGTCCTCGCTGCCGCGCAGGCCCCAGCGCGAGGGCAGCGTGGCCGTGATGTTGGGCATGCGCGTGAGCGAGCCGCCCGCGGGCGCGACGTGGTTGAGACGCTCCACGGCCGTGTCGATCAGGCCGTAGAGCTGCACGCTCGGCCCCGCCGCCGCGGGCGCCTGGGCGTGGGCGAGGCCGGCGGCGGCAACGGCCGCGGCGGCGATGACGGTGTACTTCTTCATGTCTCCTCTTTCCCTTGTGGTTGTGGAACTGCGTATGCCCGGGTTGCTGGCGCAACCCCGGCCGTGAGCGCTCAGCGCAGCCGCAGCAGCCGCGCCGCGTTCTCCTTGAAGATCAGCGGCTTGACCTCCGGCTTGAAGCCGGCCTCGTCGAAGTCCTTCATCCAGCGCTCGGGCGTGATGAGCGGGTAGTCGCTGCCGAAGAGCATGCGGTCCCTGAGCAGCGAGTTGGCGTACTGCACCAGCTGGGGCGGGAAGTACTTCGGGCTCCAGCCCGAGAGGTCGATCCAGATGTTGGGCTTGTGCAGCGCCAGCGACAGCGCCTCGTCCTGCCACGGCCAGCTCGGGTGCGCGATGACGATCTCGATGTCGGGCCAGTCGATGGCCACCTCTTCGAGCAGCATCGGGTTGGAGTTGGCCAGCTTGAGCCCGCCGCCGCAGCGCATGCCGCTGCCGATGCCCGAATGCCCGCTGTGGAAGATGGCCGGCAGCTTGTATTCGGCGATCACGTCATACAGCGGCCAGGCCATGCGGTCATAGGGCAGGAAGTCCTGCACCGTGGGGTGGAACTTGAAGCCCTTGACCCCTTCCTCCTCGATGAGGCGGCGCGCCTCGCGCGCGCCCATCTTGCCCTTGTGCGGGTCGATGCTGGCAAAGGCCACCATCATGTCCGCGTTGTCACGCGCGGCCTGCGCGATCTCCTCGTTGGGAATGCGCCGGCGGCCGAGCTTGGCCTCGGAGTCCACGGTGAACATCACCAGCCCGATGTTGCGCTCGCGGTAGTAGGCCACCGTCTCGGCAATCGTCGGGCGCTTGCCGGCCTTGAAGTACTTGTCCGCGGCGCGGTCGTACTCCTCGGCGTAGTTGTCGAAGGGGTTCCAGCACGACACCTCGGCGTGCGTGTGGATGTCGATGGCGATGAGCTTGTCGAGGTCCATGGTGGGTCCTTTGAGGCGGGCAGGTCCGGGCGCCTTTTCCGTTCGTCCTGAGGTATCGAAGGCTGGACGGCCCCCACCGCAGGGCAGCCATCCGAGCCTGCCGGATTCGGCCTTCGATACCTCAGTCCGAACGGGTTGGTGTTCGGACCATGCATTGCTTACTACTGGCAGCGGAAGCTGTCGGCGCTCTCCAGGCTGCCCGTGCCCTTGTAGCGGGCCACCTGCGGATAGGGGCACAGCGGGCGGGTGCGGTTGGCGGCCCAGGTGGCGCTCCAGGCGTGCAGCGCGAGGTCGGCGTTGACACCACCGGCATTGCCCGTGCCACGCGCGCTGGCCACCACGGCCTGCGGCGCCTCGCCCTGCTCCACCCACCTCACCAGCGGCGTGAGCATGTCGAACTGGTCCGTGGCCGGGCCGCCCGAGCAGTGTCCCATGCCCGGCACGCGGTAGAACTTCGCGAAGCCGGAAGCATCGCCGCCATTGCTGGCGCGCACGCCGTCGTACCAGGCCTGCGTGTCGCTGGCCGAGAAGATCGCGTCGCTCACGCCGTGGTAGACCATCATCTTGGCGCCGCGGTTCTTGAGCGCGGCCAGGTTGGTCGGGTTGGGCGGCGTCATGAAGCCCATGGCCGACTCGGTATAGACGCCGCCCGTGGCGTTGATGCCGGCCACCAGCGCGTCGATGTTGGCACCCAGGGCGAAGGCCGGGCCGTTGAAGCCGTTGGGCTGCGGCGTGGGCGTGAACACCTGGCCCACCGAGCCCGAGTCGAGGAACAGCGGCGCGAAGAACTCCCACTGCCCGGTGCCGGAGCCGACCGGATTGGTGGCACCGGGGTTGGTGCCGCCGCCGAAGCCGGAGTCCCAGGGGAAGCTGGTGTACACCGCGGCGCCGGTGCTGGTGCGGGCGCCGGCAAAGATGTCGGCCACCACGCCCTTTTGCGCCACGGTCAGGCAGTTGCCGTCGCGCGCGCCGGTGCAGGTCGGCAGGTCATTGGCCGGGTTGAACGCCGCCTGGCACGCGGCCGTGTCCTGCACCAGGCCGTCGCTGGCGCCGTCGAGCGCGTCGCACCTGGCCAGCACGCGGGCACTGACGAGCCGGCGCTCGGCGTCGGTGAAGGCCGTGGCCAGCCCGGCGCCGGTGGCCGGGTCGTTGGGTGCGCTCACCAGCGTGGCGTAGCGCTGGGCGCCCCAAATGTTGGCCACCGCCGCCTTGGGCAGGTTGTAGCCCGGCGCGCCGGCCAGGTAGCCGTCGTACCAGTCGGGATGGCGCGCCGCGGCCACGAAGGCATGGCGCCCGCCGTTGGAGCAGCCACCAAAGTAGGAGCGGTCCGGCCCCTTGCCGTAGGCGCGGCGGATCGCTTCCTTGGCCATGGGCGTGAGCTTCTCCACCGCCTGGTAGCCGTAATCCAGGCGCGCCTGCGGGTCCAGGCCGAAGCCCGAGCCGACGGCCGCCGTGTGGCCGGCGTCGGAGCTGATGACGGCGAAGCCCTGCATCAGCGCTCCCGTCAGCGGCCCGCCGCCCAGCGCGCCCAGCGCGGTGCTGACGTTGCCGTCCAGGCCGCCATTGGCCTGGTAGTAGAAGCGCCCGTTCCAGGCCTTGGGCAAGCGCATCTCGAAGCCGATGGCGTAGGGCTGGCCATCGACCGCGCTGACGCGCTCGAACATGCTGCCCGTCACGAGGCAGTGCTCGGCCACCGGCTGCCCGCCCTGCGACAGCGTGCCCGCCGCCACGGTGCTGGCCGCGCTGATGCGGGTGTTGGCCTGCCCCGCCAGCGTCGCGGCCAGGGCCTCGCAGCTGCCGTTGAGCGCGGCGGCCGTCGCGGCACCGAGCCGGGGCAGCGATTCGCCGTCATTGCCGCCACCGCACGCCGCCAGCGACAGCAGCGCCGCCGTACCCACGCTCAGCGGCAATGAGGGACCACTCATGAAGCGCCCGGGGCGCCTGGAGTTGGAAAGCATGAAGCCGTGTCTCCTGAACTGCTTTGTCGAATGCATGCCCTTGCGGCCGCCCCCTTCGGGCCTGCCAGCCTGAACATGTGATTAAGTCTATTAACTATTCATGGTGTACAGCATCGGGATTCCCCTGATGTCGATCAAGACCACAACGACGACACGCCGATCATCCGGGAAAACACCCAAACACCCGCCCGACCAGATGATTAAGCTTCTTAACCATCAACGCAAGCACATCCGCACCCGCACCATGCAACCCGACTTCACCCCCGCCGCCGGCCTGCTGGCCTCCCTGGACCTGCTGCGCGTCGAGGGCGCCGGCCCCGTGCTGCACATCCGGCTGATGCGCCCGGCCAAGCGCAACGCCATCAGCGACCCGCTGATCCAGCAGCTGCACACGGCGTTCGTGAACCTGCCGGAAGAGACGCGCGCGGTGGTGATCAGCGGCGAGGGCGAGCACTTCTGCGCCGGGCTGGACCTGTCGGAGCTGGTGGCGCGCGACATCGGCGCGGGCGTGGTGCATTCGCGCATGTGGCATGCCGCCTTCGACGCGGTGCAGTTCGGCCGCGTGCCCGTGATCGCCGCGCTGCACGGCGCGGTGGTGGGCGGCGGGCTGGAGCTGGCCTCCGCCTGCCACATCCGTGTCGCCGAGGACTCCGCCTACTTCGGCCTGCCCGAAGGGCAGCGCGGCATCTTCGTCGGCGGCGGCGGCTCGGTGCGCATCCCGCGCCTGATCGGCGTGGCGCGCATGACCGACCTGATGCTCACCGGCCGCGTCTACGACGCCGACGAGGGCTTCAATGCCGGCCTGGTGCAGTACCGCGTCAAGGACGGCGAGGGCCTGGGCAAGGCCATCGAGCTGGCGCGGCGCATCGCCACCAACGCGCCCATGAGCAACTACGCCGTGATGCACGCGCTGCCGCGCATCGCCGACCAGGCGCAGTCCGAAGGACTGTTCACCGAGAGCCTGATGGCGGCGGTGGCCGAGAGCACGCCCGACGCGCAGGAGCGGCTCAAGGCCTTCCTGGAAAAGCGCGCCGGCAAGGTCGTGAAGTCCTGAGCCCGACGGCTTCGGGACACGAGGAGACAAAGAGCATGAGCATCCTGGCCAAGTACCGCGCGGCGCGCGTGGGCGGCTGCCTGTCGGCCACCATCGAGGAGCGCAGCGGCGGCGAGCTCGTCCTGCGCTCGACCGAGCCGCTGCAGCCCTTCCCGGCGCGGCTCACCGACCGTCTGGAGCGCTGGGCGCGCGTGGCGCCGAACCGCACCTTCGTCGCCAAGCGCGACCCGGCCCTGGGCGGCGACTGGCGGCGCATCAGCTACGCGCAGATGCTCGACCTGGCGCAGCGCGTGGGCCAGGCGCTGGCCACGCGGCCGCTCTCGGTGGAGCGTCCCATCGCCATCCTCTCGGACAACGACCTGGAGCACTTCATCCTCGCCACCGCGGCGCAGTGGGTAGGCGTGCCCTACGTGCCGATCTCGCCGGCCTACTCGCTGGTGGCCACCGACTACGCCAAGCTGCGCCACATCTTCGGCGTGACCACGCCGGGCCTGGTGTTCGCCTCGGACGCGCGCTTCGCCAAGGCCATCGAGGCGGTGGCCGGCCCGGACGTGGAAGTGGTGCTGACCGAGGGCAGCCTGGAGAGCGGCCCGGTGACGCCGTTTGCCGAGCTGGTGGCCACCGAGCCCGGCACGCGCGAGGAAATTGCGCATGCCGCGGTCGGCCCCGACACCATCGTGAAATTCCTGTTCACCTCGGGCTCGACCAAGGCGCCCAAGGGCGTGGTCAACACGCAGCGCATGATGTGCGCCAACCTGCAGATGGCCACCCAGGCCTACCCGTTCCTGGAGGACGAGCCGCCGGTGCTGGTGGACTGGCTGCCCTGGAACCACACCTTCGGCGGCAACCACAACGTCGGCATCACGCTCTACCACGGCGGCACGCTCTACATCGACGACGGCCGCCCCACGCCCGGCGGCATGGCCGAGACGCTGCGCAACCTGCGCGAGATCTCGCCCACCATCTACTTCAACGTGCCGCGCGGCTTCGACGAGATCGCCGCGGCGATGGACACGGACGAGCAGCTGAGGAAGACCCTCTTCGCCCGTGTGAGGATGTTCAAGTACGCCGGCGCGGTGCTGTCGCAGGCCACGCTCGACAAGCTGCACGCGCATGCCGAGGCCACCATCGGCGAGCGCATCCTGATGATCACGGGCCTCGGCATGACCGAGACGGCGCCGTCCTGCACCTTCGCGCTGAACAAGGAGCTGCAGACCGGCCAGGTCGGCCTGCCCTGCCCCGGCGTGGAAGTGAAGCTGGTGCCGGTGGCCGACAAGGTGGAGATCCGCTTCCGCGGCCCCAACGTCATGCCCGGTTACTGGCGCAACCCGGAGCAGACGTCCGAGGCCTTCGACGACGAGGGTTTCTATTGCACCGGCGACGCGGTGAAGTTCATCGACCCGACCGATCCGCAGAAGGGCCTGCTCTTCGACGGGCGCCTGGCCGAGGACTTCAAGCTGGGCACGGGCACCTTCGTGAGCGTGGGCCCGCTGCGCAGCAAGGTGCTGCTGGCCGGCGCGCCCTGCGTGCAGGACGCGGTGGTCACGGGCCTGAACCGCGCCGAGGTGGGCTTGATGGTGTTCCCGCGCCTGGACGAGTGCCGCAAGCTCGCCGGCCTGGCCTCGCGCACGCCGGCGCCCGAGGTGCTGCACCACCCGGCGGTACGCGAGTTCTTCCAGCAGCTCGCCGACAAGCTTTGGGCCGAGGGCACCGGCAGCGCCAACCGCGTGGCGCGGCTGCACGTGCTGGCCGAGCCGCCGTCGCTGGACAAGGGCGAGGTCACGGACAAGGGCTCCATCAACCAGCGCGCCGTGCTCGCCAGCCGCGCGGCGCTGGTCGAGGCGATGTACGACGGCAGCGACCCGTGGCTGATCCTGCCGAAGCGGTGATGCTGCTCCTACCGGCTCACGGCGAACAAGAACAGTCAACGCACAAGGAACGGACATGGACATCCACGGACAGGTGGCCCTCGTCACCGGCGGCGGCTCCGGTCTGGGCGAGGCCACGGCGCGCGAGCTCGCGCGGCTGGGCGCCCGGGTGGCGGTGCTCGACGTCAACGAGGCCGGCGCCCGGCGCGTGGCCGGCGACATCGGCGGCCTGGGGCTGCACTGTGACATCACCGACGAGGGCAGCGTCCTGAAGGCGCTGGCCGCGGCGAATGAAAGCTTCGGGCCGGCGCGCATCCTCATGAACGTGGCCGGCATCGGCGGCGCCAAGCGCGTGATCCAGCGCGACGGCTCGCCCGCCCCGCTGGCCGACTTCGAGCGCACGGTGCGCGTCAACCTCGTGGGCACCTACAACGTGGTGCGCCTCTTCGCCGCGCAGGCCGCGAAGCTGGAGCCGGCCAATGCCGCCGGCGAGCGCGGCGTGATCGTCAACACCGCCAGCGTCGCCGCCTTCGACGGGCAGGTGGGGCAGGAAGCCTATGCCGCGTCCAAGGGCGGCATCACCGCCATGACGCTGCCGCTGGCGCGCGACCTGGCGCAGTGGGGCATCCGCGTCATGACCATCGCGCCGGGGCTGTTCGCCACGCCGCTGCTGCAGGAGCTGCCCGCCGAGGTGCAGCAGTCGCTGGCCGCCTCCATCCCGTTCCCGAAGCAGCTCGGCCGCCCCGAGGAGTTCGCGCAGCTGGCGGCGCACATCGCCGCCAACGGGCATCTCAACGGCGAGGTGATCCGCCTCGACGGCGCGCTGCGCATGGCGCCGCGCTGATTCGGCTTCGACCGCTCCCGTCCGGACACAAACACACCAACAGGTTGCCCCGGCAACCGCATACAACGCTCAGGAGACCCGACCATGACCTTCGACCGCAGACAGTTCCTGGCCACCGCCGCCGGCGGCGGCTTCGCCCTGATGGGCCTGCCGCGCATCGCGCTGGCGCAGACGCTGGTGGAGCAGACCCGCGTGCTGTGCGGCTTCCCCGCCGGCGGCACCACCGACGCCGTCTCGCGCCGCGTCGCCGAAAAGCTGCGCGGCAGCTTCGCCAGGGTGGCCCTGGTGGAGAACAAGCCCGGCGTGGGCGGGCGCCTGGCGGTGGAGGAGCTCAAGCGCAGCGCGCCCGATGGCAGCACCATGCTGCTGACGCCGGCGGCCATGATCACGCTGTACCCGCACATCTACCGCAGCATCAGCTACGGCATCGAGGACGTGACGCCGGTGTGCACCGGCGCCGTGGTGCAGTTCGCGCTCGCCGTGGGCCCGGCGGTGCCGGAGAGCGTGAAGACGCTCAGGGACTTCCTGGCCTGGGCCAAGGCCCATCCGGGACAGGCCAACTACGCCACGCCGGGCGCGGGCTCGCCCAACCATTTCGTGGCCGCGCTGCTGGCCAAGGAAAGCGGCGTGGACCTCAACCACGTGCCCTACCGCGGCTCGGCCCCGGGCGTGACGGACCTGGTGGGCGGGCAGGTCGCCTCCATGAGCTCGCCCATCGGCGACCACCTCCCCCACATCAAGAGCGGCAAGGTGCGCGTGCTGGCGACCTCGGGCGAGAAGCGCTCGCGCTTCCTGCCCGACGTGCCGACCTACGCCGAGCAGGGCTTCAAGACGCTGACGATGCAGGAGTGGTACGGCTTCTTCATGCCGCCGAAGACGCCGGCGGACGTCGTCAACCGCGCCGCGGCTGCGATCAAGGCGGCGGTGTCCACGCAGGAGACCATCGACGCCTTCGCGCAGCTCGGCCTGGAGGCCTCGGCCAACACCCCGGCCGAGCTGCAGAAGATGGTGCGCGAGGAGAACGCGGCCTGGGCGCCGATCGTCAAGCGGGTGGGCTTCACGCCGGAGGCTTGACGAGCATGAGCGCCGACGCCCTGCGCGATACCCGCTTCGTGCTGCAGCGGCTGCTGCGCGCGCCCGAAGCGCTGGTGCAGTTGCCGGCCTTTGCCGAGGTCGATGCCGAGCTCATCGACCAGGTGGCCGAGGCCGCGCACGCCTTCGCCGATGGCGTGCTGGCGCCGCTCAACGCGTCAGGCGACCGCGAAGGCTGCAGGCTCGACGGCGGCCAGGTGCATGCGCCGGCCGGCTTCGCGCCGGCCTGGCGCGACTTCGTCGAGGCCGGCTGGCCGCTGCTGGCCTGCCACCCCGACGACGGCGGCCAGGGCCTGCCCCATGTCGTGGACGCCGTGCTGCACGAGGCCGTGAGCGCGGCCAACCCGGGCTGGGGCATGTACTTCGGCATCCTGCACGGCGGCTACGCCTGCCTGCGCGCGCATGGCAGCGAGGAACTGAAGGCCCGCTACCTGGGCGATCTGGCCAGCGGCGCGTCGCTGGTGACGATGGCGCTGACCGAGCCGCAGGCCGGCAGCGACCTGGGCGGCTGCCGCACCCGCGCCACGCCGCGCGGCGATGGCAGCGTGGCGGTCGAGGGCACCAAGATCTTCATCTCCGGCGGCGACCATGACCTCACGCACCAGATCGTGCACCTGGTGCTGGCGCGGCTGCCCGACGCGCCTGCGGGCTCGCGCGGCCTGAGCCTGTTCCTGGTGCCCAAATGGCTGCCCGACAGCACGCGCAACGCCGTGGCCGTGGAGCGCATCGAGGAGAAGATGGGCCTGCACGCCAGCCCGACCTGCGTGCTGCGCTTCGACGGCGCCACGGGCTGGCTGGTAGGCGAGCCCGGGCGCGGGCTCAACGCCATGTTCGTGATGATGAACGCGGCGCGCATCAACGTCGGGCTGCAGGGCGTGGGCGCGGCGGCCGCGGCGCTGGCGCAGGCTACGGCCTACGCCGCGGAGCGCGTGCAGGGCGGCGCGCCGATCCTGCGCCACGCGCCCGTGCAGCGGCTGCTGGCGCGCACGCGGGCCTGGACCGAGGGCGGGCGCATGCTGGCGCTGTGGACCGCGCTGCGGCTGGACGAGGCGCATGCGCACCCGGACGCCGACGCGCGCGCGCTGGCGCTGCGCGAGGCGTCCCTCCTCACGCCCATCGTCAAGGCGCTGCTCACCGACCAGGGTTTCACGTCCGTCAGCGACTGCCTGCAGGTGTTCGGCGGGCACGGCTACGTCAGCGAGTGGGGCATCGAGCAGCGGCTGCGCGACCTGCGCGTGTCGATGCTCTATGAGGGCACCAACGAGATCCAGGCGCTGGACTTGTGGCAGCGCCGGCTGCTGCCGGACCGGGCGCAGGCCTTCGAGCAGCTGCTGTCGCGGCTGCTGCGGGACACGGGGTCGGCCTGGGCCGGGCCGGCGGCGGAGGCGGCCGGGCGACTCATTGCGAACCTGCGCGCCGCAATGGACGCCGACACCCCGGCCGGCCTGGCCGCGCCGGTGGTGCTGCGGGCCTGCGGCCTGGCGCTGCTGGCGGCGCTGTGGGCGCGCGCCGACGGCGTGGCGGCGCAGGGCGGTGCGAGCGACGCCTTCGACCGGCGCAAGCAGGCCACGGCGGCGGTGTTCTTCACGCAGCTGCTGCCGGAGCTGCAGGCGTTGCTGGCGCAACTGGAGAGCTTGCGCGGCGATCCGCGCGGGGCAGCGCAGGTGCTGGAGGCTGCAGCGGGGATGGCGGAGTAGTAGGCAGCCCAACTGCGCGCAAGGAGACAAGCCATGCAGTCCTGGACTTTGAGCGCGCCGCGCCCCGATGCGGCGCAGTTGGCGCTGGCGGCCGTGATCGGTGCCGTCGGACGCCCGCACTTCGCCGCCGCCGCGCTGGCGGCGCTGGAGCCGGCAGTGGGCGCCGCCTCGTGGGCGGTGTACCGGTTGCGGCCGCAACGCCCGCCGACCATGCACCTGTCGGCCAGCCGCGGCGTGCCCGACACCACGGGCGACTGCTTCGCCGTGTACCGCGACGCAGGCCTGTACCGGCGCGATCGCAGCTTCGACGCCGTGCGCGCGCAGGCCCATCCGGGCGGCGCGGTGATGCTGCGCATGCATGCCGACGAGGCCCCCAGCGCCGACCACCGGCAGGCGATCTACCTGCGCCACGGCATGGTGGAGCGGCTGTCGGTGGCGCGGCTGGAGCGCGACGGCTCGCTGCTGGCCGTCAACCTCTACCGCCACGACGGTGCCGGGAGGCACGGCCGCTTCGGCGAGGACCAGGTCGCGAATTTCGGTGCCCTCGCCCCCGCGCTGCTGGCCGCGGTGGCGCGCCATGCCGAGTGGCAGGACGAACGATCCGTTCCCGATGCGGACGGCACCAGCCCGCGCGAGGTCCTGCGCCAACGCTGCGCCGCGCTCACCGAGCGCGAGCTCGACGTGCTGGAGCGGCTGCTGCAGGGCATGACCTACGACGGCATCGCCGCCGACCTGGGGCTGAGCCTGGCCACGGTGAAGACCTACCGGGCGCGGGCGTTCGGGCGGCTGGACATCCGCTTCAAGAGCGAGTTGTTCGCGGCGTTCGTGCCGGGCACGCGGCCCAGCGGGCTCGCTCAGCCGAGCCGGTAGAGGTCCAGCACCACCCTCCGCGCCTCGCGCTGCCCCACCGCGATCGCCATGACCCGGTTCAGGTGCGCCCAGGCCGGCGCGCCGGTGGTGAAGCGCACGAGGGTGCGAAAGAAGTATTCGCTCGGCGCCACGGCCTCGCCGCGTGCCAGTCGCGCCATTACCTCGGCCGGGCCGTGGCGCAGGCCGCTGCTCTGCACCTCCACCAGGCTGCCGTCGGCAAGTTTCAGCACGTAATGCGCGGCGATCTCCGTGACGCCGTCGCGGCGCTGGATCTGCCAGTCCACGCCGCCGGGCACCAGCTCGCCGGAAAACTCCGGCCCCTGCACCGTGCCGCCGCCCAGCGGCACGTAGCGGCGCTCGCCCAGCGGCGCGTCGCCCAGCGTCACCAGCGCACCCACTTCGCAGGTGATGCGGCACAGGAAATCGAGCGCGGGCGCGGGCGGGATGGCGGGTGTGTCGGGCATGGCGGCAGGCTCGGAAGGCGTCATGGCGCCATCGTGGCCCGCCGCGGCGCCGGGCGCCGTCAGCCCAGAGGATGACGGCGCGGGCAGCCGGGCCGCCCCTACTGCGGCCCGACGCTCCAGGCGGCCTGCACCACCTGGCCCTTGCCGTCCCTGCCGATGCGCACGACGGCGTGGCGGCCCGGGGTGGGGTCGCGGTATTCGGCGATGGCGAGCTCGCCGTCGCCGGCGCCCGTGCCGGTGGCGCGGTCCCAGTCGATGCGCAGGCCGGCGGCGCGCAGGTCCAGGCGCAGCTGCTCCATCACGCCCTTCGGCAGGCCCGCCGCTTTGTGGATGACCACGCGCGAGACTTCGGGCTGCACCGTCTCCAGCCGGTACGAGGTGCCGTCGCGCCAGCGGTACTCGACCCAGGCGGCGCGCGCGGGCGTGCCCTCCCCGATGCGCTCGGCATCGCCGCGGCAGCTGGCGGGCACGCCCTGCGTGCGGGCCAGGTGGCCGAACACCCGGGCGTGCGAGGCCGAGTCGGCCAGCGCCGCGGCGGCGTCTTCGGGGTTGGCCCGGGCGGGATGGGCCGGACAGGGCGTGCCGGCCCGGCCGCCGCCGCCGCGACGGCGGCCGCCAGGGTGACTCAGCCGCTTTGCAGGGAAATCACTGCGCGCGCAACGGCCCGCGCGCTGTCGCACTCTGGGATGACAGCCGCGGCGCGCCGCTCCCCCACACTGGCGCGCATCACGACAAGGAGACTTCTGCCATGCGCCGCCGCCACCTGCTCCTGAGCACGCTTGCATTGCCCGCGCTGGGCGCCTTCGCGCAGAGCCCGCTGAAACTGGTCGTGGGCTTCCCGCCGGGCACCGGCCCGGACGTGGTGGCGCGCACGCTGGGCCAGAAGCTGGGCGAGCTGATGAAGCAGCCGCTCGTCATCGACAACCGCGCCGGCGCCGGCGGGCAGATCGCCACGCAGGCCGTGGCCAGGAGCGCGCCCGACGGCACCACGGTGCTGCTGGGCGAGGTCGGCTCCATCGCCATCGCACCGGCCGCCTACAGCAAGCTGCCCTACGACCCGGCGCGCGAGCTCATCCCCGTGGCGGAAGTGGTGCGATCCGACTTCATCCTGGTCGTGCCCGCCTCCTCGCCGGTGAAGGACGTGAAGGGCTTCATCGACGCGGCCAAGGCGAACCGGGACCGCGTCAACTTCGCCACCTTCGGCGCCGGCACGCCGGGGCATTTCGGCGCGGAGCTGCTGGCCGAACAGGCGGGCTTCCGCATCGAGCCGGTGCACTACCGCGCCACGGGCGACGCCATCACGGCGCTGGTGTCCGGCGACGTGGGTGCCGCCTTCGTCTCCACCGCGCTGGCGGTGCCGCAGGTCAAGGGCGGCAAGCTGCGCGCGCTGGGCACCACGGCGCCCGCGCGCTCGCCCCTGCTGCCGGAGGTGCCCACCTTCGCCGAGGCCGGCTGGCCGAAGCTGGACTTCTCGGCCTGGTTCGCGCTGTTCGTGCCCGCGGGCACGCCGGCGGCGGTGGTCGATCAGCTCGGCCGCCAGGCCGTCGCCGCAGTGCAGGCCCCGGAGGTGCGCCAGAAGCTGCAGGAAGCCGGCTTCAGCGTCACCGGCGTGGGACGCGCCGACACCGAGCGCATGGTCCGCGCCGAAGGGCAGCGCTGGGCCGGCATCGTCAAGGCCAGCGGCTTCAAGGCTGATTGAAGGAACTTCATGCCGTACCTCCAGGCAAGCATCCCGTCCCGACCCGGCATCCTGGCCGCCGCCTGTGCCACGCTGCTTACCGCCTGCGGCGGCGGCAGCGGCACGCCCGCCACCCCGCCCGCGGAAACCGCGCTGGCCCTGAGCTGCGAGCAGATTGCTCAGCAAGCACTGGCCGGCACCACGCTCAGCGCCACCAGCGCCGCGGCCGGCACGGTGGTGCAGACCGTGACGCTGCCCGAGCACTGCGTGGTCACGGGCAAGATGAACCCGCGCACCGGCAGCGATGGCAAGCCTTACCACACCGGCTTCGAGCTGCGCTTGCCCAAGGCCTGGAACGGCCGCTTCATGTTCCAGGGCGGCGGCGGCAACGACGGCGTGGTGCGCCCGGCCATCGGCGCGCTGGCCGGCAATGAGGGCTCCAACAGCGGGCTGGGCACCAGCGCACTGGCCAAGGGCTTCGCCGTCGTCACCACCGACGCCGGACACCAGGTCACGGACGCGAGCTTCGGGCTGGACGCGCAGGCACGCATCGACCATGCCTACAACAGCTACGACAAGGTCACGCTGGCGGCCAAGGACCTCATCGCGCGCGCCTACGGCCGCGCCCCGGACCGCTCCTACTTCGTCGGCTGCTCCGGCGGCGGGCGCCAGGCGTTGTTGTTCCCGCAACGCTTTCCCAACCACTTCGACGGCGTCGCGGCCAATGCGCCGGCCATCAAGGTCGCCAAGGAAGCGACGCTGGCCTCGGTGTGGAGCACCATCGGCTACACCAACGCCGCGCCGGTGGAGAACGGCGCCCGCATCCTGAGCAAGGCGCTGTCCGATGCCGACTTGAAGCTCGTGTCCAACAAGGTGCTGGAGCGCTGCGACGGCCTGGACGGCGCGGTGGACGGCATCGTCGCCGCCAACCCGTCGGCCTGCAATTTCGACCCCGCCGTGCTGCAGTGCAGCGGCGCCAAGACGGCGGAATGCCTCACGGCCGAGCAGGTGACGGCGCTCAAGCGCGACTTCGGCGGGCCGCGCAACTCGACCGGCCAGCAGCTCTACGCCACCTGGCCCTGGGACGCGGGCATCAGCGCCCCCGACTGGCGCAACTGGCGTCTGGGCACCTCCACCACGGCCGAGCCCAACTCGCGCAACGCCACGCTCATTGCCGGCGACGCCATGAAGCTGGAGTTCTTCACGCCGCCCGACCCCTCGTTCGATTACCTCGCGTTCAACTTCGACACCGATCCGGCTCGGCTCGATGCCTACGCAGCCATCTACAACACCACATCCACCGACGTGGCGGCTTTCAAGGCTCGCGGCGGCAAGATGCTGCTGGTGCACGGCACGAGCGACGCGATCTTCTCGGCCAACGACACCATCGACTACTACGGTCGCCTGGCCGAGGCCAACGGCGGCGCAGCGGCCACCGGCGACTTCGCGCGGCTGTTCCTGGTGCCGGGCATGAACCACTGCTCCAACTCGCGCGGTCCGGCCACGGATCTCTACGACGCGCTCACGCCGCTGGTGGAGTGGGTGGAAAAAGGTACCGCGCCGGAGAGCATCGTCGCCAAGGCCTCGGCCACCTCGCCGTGGCCGGGCCGCACCCGGCCGCTGTGCCCCTATCCCAAGGTCGCGAAGTACGCCGGCTCGGGCAGCATCGAGGACGCGGCCAGCTTCAGGTGCGAGTGAAGCGGGCCGCCCCCGCCGTCACTGCGAGCACCCCGACATCGTTTGCGCGCGCAAGGCCGCGTCGGAATGCGCCGGATCGCCACCCGGCGCGTCCGGCGCGTCCGCCCCGGGCTGCGCGCCGCCCTGGCTGCGGCGGCGCATGAAGGCCCACACCGTGACGCCCGTCGCCACCACCGCCGCCAGGCTGGCCACGCCCAGCACGAGGCGGCCGTGGTTCATGTTCTTCTCGGTCATGGACTGCAATGCCGGCTTCGTTCAGGAAAGCCGGCACTGTCGCCCGCGCCACGCCGGGTGTCGTGGCGGGAGTGTCAACCCCCCTTGGTGGCTTTGACCCGGGACAACTTGGGACATCCCAAACCAGGACTGCGGGCAGATGGGAAAAGAGCATGGGCCTAAACTCTGACCATTCTGGTCAGAAAAGGACTGACATGCACTCATGGCAAATGCAGGAAGCCAAGGCGCGGCTCTCGGAAGTCGTCAAGCGTGCCGAGGCGGAAGGGCCGCAGGACATCACGCTGCATGGCCGCTCGGTGGCCGTGGTGCTGTCGCGCGCAGCATTCGAGCGCCTGTCGCAGCGCCAGGCGTCGCTGGTGGAGTTCATGCAGGCTTCCCCACTGGCCGGCCTGGACGATGAACTGGAGTTCAAACGCGACCGCAGTCCTACGCGGGACGTGGAATTGTGAACTCCCCCGCACGGCCGCTCCGAAGAGGGCGATCCCTCCCGCCCAGCAGGACCGCGCGCAGCGCGACGGTGCCCGAATGAGCTACCTGCTCGATACCAACGTGCTGTCGGAGTTGCGGCGGCGCCAGCCCGACGCCCGGGTCGTGCAGTGGATCGGGCAACGGCCCGCAGGCACGCTCTACCTGAGCGTGCTGACGCTGGGCGAGATTCGCAAGGGCATCGAGGCGCTGGCCGACGCCTCCCGGCGGCTGGCACTGCAGGACTGGCTGGAAGCCGAACTGCCCGCCTTCTTCACCGGGCGTGTCCTGCCGGTGGACGCCGGCGTGGCCGACCGCTGGGGCCGCCTCGTGGCCCAGGCGGGCCGGCCGCTGCTGGCCATCGACAGCCTCCTGGCCGCCACGGCCGCGCATCACGGCATGGTCCTGGTGACGCGCAACCGGCGCGACTTCGACGGGCTCGGCCTACAGGTGCTGAACCCCTGGGAAAACTGAGTCCCTACCGGTGCCCCGCCACGCCCACGCGCCGGCACATGTCGCGCACCGGGCAGGTCGAGCAGCGCGGCAGCGTGGTGGTGCACACGTGCTTGCCGAAGGGCACCAGCAGCCGGTTGATGTCGATCCAGTGCTCGCGCGGCAGCACCCGCTCCAGCGCCGCGAGGCTGCGCTCCGGCGTGCCCGCCTGCACGTAGCCCCAGCGGTTGGAGATGCGGTGCACGTGGATGTCCACGCCGATGCGCGGCTCGCCGCAGGCAATGCCCAGCACCAGGTTCGCGCACTTCGGCCCCACGCCGCGAAAGCCCAGCAGCACCGCCTCGTCGCAGGGCAGCGTGCCGCCGTGGCGTTCGGCCACCTCGCGCGCGATGGCGTGGATCTGCGCCGCCTTGCCCTCGTGGAAGGTCGAGTCGGCGATGGCCGCGTCGATGGCCTCGACGTCCAGCGCCGCCACCTCGGCCGGCGTGCGCGCCAGCGCGAAGAAGCGTCGCGCGCACACCAGCGAGACCTCGTCGCGCGTGCGGATCGACAGGATGCAGGCCACCAGCTGCTCGAAGGCCGAGGTGAAACCGTCGTCGTGCAGCTCGAACAGTGCCGCCTTCGGGAACGGCGCGATGGCCTCCTCGATGCGCGCCAGCGCCACGCCCACGTCGAAGGGCTCGGTCACGGGCAGCGGCGCGCTGGAGACGCGGCTGGACGGGCGCGGGCGGGGCGAGGCTTCCATGGCCTGCGCCCCGGCAAGGCATGCGCCCGCCGGCGCCAAGCCCGGCTCAGGCCGGCGCCGCCGCCGGCCGCGGCCGGGCCTCGCGGATGGGCAGGTTCACCAGCGCGGCGGCCAGCGCCAGCGCGGCGTCGGCCCACCACATCCAGGCGTAGCTGCCGGTGTGCACCACGGCCAGCCCGCCCAGCCAGGCGCCGAAGAAGCCGCCGACCTGGTGGCTCAGCAGCGTCAGCCCGAAGAGCGTGGCCAGGTAGCGCGTGCCGAACAGCTTGGCCGTGAGCCCGGCCGTGGGCGGCACGGTGGCCAGCCAGGTCGCGCCCAGGACGGCGGCGAAGACGTAGAAGGTCCAGGGCTCCTTGGGCGCGGCGAGATAGGCCAGCACCGCCACGGCGCGCGAGGCGTACATCCAGAACAGGATCATCTTCATGCGCACGTGGTTGCCCAGGGCGCCCGCGGCCAGGCTGCCGGCCACGTTGGCCAGCCCGATCACGGCCAGCGAGGTCGCCGCCACGCCGGCCGGCAGCCCGCACAGCGCCACCTCGCCCGGCAGGTGCGTCACCAGGAAGGCGATGTGGAAGCCGCAGGTGAAAAAGCCCGCGTGCAGGCACCAGTAGCTGCGGTTGCGCAGCGCCACGCGCAGCTGCGCGCGCAGCGGCATCTCGCCGGCGGCCGCCGCCGCGGCGGCCGGCGCGCGCGGCCGGCCGCGCAGCGCCCAGGCCATGGGGATGGTGGCCAGCGCCGCCGCGGCCATCACCCACATCGCCTGCATCCAGCCGAAGGCCGACATCACGGCCTGGTTCAGCGGCGCGAACAGGAACTGCCCGAAGCTGCCGCCGGCATTGATGAAGCCGCTGGCAAAGGCGCGCCGCTCAGGCGGCAGCCGCTGCGCCGTGGCGCCGATCAGGATGGAGAAGCTCCCCGCCCCGGCCCCGGCCGCGCTGAGCACGCCCAGCGCAAACACCAGGCCCCACTCGCCCGTGACCCGCGTGGTCAGCGCCATGCCGGCGGCCAGCATCACGGCGCCGGCCACGATTACCCGCGCCGGCCCCCAGCGGTCGGCCACGGCGCCGAACACCGGCTGCGCCGCGCCCCACACGAACTGCCCGACGGCCATGGCGAAGCTGACGGTGGCGATGCCCAGCCCGGTATGCGTGTTCAGCGGCGACACGAACAGCCCCAGCGACTGGCGCGCGCCCATGGTGATCATCAGGATGGCCGCGGCCACCAGCATGGTCAGCCAGGCGCTGCGCGCGGCGGCGGCGGATGCGGTGGCGGCCGGTGTGGGAGGCAAGGCAGCGCTCACGGTTCTTCTCCTGCGTCAGGGCGGAACGCCGGCGTGACCGTGTCCAGCCAGTGGTGCAGCCCGGCGACGGTGGCCTCGCCCAGCGTGCGGTTGACTTCGAGTTGCGCGCACAGCCAGTGCGGCTGCGCCGCGTCCAGCGCGGCCGCGCCTTCGGCCGTGAGCAGCGCGCGGCGCACGCGCGCGTCGCGCGCATCGGCCACCAGCGCCGCGTAGCCCTGCCCGATCAGCGGCTTGAGGTTGCGCGTGAGCGTGGTGCGGTCCATGTCCATGCGCTCGGCCAGCTCCGACACCGCCAGGCCCTGCGCCCCGGCCGCGCGCCGCAGCGTGGCCAGCAGCGCGTACTGCGTGACGCGCAGCCCCACGGCGGCCAGCTCCCGGTCGTACACCGCCGTGACGCGCCGCGTCAGCCGGCGCAGCCGCGAGCAGGTGCAGCCGCGCGGCGCCGCAGCGGAAGCGGCCTCCGGCGGCAACGGCGGGAAATCGGGCCGGGACGGATTTGAGTGCATATGCACGCATTCTGCCGGACGCCGCGCCGGACCGTTGCGGCATGACCCTGCCGCCTCGCATGGCAAGCCCGCGCCCTACGGCTGTGACCGCGGCGGCTCTGCCGTGCCCTCGTGCGCCGCCAGGAACTCCGCGGCCGCCTGCGGCGGCAGCGGGCGGCTGACCAGGAAGCCCTGCAGCGCCGCGCAGCCGCGCTCGCGCAGCATCTGCGCCTGCTCGGCCGTCTCCACCCCTTCGGCGATGGCGCTCATGCCCATGGCGCGCGCCATGGCCAGGATCGTGTCCACGATGGCGCGCGCCTCGCCGTCGCTGGCCAGGTCGCGCACGAAGCCGCGGTCGATCTTGAGCGTGTCGAAGCGGAAGCGCCGCAGGTAGCCCAGCGCCGAGTAGCCGGTGCCGAAGTCGTCGAGCGCGAGGCGGAAGCCGTGCTCGCGCAGCTCGGTGAGTGCCTGCACGGCGGCGTCCACGTCGTCGATGAGGGCCGACTCCGTCACCTCCAGCTCGATGCGCCCGGGCCGCAGCCCCTGGGCGGCGGTGGCGACCTGCGCCGCGAAGCCGGGCTCGGCCAGCTGCGTGGCCGAGACGTTGACGGACAGCCGCACCGCGTCGGGCCACTGCCGCGCCTGCGCGCAGGCCTCGCGCAGCACCCACTCGCCGATGCGCGGCATCAGCCCGGCGGCCTCGGCAATGGGCACGAACTCCGCGGGCGACACCGCGCCGTGGCCGGGCGAGCTCCAGCGCAGCAGCGCCTCGAAGCCGCGGACGCGGCCGTCCTGCGCGTCCACCTGCGGCTGGTACTCCAGCCGCAGCTCGCCGCGCCCGGCCACGCCGCGCAGCGCTTCCTCCAGCGCGCTGCGGCGCTGGTCCTTGCCGGGCATCTCCGGTGCGAAGAAGCGGCAGTGGCCGGCGCCGGCGCGGCGGGCCGCGTACAGCGCGATGTCGGCATGGTTGAGCAGCGTGTCCACGTCGGCGCCGTCCCACGGCGCCAGGGCGATGCCGGCGCTGGCGCGCAGCGCCACCGGGGCGCCGCCGCAGCCGTCCTCGACGGGCTCGTCGAGCACGCCCAGCAGCCGCTGCGCCAGGGCATGCGCCACCTCGCGCCCGCCGTGCCCGCGCAGCAGCACGGCGAAGTCGCCGCCGGCCAGGCCGGCCACGGTGTCGCCGGGGCGCATCGCCGCGAGCAGCCGCTGGCCGACGGCGTCGAGCAGCCCGCGGGCGGCGGCCGCGCCGCGCGCGTCATGAAGCTGCCTGTGGCCGTGCAGGCCTAGCACCACCAGCACCAGCGGCACGGCCTCGCCCTCGGCCGCCTGCAGCGCCGCGTGCAGATGCGTGCGCAGCCGCTCCAGGTCGAGCAGCCCGGTGGCCGGCGCGGGTGCGGGTGCGGGTCCGGCCGGGCGCCAGGGCGCCGGGGGCACTTCGACTTCCGTCTCCGCGGCGGCCGCGGCGCTGCCCGGCGCCTCGTCCCCGGCGTCGCGCAGCAGCCGCCCGATGACCTGGTCCTGGCGCTCGGCGCGGGCCTCGGCCACCAGCCGTGCGCCGAAGGTCTTGGCCGTGGTCCAGACGCTGTAGACCACGATCGAGCAGTACAGCAGCAGCATCACCAGCACGCCGTCGGCCACGGCCGAGTCGGCGCGCCACATCGCCACGGCGCTGCCCAGGCCCAGCACCGCGACCCAGCCCGTGGCCGCGGCCGGCACGCTGGCCAGCGCGAAGCCGCCGCCGCACAGCATGCCGGTGACGACCACGCCGACGAAGAACTGCGTGCCCGGTCCCAGCGCGGCGAACAGCCCCGCCGGCAGCGCGGCCCAGGCCCCGGCCAGCAGCGCGGCATGCAGCACCGCGCGGCGGATGGCGCGCGGCGACGCGGTGCGCCGGGGCTGCCGGCGCGCGCGCTGCCAGCCGCCCAGGCCCAGCGCCGACAGCAGCGTGATGACGCCCAGCCACGTCAGCAGGAACGTCGCCGGCGCCTGGCTCCAGCTCACGGCGCAGACGGTGGCCGCGTTGACGACGTTGACGGCCATGGCCGCCGGCGTGAGGCGCAGCATCGCCTGCAGCTGCCGGGCGCGGAACACGCCGGCGTCCTGCGGCTCGGCCTCGAAGACGCTGAAGAAGCGGCGCAGCCGCGCCAGCGGCTCAGAAGAGGTCCACATCGCCGCCGCGCTCCGGTTCCCGCGCCAGGCCCGCCGCGGCCATCGCCGCCGGGCCGACGACGCGGTTGCGCCCTTCGGCCTTGGCCCGGTGCAGCGCGCGCCCGGCGCGCTCGACGGCGCTGGGCGGCAGCTCGGCGTGCTCCACCGCCGTGAAGCCGATGCTGACCGTGACCGGGCCGGCCTGCGGATAGCGGTGCGCGGCCACGCGCGCGCGGGCCTGCTCCAGCAGCGCGTGCACCAGGGCCTCGTCCTCGCCTTCGAGCAGCAGCACGAACCTCTCGCCGCCGTAGCGGAACACGCCCTCGTCCAGGCCCAGCACCGCGCGCAGCAGCCGCCCGGTGATGAGCAGCACCTCGTCGCCGACGATGTGGCCGCAGTCGTCGTTGATGCGGTGGAAGTGGTCCACGTCCAGCGCCGCCAGGAACCAGCCCGGCGCGCCCGGCCGCGGCGCGTGTGCGCCGGCGCCGCGGCCGGGCGTGGGCAGCACCGCGCGCAGGAAGCTGTCGTCGAAGCTCTTGCGGTTGTAGAGCCCGGTGAGCGCGTCGCGCTCGCCCCAGTCCAGCAGCGACAGGAAGTTGCCGTACAGCCGCAGCAGCCCCTCGGCCTCGCGCCGGCGCGGCTCGTCCAGCGGCTCGTCGCCGCGCAGCTCCACCACGCCCACGGCCTGCGCGCCGGCCACCAGCGGCAGCAGCGTGGCGGCCGGGCGGCCCGGCACGCGCACGCTGCGCTGGCGGCGCAGGCACTCCAGCCGCTCGGGCTCGCTCTCCAGCGGCGGCAGCCGCACGAAGCCCTGGCGGCGCGCGGCGCCGGCGGGGTGGGTGCCCAGGACGGCCGGGCCGCCCGGCGCGCCGCCCTCGGCGCCGTGCATGGACGTGAGCCAGCGCTGCGCGGGCGCCTCGCCCACGCAGCGGTGCAGGGCCACGGTTCCGGGTCGCAGCCGCGCGTGCAGCGTCTGCAGCAGCAGCGCGTCGGCGCGGTCGCGGTCGCGGTGGCCGGTGAGCTCGGCGAGTTGGTCGATCAGGGGCGTCATCAGTGGTCGAAGGGGGCGCTTCCTTGTGATCGGCCCGCGCCGGGGTGAATCAACCGGGGCCGCCGGCGCAAAACGTGCAAATGTTGGCGAAATGTGGGCGAAGTCCGGGCGCCGGGCGCGCCGGTGCGCCGCGAGTGTCGGCCAGCAGCCTCAGCGCGCATGCTTCCTTGACGCAGCGCAAGCGTGCCCGCTTTTGCGCCGGGCATCGTGAACGGTTGGCGTGCGCGGCCGCCGGTCCCGGTGCGGGCCGGGCGCCATGCCCTGCTGCTCCCCCCTGACATGGCCTTCCCTCGACGTACCGGCATGCCCGTGCCGCGCCCTGCGGACGGAACCCGCGGCGCGGCGCGGCCGCGCACGCCGCGCGGGAACGGGCCATGAAGCGCGCCGCCTGCGCCCTGCTGGCGCGGCTGGGCCATGCCCTGGGCACGCTGCGCGCGCGGCTGACGCTGGCCGGCATCGCGCTGCTGATGCTGGTGGTCTTCGCCAACACGGCGCTGCTGGTGCAGCGTGCCGACCGGGCGCTGCTGGCCGAGGAGCGCGAGCGCGAGCTCGGCGAGACGGTGCGCACCGCGGCCGTGCTCGCCAGCCAGGTGCAGGAGCTGCAGGGCGCGCTGCGCGCGGTGGCCGAGCAGCTCGACGAGGCCACGCTGCGCGACCAGGCGGCGCTGGAGCGCTTCATGCTCGACGAGGTGGTGCTGCGCCGGATGTTCGGCAACATCAGCGCCGTGACGCCCGACGGCCGCGTGCGTGCCTACGCCGAGCGCCAGGGGCTGCGCGCGGTGTCGTTCAGCGTGGCCGACCGGGCCTACTTCCGCGAGGCGCTGGTCGAGGGCCGGCCGTCCATCTCCGAGCCCGTGACCAGCCGCGCGGTGGGCGAGCCCTCGGTGGTGCTGGCGCAGCCGCTGCGCGGGCCGCGCGGCGTGTACGGCGTGCTCAGCGGCACGCTGCGCCTGGGCAGCCAGGGGCTGCTGGCGCAGGTGCTGCAGTACCGCGGCCCGGGCGAAATCGACGCGCTGCTGGTG
This sequence comes from Azohydromonas aeria, assembly GCF_009760915.1. GTDB lineage: Bacteria > Pseudomonadota > Gammaproteobacteria > Burkholderiales > Burkholderiaceae_C > Azohydromonas > Azohydromonas aeria. Next base: position 45,432 of record NZ_VIDQ01000027.1, read on the forward strand.
GTCACGGACCTGCAGGGCCGCATCCTGGCGCACCCGGACCGTGGCCGGCTGCTGCAGCCGCTGGCCACCGAGCCGCGCCTTGCCGACGCCTGGGTGGACTGGGTGCGCATCGGCGCGCCGCTGGAGTCCGCGGGCGTGACCGTGCAGCAGCCCGGCGAGCTGGTCGCGGTGGCGGCAGTGGCGGGTCCGCAATGGCTGGTGTGGCGCACGCTGCCGCAGCGGCAGCTGCTGGCGCCGCTGCACGAGGCGCGGCGCCAGGCGCTGGCCTGGGCCGCCGCGATGGTGCTGGGCGCCAGCCTGGTGCTGATGGCGCTGGTGACGCTGCTGCTGCGCCCGATGCGGGCGCTGCAGCGCCGTGCGCAGCAGCTGTCGGATCCGGCCATCGACCCGCTGCACGGTTGGCCCAGGGCCGGCGGCGAGATCGGCGCGCTGGCGCGGGTGCTGCGCCAGGCCGGCGCCGAGCGCGCGCGGCTGGAGGGCGCCAACGCCGAGCTGCTGCAGCGGCTGGGCTCGGTGATGGAGGCCGCGCCGGTGGGCATCGCCTTCTCGCGCGAGAGCCGCTTCGAGCTGGTCAACCCCGAACTGTGCCGGCTGCTGGGCCTGCAGCCACCCGCCCCGGGCAGCGTGCTGCCGCTGGACGTGCTGGGGCTGGAGGACACCGTGCTGCAGGCGCTGCTGCGCCAGGTGCACCGCGCCTTCGCCGACCAGGTGCCCTACCGCGGCGAGTGGCAGCTGCGCGACGCCCGAGGCCGCGCCTTCTGGGCGCAGCTGGGCGTGCGTCCGGCGCGCGCCGAGGAGCCGGCGCGGGGACTGATCTGGACCGTCTCCGACGTGAGCGCGCAGCGCGCGGCGCACGCGCGGCTGCAGTGGGCCGCGCACCACGACGCGCTCACCGGGCTGGCCAACCGCGCCGCCTTCGAGGTGCAGGTGCACAAGGTCTTCGCCGCGCTGCCGCACTCGGTGCCGGCGGTGCTGGTGGCCATCGACCTGGACCATTTCAAGCCCATCAACGACTCGGCCGGCCATGCCGCGGGCGACGCCATGCTCAAGGCCGTGGCCACGGCCATCCGCGGCTGCGTGCGCGCCGGCGACCTGGTGGCGCGGCTGGGCGGCGACGAGTTCGTGCTGCTCCTGGAGCGCTGCACGGCCGAGCGCGCGCTGCCCATTGCCGACGCGGTGTGCGCGGCCGTGGCCGCCATCGAGCTGCCCTGGGACGGCCGGGTGCTGCGCCTGGGCGCCTCCGCCGGCGTGGCCGCGCTGCGGGAGGACATGACCGAGGCCGCGCACTGGCTGCGCGCGGCCGACCGCGCCTGCTACGACGCCAAGGCCGCCGGCCGCGGGCGGGTGCACGCCGCCGGGCCGGGCAGCGAGGCGGCGGTGGTGCAGGAGTGACGCGCCCTCAGCCTGGCCCGGCTTCCGGCGCATCCAGCCACGCCTCCAGCGCCGGTGCCGGCATGGGCCGGGCGATGCCGTAGCCCTGGAGCTGGTGGCAGCCCAGCTCGGCCAGCAGCCGCGCGTGGGCCTCGGTCTCCACGCCCTCGGCCACCGTCGTCACACCGAAGGCCTCGGCCAGGCCGATGACGGCGCGCACGATGTGCAGGTCGCCCCGGCTTTCCAGCATGTGGCTGACGAAGCTGCGGTCGATCTTGAGGGTGCTCACCGGCAGCCGCTGCAGGTACGACAGCGAGGAGTAGCCGGTGCCGAAGTCGTCCAGCGCGAAGGAAATGCCCTGGCGCGCGCAGGCCTCGATGGCGTGGCTGGCGGCTTCCAGGTCCTCCAGCGCGGCGGTTTCCAGCACCTCCAGCTCGATGCCTTCCAGCGGCACGAGCTGCCGCGGCGCGGCCTCCTCGACCACTGCCGCCACCGTGCCGGCCAGGTCGGGCAGCGCCAGCGTGGCCGGCGACAGGTTGACGGCCACGTGCAGCCCGCGCCCGGCCGCGCGCCAGCGCACGAGCTGCGCCACGGCCTCGCGCAGCACCCAGCGGTCCAGCACCAACTCCAGCGGCGTGCCCACCACCGCCGGCAGGAACATGCCCGGCGCCAGCAGCCCGCGGCGCGGATGCTGCCAGCGCACCAGCGCCTCCACCCCCAGGCAGCGGCGCGTGCGCGCGCAGACCTTGGGCTGATAGTGCAGGCTCAGCTGCCCCGTGGCCAGCGCCGCGCGCAGCTCTTCGAGCAGGGTTTCCTGCGCCAGCGTGTGCCCGGGGCCGTCGCCGGCGCTGCAGGCGCGGTTGCGGCCCAGGCTCTTGGCCCGGTAGAGCGCCTGGTCGGCCGCGCGCAGCAGCTGCTCGGGCGTGGCGCCGTGCGCCGGATACGTCGCCACGCCGATGCTCGCGCTCAGCGCCAGCGGCTCGCCGCCCAGCGCGAAGGGCTGAGACAGCGCGTGCAGCACGCGGTCCAGCACCGGCTGCACGGCGGTGGCGCTGCCGTCGCCGGCGCCACCCAGCAGCAGCACGAACTCGTCGCCGCCGGAGCGCGCCACGGTGTCGGCCACGCGCAGCACCTCGCGGATGCGCCGCGCCGCCGCGGTCAGCAGCGCGTCGCCCCGCGCCGCGCCGATGCGCTCGTTGACGGCGCCGAAGTGGTCCAGGTCCACGCAGCACACCGCCACCTGCCGGCCGTGGCGCTCTGCGTCGGCGATGAGCCGGCCCAGCCGCTCCAGCGCCAGCACGCGGTTGGGCAGCCCCGTGAGCGCGTCGTAGTGCGTCAGCCGCTCCAGCCGCGCCTGCTGGCGCTTGTGGGCGGTGAGGTCGCTGAAGACGCCCACGTAGTGCGTGAGCTCGCCGCCGGGCGCGTGCACAGCGCTGATGCGCAGCCGCTCGGCCACGAGCCGGCCGTCGGCGCGCCGGTTCCACAGCTCGCCCTCCCAGGTGCCCTCGTCGCGCAACTGCGTCCACAGCTCGCGGTAGAAGGCCACGCCGTGGCGCCCGCTGGAAAGCAGGGCCGGTGTCTGCCCAAGCACCTGCGCGCGGGCGTAGCCGGTGATGGCTTCGAAGGCGGCGTTGACCTCGACGATGCGCGCGTGCGCATCCGTGACCAGCACGCCGTCGCTGGTGGCGTCGAAGACGTGACGCGCCACGCCATCGGGCAGCGGCGGCGGCCACAGCGCGTCGTTGGCCGGGCTGGCCGAGCGCGCCGGATCGAGGCGTGAAAGCGTGTTCTGGAAAGTCGACGGATGCATGGGTGTTCGGCCTGTGCCGCTGTCTTCGTCCACCGGCGCCGCGTGCTGTAGGGCGGCGGCGGCGTGCGCCACGCGCGCGGCGTGAAAAAGTCCGGCGCCGCGCGGCCAAGCGTGTCGCCACTGTGGCCGCCACCGGGGGCGCCATCGTGGCCGGACTGTGAACGGACCCGCGGCCACGCACGGAATCGGCGCCCGGCTTGCCGTTTGTCAAACCCGGCCGCTCCTGGGCGCCTAAATTTGGTGCACTGCCCAACCACCAGCGGGGGATGCCATGCGGAGCCAGGCCAGGTTCGGGGTCGGGTTTGGATTCGGGTGCGGCGGCCGGGAAGCGCTTGCCGCGATGGCCGTCGCGGCACTGCTGTGGCTGCCGTTGCTGCTGGCGCCGGGCCCCGCCGCCGCGGCCACCAGCGGCTTCACGCCCGGCGGCGCGGACTTCATCGTGGGCGGCCAGCAGCCGCAGGACGACGCCGTGCTGCGCCAGCGCCGCGGCCAGTACAGCCTGCTGGTGCTGACGGCGGCGCGCGCGGCCGGCGGCGGGCTCGCCACGGTGCGGCTGCGCGTGCTGGATGCGCGCCGGCGCGTGGTGTTCTCGCGCGTGCTGCCCGAGCCGTGGCTGCTGATCGACCTGCCCGCGGGGCACTACGAGGTCGAGGCTGCCAGCCAGGGCCAGGTGCAGCGCCAGCCGGTGACGATCGTGTCCGGCGACCACCAGGCGATGGTTTTCTACTTCGGCGGGGCGGCGCCGCTGCCGGCGGATTGAGCAGGCCGGCGGCTCCGGGCCACGCCGGGGATGCGATTTCACGCTTCCTCCATCCTGCGCGCGGCTCGAAAGCGTGAAATCGTGGACCGCAGCCCCCGGCGCCGGCCTACGCCCGGGCGCCCTCCTGCCGATACGCGGCTGCCGGCCCCACGATTTCTTCGAGCGCGCAATGGCTGCAGCCCCCCTTTCCTCCCCGTTCCATTCCGGGACCCTTCCCCGCCGACGCTTCGTGCGCGCCAGCCTCGTGCTGTTCCTGGCGGTGTCGCTGGCCGTCCTGGCGGGCCTGGGCTGGGACGCCCATGCGGAGTACGCCGGCGCCCGCTCGCGGCTGCCGGTCATCGCGCGCATGCACATGCTGCGCACGGACATCCTCCAGCTCGACGAGGTGCTGACCATGTCGGCGCGCATGGCCGCCGCCACCGGCGACCTGGCCTGGGAGCGCCGCTACCGCGAGGTCGAGCCCCGGCTGGACGCGGCCATCAAGGAAGCCCTGGCCCTGGCGCCGGACGCGGCCCGCGGCAGCGCCGCCGCAGCCACGGACGCGGCCAACACCGCGCTGGTGACGATGGAGAACCAGGCGTTCGAGCTGGTGCGGCAAGGCCGCGCGGAACGGGCGCAGCAGCTGCTGGCCGGCGACGAGTACACGCACCAGAAGCGCATCTACGGCGCCGGCATGGTCGAGTTCAACCAGCACCTGCTCGACGCCAGCGAGGCGCTGGGCCGGCAGATGCTGTCCAGCGCGCGACGCAGCGTCGGCATCACCCTGGCCTCGGCGCTGGGCCTGCTGCTGGGCGTGCTGTTCGTGCTGCGCAGCACGCGGCGCTGGCAGCACGCCGTGATGCGCAGCCACGAGGCGCTCAACGCCCGCAGCGCGGAGCTGGCCGAGCTCAACGTCCGCCTCGACACGCGCGTCCGGGAGCGCACGCAGGCGCTGTGGGTGTCGGCGCAGCAGGCCCGGCTCGCGGCGGAGCGTGCCGAGTTCCTGGCCTACAACGACGCGCTGACCGGGCTGCCCAACCGCGCCATGTTCAGCCGCCTGCTGGGCCAGGCGCTGGACGCCGGCCCTGCGCCGCAGGGCACGCTGGCGCTGCTGTTCGTGGACCTGGACCGCTTCAAGAACGTCAACGACACGCTGGGACACGAGGCTGGCGACCGGCTGCTGCGCGACATGGCGCTGCGCCTGCGCGGCTGCGTCGGCGCAGGCGACACCGTGGCCCGGCTCGGCGGCGACGAGTTCGTGGTGCTGGCCACCGGCGCCGACGGGGCGGCGGCGCTCGCGGCGCTGGCGCAGCGGCTGCTGGCGGCGGTGTCGCGCCCGCTGGCGCTGGCCGGGCAGGAGTTCCACGTCACGGCCAGCGTGGGCATCAGCATGTACCCCCGTGACGGCGAGGACGAGCGCACGCTCATGAAGCACGCCGACATCGCCATGTACCAGGCCAAGGAGGACGGCAAGAACACCTACGCCTTCTACAGCGCCGATGCCAACGCGCATTCGCTGGAGCGGCTGGCCTTCGAGTCCAGCCTGCGCCGCGCGCTGGCGGCCGGGCAGTTCGAGGTGCATTACCAGCCCAAGGTCGATGCGCACAGCGGCGCCCTGAGCGGCGTGGAGGCGCTGCTGCGCTGGAAGCATCCCGACCTGGGACTGGTGTCGCCGGCACGCTTCATCCCCGTGGCCGAGGAGATGGGCCTGATCGTGGACATCGGCCGCTGGGTGCTGGAGACGGCCTGCGCGCAGCACGTGGCGTGGCGCGCGCAGGGCCTGGCGCCGCTGCGCGTGGCGGTGAACCTGTCGGCGCGCCAGTTCTACGACGACGCCCTGCTGGGCGACGTGCGCGCCGTGCTGGAGCGCACCGGCATGGACCCGGCATGGCTGGAGCTGGAGATCACCGAGAGCATGCTCATGCGCCACGTGGACGAGGCCGTCACGGTGCTGCAGGCCTTCAAGGCGCTGGGCATCCGCGTGTCGCTGGACGACTTCGGCACCGGCTACAGCTCGCTGGCCAACCTCAAGCGCTTCCCCATCGACACGATCAAGATCGACCGCTCCTTCGTGCACGACCTGCCCGCCAGCGAGGAAGACCGCGCCATCACCGAAGCCGTCATCGCCATGGGCCGCACGCTGAGCATGACGGTGGTGGCCGAGGGCGTGGAGACGCAGGACCACATCGACTTCCTGAAGGCCCGCGGCTGCGACGAGCTGCAGGGCTGGTTCTTCGGCAAGGCGGTGCCGGCGGCGGACATCGCCGGCCGGCTGCAGCGCTCGCCCTGAGCGCGGCGCGCGCCGGCGCCGTTCAGAACAAGCGCCGCTCCGACACCGGCGGCGGCGTCCACTGGTACGTCCAGGTTTCCGTCATCGGCCGGCCCTGGTAGCGCAGGAACAGGCGCAGCTCGACCGGGTCGGTGCGGTCGTCGGCCGGGCGCAGGTCGAACATGGCGCGCCAGCCGCGCACGGCGGCCAGCGGGCGCGCGGAAGTGATCTCCACCGTGCCGCGCGAGGCCGTGATCACCGGCTCCAGCACCGCGTCGGGGCCCAGCAAACTGAAATCGCCGCCGGCGAAGTCCACGGCGAAGCGCTGCGACCAGTACTGGCGCTTCTGCCCGACGACGCCGCCCAGGCCCGTGCGCGTGGCCACCACCTGCGCGCCGCGCGGCGCCACCGGCGGCTGCGCGCCCCAGTGCAGCTGGTAGCTGAAGAGCCGCTCCTCGCCCGCCGCCAGCGGCTGCGCCGGGTGCCAGAAGGCGACGATGTTGTCGTTGGTCTCGTCGTCGGTGGGCAGCTCGATCAGCTCCACCGCGCCGCGGCCCCAGTGGCCCTTGGGCGTGACCCACAGGCTCGGCCGCTTCTCGTAGAACACGCCGTCGTCCTGGTAGTGGTCGAAGGCACGGTCGCGCTGCAGCAGCCCGAAGCCGCGCGGGTTGTCGTCCGTGAAGGCCGAGTAGCGCAGCCCGGCCGGGTTGGTCAGCGGGCGCCACAGCCACTCGCCCGCGCCGGTGCACAGCGCCAGGCCGTCGGAGTCGTGCACCTCGGGGCGCCAGTCGTCGGCGCGGCGCCGGTCGTTCTCGCCGTACTGGAACATGCTCGTCAGCGGCGCGATGCCCAGCCGCTCGACGGGGCGGCGGGGGTAGAGGGCCGCGTCCACGTCCATCACCAGGGTGTCGCCGGGGCGGATGTCGAAGCGGTAGGCGCCGGCCACGCTGGGCGAGTCCAGCAGCGCATAGACGGTGAGCAGGTCGGCGTCCCGCGCCGGGCGCTCGAACCAGAAGTCGGTGAAGCGCGGGAATTCCTCGGGGCGGTTCAGCCCGGTGTCGATGGCCAGGCCGCGCGCCGACAGCCCGTACTGGCGCTCGCCGCCCACGGCGCGGAAGTAGCTCGCGCCCAGGAAGGCGGCCACGTCGCTGCGCCAGTCGGTGTGGAAGTTGACGCGGAAGCCGGCGAAGCCCAGGTCGCGCGGCAGCTTCGTGCCCTGCAGCCCGCTCTTGCCGTAGTCGAACATGCCCGGGTCGTAGGCCAGCTCGCGGGCCTTGCCCTGCACCACCTCGTGCAGCCGCACGGCGCTCTTGAAGAACAGGCCCAGGTGGAAGAACTTCAGCTGAAAGCGGCCTTGGCTCTGCGCGTCGCCGGCCCACAGCGCGTGGTCGTCGCGGAAGCGCAGCGCCTGGTACTGGTCCCAGTCCAGCGCCGCCACTTCGGGCGGCAGCACCTCGCTGGGCGGCTTGTAGGCCACGGCGGCCAGCGAGCGCGCCAGGCCCTTCAGCCAGGCGTAGTCGAAGCCTGGGGCGGCCGCGCCGGGCGGCGGCAGGTCGGGGGGAAGCTCGTTGGAGCGGGCCGCGGCGGCGGCGAGGACCTTGGGGGCCTGCAGGCCCAGGGCGGTGAAAGCGGCGAGGTAGCGGGCGAAATGGCGTCGGTGCATCGGTGCTGGATCGGGCGCATCAGGGCCGGGATGCGGCGCAGCATAGCCGCCACGGCCCGGGTTAACCCGAGGCAACGGGTTGCGAGGGGTAAGCTGACCCGGCGCGCAAGAACCGGTTCCCGGGCGGTGCAGACGGTTACCACGCCGGCTTGGCAGCCGGCGTGCCAAAAGACCTCAATCGCCCAGCAAATGCCCCAGCCGCTCGCGCTTGGTGGCGAGGTAGCCGGCGTTCTCCGGGTGCGCGCCGGCGGCGTGCAGCTCGCGCTCCAGCACCTCGATGCCCTGCTCGCGCAGCGCCAGCAGCTTGAGCGGGTTGTTGCTCATGAGCCGGATCGAGCGCACGCCCAGCGCCTTGAGGATGGCGCCGGCCGCCTCGTAGCGGCGCGCGTCCACCGGGTGGCCCAGGGCGAGGTTGGCGTCCACCGTGTCCAGCCCTTCATCCTGCAGCGCATAGGCGCGCAGCTTCTGCGCCAGGCCGATGCCCCGCCCCTCGTGGCCGCGCATGTACACGATCACGCCGCGCCCGGCCTCGGCGATGCGCTGCAGCGCCAGCTGCAGCTGCGGCCCGCAGTCGCAGCGCAGCGAGCCCAGCAGGTCGCCGGTCAGGCACTCGGAGTGCACGCGCGCCAGCACGCCCTCGGCGTCCTGAAGATTGCCCTTGCGGATGGCCAGGTGCTCGACGCCGGCGCTGGGGTCGGTCCAGGTCTGCAGCTCGAACTCGCCGTGCGGCGTGGGCAGCCGGGCGACGGGCCCGGCCTCGACCTGCGGCAGCAGCAGCAGGGGTGCGTCGGATTTCATGAGCGCCTCCACCGTCAGCGCGCGAGCGCGTCGAGCTGGCGCAGGCTGCGCAGCGTCGCCAGCGCGGCGGCGGCGACCTCCTCGCCCTTCTTCACGAAGTGCGCGGCGAAGAAGTTGCGGTGCTCGTCGTGGTCGTGGAAGTCGCGCGGCGTGAGCACGGCGGAGAACACGGGCACGCCGGTGTCGAGCTGCACGCGCATCAGGCCGTCGATGACGGCGCTGTTGACGAACTCGTGGCGGTAGATGCCGCCGTTGACGATCAGCCCGCAGGCGATGACGGCGTCGAAGGCGCCGCTCTCGGCCAGCTTCTTGGCGTGCAGCGGGATCTCGAAGGCGCCCGGCACGGCGACGTGCGTGAGCGTGGTGGCGGCGTCGAGGCCCTGGCGGGCCAGCTCGGCGTGGAGGCCCTCGTGCGCGCGCTCGACGATGTCGCGGTGCCAGGAGGCACTGACGACGGCGATGCGCGGCCGGAAGGCGGCGGAGGAAGAAGAAGCCTTGACGTTGGTCTGATTCATGGTCGGTCCGTACGGCGACGTGGGTTGGCCAGAATCAGGGCGCATGAGACGCACTGGCGCGGCGGCCGCCCGAAAAAGGAAGCGGTCGGCCCTCACGCCAGGCGCGCTCTCTTTCATCCGGACTGTGACCGTCGGCCCTGGCCTCGCACCAGGTCTGCTGACCCCGGCGCCGCTTGCGCGGCACCGGGCGCTCGCGGGCTCCCGGCGCTTTCGCCCCGGATACCGCCGGTGGGGAATTCCACCCCGCCCTGAGAACGCTGCCGGCGCCTTGCGGTGCCGGCCTGGGGATTCTACGGGGCGAAGCTATTTCATGGGGTGCGACGGGATTTCAGCGCGGCGCCTGCAGCGCGGCCTCCCGCAGCCCGCTGATGTCCCGCCCCGGCGGCGCCCCGAACTCGCGGCTGTATTCGCGGCTGAACTGCGACGCGCTCTCGTAGCCGACGCGGTAGGCGGCCGTCGAGGCGTCCAGGTGCTCGGCGAACATCAGCCGCCGCGCCTCGCTCAGTTGCAGCCGCTTGCGGTACTGCAGCGGGCTCATGGCGGTGAGCTGCTTGAAGTGGTGGTGGAAGGTCGAGACGCTCATGCGCGCCTCGGCCGCGAGGCTCTCCACGCGCAGCGGCTCGGTGAAGCGCGTGCGCAGCAGCTCGATGGCGCGCGCGACCTGCTGGCCGTGGCTGCCGCTGGCGCCGATGCGCCGCAGCCGGGCGCCCTGGTCGCTGACCAGCAGCCAGTACAGGATCTCGCGCTGCGCCAGCGGCGCCAGCACCGGGATGCCCCCCGGCTCGTCCAGCAGGTCCACCAGGCGCTGGAAGGCCTGCAGCAGCCGCCAGTGCACGCGCCCGGTGGTCATGGCGCGCTCCTCCTCCAGGCCGCGCGCCGGCGGCAGCTTGCCTTCCAGCACCAGGCGGCCGATCTCGTGCGGGTCCAGCGTCATCAGCAGCGCCATGAAGGGGCGCTCCGGGCTGGCGTCGAGGATGTGGGTCACGGTCGGCACGTTCAGCGCCGTGACCAGGAAGCGGCCCGGGTCGTAGGTGAAGGCCTCGGCGCCCAGCAGCACGCGCTTGCGGCCCTGCACGATCAGCCCGACGCTGGGCTGGTACAGGCCGCAGATCGGGCCGACCGGGTTGTGCGTGCGGTACATCGACAGGCTCGGCAGCGCCGCCGGCTGGTGCACCTGCAGCCCGTCGGTCCAGCGCTCGATGCTGCGCGCCAGGCCTCGGCGCGCTGTCTCGAAGCGCTCGGCGTCGTCCGCGGCCGGGGCGGCCGCGATGGGTGCGGGAGGGGTGGCCAGGGTGTCGTCCATGGTCGCGGTCTTGAGCGGGGTCAGGCCGCGATGCTAGCCAGGATGGGCCGGCCGGCGGATGCCGCGCCGGAGGATCAGGCAAACAACTCGCAGCATCGAGCTATCGGGCCGCGCCGCGCCACGGACACACTCGCGCCGTGACGGGCGCAGGATCAGGCCATCGGGCCGGCGAGAAGGAGACGCGATGGAACACGTGGACGTGATGGTGCTGCGCACGCTGGCCGAGTGGCGCGCCCAGGGCCGGCGCGCGATGCTGGCCACCGTCGTGCGCACCTGGGGATCGTCGCCGCGCCCGGTCGGCTCGATGCTGGCGCTGCGCGAGGACGGCGCCGTGGTCGGCTCGGTCTCCGGTGGTTGCATCGAGGACGACCTGATCCACCGCCACGTCCACGCCGGCGCGCTGCCCGAAGGGCTGCCGCGCTTCCTGACGTATGGCGTCAGCGCCGACGAGGCGCACCGCTTCGGCCTGCCCTGCGGCGGCACGCTGGAGCTGCTGCTGGAGCCTGACCCCGACGCCGCGCTGCTGCGCGCGCTCATCGACGCCCTGGACGCCGGCCACCTGATGCGCCGCGCCGTGCGGCTGCGCGACGGGCGCGTCACGCAGGGCGCGACGGCCGAGCCCGCGGCGTACGCGACGGCCGAGGAGGTGGTCAACACCTTCGGGCCGGCGTACCGGCTGCTGCTCATCGGCGCCGGCGCGCTGGCCGAGTGCCTGGCCACCATGGCGCTGTTCAGCGGCTTCACCGTGACGGTGTGCGACCCGCGCGAGGAATACGCCGGGCACTGGGGCGTGGCCGGCGCGAAGCTGGTGCGCGCCATGCCCGACGACGCCGTGGCCGATTTCCGCCCCGACGCGCGCAGCGCCGTCGTCGCCCTCACGCACGACCCCAAGCTCGACGACCTGGCGCTGCTGCAGGCGCTGGAGAGCCCGGCCTTCTACGTGGGTGCCATCGGCAGCCGGCGCAACGACGCGGCGCGCCGCGCGCGGCTGGCCGAGCATTTCGGCCTGTCGAGCGCGCAACTGGCGCGGCTGCGCGGGCCGGTGGGCCTCTTCATCGGCAGCCGCACGCCGCCGGAGATCGCCGTGAGCATCATGGCCGAGCTGCTGGCCGTGAAGAACGGCGTGGCGCTGCCCGCCGCCCTGTCGGTGCGCGCGGCCAAGGATCTCGGCAGCGCGCCCTGCCACCAGGATTCCCGGGCGCTGGCCGACGCGGCCTGACGCCCTCCCTGCCCCGGCAGCGCGCGCTGCAGCCAGCGCGGGCCGCCGGATGTGTTCCTACCCAACCCCGATGCTGCGATGACCACACTCCACGTCAACGGCCGCGAGCAGGCGCTCGACGTCGATCCCGCCACGCCCGTGCTCTGGGCGCTGCGCGACACGCTGGGCCTGACCGGCACCAAGTTCGGCTGCGGCGCCGCGCAATGCGGCGCCTGCACCGTGCACCTGGACGGCCAAGCCATCCGCTCCTGCGTCACGCCGGTCTCGGCCGTGGCCGGGAAGAAGATCACCACCATCGAGTCCGTCACCGATGGCCAGGACCGCGTCGGCAAGGCCGTGCACGCCGCCTGGGTCAAGCACGACGTGGCGCAGTGCGGCTACTGCCAGAGCGGGCAGATCATGTCGGCCACCGCTTTCCTGAAGTCGCTGCCCAAGGGCAAGGTGCCCGCCCAGGGCGAGATCGACGCCGCCATGGCCGGCAACATCTGCCGCTGCGGCACGTATGAGCGCATCCGCGCCGCCGTCACCGACGCCGCGAAGGCGCTGGCCTGAGCCGGGAAGGAGTCTGCACATGATCTTCGACACCACCCACACCCCCGAGCTGCCCAAGGCGCTGCAGGCGATGCTGGCCCGCGACGAGCCGGTCGAGGCCGCACCCGGCCTGGCGCGGCGCAGCTTCCTGAAGATGGCGGCGGCCGGCGGCTTTGCCCTGGGTGCCTTCCCGTTGGCGGCCGGCGCGGCGGCCGACGACCCGGCGCCGGCGGCGGGCCTGAAGCCCACGCAGCAGCCCTCGGCCTTCGTGAACATCGGCCGCGACGGCACCGTCACGGTGACCATCAACCGCCTGGACTTCGGCCAGGGCGTGCAGACCGCGCTGCCGATGATCCTGGCCGAGGAGCTGGATGCGGACTGGAGCAAGGTGCGCAGCATCCACGGCAGCAACGACCCGGCCTATGCCGACCCCAAGTACGGCATCCACCTCACCGGCGGCTCCAACACCATCAAGAACAGCTACGAGCAGTACCGCGAGCTGGGCGCGCGTGCCCGCGCCATGCTGGTGGCCGCCGCGGCCGAGCGCTGGAAGGCCGATCCCGCCGCGCTGCGCACGCAGTCCGGCGTGGTGATCGGCCCGGGCGGCAGGCGCCTGACCTACGGCGAGCTGGCCGAGGCCGCGATGGCGCAGCCGGTGCCGCAGAAGGTCGTGCTCAAGGACCCGAAGCAGTTCCGGCTGATCGGCCACGCCACCACGCGGCTCGATGCCGCGGACAAGAGCAGCGGGCGCCAGGACTACGGCATCGACGTGCGGCTGCCCGGCATGCTCACCGCCGTGGTGGCGCGCCCGCCGGTGTTCGGCGCGAAGCTGGCGGAGGTGGACGAGAGCGCCGCGCGCGCCGTCAAGGGCGTCAAGGCCATCGTGCGCGTGCCGGTGGACCGTGGCGGCGAGGGCGTGGCCGTGATCGCCGACGGCTACTGGCCGGCCAAGACCGCGCGCGAGGCGTTGAAGCTGCGCTGGGACACCAGCGGCGTGGAGAAAGTGGACAGCGCGCGGCAGCTGGAGCAGTACCGGGCGCTGGCGAAGCAGCCCGGCCCGCGCAAGTTCGACGCCGACGTGGGCGCGCTGGCGAACGCGCCGCATGTGATCGAGGCCGAGTTCCGCTTCCCCTACCTGGCGCACGCGCCGATGGAGCCGCTGAACTGCACCGTGCGGCTGCAGGACGGGCAGGCCGAGCTGTGGATGGGCTCGCAGATGGCGGGGCTGGACGGCCTGGCTGCCAGCAAGGCGCTGGGCGTGCCGCCGCAGAACGTGAAGGTGAACGTGCAGATGGCCGGCGGCGGCTTCGGGCGCCGCGCCATCCCGACCAGCGACTACGTGGTCGAGGCCTGCCAGGTGGTGAAGGCGGCGCAGGCCGCGGGCGTGCAGGCACCGATCCGCACGCTGTGGAGCCGGGAGGACGACATCAAGGGCGGCTACTACCGCCCGATGCACCTGCATACCGCGCGCATCGGCTTCGACAGCGAGGGGCGCGTGCTGGGCTGGGACCACGTCATCGTCGGGCAGTCGATCGTGATGGGCTCGCCCTTCGAGCCGATGCTGGTCAAGGACGGCATCGACGGCACCGCGGTCGAGGGCATGAAGGAACCGTACGACGTGCCGATGCGCCTGACGGTGCACCACCCGAAGGTGAACGTGCCGGTGCTGTGGTGGCGCAGCGTGGGCTCCACGCACACCGCTTTCGTGATGGAGACGCTCATCGACGAGATCGCGCGCCGCACGAAGCAGGACCCGGTGGCCTACCGGATGAAGCTGATGGGCCCGCAGCACGCGCGCCACCGCGCCGCACTGCAGCTGGCGGTGGACAGGAGCGGCTACGGCAAGGTGAAACTGCCGGCGGGGCACGCCTGGGGCGTGGCAGTGCACGAGTCCTTCCAGTCGGTGGTGGCCTACGTGGTGGAGGCGTCGATGCAGGACGGCCAGCCCGTGCTGCACCGCGTGACGGCCGGCGTGCACTGCAACCTGGTGGTGAACCCGCGCACGGTCGAGGCGCAGGTGCAGGGCGCGGCGCTGATGGGCCTGTCGATGTGCCTGCCGGGCAATGCCATCACGCTGAAGGACGGCGAGGTTCAGCAGGCCAATTTCCACGACTACCCGGTGGCGCGCATCACGGCCATGCCGAAGATCGCCGTGTTCACCGTGCCCAGCGCGGAGCCGCCGACCGGGATGGGCGAACCGGGGCTGCCGCCACTGGCGCCGGCGTTTGCCAATGCGATTGCTGCGCTGACGGGGAAGCAGTTGCGGGAGATGCCGTTCAGCGTGGCTTGAAACGGGGTGGCGGGCGGACAGGCCGCCATTTGTGCCGAAAAGGAATTGCGGCCGGTCGGGTGCTCAACTCGACCGGCCGCGCTGCGCTGGGCGAGACGCAGGAGCAGGAGCAGGAGCAGGAGCAGGAGCAGGAGCAGGAGCAGGAGCAGGAGCAGGAGCAGGAGCAGGAGCAGGAGCAGGAGCAGGAGCAGTAATCGACAGCTTAAATCCCTGCACACGCGTCCACATCACTTTTCCAAAGATGAGAAAAGCCATGCTTGCCGTCACTCTTGGCCTGCTCTGCATCGCGGGAGCCGTGGTGCTCTACGGACAGATGCGCTGGAATGCGGGCACGAAGGAATTGCGCCAACAGCTGGAAGCCGCCCGACTCGACATCGAACCCAAGGTTTTCAATCAGGCCGAACTGGAGGGATTGCCTGCGCCGGTCCAGCGCTATTTTCGCGCCGCCATTCAAGACGGGCAGCCGATCATCGCCGCAGTCAACATGGCGCACGTTGGCAGTTTCAACATGGGCGAAACGACGGACAACTGGAAACCCTTCAAATCCACGCAGCGCGTGATCACGCGCCGGCCGGGTTTTGATTGGGACGTCCGTGTTTCGATGCTGCCGGGCATGGCCGTGCATGTGCATGACGCCTACGTTGCCGGCGAGGGCGTGCTGCATGCAGCCATTTTTGGACTGATTCCCGTGGTCAACTTGCGCGGCCCGGGACCGGTGGCCCAGGGAGAATTGATGCGTTTCCTGGCCGAGGCGGCTTGGTATCCCACCGCGCTGCTGCCCAGCCAGGGAGTACGTTGGCAAGCCGTGGACGACCGTTCTGCGCGGGCGACCTTGTCGGATGGCAGTTTGTTGCTGACGCTGCTGTTTCGTTTCAACAGCGACGGGTTGGTTGAAATGGTCCGTGCCGAGGCTCGGGGTCGCACAGTAGGCCGTACCATCGTGCCCACGCCATGGCAGGGCCGCTTCTGGAATTATGTGTCCCAGGAAGGCATGCGTGTGCCCCTGGAAGGCGAAGTGGCCTGGCTGCTGCCCGAAGGCGAAAAAACCTATTGGCGCGGCAAAGTTACGGCCATCCATTATGAATTCGCTCGACAGTGAATGTCGCCTCCTGGAGTGCTTGCATGAACCGGACCGCAAACAAAGAGATCAGAAGAAACAATTTACCGGCCAGCTCGGAAAAGTATTGACATCGCGCCTTCAACGTCTGGTCATTTCACGCATGCCATCTGAAATCACCACCGAGCGTCTCGCACGTCACCCAGAAGCCTTGCCGGTACTCGCCACCTGGTTTGAAAGCGAATGGCCCGACTGGTATGGGCCCGGCGGTCCCGGCAATGCCGAGGAGGATCTGCTGGCCTACGCCAATGAAGGAGACCTCCCCATGGGTATTGCAGCATTCCAGAATGGCTTGCTTTGCGGCGTCGCGGCTCTCAAGGCCGTATCCATCCCGAGTCATTTGCATTTGTCACCGTGGGCTGCCGCGGGATTTGTCATCCCGTCCCTGCGTGGGCAGGGTATAGGCGCCGCGCTGTTGACCGCGCTTGAATCCGAAGCCCGCGCTCTTGGTTATTCGCACCTCTACTGCGGCACTGCCACCGCAGCATCGCTGCTCTTGCGGTTACGGTGGCACCTCATTGAGTTCGTGGAACGGGAAGGCCAGAAAATAGGCCTCTATGGAAAGGCGTTGTGCGACCTGCCCTGACTTCACGCTGGACGGTATCAGCCCGCCTTCCTAGCTTCGACCCCAGGCCTCATTCTTGCCGTAGCCCTCAGACTGGAATGACCCGCCAACTCGTCGAAAAGGAGAAACCCCATGCGCCTCCTCCTTGCCATTTTCCTGCCCTTCGTCGCCTTCTTCACCATCGGCCGCCCCTTCTCGGGCATCATTTGCCTCATCCTGCAAATCACGCTGATCGGCTGGCTGCCGGCCGCGATCTGGGCGGTGTATTCGCTGAACCAGTACAAGACCGACAAGAAAATAGAAAAGGTGTTCGGGAGCAGGCCCTGACACAGTACCCGGTTTCATGGCCATGGTCGGTCCGGTCAATGGGCCTTGCAATGAGCCGGTCAGCTGGCGCCTTGCCATCACTTTCTCTTGGTAGCGCCAAGCCCCACCCGTGACAAAGCTCCTGCCCGCACAGGAGCCGATGACCATGGCGTTTTCCCCCCGGTTGCGGATACTGGCCCTTCGTGCAGGCGTCGCCCGTTGCGGTCCGGGATTTGACGCCGTGCGCTGCCCAACCGCTCAAGCGAATCCGACTTTCCATGCCTGAATTGACGACACGCCGGCTCGCCCCCCTTTTCCTGCTTTTGACTTGCTTCCTGCCGGCCTGCGCCGAGCGCCGGGTGGAAATCCAGGTATTTCCCTCGGAATACCAGGTGGGCCGAGTGCGCTCCGACATCGCCACGCCCGCGGTGGACGAGGTGCTGCGGCTCAAGCCGGCGGTGGTCGTGATCCAGGCCTGCAGATCGGTCCCGCCGATCAGGACGATCCAGCTTCAGACCGAGCTGTCCGCCCGCACGCAGGCCAGGCTTCAATTGCAGCTCATATCCGAGAACTGCCCATCCTGACGGCTCACCGGCCGCTCCGGAATTCGAAACCCCGCCCCTTCATTTCATGCACCAGCCTGCCTCCCTGCCCCTGCGCTGGCTTTACTGCCTGGCCCTCGTCAGCGTCATCCTTCCCTTCGGCATGTCCGGCTGGGTCGCCATGAGCGTGGGCGGCGGGCCGCTGCAGTCGCTGCCCTTCGTCGGGCCGCTGCTGTTCCTGGGCCTGGGCGTGTGGCGCATCGGGCTGGTGATCCGGCACCGGGACACCCTGGACGCCTTCGTGGACGGCCCGGCCGTGACGGCCCTGCGCCGTCTGGGCATCGGCTGCATGGCCTTCGGGGCGGTCCACCTGGCGCTGCGCCTGACCACTGCGCCGCTGATCCACTCCCTCACCACGCACCGCAGCGAGAGCGGCGTGGAGTTCTACGTGGCCGGCCTGTTCCTCGCGCTGCTGGGCGGCGCGGCGGCGCTGGGCCTGCTGCTGTTCGAGTTCTCGCGGCTGCTGGGCTTCGAGCGGCGGGCGCGGCGCGCGGCGCCTCTGGGCTGAACGTCAGTCCCGCTCCCCCAGCGCCGCCGGCAGCTCCTCCCCGCGCTGCCGCCCCCGGAACAGCGCCGCGCGCGCCAGCACGATCGTCGTCACCGGCGCCGTGATGGACAGCACCACCACGATCAGCGCCAGGTGCAGCGGCGGCGTGCCGCCGCGCACCCAGAAGTGCAGCAGCGTGGCGCCGGACACCAGCCAGGTCGCCAGCGTCGAGGCCAGCGCCGGCGCGTGCATGCGCAGGAAGAAGTCCGGCAGCCGCCACAGCCCCAGCGCGGCGCTGAGCACCAGCGCCGCGCTGCCCAGCAGCAGCGCGGCCACGGCCCACTCGGCCCAGGAGGCGCCCAGCGCGCTCACTCGATCGCCTCCCCGCGCAGCAGGAACTTCGCCAGCGCCACCGAGCCGACGAAGCCGAACAGCACCATCAGCAGCGCCGCCTCGAAGTAGGCCTCGCTGTCGAAGCCGATGCCCAGCACCAGCAGCATCAGCATCCCGACCACGTAGCTGAAGTCCAGCGCCAGCACGCGGTCCTGCGCTGCGGGGCCGCGCAGCAGCCGCCACAGCGCCAGCAGCAGCGCCAGGGTGTAGACCAGCAGCGTCAGGGCGACGGCCGCGGAGAGCACGGAAGTCATGGGGGGCATTCGAAAACCTCCTGCAGCGGCCGCTCGTAGCGGCGCTTGTAGCGCTCGATGAAGGCCGCCTCGTCCTCCAGGTCGAAGACGTGCAGCAGCAGCGCGCTGCGGTCGGGCGCCAGCTCGCACCAGACCGTGCCGGGCACGGCGGCCGTGATCACCGCCAGCAGCGCCAGCCCATGCGCGTCGCGCAGGTCGAGGGGCACGACCACGAAGCGCCCGCGCGGCGGGCGGCGCGGCGCGCGCAGCACGCCCGCGCCCACTTTCAGGGCCGACCCCGCCACCTCCAGCGCCGCCGCGGCCAGCAGCCCGATCAGCCGCCAGGGCCGGCGCATCGGCCCGGGCCGGGGCCGCAGCGGGCCCAGCAGCCGCGGCAGCACGAGGGCCAGCAGCGCGCCCAGCAGCAGCTGCCCCGGCGCCACGCTCTGCTGCAGCAGCAGCCACAGCACGAACAGCGCGGCCGACAGCAGCGGCGCGGGCAGCCAGCGCCTCATGGCCGGCCCTCCGGCGCCGGCGCCGCGGTGGCCACCGCGGGCGGCGGCACCACCGGGCGCGCCGCCATCACGGCGTCGATGTAGTGGCCGGGCCGGTGCAGCGTGTCGGCCGCCGCGCGCGTGTAGCGCAGCGCGGCGTCGCCGCCCAGCGCCAGCAGCAAACCGGCGCCCAGCAGCAGCGCCACGGGCAGCGCGTCGGCCGTGCGCAGGCCCGGCACCGGGCGCGCCTGCAGCGTCCAGAAGTGGCGCAGGCCCACGCGCAGCAGCGCCGTGGCCGCCGCCAGGCTGGAGAGGATCAGCAGCGCGAACAGCACCGGCGCGGCCGCGTTGCCCAGGTGCAGCAGCGTCGTGAGCATGGCCAGCTTGGCGACGAAGCCCGACAGCGGCGGCAGCCCCGCCACCGCCATCGCGCACAGCGTGAAGCCCACGCCCAGGAAGGCCAGCGCCGCCGGAATGACGCGGCCGACCAGCGCGGCTTCGTCGTCGTCGAGGTTGGCGCCGGGCGGCGGCTCGGCCTCGGTGAAGGCCGGCGGCGGCTGGAGCGCGTCGTCCAGGCGCGGCGTGTCGGCCTCCACCCGGCGCGCGCGCTCCAGCAGCTCCACCAGCAGGAACAGCGCCGCGCCGGCCAGCGTCGAGCCGGCCAGGTACAGCAGCGCGCCGCCGGTGAGCGCGGGATCGTTGAAGCCCAGCGCCGCCACCAGCGTGCCGGCCGAGGCGATCACGCTGTAGCCGGCCAGCCGCGCCAGCTGCTGCGACGCCAGCATGCCCACCGAGCCCCAGGCCAGCGTGGCCAGGCCCGCCCACACCAGCACCGGAGAGCCAAACAGCGCCGATGCGCCCGCGCCGGGCGCGAAGCAAAGCGTCCACAGCCGCAGCAGCGCGTACACGCCCACCTTGGTCAGGATCACGAACAGTGCCGCCACCGGCGTGCTGGCCGCGGCGTAGGCCGGCGGCAGCCAGAAGTTCAGCGGCCACAGCGCCGCCTTGGCCAGGAAGGCCACGGCCATGATCGACGCGCCGGCGTGTAGCAGCCCGCGGTCGCCTTCGGGCACCTGGCGCAGCTTCATGGACAGGTCGGCCATGTTGAGCGTGCCCGCCACGCCGTAGAGCAGCGCCACGCCGATGAGGAACAGCAGCGAGGCCAGCAGGTTGACGGCGACGTAGTGCAGCCCGGCGCGCACCCGCGCCAGCCCGCCGCCGTGCAGCAGCAGCCCGTAGCTGGCCGCCAGCAGCACCTCGAAGAACACGAACAGGTTGAACAGGTCGCCGGTGAGGAAGGCGCCCTGCAGGCCGAGCAGCTGCAGCTGGAACAGGGCGTGGAAGTGCAGCCCCGCCAGGTGCCAGCGCGCCACGGCGAAGAGCAGCGCCGCCAGCGCCACGGCCGAGGCCAGCACGCACAGCAGCGCCGCGAGCCGGTCGGCCACCAGCACGATGCCGAACGGCACCGGCCAGTTGCCCGGCAGGTACACCGCGATCGCCGCCGCCGCGCCGTCCTGCGGCGTCACCCGCAGCAGCAGCGCCACCGCCAGCAGCAGCCCGGCCGAGGTGGAGAGGAGGTTGAGCACCGCCTTGGCGCCGCGCCGGCGCGTGCCCATCAGCAGCATCAGCGCGGCGGTGCCCAGCGGCAGCAGCACCGGCGCCGCCAGCAGGTGGTGCGCGGCCAGGGCGGGCAGCAGCAGCGGCTGCAGGAAGGCTTCGGCCATCAGGCCGCGTCCTCGTCGCCGTCCACGTGGTCGCTGCCGGCCAGGCCGCGCAGCGCCAGCAGCAGCACCAGGAACAGCGCCGTGGTGGCGAAGCCGATGACGATGGCCGTGAGCACCAGCGACTGCGGCAGCGGGTCGGCGTAGTGCGCCAGGTCGGCCGGCAGCCCGTCGCGCACCAGCGGCGGCTTGCCCTCGGAGAGGCTGCCCACGCTGAAGATGAACAGGTTCACCGCGTAGGACAGCAGCGACAGCCCGATCAGCACCTGGAAGGTGCGCGGGCGCAGCACCAGCCACACGCCCGCGCCGCTGAGCACGCCGATGGCCAGGGACACGACGATCTCCATCTCAGCCGCCCTCCCCGGCGGCGGCGGCGGTGCCGTCGCCCTGGCCCAGGTCGTCGCCGGGCCGCCGGCGCACGCGCAGCGACTGGTGGGCGATGGCCGTGAGCAGCAGCAGCGTGGCGCCCACCACCACGGCGAACACGCCCAGGTCGAAGAAGGTGGCGCTGGGCAGGTGCAACTCGCCCAGCAGCGGCAGCGTGAAGTGCGCGGTGTGCGTGGTCAGGAACGGGTGGCCGAAGGCCAGCGCGCCCAGCCCGGTGACGAGCGCCAGCAGCAGCCCCGTGCCGATCCAGCGCGCCGGGCGCAGCGTCAGCCGCGCCTCGACCCAGCGCGTGCCGCCGACGACGTACTGCGCGATCAGCGCGATGGCCAGCACCAGCCCGGCCACGAAGCCGCCGCCGGGCGCGTTGTGGCCGCGCAGGAACAGGTGCGCGGCGAACACCGCGGCCAGCGGCAGCAGCAGCCGCACCAGCACCGCCGGCACCTCCAGGTAGCCGTGCCCGGCCTCGCGGTTGCGGGGCAGCGGCGCGAGGTCGCCATGCGCGCCGGCCTCGCCACGGGGCGCCTGCTGCTGCACCGGGCGCCGGATCACCTCGCGCGGCGGGCGGAAGCGCCGCAGCAGCGCGTACACCGTGATGCCGACGCAGCCCAGCACGCAGATCTCGCCCAGGGTGTCGAAGGCGCGGAAGTCCACCAGCATGACGTTGACGACGTTGCGCCCGCCCCCGCCGGGCAGCGCCTGCGCCAGGAAGAACGGCGAGATGCTCAGCGGCGCCTCGCGCGTGAGCAGCGCGTAGGACAGCACCGCCAGCCCGCTGCCCAGCAGCACGGCCAGGACCAGGTCGCGGGCGCGCCGGCGCAGCGCGCGGCGCGGATGCGGGTCCTCGCGTGCCGTGCGCCGCGGCAGCCAGCGCAGGCCCAGCAGGAACAGCACCACCGTCACCACCTCCACGGCCAGCTGCGTCAGCGCCAGGTCGGGTGCGGAGAACCAGGCGAAGGTCAGGCACAGCGCCAGGCCCACCATGCCCAGCATCATCAGCGCCGCCACGCGGTGGAACTTCGCCTGCCATGCCGCGCCGAGGGCGCAGGCTCCGGCCACGGCCCACAGCAGCACGAAGGCCGGCGAGGCCGGCACGCGCTCGCGCGCCCCCCAGGCCAGCGGCACGGCCAGCGCCGAGGCCAGGCCCGCCGCGCCGGCGATGAGCAGCATCCACAGCAGCTGCGGCTGCAGCCGCGCCGTGCCGCCCAGGCGGCGCGCGCGCCAGGCCAGCACGGTCACGCCGGCCAGGGCGCGCTCGAACAGCCGCTTGCCGCCCCAGGCCGGCGGCAGCAGCGCGCCCGGGCCCAGGCGCAGCCGCAGGTCGGCGCCGAAGCGCAGGTACAGCGCCACCCCGAGCGCCAGCGCCACCCCGCTCATCAGCAGCGGCAGGTTGAAACCGTGCCAGACGGCCAGGTCGTAGTCGGGCAGCGTGCCGCCCACCACCGGGCGCGCGGCGGTGGCCAGCAGCGGCGCGACGGACAGGTTGGGCAGCGTGCCCACCACCACGCAGGCCAGCACCAGCAGTTCCACCGGCACGCGCATCCAGCGCGCGGGCTCGTGCGGGCGGCGCGGCAGGGGCCGCGCCGGCCCCGGGCCGAAGAACACGCCGTGGCCGAAGCGCAGCGAATAGACCACCGCGAACACCCCGGCCAGCGTCGCGGCCAGCGGCAGCACGATCTCGACGAAGGGATGCGCCGACAGGAACACCGCCTCGGCGAAGAACATCTCCTTGGACAGGAAGCCGTTGAGCAGCGGCACCCCGGCCATGGCCGCGCAGGCCACCAGCGCCAGGATCCCGGTGAAGGGCATGGCGCGCAGCAGGCCGCCCAGGCGGCGCATGTCGCGGGTGCCGGTCTCGTGGTCGATGATGCCCACGGCCATGAACAGCGAGGCCTTGAAGGTGGCGTGGTTCATCATGTGGAACACCGCCGCCACGGCCGCGATGGGGCTGTTGAGGCCCAGCAGCAGCGTGACCAGGCCCAGGTGGCTGATGGTCGAGTAGGCCAGCAGCCCCTTGAGGTCGTTCTGGAACATCGCCACCCAGGCGCCCAGCAGCAGCGTGGCCAGCCCCGCGCCGCCCACGAGCCAGAACCACGCGTCGGTGCCCGAGAGCACCGGCCACAGCCGCGCCAGCAGGAACACGCCGGCCTTGACCATGGTGGCCGAGTGCAGGTAGGCCGACACCGGCGTGGGCGCGGCCATGGCGTGCGGCAGCCAGAAGTGGAAGGGGAACTGCGCGCTCTTGGTCAGCGCGCCCAGCAGGATGAGCCCCAGCGCCAGCGGGTACATCGGGTGCGCGCGCACCCGCTCGCCGGCGGCCAGCACGGCGTCGAGCTCGTGGCTGCCCACGATGTGGCCCAGCAGCAGCAGCCCGGCCAGCAGCGCCAGCCCGCCGCCGGCCGTGACGGTGAAGGCCATGCGCGCGCCGCGGCGCGCGTCCTTGCGGTGGAACCAGTAGCCGATGAGCAGGAAGGAGAAGACGCTGGTCAGCTCCCAGAACACCAGCAGCTGGATCAGGTTGCCGGCGGTGACCACGCCCAGCATCGCGCCCATGAAGCCCAGCAGCAGCGAGTGGAAGCGCGCGGCCGGGTCCTGCGGCGAGAGGTAGTAGCGCGCGTACACCGCCACCAGCGCCCCCATGCCGCTGACGAGCAGCGCGAACATCCAGGCGAAGCCGTCGAGCCGCACGACGATGTCCACGCCCAGCCCCGGCAGCCAGGACAGGCGCTGCGTCACCACCCCGCCCTCGGCCACCTGCGGATAGAGCAGCGCCAGCGGCAGCGCCACGGCCAGCGCCACCGCCGCCGACCACAGCGACTCCAGGTTGCGCGCGCCGGTGGGCAGCAGCGCCGCCACGGCGCTGCCGGCGAAGGGCAGGAGCAGGATCAGCAGCAGGGACATCGAGGGCGGCGGCCTTTCGGGGGTGTTGCGCTTGCCGCCCCCTGGGGCACGTGCCGTGCCGCTGCCCGGCGAAGGTGCTGAAGGGGCCGGTGCGGGCCCGGGGGCGGGGGAGGCGCACGGCCGTTCAGGGAAAGTGGGCGAACAACGCCGGTAGTCCGTTGGCTCGGGCGGTCCGCTCCCTGCTTCGTCATTCCCGCGCAGGAGCATTGCTGTCCGGGGAAAGTGAATGACTGTCGGTGGTCCGTCAGCACGGGCGGCTCGCACCCTGCTTCGTCATTCCCGCCTGCGCGGGGATGACGATGTAGTGGGCGTGACGTGCCAGCTTCTGGCTGGCGCCTATCCCACAACGCTCAAAGCCTCCCCAGCAGCTCCACCGGGTCCACCGGCTTGACGAAGTGCGCGTCGAAGCCCGCCGCGTGCGAGGCGGCGCGGTCGGGTGCCTGGCCGTAGCCGGTGAGCGCGTAGAGCCGGCACCCGTCGAGGCCGGGCAGCTGGCGCAGCCGCCGCGCCAGCTCGTGGCCCGACATGTCGGGCAGCCCGATGTCGAGGATGCACACCTGCGGCGGCGGCTCCAGGCCGTGGCGCAGCAGCTCGCCGGCGCAGCCGAATACCGATACCCGGTGCCCGTGCAGCTGCAGCAGCGCCGCCAGCGTCTGCGCGGCGTCGGCGTTGTCGTCCACCAGCGCGATGCGCAGGCCCTCGGCGCCGGGCACGGCCGCCGCGCCGGCCCCGGGCTCGTCCGCCGCCGGCGCCGCCAGCGCCTCGGCCCGCGCCGGTGCCTCGGCCAGCGGCAGCTCCAGCGTGAAGGTGCTGCCCTGGCCGCGGCCGGCGCTTTGCGCGGCCACGCGCCCGCCGTGCATCTCGGCCAGCGTGCGCACCAGCGCCAGCCCGATGCCCAGCCCGCCCTGCGCCCGGTCGGGCGTGCGCTCGGCCTGCGTGAACAGCTCGAAGACGTGCGGCAGCAGCGCCGCGTCGATGCCGTCGCCGTCGTCGCTGACCTGCACCCGCACCCGGCCGTCGGGGTCGCTGCGGCTGTCCAGGGCCAGGTGGCCGCCAGGCGGGGTGTACTTGGCCGCGTTGTTGAGCAGGTTGGCCACCATCTGCGTGCAGCGCGTGTGGTCGCCGCGCACCCACAGCGGCACGGGCCCGAGCCGCATCGACAGCGCGTGGTTGCGGGCCTCGACGAGCGGGCGCACCTGCTCCACCGCCGCGCGCAGCGCGTCCTTCAGGTCGAAGGTCTCCTGCTCCAGCTGCACCAGGCCGCGCGTGACGCGCGAGACGTCGAGCAGGTCGTTGACGATGTCGGTCATGTGCTGGACTTGGCGCGAGATGATGGCGCTGGCCTTGGCCACGCGCTGCGCGTCGGCGCCGCCCGCGCGCAGCAGCAGCGCCGCGGTGGCGATGGGCGCCAGCGGGTTGCGCAGCTCGTGCGCGAGCATGGCCAGGAACTCGTCCTTGCGCCGGTCGGCCTGGCGCAGCGACTCCTCGCTGCGCAGCAGCGCGTCCTGCGCCAGGCGCGACTCGTGGATGTCGGTGCAGGTGCCCATCCAGCGGATGATGCGGCCCGTGTCGTCGCGCACCGGCAGCGCGCGGCCCAGCACCCAGCGGTACTGCCCCGAGCGGTGGCGCAGCCGGTACTCGATCTCGTAGGGCTCGCCGGTGCGCAGGCTGTGGCGCCAGCGCTCCCAGGCCCGGGCCTGGTCGTCGGGGTGGAACACGCCGTTCCAGCCCTCGCCGTCGGTCTCGCCCTCGGCCAGGCCGGTGAAGGCGTACCACTGGCGGTTGTAGTAGTCGTGCCAGCCGTCGGGCCGCGTGGACCAGACCATCTGCGGCATGGCGTCGGTGATGGCGCGCAGCTTGGCCTCGCTGGCGCGCAGCCCGGCCTCGGCGCGCACGCGGTCGGTGATGTCGATCTGCGCCAGCACCGCGCCGGTGATCCCGCCCTGCGCGTCGCGGATCGGGCTGCCGCGCAGCAGCACGGTCTTGCGCACGCCCGGCGCGCCGAAGGGCTCGATGTCCACGACGTCGCCGCCCACCTCCTGCCCGGCCAGCGCCCGCGCCATGGCCCACTCGTGCGGCGCCAGCGGCTGCCCGTGGCGCGGTCCGCCGTCGGCCCACCAGCCCTTCCACTGCTCGTAGTCGCCCACGTGCCGCGCGGCGGGCTGGTCGCCCCACAGCGCCCGGTTGCCGGCGTTGGCCAGCACGATGGCGCCGCCGGCGTCGGCGTAGCAGATGGCCGCGGGCGCGGCCTGCAGCAGCGCGTCCAGCCGCGCGCGCTGGATCTCGGCGTCCTGCGCCAGGCGCAGCGCGCGCTGGCTGGCTTCGCGCGCCTCCTCCTCGGCGCGCTTGCGCGCGGTGACCTCGCGCAGCGTGCCCAGCAGCCGCAGCGGCACGCCACGGGCGTCGCGGTAGATGTCGGCCTGGGCGTTGAGCCAGTGCAGCGAGCCGTCGGCCCACAGCACGCGGAAGGTCTGCGCCATCGGCTCCAGCCGCGCCACGGACTGCTCCAGCGTGGCCCGCACCCGCGTCCGGTCCTCGGGATGCACGTGGCGCAGGAAGATCTCCGCGTCCCACTCGGCCACCGGCGCGGTGTAGCCGAAGCAGCGGTCGTGCGAGGGCGAGGTGCGGGCGCGCCGCGTGTCCAGGTCCAGCTCCCAGTAGCCCACCTGCGTGGCTTCGAGCAGGAAAGACAGCCGCGCCGCGTTCTCCGCCTGCTCCTGGCGCGCCTCCTGCAGCGCGGTGACGTCGCGCGACAGCGCCACCACCGCCGCCACGCCGCCCTGCCCGTCGGGCACGGGCCAGACGCTCACGTCCCACCAGCGCGGCGTGCCGCGCAGCGTCGGGCACGGTGCCGTGAAGCGCGTGGCGCCGCCGCCGAGCGCCTGCCGCACCGCGCACTGCACCGTCTCCTGGAACGGCGCGGGCCACAGGCCGCACCATGCGCGCCCCTGCAGCGCGGCGGCGTCGTCGAGCTCCAGCGCGGTGCAGCCGCTGGCGTTGACGCACAGCAGCCGGCCGTCGCGGTCGAGCAGCTTGGCGCAGTCCGGACTGGACTCCAGCAGCCGCCACGCCGTGGCGGCCGGTTGTTCAGCCATGGATGCGCTCATCTGCCGCCGTCCCCCTGTGCGATGGTGTGGTTGCGCCGCGGCCGGAGCCGGCCCGCGGCGGCAGCCCCCCAGGGCAAGCCCGGGGCCCGTGACCGTCGCGGGAGTCTCTCATGCGCGGCAGGCCAAGCCGGGGCCCGGGGGCCAATATCAGGACGGCCGGTAACCGGACGGAATCGTCGAATATGCCCCTATCACATCCGGGGCAATTCGAGGCGACGCGCATCAAAACACGCCTGGACGAAACACCGAATTTCACAATGGCGCCATGAATTCAGCGCATGCGGCCCGGAAAATCCCGCCCGCCGGATTCGGCCAAAAATATAACAGTATTTCTGGGACAAGCAGGAAGTTTCAAAACAGGTTTCACGGGCGTGGGTTTGCCATTTTCGGCCCACCGGACCCGAAGCCGGCGCACATTCACCTTACGGGATTCACTGTCATGTCCGCATTCCTTCAGGAACCTGGCCGGGTGCAGCTCGGCAAGGACCGGCTCATGCTGGCCGCGCTGCTGCTGGGCGCCGGCGCGGCGCTGGCCATCGGCGCCAGTTTCAACCAGTTCGGGCTGGCCGTGGCCGGTGCCGGGCTGCTGTCGGCGCTCGGCATCGGCGCGGTCATGCTGGCCGGCGGCACGCTGTTCTCGCGCCTGGCCGTCACCGCCGCCATGGCCGGCATGGTGATGCTGCATATTCAACTGGGCCGCGGCACGCTGGAATTCCATTTCGGCGTGTTCCTGACGCTGGCCCTGCTGCTGGTATATGCCGACTGGCGGCCGATCGTGCTGGCCGCGGCCCTGTTCGCCGTGCACCACCTGCTGTTCGACCGGCTGCAGGCCGCCGGCCTGGGCGTGTACTGCACGCCCGAAGCCGATTTGCTCAAGATCCTGATGCATGCCGGCTACGTGGTGGTGCAGACGGCGCTGGAGGTGTACCTGGCCGTGCGCATGGGCCGGCTGGACCGGCAGCGCGAGGAGCTCGAAGCCGTGGTGCAGGCCCTGGACCGGCGCGAGGGCCTGTCGCTGGACGTGTCCGGGCTGGCGCTGCGCACGCCGCTGGCGCGCTCGCTGCAGGACACGCTGGGCCGGGTGCGCGACGCGCTGGCGCAGGTGCGGGGCGCGGTGCAGCAGGTCAGCGGCGCCAGCGCCGAGATCGCCAGCGGCAGCCAGGACCTGTCCTCGCGCACCGAGCACACGGCGGCGCGGCTGCAGCAGGCGGCCTCGTCGATGGAGCAGCTCTCCGGCACCGCGCAGCAGACGGCCGAGTCGGCGCGCGAGGCGCAGCAGCTGGCGGCCTCGGCCGCCGGCGTTGCCGAGCAGGGCGGCCGCGCCGTCGCCGACGTGGTGGCGACGATGGCGGACATCAATGCCAGCGCCTCGAAGATCGGCGACATCATCGGCGTCATCGACGGCATCGCCTTCCAGACCAACATCCTGGCGCTCAATGCCGCGGTGGAAGCGGCGCGCGCAGGCGAGGCCGGGCGCGGCTTCGCGGTCGTGGCCGGCGAGGTGCGCGCGCTGGCGCAGCGCAGCGCCGTGGCCGCCACCGAGATCAAGGCGCTGGTGGGCAGCAGCGTGGACAAGGCCACGCAGGGCGCGCGGCTCGTCGATGGCGCCGGGCGCACCATGGACGAGATCGTCGCCGGCGTGCAGCGCGTGTCCGCGCTCATCAGCGAGATCACCCGCGCGGCCGACGCGCAGAGCCGCGACCTGGTGGAGATCAACGCGGCGGTGGGCCAGCTCGACGAGATGACGCAGCAGAACGCGGCGCTGGTGGAGCAGAGCCTGGCCGCGGCGGCCAGCCTCAACGACCAGGCGGCGCGCATGGCCGCCAGCGTCAGCCACTTCGAGCTGGGCGCGGCCGCGCGCTGAGCCCGCCCCGGCACGGTGCCGGTGAAAGGGTGTCCGCGGGAGCAGGCCTGCTGTCCTGGCTGACCTCTGCGTGGCCCCGGGTGAGGTTTCGCAAGTGGACGGCGTGGATGGAATGCCGGTCCCGCGGACGGCCGGGCTTCACATCGACACGGACCCTCCCGAGGCAGGGCCGGCGGCACCGCGGCCCGGCGTCGGCGGTGCGTCAGGTCAACCCCAGCAATGCGGGTTCCCGCGCGGCGGCCGACACTGGCCCATGGCACCGCGCCGCGCCCCTCGCGGCCTGCCGTTTGCAAGGAGACCGCGCATGGACACTTCTTCCCTGCTCTGGGTCGCGGCCGTCGTGGCCGTGCTGTTGGGACTCGCCGGCGTCGTGCTGCCGCTGCTGCCGGGCACGCCGCTGCTCTTCGGCGGACTGTGGCTGGCGGCCTGGCTCGACGGCTACTCGCGCGTGAGCATGCTCACGGTCGGGGTGCTGGCCGTCATGGCGCTGCTGGCCTGGGTGGCGGACTACGCCGCCGCGGCGCTGGGCGTGAAACGCGCGGGAGCCAGCGGGCGTGCCATGGCCGGCGCCGCGATCGGCGCGCTGCTGGGCGCCTTCGCCGGGCTGCCGGGGCTGATCCTGGGCCCGGTGCTGGGCGCCGTGATCGGCGAGTTCTCGGCGCGCCGCCACGTGGCCCAGGCCACCCGCGCCGGCGTGGCCGCCGGGCTGGGCTTCGTCATCGCCATCGCCGCCAAGCTCGGCCTGGCGTTGGGCATGCTGGGCGTGTTCGCCTTCGCGTACTTCGTCTGAAGGCCGCGGCCCCGGGCGGGGCCGCAAGCCGTTCAGCGGCCGGCGCTCAGCGGCCGACGCCGCGGCCTTCGCCGTGGGTGAGCTCGACGAAGGCGGCCATCACCTTGTGCGGATGCCGCATCAGCTCCGCCTTCCAGCGGCCGAGCGGGCGGCGCGTGTGGATCAGCCCGCGCAGGGCGCCCACGTGCTGCGGCGGGCCGATGGTGATGGCGCCCACCATCACGTCGCCGTCGAAGCACAGCCGCGTGTACAGGAAGTTCTCCTCGTCGGTCTGCTCCACCACCTCGCCGCCCTCGCGGCCCTGCCACTCGCCGAAGGTGTGCGAGATCAGGCCCACGGTGTCGAGCACGTTCATGCTCAGGCTGCCGCGGTAGGGATGCTCCTTGCCGACCATGTTCAGCGCCGCGATGCGGCCATGCTCGGTGGCCGTGGGCTGCAGCGCGTGCACCACCCACTCGCCGGTGGAGAAGTCGCGGCCCTGTGCCACGTCGCCGGCGGCGTAGATGCACGGCACGGTGGTGCGCATGTGGTGGTCCACCACCACGCCCTGGTCGATGCGCGCGCCGGTGCCTTCGAGGAACGACACGTTGGGCTTCACGCCGGTGGCCAGGATGATCAGGTCGGCCTCGATGGTGCGGGTGTCCATCACCAGGCGCGGGCCCGGCTCGATGCGCTCGGTGCGGCCCGACGTGATCACGTCCACGCCGCGCGCCTCCAGCCAGCGCTGCAGCATGCGGCTGCCGGTGGGGGTCATCATGGTGCGCAGGATCTGCCCGGCGCGGCCGGCGATGACGTGCAGCTGCACGCCCGTGCCCACCAGCGCCTTCATGCACACGCCGGCGACGAAGCCGGCGCCGATCATCACCACCCGCGCGCCGGGCTTGAGCTTGTCGGCGATGGCGCGCGCGTCCTCCAGCGTCCAGCAGGTCACCACGCCGGGCAGGTCGGTGCCGGGGATCGGCGGCAGCGAGGGCGAGGAGCCGGTGGCCACGAGCAGCTGGTCGTAGTCGAGCACGCTGCCGTCGTCGAGCGTGACCTGGCCGCCGTCGGGGCGGGCCTGCACCTGCTCGGCACGGCGGTTGAGGTAGCGGATGCCCAGCTTCTCGTAGTGCCCGGGCGTCTTGCGCTGCAGCGCGCCGGCCTCGTCGATGGAGCCGTTGAGGATGTAGGGGATGGCCATGCGCGCGTAGGGCTCGCCGGCCTCGCCGCTGACCAGCGTGATGTCGCTCCTGCGGTCGTGCTCGCGCAGCGTCTCCACCGCGCGCACGCCGGCCGGGCCGGCACCGATCACCACGTACTTCCTGGTTGTCATGCTTGTCTGCTCACTGCGAACTTGATGCCGCATCTGACCCAGGCAAGCTTGCACAAGGCTTATCGCGGCGGGCACGCCGGCGGTTTTTTGGGCGCGGTATTGAGCTGCATCAAGCCGCCAGCGGGCACCGAAGGCCGGTGCGGCCTGCGGTTTACCCGGTGTCCGGCCGTGACCTTCGTCACCGTCACGGCATGCGCAATGGCACGGCCCGGCCGTGACGTTCCGCAGCGGGGCGCGGCCGGTGGGCTGCCTACAGTCAGGTCCCATGAAACGCCTCCTCTCGACCCACCCGCTGCGCAACTCCATCGCCCTCCAGCTGCGGTCGCACCCGCTGCTGGCGGACCTGCACGAGGCGGCGCATGCCGAGCTGGCCCGGCTGGTCACGGTGCACGAGGTGCACCGCGGCGAGCGGCTGCTGGAGCAGGGCAGCCGCGAGCTGAGCCAGTTCTTCGTGATCGAGGGGCTGCTCAAGCGCGTGGTCACCGGCGCCAACGGCCGCGAGATGACGCTGCGCTTCGCCGGCGAGCACGACATGGAAAGCTGCTTCGAGGCCTGGCAGCAGGGCGCCGGGTCGGGCTTCTCGGTGGTGGGCGCCAGCGCGGGGCTGGTGGTCTCGCTGAGCATGGCCGACTGGTGCGATTTCCTGGAGCGGCACGCCGCGGTGCGCCAGCGCTTCCAGGAGCGGCTGGTGCAGATCGGCGCG
This sequence comes from Azohydromonas aeria, assembly GCF_009760915.1. Classification (GTDB taxonomy): domain Bacteria; phylum Pseudomonadota; class Gammaproteobacteria; order Burkholderiales; family Burkholderiaceae_C; genus Azohydromonas; species Azohydromonas aeria. The sequence continues at coordinate 76,919 of NZ_VIDQ01000027.1, forward strand.
GCGATCGTGGAGCACGCCGTCGGGCTGCTGCTGCTCGACGCGCCCAGCCGCGTGCAGCACTTCTCCTGCAAGCACCGCGAGCTCGCCGACCGGCTCACGCACAAGGAGCTGGCCTCGTTCCTGAACCTCTCGGCCGAGACCTTCTGCCGCGTGACCCGGCGCCACCGCCCGGCCCTGCAGGCCGCCTGAGGGCTGCGGCCATGGCCCCGGCGCCTGCAGCCCCGCCCTGCCGGTTCAGCGAGCCGCAAGCGCCGGGACCTATATTGGCTCGCATGAATGCGGAGAAAGCCGCGGCTGCCCAGCGCATCCGCCTGTTGATCGTCGATGACCAGGCGCTGGTGCGCCGCGGCCTGGCGCTGATGCTGTCCATGGAGCCCGACATGGAGGTCGTGGGCGAGGCCGGCGACGGCCTGGACGCCGTCGAGCAGGCGCGGCGGCTGCGGCCCGACGTGGTGCTGATGGACCTGCACATGCCGCGCAAGGGCGGCGTGGCCGCCACGCGCGAGATCACCGCCTCGCTGCCGCTGACGCGCGTGCTCGTGCTCACCACGCTGGAGGCCGAGCAGGCCGTCTTCGACGCCGTGCGCGCCGGCGCCACCGCCTACCTGCTCAAGGACGCCACCGAGCGCGAGGTGGTCGAGACCATCCGCGGCGTTCACCGCGGCGAGTCGCACCTGACGCCGCAGATCGCGCGCAAGGTGCTCGACCAGTTCCGCCGCCTGGCCGAGGCCGCGCCGCAGCCCGAGGTCCGGCAGGCGCCGGCGCAAGACGGGGAGGCGCCGCTGTCGGAGAAGGAGGGCAAGGTGCTGCAGCTCATCGCCGAGGGCAAGAGCAACAAGCAGATCGGCGCGATGCTGTTCCTGGCCGAGGGCACGGTGAAGAACTACGTCAGCCGCATCATGGAAAAGCTCCACGCCGGCAGCCGCACCGAGTTGGCCGTGATCGCGCTGCGGCAGCGGCGCGTCGAGTAGGTCACGCTCCCTCCGCCACCCGGTCTCCCCGGGTTGTTTCACGGCCTCCCATAAGTCCCTGTCCCACAGGGAAAAAGGCCAAATTCCCCTCCCACGACGTGCCACCAAGGCGCACCTAATCGCTCCAGAATTGATGGGTAGCATGATGGGTCGCAAGACCGTCAGGCATCCGGAGGTTCGGCATGGGTCGGGTCGCAGTTGAGCTCAGCGCGCTCGCGGTTTCTCGCCTGGTCGAGCCCGGGCTCCACTTCGTCGGCGGCGTCGCCGGCCTGGCCCTGCA
>NZ_VIDQ01000028.1 GCF_009760915.1 Azohydromonas aeria
CGCCCAGGCCGCCTGCCCCGCCCGCGGCCAGCAGCGGCGCCAGCGCCGCGGCGGTGGCCGTGCCGGGCCCGCCCGGCGGCGGCGCCAGGTTCTGCCCGCCCAGGGCGCGCGCCACGGCCTCGGCCTTGGCGTAGTTGAGCTGGAAGGCGCGGGTGTGCACCGGCTCCAGATCGGCGATCTTCTGCCGCGCCTCCAGCTCCAGCGCCTCGCGCGCCAGCACCTCCTCGCGCGGTGCCACCCACACCACCTCGCCGCTGCGGCGCATCGACAGCCCCTTGGCCTGCAGGATGGTGTCCAGGGCCTGGTCCCAGGGCACGTCCTTCAGGCGCAGCGTGATGGCGCCGGTGACGCTGTCGCTGGCGACGAAATTCAGCCCCGTGTAGTTGCCGATGACCTGCAGCACCGAGCGAACGTCGATGTTCTGGAAGTTCAGCGACAGCTTCTCGCCGCTGTAGCTGGCCGCCGCGCCGGGAATGGGGCGCACGGCCGTGGCCGCCGCTGTCGCTGCCACCGTCGCGGACGCTGCGGCCGGGGCAGCGACGGCGGTGGCGACGGTGGGGGTTTCCTGCGCCGCCACGGCGACGCAGGTGAAAGGCAGCAGCCCGGCCAGCAGGCTGATCAAGGGGCGGAGGCCCCTGGGAACTGCTCGTGGACTCATCGCGATGCCTCCTGCAGTTCCAGCGTGGCGCCGCGCTCGCTCCAGCCGCCGCCGCTGTCGCGCACCCATTCGCGCAGCTGAACCGATTTCTCCGTGATGCGTGTGATGCGGCCCCGGTTCGTGCCGAGGTGGTCGCCGGGCTGCACGGCCAGCAGCAGTCCCGGCGCCTGCACCAGCGCGTGGATGCGCCCGCCGCGCTGCAGCGTGCCGACCATGCGCAGAGACTCCAGCGGGTACGCCTCCAGCGGTTCAGCCGTGCGGCGCTGCTCCGTCGCCGGCAGCGCGCCGGGCTCGGACGCGGCAGCCGCCGCCGTGGCGGCGTTTGGCTCCAGGCGGCGCGGATCGAAAGGGTCCGGCCCCGCATCGCTGTCCCAGGCCGGCAGCGCCGGCAGCCCGGACAGCGCCAGGGGCGGCAGCGTCGGCGCGGAAGCCGCCTGGCGCTGCGCGGCGATCCAGTCGCGCAGGTCGTCCGGCTCGCGCTGGCAAGCCGACAGCAGCGCGGCGCCCAGCAGGGCCAGGAGGACGGCGGCCGGGCGTGTTGTCATGGGCGCATCTCCCGGGCGGCCGGCGCGGCCAAGCGTGCCGCCGCGGCGGCGTCCGGGCGCCGGTGGCCGCGCGCCGTGGCTTCGAGCGTCAGCGCCGCGTCGCGCGCGTTGGCGCCGAGTTGCAGCTCATGCAGCGTCACCGGCGGCGCCAGCGCCGCGACCTCGGCGGCAAAGGCGCCCAGCGCGTGATACCCCCCTGACAAGCGCAGCGCGACGGGCGCGTCGTCGGCGCCGGCCTTGCCGGAGGCAGGCTCGGGCCGGATCAGCTCCACCTGCAGCCCCTGCCGCAGCGCGGCGCGGTGCAGCGCGGCCAGAAGCGCATCGAGTTCCACGCCGGGCGGCAGGTCACGCTCCAGTGCAGCCACCTCGTCCTGCAGCGCCTGGCGCCGGCGCTGCAGCGGCGTCCCCTGCGCGGCCTGGGCGAGGCGCTCCACCAGCGCCTGGCGCAGCGCGGGCTCGCGGGCACGGGCGGCTTGCAGATCGTCCTCGGCGCCGGCGGACAGCAGCGTCCAGGCCGGCAGCGCCGCCAGCAGCGCCACCAGCACGCACAGCGCCCGGCGCGGCAGCGGCGGCCACAGGCCGGGCTCGCGCCAGTCCAGATGGCGGCACTGCGCCAGCGCGCGGGCGAGTCCGGGCCGGGCCGGGCGGGAGTCGGTCATGGGCATGGCGCTCAGGAGACGGCGCCGGCCGGGCGGGCGCCGGCCGGGGCGGGCGGGTCGGCCACCGGGGCGGAGTCGGACAGGGCCTCGGCCGCGGACTGCAGCCGCAGCTCGATCGCGAACTCGAAGCGCCGCGGCGCCGCGGCCGTCGGCGCCGCGGCCTTGAGCTCCACAAGCGTCGGCTGCCGCAGCACCGGCGCCGCGCCGGCCAGCGTGCTGACCAGCGCTGCCACCTCGGCGCTGCCCAGGGCGACGCCGCCGAGGGTGACGCGGTCGCCGCGCTGGCGCAGCGAGGTCAGCTGCACGCCCGCGCCGGCATGGCGCGAGAGCGCCTGCAGCAGCAGCACCGGGCGCCGGCGCTCGAACTGCAGCGCCAGCAGGGCCTGCCGGCGCGATTGCAGCGCGGCGATGTCCGCGCGCAACCGGGCGGCGGCCTGCAGCGGCGCCTCCAGCGCGGCCGCCTCCGCCATGAGCAGATCGTTGCGCCGCTGCTGCGCCGCGGTGCGCTGCTGCAGCGCGGCGTATCCCAGCAGGGCCACCAGCAGCCCCACGCCGGCCGACGCGGCCAGCGCCGCGCGCCAGGCACGGCGCCGGCGCTGGCGCCGCGCCTCGCGGTGCGGCAGCAGGTTGATGCCGATGCCCATCACGGCAGGAAACGGCGCAGCGCCAGGCCGCAAGCCGTGAGGAAGCCGCCGGCCTCGTGCGCCGCCGGCCATGCGCCCAGGCCGATCGTGAAACCGTCGAACGGGTCGGCCAGCCGCGTCTCGAAGCCGGTGAGCTGGCTTACGCGCGGCGCCAGCCCGGGCAGCGTGGCCGTGGCGCCGGCCAGCAGCACGCCGCGCACGCGCTGGCACGGGCCGCTGGCGAAGCCGATCTGCAGCGCCCGCGCCAGCTCCTGCGCCAGCCCGTCCACGAAGTCGGCCTGCAGCGCGGGCGCCAGGTCCGGCGGCAGCGTGCCGGCCAGCTTGGCCTGCTCCGCGGCGTCGAAGCCCAAGCCGCAGCGGCCCGCGATCAGCCGCGTGAACTGCGCGCCGCCCACGGGCAGGTGGCGCTCGTAGAGGCCGTCCTCGCCGCGCAACAGCTTCAGCGTGGTGGCGAAGGCGCCGATGTCGAACAGGGCCACCGGCGCGGCGGGTGTCCCGGTGCCTTCCCCTTCCGGCGCCGGCCACCGTGCCACCAGGCGCGCCACGGCACGGTGCACGGCGTGGGATTCGACGTCGAGCAGCACCGGCTCCAGCCCGGCGGCCTCGGCCAGGCCCTGGCGGTCCTGCACCCGGTCCTGGCGCGAGGCCACGACCAGCCACTCCAGCTCGCCCTCGCCGGCCGGACCCAGCGCGCAGAAGTCCAGGCACGCCTCTTCGGGCTCGAAGGGCAGTTGCGGCTGCGCCTCGGACGCGACCCGCTGCTCCAGCGCGGCGCCGTCCAGGCCGGCGGGCAGGCGCAGCCGCTGCGTGATCACGCCGGCAGCGGGCAGTGCCAGCGCGGCCCGGCGCGTGCGCGTGCCGCTGCGCCGCACCGCGCGGCGCACGGCCTCGGCCACGGCGTCGAAGTCCTCGACCTGGCCATTCCTGATCCATCCAACCTGCAGCGGCTCGCGCAAGGCGCACGCCAGCACCGGCTGCCCCGCGCTGCCGCCCAGCTCCACCAGCCGCACGCCGTGGCTGCCCAGGTCCACCCCGAGCAAGGGCGCGGGATGGCGACCCGGCCGCAGCCAGTGCAGCAAGGCTTGCCGCGACACCTTCACTGGAAACCTGTTGTATCCATAAGTAACCCAATCCTATGCAAGGGGTCCGGACGGATCACTAGGGGAAAACAGCGCAAGGGTTGCCCCGCAGCGGCGGCGGGCGGCACGTGCCCGGGACCGGGCATTGCCGTGCGGCGCCGGGCCTTTGGGAGGCACTTCCTATAATTTGCGGTCTTTGCCTGGCCGAGCCCGACCCATGACCGACCCCGGGCGTGCGCCCTCCTCTTCCCCCTCCACCCCCGTGCGCCGCAGTGCCGTGTCGCGCTGGCTGCTGCGCCCGCTGCTGTTCCTGCTGGGCACCGGCGTGGCGCTGGCGGCGTCGGCCGCGGTGCTGGTCGTCATCGCGCTGGCGGTGGCCTATCCGCAGCTGCCGCAGATCGACGGCCTGACCGACTACCGGCCCAAGCTGCCCATGCGCATCTACTCCGCCGACGGCGTGATGCTGGGCGAGTTCGGCGAGGAGCGCCGGCGCTTCGTGCCCATCGCGCAGATCCCGAAGGTGATGCAGGACGCGGTGCTGGCCATCGAGGACGCCCGCTTCTACCAGCACGGCGGCGTGGACTACCTGGGCGTGATCCGCGCCGGCCTGGCCAACTTCGGCGAGGCGCGCAGCCAGGGCGCCTCCACCATCACGATGCAGGTGGCGCGCAACTTCTACCTCTCCAGCGAGAAGACCTTCACGCGCAAGATCTACGAGATCCTGCTCGCGCTCAAGATCGAGCGGCAGCTCTCCAAGGAACGCATCCTGGAGCTGTACATGAACCAGATCTACCTGGGCCAGCGCGCCTACGGCTTCGCCGCCGCGGCCGAAACGTACTTCGGCAAGCCGCTGGAGAACATCACGGTGGCCGAGGCCGCGATGCTGGCCGGGCTGCCCAAGGCGCCCTCGGCCTACAACCCCGTCGCCAACCCGCGCCGCGCCACGATCCGCCAGCAGTACATCATCGAGCGCATGCTCGACGGCGGCTTCATCACGCAGGCGCAGCACGATGCGGCCAAGCGCGAAGAGCTGCACTACCGCACGCCGCGCGACGTGTCCGTGCATGCCGAGTACGTGGCCGAGACCGCGCGGCAGCTGCTCTTCAGCCAGTACGGCGACGAGGCCTACACGCGCGGCTTCAACGTGCAGCTCACGCTCAATGCCGAGGACCAGAAGGCGGCCTACCAGGCGCTGCGCCGGGGCCTGCTGGACTACGAGCGGCGCCAGGTCTATCGCGGCCCCGAAGCCTACGTGGACCTGCCCGCCGATCCCAGGGAGCTGGACCTGCGCATTGCCGAGGCCCTCAACGAGCACCCGGACAACGACGACCTGCGCGCCGCGGTGGTGCTGGAGGCCTCGCCGCGCAAGGTGGTGGCGGTGCTGCAGTCGGGCGAGTCGATCACCGTCACCGGCGACGGGCTCAAGCCCGTGGCCTCCGGACTCTCGGACAAGGCGGCGGCGCAGAAGCAGATCCGGCGCGGCGCGGTGGTGCGCGCCATCAAGGGACCCAAGGACGCCTGGACGCTGACGCAGCTGCCCGAGGTCGAGGGCGCGTTCGTGGCACTGGACCCGCGGGACGGCTCGATTCGCGCGCTGGTGGGCGGCTTCGACTGGCGCAAGAACAAGTTCAACCACGTCACGCAGGCCTGGCGCCAGCCCGGCTCCAGCTTCAAGCCGTTCATCTACTCGGCGGCGCTGGAAAAGGGTTTCACGCCCGCCACCGTCGTCAACGACGCGCCGCTGTTCTTCGACGCGGGCACCACCGGCAGCCAGCCCTGGGAGCCCAAGAACTACGATGGCATGTTCGACGGGCCCATGACGCTGCGCCGCGCGCTGGCCAAGTCCAAGAACATGGTCTCGATCCGCGTGCTGCAGCACGTGGGCGCGGGCAACGCGCAGCAGTGGGTCACGCGCTTCGGCTTCGAGGCGGAAAAGCACCCCGCTTACCTGACCATGGCGCTGGGCGCGGGCGCGGTGACGCCGATGCAGATGGCCAGCGCCTACGGCGTCTTCGCCAACGGCGGCCACCTGCTCAACCCGGTGCTCATCCGCCGCATCACCGACGCCGACGGCCGCGTGCTGCACGACAGCCCGGCGCAGGTGCCCAGCGAGAGCAACCGCGTCATCAGCGCGCGCAACGCCTTCGTGATGAACAGCCTGCTGCAGGAGATCACGCGCTCGGGCACCGCCGCCAAGGCGCAGGCCACGCTCAAGCGCCCGGACCTCTACGGCAAGACCGGCACCACCAACGACTCGATGGACGCCTGGTTCGGCGGCTTCCAGCCCTCGCTGGTGGCGGTGGTGTGGATCGGCTACGACCAGCCGCGCAAGCTCGGCGACCGCGAAACCGGCGGCGGGCTGGCGCTGCCGGTGTGGATCGAGTTCATGGGCCGCGCGCTGCGCGGCACGCCGGTGCAGGAGTTCGACGTGCCTCCGGGCGTGGTGAACCAGGGCGGCGAGTGGTTCTACGAGGAATACGCCCACGGCGAGGGCGTCAGCGGCGTGGGCCTGAGCGACCGCCCGCCGCCCAGCGCCGCGCCGGCGGCTTCCGAGGAGGAGCGCAACTCGATCCTGGACCTGTTCCGGCGCTGAGCCCGGGACCACGGCCTCTTCACGGCGCGACGCCGGCCCGGGAGCCGGCGTCGTCGCATCAGGCCCTGCTGTGCGGGGCCGCGTTCCGCAGAGCCGGCCTGGTCAGGGCGCGGTGAAGCGCAGCGGCTTGCCGGCCTGCGCGGTGGCGGCCTCGGAAAGGACGTCGAAGAACTCGCGGCCGTTGCGGTCGATCCAGCGCCCGGCGCTGTGGTGGAAGTGGTAGCCGCCGCTGCGCGCGGCCAGCCACAGCTCCTGCAGCGGCGGCTGGGTGTTGAGCACGATCTTGCTGCCGCCGGGAAAGGACAGCTCCAGCAGCCCGCCGGTGCGCGCGCCGTCGATGTCGACCACGTCGTCCTGCAGCCAGCGGTCGATCTGCGCCTCCACGCCGGCCAGCACGGCATGGCTGAGGCGGTGATAGTCGGCGTCGGAGAGGCGGTCTGCGGGGGAGTCGCTCATGGCGGTCTATAAAATTTCAGGATGACTACGAAGCTTCGAACGAGTGTAGCGGCGCGCCGCGGCGGCCCGGTGGCCATGCTGCCGCTGGCCGTGGGTGCATTGCTGAGCCTGGCGGCCTGCGGCCAGAAGGGGCCGCTGACCCTGCCCGCGCAACCGCCCGCGGCGGCCGGCGCTGTCGCTCCCGCCGCCTCGGCGGCGGCCACCGGCACGGGGGCCCAGCGATGAGCGCGCTGCCCGGAGCCCCGTTCCTGCAGCGCCGCGCCGACGGCCGGCTCCAGCTCGAAGATTGCGCGCTCGACGATCTCGCGCGCGAGCACGGCACGCCGCTGTACGTGTACTCGCGCGGCGCGATGCGCGCGGCGCTGGCGGCCTACGAGCGCGCCCTCGCCGGCCGGCCGCACCTGCTGTGCTATGCCATGAAGGCCAATTCCAGCCTGGCGGTGCTGCAGCTGTTCGCGCAGGCCGGCTGCGGCTTCGACATCGTCTCCGGCGGCGAGCTCCAGCGCGTGCTGGCCGCCGGCGGCGACCCGGCCAAGGTCGTGTTCTCGGGCGTGGGCAAGACGCCCGCGGAGATGCGCCAGGCGCTCGAAGCCGGCGTGCGCTGCTTCAACGTCGAGAGCGAGGCCGAGCTGGACCGGCTGTCGCAGGTGGCCCACGGCATGGGCCGGCGCGCGCCGGTGAGCCTGCGCGTCAATCCGGACGTGGACGCCAGGACGCACCCCTACATCTCCACCGGGCTCAAGAGCAACAAGTTCGGCATCAGCCACCAGCGCGCGCTGCAGGTGTACCGGCATGCCGCGGCGCTGCCGGGCATCGAGCCGGTGGGCATCGACTTCCACATCGGCTCGCAGATCACCGAGATCGAGCCCTACCTCGACGCGCTGGACCGCATGCTCGACCTGGTCGAGGCGCTGGAGGCGCAGGGCATCGCGCTGCACCACCTGGACCTGGGCGGCGGGCTGGGCATCACCTACGCCGACGAGGCGCCGCCGGCGCCCGACGTGCTGGTGGCGGCGCTGCTGGCGCGCATCGACGCGCGCGGCCACGGGCACCGCGAGATCCTGCTGGAGCCCGGGCGCTCGCTGGTGGGCAACGCCGGCGTGCTGCTGACCGAGGTGCAGTACCTGAAGCCCTCGGAAGTGGAAGGCAAGCACTTCTGCATCGTCGACGCGGCCATGAACGACCTGATGCGCCCGGCCATGTACGAGGCCTGGATGGCGATCGTGCCCTGCGCCGAGCGCGCCGACGTGCCGGTGGAGACCTGGGACGTGGTTGGCCCGGTGTGCGAGAGCGGCGACTGGCTCGGCCGTGAGCGCGAGCTGGCCGTGCGCGAGGGCGACGTGCTGGCGGTGCTGTCCGCGGGCGCCTACGGCATGAGCATGGCGAGCAACTACAACACCCGGCCGCGCGCGGCGGAGGTGATGGTCGAGGGCGCGCAGGCCTGGCGCATCCGCGAGCGCGAGAAGGTCGAGGAGCTGTTCGCGCAGGAGCGGCTCATCGGCTGAGCCCGAGCCGCCTCCTGAACCAGCGGCACGAAGCCGCCGTGCCCCGCGAGGGGGCCGGCGGCTTTTTCATGCCTTGCGTTGCGGTGGCAACTTCGGCAATGAAAAAGGCGCCCCGAGGGACGCCTTGAGACTCGGGCCGCTGGACGAGCCGGCCCGGGAGTTCTGATGCCGTTCGATCAGAAGGCCTTGCGCAGGCCCAGTTGGAAGACGCGCTTCTCGTTGACGTCGTCCTTCAGGTCGCCCAGAGCTTGAGCGTAGCCGGTGTAGACGGTGGTCGTCTTGGACAGGGAGTAGGTCGCCACGAGGCCAGCCTTGGCCAAGTCGGTGTCGGCACCCGCCGCGTTCTCAAGCTTGGACTTGGTGTAATTCGCACCCACGGTGAAGGCACCGAAAGGCACCGAAGCGCCAACCGTGAACGCCTTCAGCTTGGTGACCGCGCCGACGAGGTCGGGAGTAGCAAGGGAGCCAGCGAAGCCGGGGCCAGCCGCCAGATCCTTGCCCTGCTGGTAGCCAGCGAATACCTTGGCAACGCCGAAGTCGTAGTTGGCACCCAGCGACGCGATCTTGTTGACCGTGCCACCGCCGGCACCGCCGTCCTTGTCCTTGCTCTGCTCGTAGGACAGCGCCACGTTGAGCGGGCCTTGGCCATACGTGCCCTTGATGCCGTAGTACCGATCGGTGCCGGTGCCCGTACCCGACGACTCGTCCAGCGCGACCATGCCCTGCAGGCGGAAGCCGCCAAAGCTCGGCGAGATGTACTGGATGGCGTTGTTCTGACGCACCGCGTCGATGAACAGCGGAACGCGCCCGGCGGCGGTATTGCCGAAGGCGCCAGCACCCGGGTTCAGCACCGTGGAGTTGCCGAACGGGTTGTTCAGGACCTGCACTTCATCGTGCAGGGTGTACTGCCGACCCAGACGGACTTCGCCCGCAACAGCGGAAGCCAGCGAAACGAAGGCTTGGCGGCCAAACAGAGCGCCTTGAGCACCCGTGCCGTCATCGGCATTGAAGCCCGACTCCAGGACCACGTTGGCCTTCAGGCCAGAACCCAGATCTTCCGACACACGCAGACCCCAGCGCGAACCCGGGCCGTAAGCAGTGCCATCAGTCAGGCGGCTGACGCTGTCGCCAGCCAGAGGTGCGTCATCACCAGCCTTCGTGTACTGATAGCTCAGATCCACCAGGCCGTACAGCGTGACCGACGATTGGGCCGAGGCAGCACCGGCGAACGCACCCAGCGCAGCCAGGGCGATCAGGGATTTCTTCATATGCAGTATCTCCATCCAGGGTTGTGAACGAGTGGTCCCGATGCGGCGCCCTCGACGACAGGCGCCTGAAGTGCTGATCAGGCCAACCTCCTCAGCGGAAGCTGGCGCTATTGCACCAGACGGGGTTTCGGCTTGCCAAGGAAAGCGGCCAAAAAGCGGTCAGGCCTGTTGCCTGCGCACAACGGGCGCCCCGGGTCATCGCGATGCCATACTTTTGGGCTCACCGACCGCCGCCACACCCATGTCCCGCTCGCCCAGTCCCCTCGACCTCTGGCTGACTTCGCTCGACCGCGCGTTGCGCACCGTGACCAGCAGCGTGCACGCGGCCCAGCCCGTGCCGGCCGCGGGCGCGACGGCCGAACCGGCCACACCGCTGAGCGATGAGCAAAAACGCGAGGCCGGCGCGCTGATGCGCGTCAATCACGTGGGCGAGGTCTGCGCCCAGGCGCTCTACCAGGCGCAGGCGCTGACTGCACGCTCGGCGCAGTTGCGCGAGCAGATGGCGCAGGCCGCGCGCGAGGAGATCGACCACCTGGCCTGGACGCAGCAGCGACTCGACGAACTGGGCTCGCGGCCGAGCCTGCTCAATCCGCTGTGGTACGCGGGCGCCTTCGGCATCGGGCTGCTGGCCGGGCGGCTGGGCGACCGCGTCAGCCTGGGCTTCGTCGTCGAAACCGAGCGCCAGGTGGAGCAGCACCTGGCCAGCCACCTGCAGCGCCTGCCTGAAGGCGACACCGCCTCGCGCGCCATCGTCGAGCAGATGAAGCTCGACGAGGCCCGCCACGCCGACAACGCCCTGGCCGCCGGCGGCCTGGAGCTGCCCGCGCCCGTGCGCGGGCTCATGCGCGCCGCGGCCAAAGTCATGACGACCACGGCGCACTACATCTGAACCGGGCCCGAGCCCGGCGCGTCCGGGCTCAGGCCTCGACGATCTCGTAGCCCGTGCTCACCTCGGCGGTGCGGCCGAGCATGATGGTGGCCGAGCAGTACTTCTCGTGCGACAGCGCGATGGCGCGCTCCACCGCCGCGGCCGGCAGATTGCGGCCGCTGACGATGAAGTGCAGGTGGATCTTCGTGAACACCTTCGGATCGACCGGGGCGCGCTCGGAGGTCACCTTGAGCTGGCAGCCGCTGACCTCGTGGCGTCCGCGCTTGAGGATCAGCACCACGTCATACGCGGTGCACGCGCCGGCGCCGGCCAGCAGCGTCTCCATCGGACGCGGTGCCAGGTTGCGGCCGCCGCCATCGGGCGCGCCGTCCATGGTCAGCAGGTGGCCGCTGCCCGTCTCGGCCACGAAAGCCATGCCGCTGGCCGGCACCCAGTTGATCGTGCATTCCATCGTCGCAAGCCCCGCAGCGGGGACCCCTCACTGCAAAGTGCGCATTTTGCAACGCTGCCCGGCCCGGCTTGAGGCAGGCATGCGGGTTTTTGCTGATGAGGTTCTTGCAGTGCAGCAAAAACGTGGATACACTGAAGGCGTTGTCTGCATCGGGACATTCCCGGAGAAAGTTCCGAAGCTTGCAGACTGAAGGTTGTCTCCTCCACCTCCTCCATTGGTGGATTCAAGCCCAGGGCAAACACCCTGGGCTTTTTTTTGGCCGGGTGCTTTTCGGTCTCGTCGCCAGCTGCGCATGCCGGCCCACTCATGAGCGGCGCTTATGATCTTGCGCCCCGTTAGTCGATAAACAGCCAAGGAGCCATCCCATGGTCGGCCGCCGACCCCCTGCACAGCGCCGCAAGGCCGCGGCCCCCGCGCCGGACTACCTGAAGAAGATACTGACCGCGAAGGTCTACGACGTGGCGGTGGAGTCGCCGCTGGATGCGGCGCGCAGCCTCTCGCGCCGCCTGGGCAACCAGGTGCTGCTCAAGCGCGAGGACCAGCAGCCGGTGTTCAGCTTCAAGCTGCGCGGGGCCTACAACAAGATGGCGCACCTGACGGCCGAGCAGCTGGCGCGCGGCGTGATCTGCGCCTCCGCCGGCAACCACGCCCAGGGCGTGGCGCTGAGCGCCAAGCGGCTGGGCTGCAAGGCCGTGATCGTCATGCCCGTGACCACCCCGCGCGTGAAGATCGACGCCGTGCAGCAGCTCGGCGGCGAGGTCGTGCTGCACGGCGACAGCTACTCCGACGCCGCGCTGCATGCCAGCGCGCTTGAAAAGGAGCGCGGCCTGACCTTCGTGCATCCCTTCGACGATCCGGACGTCATCGCCGGCCAGGGCACCATCGCCATGGAGCTGCTGCGCCAGCACCAGGGCCCGCTCGACGCGGTGTTCGTGGCCATCGGCGGCGGCGGCCTCATCAGCGGCGTGGCCGCTTACATCAAGGCGGTGCGCCCGGAGATCCAGGTCATCGGCGTGCAGACCACCGACTCCGACGCCATGCTGCGCTCGGTGCGTGCGAAAAAGCGCGTGCAGCTGGGCGACGTGGGCCTGTTTGCCGACGGCACCGCCGTCAAGCTCGTGGGCGAGGAAACCTTCCGCCTCGCGCGCGAGCTGGTGGACGACTTCGTGGTGGTGGACAACGACGAGGTCTGCGCCGCCATCAAGGACGTGTTCCAGGACACGCGCAGCATCGTCGAGCCCTCGGGCGCGATGGGCGTGGCGGCGATCAAGAAGTACGTCGAGCAGCACAAGCTCAAGGGCCGCACCTTCGCCGCCATCACCTGCGGCGCCAACATGAACTTCGACCGGCTGCGCTTCGTGGCCGAGCGCGCCGAGGTGGGCGAGCACCGCGAGGCGCTGTTCGCCGTGACGATCCCCGAGGAGCGCGGCTCGTTCCGGCGCTTTTGCGAGCTGATCGGCACGCCGGCGCATCCGCGCCAGGTCACGGAGTTCAACTACCGCATCTCCGACCAGCAGCAGGCGCACGTGTTCGTGGGCGTGGGCATCAGCAAGCGCGAGGACGCCGACAAGCTCGCGCGCAGCTTTGAGCGCCACGGCTTCACGACGCTGGACCTGACCGACGACGAGCTGGCCAAGCAGCACCTGCGCCACATGGTGGGCGGGCGCTCGGAGCTGGCCCGCGACGAGCGGCTGTTCCGCTTCACCTTCCCCGAGCGGCCGGGGGCGCTGATGCGCTTCCTGGAGGCGATGCAGCCGGACTGGAACATCAGCCTCTTCCACTACCGCAACCAGGGCGCCGACTATGGCCGCATCCTGGTGGGCATCCAGGTGCCGCGCGGCGACCGCGCCGCGCTCAAGCGCTTCCTGGACGCGCTGGACTATCCCTGGGTGGACGAAACCGACAACCCGGTGTACCGGCTGTTCCTGCGCTGACGGCGCGGCGGCAGCGTCAGCCGCCCTGCCCTGGCGCCGGCTCGGGCGGAGGTGGCTCCACGTCCTGGTGCGGCACCGGCATCTCCTGCACCTGCGGCGGCATGTCTTGAGGTGCAATCGGCTGCCTCGCCATGCCCTGGAAGGCCTGGCCCGGCGGCAGGTTGTGCGGGGCAGCGGCGCCCGGCAGCGGCGGGCGGCCGTTGGGCAGTGCGCCGGCCGGCTCCTCGGTGCCGGCTGCCGGCAGCGTGCCGACGCTGGCCGTGGGCAGCGGCGGCAGCTCCAGCTCGATGCCGCCCTGGCCGCCGCGCGGCCCCAGCGTCGCGCCGCGCGTGCGCACCGACTGCAGCACATAGCGCTCGTCCACCACCGCGCCGACGCGGTAGGTGCGCGCCGTCTTGCCGTCCACGGCGATCAGCGCCAGCCCCTGTGCGCCGCCGCCGGCGGCGACCACGCCCACGAGCTGGAAACGGCCCGCGTCGGGCGCGACCTGCGGCTCCTCCTGCGCCACCGGGGCGTTGCGGCCCAGCAGCCGGTCGAGGTCGCCGCGCGCGCCCGCCGACGTGGACACCGCCACCGCCTGCGCCGGCACGGCCGGTGCGCGCGGGCCCAGGCGCAACGCCCAGAACACGAGCGTGGCGGCCACGGCGGCCCAGAGGACAAAGGCGAACAGGCGGGCTTGCATGCGCCGATTATCATGGCCCCCCTTCCGACTTGCGTGTGAGCCATGCCTGTTTCCTCTTCCGTCCCGCGGCGCCAGCGCGGCTTCACGCTCATCGAGCTGATGGTGGTGCTGGTCATCATCGGCGTGCTGGCGGCGCTGATCGTGCCCAACGTGCTCAACCGTGCCGACGACGCCCGCGTCACGGCCGCGCGCACCGACGTCAACAACCTGATGCAGGCGCTCAAGCTCTACAAGCTCGACAACCTGCGCTTTCCCGAAGCGGGCCAGGGCCTGCAGGCGCTGGTGGCCAAGCCCACCAGCGGCAGCGTGCCGCCGAACTGGCGCCCCTACCTGGAAAAGCTGCCCAACGACCCCTGGGGCCGCCCCTACCAGTACGTCAACCCGGGCGTGAAGGGCGAGATCGACGTCTTCAGCTTCGGCGCCGACGGCCAGCCCGGCGGCGAGGGCAACAACGCCGACATCGGCTCCTGGCAGTAAGCCCGTCGCGGCGTACCGACGCTTGCCGCCGACTCCGCCGCGCCCGGCCTTGCACCCGGCTGTTCCCATGACCCGGCACCCGGCGCAACGCGGCTT
Organism: Azohydromonas aeria; assembly: GCF_009760915.1. GTDB lineage: Bacteria > Pseudomonadota > Gammaproteobacteria > Burkholderiales > Burkholderiaceae_C > Azohydromonas > Azohydromonas aeria. The sequence goes on from NZ_VIDQ01000028.1 coordinate 13,937, forward strand.
CACCCTGATCGAGCTGATGGTGGTGATGGCGATCATCGCCATCGCCGCCGGCGTCACCAGCCTGGCGCTGCGCGACGCCGACGCCAAGGCGCTGGACCAGGAAGCCGCGCGGCTGTCGGCGCTGCTGGAGTCGGCCCGCGCCCAGGCGCGCGCCGCCGGCCTGGCCGCGCGCTTCGAGCTCGGCAGCCCGGGCAACACCGACGGCGCCTTCCGCTTCGTCGGGCTGCCGCCGGCGGTGAAGATGCCCACGCGCTGGCTCGACGAGCGCACCAGCGCCGAGATCGTGGGCGCGCGCGCGCTGCGCCTGGGCCCCGAGCCGCTGATCGGCGCGCAGCGCATCGTGCTGCGGCTGCAGCAGCGCAGCCTGACGCTGGCCACCGACGGCCTGGGGCCGTTCACCGTCGTGGAGACGCCCACGTCATGAGGCCACGGCGCGCCGCGGCGGCGGGCTTCACGCTCATCGAGGTGCTCGTGGCGCTGGCCATCGTGGCCATCGCGCTGGGCGCGGGCATGAAGGCCGCCGGCTCGCTGGCCGGCAACGCGCAGCGCCTGGCCGAGGTCAGCGCCGCGCAGTGGTGCGCCGAGAACCAGCTCACCGAGCTGCGCCTGGCGCGCCAGTTTCCCGGCATCGGCGACACCGACTTCGCCTGCGAGCAGCTCGGCGTGCGCTACAACGGCCTGCTCAAGGTGCGCCCGACGCCCAACCCCAACTTCCGGCGCGTGGACGCGGTGGTCAGCGACACGGCCGGCCTGACCCTGCTGGTGCTCTCCACCATCCTGCCGAGGTACTGAAGGACATGCGACGCGCGCGCGCGGGCGGTTTCACGCTGGTCGAGGTGCTGGTGGCGCTGCTGGTGATGTCGGTGATGGCCGGCCTGGCCTGGCGCGGCATCGACGGCCTGGCGCGCGCGCGCGAAGGCGTCGAGTCCAACATCGAGGCCACCGCGCGGCTCAACACCGTGCTGGCACAGTGGGAGGCGGATCTGCAGGCGCTCTACCAGACGAGCGGCGTGCCGGCCCTGACCTTCGACGGCGCCACGCTGCGCCTGACACGCGCCAGCGAGGGCGGCGTGCAGCTCGTGGCCTGGCAGCTGCGCGAACAGCGCTGGCTGCGCTGGTCGAGCCCGGTGGTGCAGCGCTACGGCGACCTGCAGGAGCAGTGGATGCGCAGCCAGCAGTTGCTGGGCAACGAGCCCAACCAGCTGGTGCTGCTCGACGGCATCACCGGGCTGCAGGTCTATTTCTACCGCCGCAACGGCTGGAGCAATGCCCAGTCCAGCGGCGACGTGGCCGCCGCCGACCCGGCCGCCAGCGCCGCGCAGAATGCCGCGCCGGAACTGCCCAGCGGCGTGCGGCTGCTGCTGTCGCTGACGCGGCCGCGCCCGGGCACGGTGACGCGCTCCATCGCGCTGGGCCCGCAGGTCTCGCCATGACGACCCGGCCTGCCTTCGCTTTCGGCGCACCGCGCCGCCGCCGCGCGCAGTCCGGCGCCGCGCTGCTGGTGGCGATGATCCTGGTGACGGTGGTGACCACGCTGGCCGCCGGCATGGTGTGGCAGCAGTGGCGCGCGGTGGAGGTGGAGGCGGCCGAGCGGGCGCGCTCGCAATCGGCCTGGATCCTCAACGGTGCGCTGGACTGGGCGCGGCTGATCCTGCGCGAGGACACCCGCACCTCGCAGGTGGACCACCTGGGCGAGCCCTGGGCCGTGCCGCTGGCCGAGGCGCGGCTGTCCACCTTCCTGGCCGCGGAGCGCAGCGCCAACGCCGACGACGGCCCGGAGGCTTTCCTCTCCGGGGACATCACCGACGCGCAGGCGCGCTACAACCTGCGCAACCTCATCCGCACCACCGAGCAGGGCAAGCTCGAAGTCGATCCGAAGCAGCGGCTGGTGCTGCAGAAGCTGTTCACCGTGGCCTCGCTGTCGTCGGGACTCGCGGACCAACTGGCCGGGCAGCTGCTGCTGGCCATGGCCGAGGTGCCGGACGCGCAGGCGCCGCTGATGCCCCGCAGCCTCGACCAGATGACCTGGCTGGGCCTGGACGAGGCCACGCTCGCCAAGCTCGCGCCGCTGGTGGTAGTGCTGCCGGTGCCAGGCACCAAGGTCAACCTCAACACCGCGCCGCGCGAGGTGCTGGCCGCGGTCGTGCAGGGGCTGGACCTGGGCAGCGCGCAGCGCCTGGTGCAGCGGCGCGAGCAGCAACCCTTCAGGGCGGTGGCCGAGGCCACGGCGCTGTTCTCCTCCACGCCGCCACCCGACTTCAGCTTCACCGACGTCAAGTCCGACTACTTCGAAGTGCGCGGCCGGCTGCGGCTGGGCGACCAGGTGCTGGAGGAGCGCTCGCTGGTCAGGCGCGTCCAGAACGAGGTCGTGGTGCAGCGGCGCGAGCGCGTCAGCGCCATCACGGCGCCGCCGGGCACGGCCGCGCCGGCGCGTTAACGTGACCTTTACGCAACTGCGGTAGCCTGCCGCCCCGGCCGAGCCGTCCGCGCCGCATTGCGGCGACGCAACAAACTCAGTTAGCCTCGACTCACATGTCCATCCTCGTCGTCCAGATCCCGCCCCGCGACCGCATCGGTGCCGACGGGGCTGCCGCGCCGGCCCGCGGCGGAGGCGAGTTCAGTTATGTGCTGAGTCCCGACGGGCTGGCCGTGGGCAGCAGCGGCCGCTGCAGCGCGGCGCTGCTGCCGCGCGCCGACACGGTGCTGGCCCTGCTGGCTGACGCCGACTGCAGCTGGTTGCGCATCACCTGCCCCAAGGCACCCGCGGCCAAGCTGCGCGCGGCGCTGCTGGGCGTGCTGGAGGAGTCGCTGCTGGAAGAGCCGGAGCAGGTGCACCTGGCGCTGGCGCCCAAGGCCGCGCCCGGCGAGTCGGCCTGGGTCGCCGCCGTGCACCGCCCCTGGCTCGCGTCGCAACTGGCGGTGCTCGAAGGCGCGGGGCTGCTGGTGGAGCGCGTGCTGCCCGCGGCCTGGCCCGACGCCACGCAGGCGCACGGCCACTTCAGCACCGTGCCGGGCGACGATCCGCAGGCCGCGCTGCGCCTGACCTGGAGCGATGCCGACGGCGTGGCCGCGCTGCGGCTGCAGGGCAGCATGGCGCGCCAGCTGCTGGCGCGCTGGCAGGAGCAGAACGCGCGCTGGACCGCCACGCCCGCCGCCGCCGCTGAGGCCGAGCGCTGGCTCGGCGCGCCGGTGCAGCTGCTGGGCGACGAGGAGCGCATGCTCGAAGCGGCGCGTTCGCTGTGGAACCTGCGCCAGTTCGACCTGGCACCCCAGCACCGCGGCATGCTCGCGCTGCGCGACGCGTGGCGCCAGTTCCGCAGCCCGCCCTGGCGCCCGGTGCGCTGGGGCCTGGTGGCATTGGCGGCGGTGCAGATCGTCGGCATGAACCTCAACGCCTGGCAGCTGCGCGCGGGGCTCCAGCAGCGCCGGCTGGCGATGGAGCAGACGCTGCGCTCGGCCTTCCCGGAAATGCGCGCGATCCTGGACGCGCCGCTGCAGATGGAGCGCGAGATGCAGACGCTGCGCGCCGCCGCGGGCCGCCCCGGCGAGGCGGACTTCGAGTCGCTGCTGTCGGCAGCCGCGCTGGCCTGGCCGGAAGGCCGGCCGCCGCTCGATGGGCTGCGCTTCGAGCCGGGCCGGCTCACGCTGCCCGCCGCGGGCTGGAGCCCGGCCGAGATCGAGGCCTTCAGGACGCAGCTGCGGCCCGGCGGCTGGGTGGTCGAGGCGGCCGACGGGCGCCTCACGCTGCGTCCGGAGGGCGGCGCATGAACGCGACGACCCACTCCGCGGCCGCGCGCGAATTGCAGCGCCTGCACGTGCTGCGCGAGCAGCTGCGCGCGCGCTGGCGCGCCCTGGCCCCGCGCGAGCGCCGGCTGCTCACCGTGATGGGCGTGCTGCTGGGCGTGCTCTTCGTGTGGCTGCTGCTGGTGCAGCCGGCCTGGCGCACGCTGCAGGAGGCACCGCCGGAGATCGACCGCCTGGAAGCCCGGCTGCAGCGCATGCAGCGCCAGGCCGCCGAGGCGCGCGAGCTGCGCGCCACCGCGCCCGTGCCGGCGGCGCAGAGCCTGGAGTCGCTGCGCGCGGCCACGGAGCGCCTGGGCGAGCGCGCCAAGCTGGCCGTGGCCGGCGAGCGCGCCACGGTCACGCTCACCGGCATTGACGGCCAGCAGCTGCGCGACTGGCTGGCCGAGGTGCGCAGCGGCGCGCGCGCCCGGCCGGTGGAGGTGCAGCTCACGCGCGCGGGACAGAATTTCAGCGGCAGCGTGGTGCTGGCGCTCGGAGGCGGCTCCTGATGCGGCGTCCGGCCCTGTCCTGGCCGCGGCGCGGCGCGGCGCGCGGCGACGCGCTGGCCCAGGCCGAGGCGGCACTGACGGCGCAGGCTTGGCAGCGCCTGCACCGCGCCAGCCGGCGCTGGGCGCTGTGGGGCGCGCTGGCGGGTGCGCTGCTGGCGCTGGTGCTGTTCGCACCGGCGGCCTGGCTGGCGCAGGTCCTGGCTTCCGCCAGCCAGCAGCGCGTGCTGCTGGTGCAGACGCGCGGCACCGTCTGGAATGGCAGCGCCGTGCTGGTGGTCGGCGCCGGGGCGGACAGCCAGGACGCGGTGCTGCTGCCCGGGCGGCTGCACTGGACGCTGCGCCCGGCCGGGCTGCAGGCGCTGCTGTCGCTGCGCCAGGACTGCTGCATGGATCAGCCGCTGCAGCTGCGGCTGCAGCCCGGCTTCGGCCGCCTGCGCGCGACGCTGGAGCCGCCGCCGGGCGGGCGCATCGGGCAATGGCCCGCCGCCTGGCTGTCCGGGCTGGGCACGCCGTGGAACACGCTGCAGCTCGGCGGGCTGCTCAACATGAGCGCGTCGGGCCTGCAGCTCGAATGGGCACAGGGCCGGCTTGCGCTGCTGGGCAACGCCCAGCTCGACGTGCTGGGCATGTCCTCGCGCCTGTCCACGCTGCGGCCGCTGGGCAGCTACCGGCTGCAGGTCCAGGGCACGGGGCAGGCCACGACGCTGGACCTCTCCACCTTGCAGGGCGCGCTGCAGCTCTCCGGCCAGGGCCAGTGGGCCGGCTCGCGGCTGCGCTTCACGGGCGAGGCCCGCGCCGCCGAGGGCAGCGAAGCTGCGTTGAACAACCTGCTGAACATCATTGGCCGGCGCCAGGGCGCGCGGGCCGTCATCACGATCGGATGAGCATGAAGATGCGCCCCTCTCCTCCCGCGCCGTGCCGGCGCCCGAGTCTTTCCCTGGCACCGCTGGCCCGGCCCGTGGCCTGCACCGTGGCGGCGGCGCTGCTGCTGCCTGCAGCGCCGCTGTGGGCGCAGCAGCGCGGCACGGCGGGGGCAGCTTCCGCGCCGGCCGCGGCCGTGCCCGGTGGTCCGGCGATGAGCTCGCGCACGCCGGTGACGCTGAACTTCGTCAATGCCGAGATCGAGCCGGTCACGCGCGTGATCGCGGCCATGATCGACCGGCAGATCCTGGTCGATCCGCGCGTGCGCGGCCAGATCACGCTCTACAGCGAGCAGCCGCTGACGGTGCGCCAGGCCTACCAGAACTACCTGGCGCAGCTGCGCGGGCTGGGCTTCACGGTGGTGGAGAGCGGCGGGCTGCTCAAGGTGGTGCCCGAGGCCGACGCCAAGCTGCAGGCCGGCACGGTCTCGGTGGGGCCGCCGGTGCAGCGCGGCGACCAGGTGCTCACGCAGATCTTCCGGCTCAACCACGAGAACCCGAACAACCTTGTGGCGGTGCTGCGCCCGCTCATCAGCCCGAACAACACCATCAACGCCAACCCGACCACCAACACCCTGGTGATCACGGACTACGCGGACAACCTGCAGCGCATCGGCCGCATCATCGCCGCGCTGGACCAGCCCGCCAGCACCGACGTGGAGATCATCCCGCTGCGCTACGCCGTGGCCAGCGACGTGGTGCAGCTGGTGCAGCGCCTGGCCGACGGCGGCGGCGGCGTCGCTGGCGCCGTGCCGGGCGCGGTGCCGGGCGCGGCCGGCGGCACCTCGGTGCTGGCCGACCCGCGCAGCAACTCGCTGCTGGTGCGCGCGGCCAGCCCGGCGCGGCTGGCGCAGATCCGCGCCACGGTGGAGCGGCTCGACCGGCCCCTGGAGGGCGGCAGCGAGTCGGGCAACATCCGCGTGGTCTATCTCAAGAATGCCGACGCGGTGCGGCTGGCCACCGTGCTGCGCGCGGCCTTCGCGGCCCAGGCCCAGCCCGGCACCGGTGGCGCGGGCGGCGCCGCTGCACTGGGCGGCGCCGGTGCGGCCCAGCCGGCGGTGCAGCAGCCCGTGGCCACGCAGACCAGCTTCGGCGTCACCGGCGGCACCGGCGGCACCAGCACCGGGCTGTCGGCGCAGGCCACGGCGCCGGTGCAGGCCACGGCGCAGGTCAACACCGGCGGCTTCGTCCAGGCCGACCCGGCCACCAACTCGCTGATCATCACCGCGCCGGAGCCGCTGTACCGGCAGATCCGCGCCGTCATCGACCAGCTCGACTCGCGCCGCGCCCAGATCTACGTGGAGTCGATGATCGTGCGCGTGGACGCCACCAAGCTGGCGCAGTTCGGCTTCCAGTGGCAGGGCATCCTGGGCAAGGAAGGCGACAAGAATTTTCTTTATTCGGGCACCAACTACAACAACGCCGGCACCAACATCTTCAACACCATCACGGGCGCCAACGCCCTGATCAACGGCACCACCGGCAGCGCCACCGCTGCCGCCGCACCCGTAAGCGCAGGCCTGAACGTCGGCTTCGTGCGCCGCGTCAACGGCGCCATCACGCTGGTGTCGATGGCCAACTTCCTGCAAAACGAGATTGGCGGCAACGTGCTGTCCACGCCCAACCTCGTGGCGCTGGACAACGAGGAAGCCAAGATCGTCGTCGGCCAGAACGTGCCCTTCGTCACCGGCACATTCACCAACACCGGCACCGGCACCGGCGCGGTCAACCCGTTCCAGACCGTCGAGCGCCGCGACGTGGGCCTGACCCTGCGCATCCGCAGCCAGATCGGCGAGGCCGGCACGGTGCGCATGACCATTTTCCAGGAGAACTCAGCCGTGGTGCCGGGCTCCGCTTCCACCAACGGCCCGACCACCGACAAGAGCTCAATCGAGACCAGCGTGGTGGTGGACGACGGGCAGATCCTGGTGCTGGGCGGCCTCATGCGCGACGAGTACGCCGACAGCGAGGACCGGGTGCCGGGACTGGCCGACCTGCCGGTGGTAGGCAACCTGTTCAAGAGCCGTGACCGCCGTCGCGTCAAGAGCAACCTGCTGGTGTTCCTGCGCCCGGTGGTGTTGCGCACGCAGACCGACGCGCAGGCGCTCACGCTCGACCGCTACGACGCCATCCGCGCCATGCAGCAGGGCGGCCAGCCCTCGCCCAGCATCGTCACGCCGGTCAACGACGCGCCGGTGCTGCCCACGCAGCCGCAGGTGCCCGGGCGCGGCTCGCCGCTGCCGCCGGTGGTGCCGGTTTCGCCCAGCGGCAGCACCACGCCGTCGAGCCCGGCGCAGCCGCCGACGCCGCCGGTCGCACCGGTCACCCCCGTGGTACCGGCCGTGCCGGCGGCCGCCGACACGCCCGCCGGCGCGCAGCCGCAGCCTGTGCCCGAGCCGCGCGTGGAGCCGCTGCCGCAGCGCTGAGGCGCCGGGACACCACCCGTTTCCTTGCAGTACCGAAGGAGAGACACCGCCATGGGCCGCTATCCCCTGCCCTACGCCTACGCCAAGTCCCACCAGCTGCTGCTCGAAGGCGACGGCAGCCAGTTCACGCTGTGGAGCGGCGACGCCACGCCGCCGGCGGCGCTGTCGGAGGTGCTGCGCCTGTTCGAGGTCGGCAACTTCGAGCGCGAGGCCAGCGCCGCGCTGTCGCAGCGCATCGCCTCGGCCTACGCCGGCGGCGAGTCCAGCGCCGCGGCGGTGGTGGGCGAGGTGGAAAGCGCCGTGGACCTCAGCCGCATGATGCAGGACCTGCCCGCCGTGGAGGACCTGCTGGAGGCGGCCAACGACGCGCCGATCATCCGCATGCTCAACGCGCTGCTGACGCAGGCGGCCAAGGACGGCGCCAGCGACATCCACATCGAGCCCTACGAGCGCGCCTCGTCGGTGCGATTCCGCGTGGACGGCACGCTGCGCGAGGTCGTCCAGCCCAATCGCGCCCTGCATGCGGCGCTGATCTCGCGCTTGAAAATCATGGCCGAGCTCGACATCGCCGAGAAGCGGCTGCCGCAGGACGGGCGCATCTCGCTGCGCATCGGCGGGCGCGCCATCGACGTGCGCGTCTCGACGCTGCCCAGCGCGCACGGCGAGCGCGCCGTGCTGCGCCTGCTCGACAAGGGCGAATCCAAGTTCTCGCTCGAAGGCCTGGGCATGGACGGCGACGTGCTGGCCACCTTCGACCGGCTGGTGCACCAGCCCCACGGCATCGTGCTCGTCACCGGCCCCACCGGCTCGGGCAAGACCACCACGCTCTATGCCTCGCTGGGGCGCCTGGACACGGCCACCACCAACATCCTGACGGTGGAGGACCCGGTGGAATACGAGCTGCCGGGCATCGGGCAGACGCAGGTCAACGCGCGCATCGAGCTGACCTTCGCCAAGGCGCTGCGCGCCATCCTGCGCCAGGACCCGGACGTGATCATGATCGGCGAGATCCGCGACTTCGAGACGGCGCAGATCGCGATCCAGGCCTCGCTCACCGGCCACCTGGTGCTGGCCACGCTGCACACCAACGACGCGCCCAGCGCCGTGACGCGGCTGACCGACATGGGCGTCGAGCCCTTCCTGCTGTCGTCGAGCCTGCTGGGCGTGCTGGCGCAGCGCCTGGTGCGCAAGCTGTGCCCGGAATGCCGGCGCCAGGACGACGCCGGGCGCTGGCACCCGGTGGGCTGCGAGCACTGCGCCCACAGCGGCTACCGCGGCCGCACCGGCGTGTACGAGCTGATGGTGGCCGACGAGCAGGTGCGCGGCCTGATCCACGCCCGCGCCCCCGAGGCGCAGATGCGCGCCGCGGCCGAGGCCGCGGGGCTGCGCTCCATGCGCGAGGACGGCGACCGGCTGGTGGCCGCGGGCATCACCTCGCCGGAGGAAGTGCTGCGCGTCACGCGCGAGGGCTGAGCCCGGCGCCGCTGACATTCAAGGACCCTTCACATGCCCGCCTACCGCTTCGAGGCCCTCACTGCCGCCGGCAAGACCAGCACCGGGCTGCTGGAGGCCGACAACGCGCGCGCGGCGCGCTCGCAGCTGCGCGCGCAGGCGCTGGTGCCGCTGCAGGTGGTGCCGGTGGCCACCGACGCGCAGGGCGCGCCCACGGGCGGGGCGCGCTGGCGCGGGCGCGTGTTCGGCAGCACGGCGCTGACGGTGTGGACGCGCCAGCTCGCCGGGCTGGTGGCCTCGGGGCTGCCGCTGGAACGCGCGCTCACGGCGCTGGCCGACGAGGCCGAGGACCCGCGCCAGCGCGAGCTGGTGGCGCACCTGCGCAGCGAGGTCAACGCCGGCGCGGCCTTCGCGCGGGCGCTGGCCAGCGCGCCGCGCGAGTTCGACGACGTCTACCGCGCCGTGGTGGCCGCCGGTGAGCAAAGCGGTGCGCTGGGCACCGTGCTGGAGCGCCTGGCCGACGACCTGGAGGAACGCCAGGCGCTGCGCGCGCGGCTCATCGGCGCCACGCTCTACCCGGCCATCGTGTCGCTGATCGCGGTGGTGATCGTGGTGTTCCTGGTGACCTACGTGGTGCCGCAGGTGGCCTCCGTCTTCACCAGCTCCAAGCGCGCGCTGCCGGCGCTGACCGTGGCGATGCTGGCCATCAGCGACTTCACGCGCAACTGGGGGCTGTTGATGCTGGCGCTGCTGGCCGTGGCGGGCGGCGCCCTGGCGCTGGGGCTGCGCAACCCGGCGTTCCGGGAGCGCTTTGACGCCGCCTGGCTGCGGCTGCCCCTCTTCGGGCGGCTGTCACGGGGCTACAACGCGGCACGCTTCGCCGGCACGCTGGCCATGCTCGCCGGTGCCGGGGTGCCGATCCTCAAGGCGCTGCAGGCCGCGGCCGAGACGCTGTCCAACCGCGCCATGCGCGCCGACGCCATGGACGCGCTGGTGCAGGTGCGCGAGGGCGCGCCGCTGGCGCTGGCGATCGCGGCCAAGAAGCGCTTTCCCGGCCTGTTGCCGATGTTCGCGCGGCTGGGCGAGCAGACCGGCGAGCTGCCGGCCATGCTCGGCCGCGCCGCGGCGCAGCTCGGCGCCGAGGTGCAGCGCCGCGCGCTGGCGCTGGCCACGATCCTGGAGCCGCTGCTGATCGTGGCCATGGGCGGCGTCGTCATGCTCATCGTGCTGGCGGTGCTGCTGCCCATCATCCAGCTCAACACCTGGGTCAAGTAGGCACGCGCGCGGCCCACCCGGGCCCGTTCAGGGCAGGCCCGGGGCCGGGCCCGGCATCAAGTCACGTCCAGGGACGACCAAGGCCCTTTTCCAATGGGCCTGCCTCTTGCTTAAATCCACGGGAAACGAGGCGCCGCGGCACGATCCACCGCGCTGGATGTCGGAAGGTGTGCCCCCGCGGAGCCCGGAAACGCAAGGAGGTGTGTCCATGGCTTCCCCATCCACCGATCTCGTTCCCGCGCCGGCGAGCGGCCACATCCCGATCGCCAGCCTGCGCAGCCTCTACCGCGTCGACGAGGTGGAGCGGCGGCTGACCAAGCTGCCCCCGCGCGAGCACGAGCACCTGCGCAGCACCTACGAGCGCATGCTCGAAAAGGGCCCGGAACGCTTCCAGGTGAAGCCCTCGGGGCTGCCGGCGATGCAGCACCTCTACGAGGAGCTGCCCAATTTCCGCGAGGTGCTCGACGACGTGCGCCGGCAGCTGGCGCTGTGCCAGGACAGCCGCGACGCGCTGGAGATCACGCCCATGCTGCTGCTGGGCCCGCCGGGCATCGGCAAGACGCATTTCGCGCGCGTGGTCTCGGCGCTGCTGGGCACGGGGCTGGGCTTCGTCTCGATGAGCTCGCTCACCGCCGGCTGGGTGCTGAGCGGGGCGTCGAGCCAGTGGAAGGGCGCGCGCCCGGGCAAGGTGTTCGAGACGCTGGTGGACGGCGCCTACGCCAACCCGGTGATGGTGGTGGACGAGATCGACAAGGCGCGTGCCGAGCAGGCCTACGACCCGCTCGGGGCGCTGTACTCGCTGCTGGAGCACGACACGGCGCAGGGCTTCACGGACGAGTTCGCGGAAGTGCCCATCGACGCCAGCCAGGTGATCTGGATCGCCACGGCCAACGACGAGCGCTGCATCCCCGAGCCGATCCTCAACCGCATGAACGTGTACGAGGTGCAGCCGCCGGACCACGAGGCGGCGCGCTGCATCGCGCTGCGGCTGTACGCGGGCATCCGCGCCGCGCACGACTGGGGCCGGCGCTTCGAGCCCGAGCCCGCCGACGAGGTGCTGGAGAAGCTGGCGGCGCTGGCGCCGCGCGAGATGCGCCGCACCTGGATGACGGCCTTCGGCAACGCGCGGCTGGCCGGGCGTGGACACATCGAGGTGGCCGACCTGCCCGGCGCGGGGCCGAAGCGCGCGCCGATCGGGTTCGTGGCGCAGTAGCGGCGGAGAGACAGCGCGTTCAGGCCGCGGGTGGCTCGCGCGGCGGCAGGGCCGCTGCCGCCGCGGCCGGCTCCTGCAGCGCCGGCGCCTCGCGCGCCCAGGCGTCGAGCAGCGTGTAGGCCACGGCCAGCACCACCGGGCCGATGAAGATGCCCACCAGCCCGAAGGCCAGCAGCCCGCCGACCACGCCGGTGAAGATCAGCAGCAGCGGCAGGTCCGCGCCGACGCGGATGAGCACCGGGCGGATCACGTTGTCCATCGTGGTGGCGATCAGGGCCCACACCAGCAGGAACACGCCCCAGCCCGTGGCGCCCTGCCAGAACACCCAGGCCGCTGCCGGCAGCAGCACCGGCAGCGCGCCAAGCTGCGCGATGCACAGCATGAACATCAGCAGCGTCAGCAGCCCGGCCAGGGGCACGCCGGCCAGCCCCAGGCCGATGCCGGCGAACAGCGCCTGCACCAGCGCCGTCAGGCCCACGCCCAGCGCCACGCCGCGGATGGCCTGCCCGGCCAGGTGCACCACGGCTTCGCCCTGCGTGCCGCCCAGGCGCCGGGCGAAGCGCCGCAGCGCCGCGGCCCAGTTCTCGCCGGTGGCGTACATCACGGCGGCCAGCACGGTCGTGACCAGGAACTGCAGCAGCACCCAGCCCACGCTGCCCACCTCGGCCAGCAGCCAGCGCGTGGCGTTGCCGACATAAGGGGTGAGCATGGCCAGCAGACCGCCCGCGCCCAGGCGCACCGCGTCTTCCCAGGCGCGGCGCAGCTGCGTGCCCACGAAGGGCAGCTCCGACACCCAGGCCGGCGGCGCCGGCGGCGGGCGCCAGGCGGTGAGCGCGCGCAGCGCCTCGCCGATCAGGTCGATGTGCGCCACCAGCGCGCCCACGGCCAGCGTCAGCGGCAGCACCAGCCCCACCACCAGCAGCAGCGTCATCACCGTCACCGCCAGCCAGCGCCGGCCCCAGAGCCGGCGCTGCAGCCGCTGCAGCAGCGGCCAGGTCGAGACCACCAGCATCGCCGCCCAGATGCCCGGGCCCAGGAAGGGGCGCAGGATCCACAGCGAGCCCACGATCAGCGCGGCGATGAAGAGCACGCCCAGCGTGGCGCGGGGCAGGTCCTGGGGAGGTGGCGGCATGGGCGGCACAGGGGGTGGTAGCAAGGCGCCGCCGATGCTACCCAGCCCGGCCGCGCGCAGCCGGGCCGGGCGGGACGGGCTGCATCAGTAGGACATGCTGCCGACGCTGGTGGCGTCGGGCGTGGCGCCGCTGTTGCTGGCGGCGAAGTACTGGTACGTGAAGCGGTCCGTGCCTGCCACGAGCCGCACCCGGGCGCCCAGCGCCTCCTGGATCTGCAGCGTGCCACCCGGGTTCAGGCCGATGTCGCTGGTGATGCCGAAAGGTATCGGCTGGCTCAGCGTGTACTCGTGGCCGTTCATCGCCAGGCGGCCCGTTACGGAAACGGTGGTGCCGATCGGGGTCGCTGCCAGGGTGGTCGTGTAGTTCAGCGTCACCGTCGAGCCGGCGTTGGCGATGGTGGCGTTCGAGAAGCCCAGCGTGACGTTGGTCTGATTCGCGGTGGCGCTGAAGCTCAGCGTGGCGCCGCCGTTCACCGTGGCGCCGCCGGCACTGAAGCTGCGGAAGTTCAATGCCAGGCTGCCGGACTCGGACGACGCCGTCTCGCGGTAGCTGCGCACGGTGATGTCCAGGCCGCCGGCAACGACGACGCCGTCGACCACGCAGTTGTTGGCCGTGAGGCTGATGGTGTCGCCAGCCGTCGGCACATTGGCATTGGCCACGTTGGCGGAGCCGGTGATGGAGCCGCCGCCTTCGCAGCGCTCGTCGATGGGCTCCAGCAGTTTTGCCTGCTCGCGCGCGGCAGCGGCCTGCACGCCCAGCCGCTTGAGCAATGCGATGGGATCGGGCCGGGCCGCAGCCTGATCGAGTCCCAGCGGCAACTCCGTGCTCAATCCGCCGTCCAGCGCCCCGGCGACACCCACGGTTGCAAGCAACGAGGCCGCCGCCGGCTCGGCCACCGTGCGGTAGCTGGAAGCATCGAAGCCGGCCGTGGCGGGAGTGTCCCCGCCCCCTCCACCACCGCCGCAACCCGCCAGCAGCAGGGCGGCCGCGCACGCCAGCGGCGCAAGGCGCATCGAAATCGTCTGGATCGTCATGGATGTGGTCCTGTTCGCTCTTCGGGCACGTGCCCTCCCGGCACGCGGTGCGGCCTCCCCAGCCGCACAGGGTGATTGTCAGAGTTGGAACGGGCCTCGGCACACCTTGCGCATCGGCGTTGCGGCGCGCCCTCAGTCGCGCGGCCCGTACTGGCGCAGCCGATCCAGCGCCAGCACGCGCACGCCGCCGTACTCGATGCGGATGACGCCATCGGCCTGCAGGGTGCGCAGCGCGCGGTTGACGCGCTGGCGCGACAGCCCGACCAGGTAGGCCAGCTCCTGCTGCGTGATGCGCAGCAGTTCGCCCACGCCGGGGTAGAGCACCGGGTGGAACAGCGCGGCCAGGCTGCGCGCCACGCGCGCGTCGGGCTGCGAGAGGCGGTCGATGTCGCGCGCGGCGATGAACTGGCCCAGCCGCTCGTTGAGCTGCTGCATCAGGAAGCGGTTGAAGCCCAGGCTGCTGGCCAGCAGCCCGTCGAAGCTGTCGATGGGCAGCCCAGCGATCAGGCTGCGGCGCAGCGCCTGCACGTTGAAGCGGTAGGGCTCGCGCTTGAGCGCCGTGCCCTCGCCGAACCAGCCGCCCGAGGGCACGCCCATGTAGGTCACGTTGGCGCCGCGCGTGTCGTCGTTGCTGACCTTGAGCAGCCCGTCCACGACGCCGAACCAGTACACCGGCGGGCGCCCGACGCGGCACACCAGCTCGCCGGGCTGCACCTCCACCACGCGCAGCGCGGACAGCGCCACGTCGCGCACCGCGGGTTCCAGCCGCGGCAGCCAGTGGATGGCTTGCAGCTCCTGCGGCCGCGGCGGGCGCGAACGCGCCAGCAGCGCCGAGGCCGGAGTCAGATCGCGAAGGGCCATGCGGGAAACCCCTTTGGGGACAGACCCGAAGATTGTCGCCGCCGCGACAACCTGGCGTCAAAGTGCTGCCCAGAATTCGCGCACTTCGTAACCGAGTCCGTTCGAAGCCGCCGTCAGGCGCCGTCAGGAGATGCCCTTGGCCACCTTCCCTCACCTGCTGCTCGAACACGCCGCCCGGCGCCCGCACGCTCCCGCACTGCGCGAGAAAGACTTGGGCATCTGGCAAACGCTGACCTGGGCCCAGCTTGCGGAGCTGGTGCGCGCGCTGGCGCACGGCCTGGCTGCCGCCGGGCTGCAGCGCGGCGAGCACCTGATCGTCGTGGGCGAGAACCGCCCGCGCCTGTACGCCAGCATGCTGGCGGCGCAGTCGCTGGGCGCCATTCCGGTGCCGCTGTACCAGGACGCGGTGGCGGCGGAGTTCGTGTTCCCGCTCAACAACGCGGAGGTGCGCTTCGTGGTCGCGGAGGACCAGGAGCAGATCGACAAGTTCCTGGAGGTGCGGGCGCAGTGCCCGCGGCTGCAGCGGCTGTGGTTCGACGACCCGCGCGGCCTGCGCAACTACCGCGAGCCGGGCCTGGACTCGCTGGACGCGCTGGCCGAGGCCGGGCGCGAGCACGCCAGAAAGCATCCGCAGTTCTTCGACGCCGAGGTGGCGCGACTGCAGGGCGCCGACGTGGCGGCCATGTTCTACACCTCGGGCACCACCGGCACGCCCAAGGGCGTGGTGCACACCCATGGCTCGCTGCTGGACCGCGCGCAGGCCGGCGCCCGCTTCGACAAGCTCAGCGACAGCGAGGAGGTGCTGGCCTACCTGCCGCCGGCCTGGATCGGCCAGAACATCTTCAGCTACGCGCAGTGGCTGGCCTGCGGCTACGTGGTCAACTGCCCCGAGTCGGCCGCCACCGTCTCCATCGACATGAAGGAGATCGGCCCCACCTACTACTTCGCGCCGCCGCGCGTGTTCGAAGGGCTGCTCACCAGCGTGATGGTGCGCATGGAGGACGCCGGCGCGCTCAAGCGCTGGATGTTCGAGCGCTTCATGAAGCTCGCGCGCCGCGTGGGCCCGGCCCGCATGGACGGCAAGCCGCTGTCGCTGGCCGACCGGCTGGCGTGGAAGCTGGGCGACCTGTGCATCTTCGGTCCGCTGCGCAACCAGCTGGGCATGTCGCGGGTACGCGTGGCCTATACCGCGGGCGAGGCCATCGGGCCGGACCTGTTCAGCTTCTACCGCGCCATCGGCATCAACCTCAAGCAGCTCTACGGCTCCACCGAGACGGCGGTGTTCGTGTGCCTGCAGCCCGACCACGAGGCGCGCGCGGACACGGTGGGCGTGCCCATCGAGGGGGTGGAGCTGCGCATCGCCGCCGACGGCGAGGTGCAGGTGAAGTCCTCCGGACTGCTCAAGGGTTACTTCCGCAACGAGAAGGCCACGGCCGAGGCGCTGCAGGACGGCTGGTTCCGCACCGGCGACGCCGGCTTCCTCGACGCCGGCGGGCACCTCAAGATCATCGACCGCGCCAAGGACGTGGGGCGCCTCAGGGGCGGCGCCTTCGACGGCGCCATGTTCGCGCCCAAGTACGTGGAGAACAAGCTGAAGTTTTTCCCGTACGTCAAGGAAGCGGTGGCCTTCGGCGACGGGCGCGACCAGGTGTGCGCCTTCATCAACATCGACATGGAGGCCGTGGGCCACTGGGCCGAGCGCCGCAACCTGCCCTACACCGGCTACACCGACCTGGCGGGCAAGCCCGAAGTGCTGGAGCTCATGCGCGGCTGCGTGGAGCAGGTCAATGCCGACCTCGCGCGCGACGAGCAGCTCGCGGGCTGCCAGGTGCACCGCTTCCTGGTGCTGCACAAGGAGCTCGACGCCGACGACGGCGAGCTCACCCGCACGCGCAAGGTGCGCCGCGGCTTCATCGCCGAGCGCTACGCGCCGCTGGTGCAGGCGCTCTACGAGGGGCGCGAGAGCCAGTACATCGAAACCCCGGTGAAGTTCGAGGATGGACGCAGCGGCGTGGTCAGCGCCACGCTGCGCATCGCCGAGGCCAAGACCTACCCCGCTGTCCGGAGGGCCGCTTGATGAACGCCATCGTCAGCTCCGAGCTGCTCGCGCAGCCCGACACCACGCTGCCTGTGCAGACGACCGAGCCCGCGCCGGGCAAGCGCATCGGCGACGTGATCCTGGCGGTGAACAACATCACGCTGCGCTTCGGCGGCGTGAAGGCGCTCACCGACATCAGCTTCGACGTGAGGGAGCACGAGATCCGCTCCATCATCGGCCCCAACGGCGCGGGCAAGAGCTCGATGCTCAACTGCATCAACGGCGTGTACCAGCCGCAGGAGGGCTCGATCACGCTGCGCGGCCAGAGCTTCAAGCACATGAACCCGCGGCAGGTGGCCGAAGCGGGCGTGGCCCGGACCTTCCAGAACCTCGCGCTGTTCAAGGGCATGAGCGTGCTGGACAACATCATGACCGGGCGCAACCTGCGCATGAAGTGCAACCTGTTCCAGCAGGCGCTGCGGCTGGGCCCGGCGCTGCGCGAGGAGCTGGAGCAGCGCGAGGCGGTGGAGCGCATCATCGACTTCCTGGAGATCCAGCCCTGGCGCAAGACCCCGGTGGGCCGCCTGCCCTACGGGCTGCAAAAGCGCGTGGACCTGGGCCGGGCGCTGGCCATGCAGCCCTCGGTGCTGCTGCTCGACGAGCCCATGGCGGGCATGAACGTCGAGGAGAAGCAGGACATGTGCCGCTTCATCCTCGACGTCAACGACGAGTTCGGCACCACCATCGTGCTCATCGAGCACGACATGGGCGTGGTGATGGACATCTCCGACCGCGTGGTGGTGCTCGACTACGGCAAGAAGATCGGCGACGGCCCGCCCGACGCGGTGCGCGCCAACGAGGACGTGATCCGCGCCTACCTGGGCACCTCGCACTGAGGCTTTCCATCCGCCGCTCGGCCCGAGCGGAATCGGCAAAAAAAGATCGGGAACACCACCATGGGTTTCTTTCTGGAAACGCTCACCGGCGGGCTGATGGCCGGCATGCTCTACGCGCTGATCGCGCTGGGTTTCGTGCTCATCTACAAGGCCAGCGGCGTCTTCAACTTCGCGCAGGGCGCGATGGTGCTGTTCGCCGCGCTGGCGATGGCGCGCTTCGCGGAGTGGATCCCCAGGCTGCTGGGCTTCGACAACCGGCTGCTGGCCAACCTGCTGGCCTTCGTGTGCGCGCTGGCGGTGATGGCGGCGGTGGCCTGGGCCATCGAGCGCCTGGTGCTGAGCAAGCTGGTGAACCAGGAGGGCATCACGCTGCTGATGGCGACGCTGGGCATCACCTACTTCCTCGACGGCTTCGGCCAGACGCTGTTCGGCTCGGACATCTACAAGATCGACGTGGGCATGCCCAAGGACCCGGTGCTGGTGCTGGAGAACATGTTCGAGGGCGGGCTGCTGGTCAACAAGGAGGACCTGTACGCCGCGCTGATCGCCGCCGGCTTGGTGGCGGCGCTGTCGCTGTTCTTCCAGAAGACGGGCACGGGCCGCGCGCTGCGCGCGGTGGCCGACGACCACCAGGCGGCGCAGTCGATCGGCATACCGCTGTCGCGCATCTGGATCATCGTCTGGAGCGTGGCGGGCTTCGTGGCGCTGGTGGCCGGGATCATCTGGGGCTCCAAGCTGGGCGTGCAGTTCTCGCTGTCGCTGGTGGCGCTCAAGGCGCTGCCGGTGGTGATCCTGGGCGGGCTGACCTCGGTGCCGGGCGCCATCCTGGGCGGGCTGATCATCGGCGTGGGCGAGAAGCTCTCCGAGGTCTACATCGGCCCGCTGCTGGGCGGCGGCATCGAGATCTGGTTCGCCTACGTGCTGGCGCTGCTGTTCCTGCTGGTGCGGCCGCAGGGGCTGTTCGGCGAAAAGATCATCGACCGCGTCTGACGCGCCGGGCGAACAAGGAGAACGAACATGCTCTACCGCGAGAACGGCCAGTTCAAGGCGAGCTACCGCGCCGACCAGCAGATCTTCCCCATCGCGCAGGACCGCTGGGCCATCCTGGCGCTGATGGCCTTCGCCTTCGCGGCGGTGCCGCTGCTGGCGCCGGAATACCTGTTCCGCGCCGTGCTCATCCCGTTCCTGATCCTGGCGCTGGCCGCCCTGGGGCTGAACATCCTGGTGGGCTACTGCGGGCAGATCTCGCTGGGCACCGGGGCCTTCATGGCCGTGGGCGCCTACGCGGCCTACAACTTCCACGTGCGCTTCGAGGGCATGCCGCTGCTGCTGTCGCTGCTGGGCGGGGGCTTGAGCGCCACGGCGGTGGGGGTGCTGTTCGGCATCCCGTCGCTGCGCATCAAGGGCCTGTACCTGGCCGTGGCGACGCTGGCGGCGCAGTTCTTCGTGGACTGGGCCTGCCTGCGGCTGAAGTGGGTGACCAACGACTCCTCCTCCGGCTCGGTGAGCGTGGCGGGGCTGAACGTGTTCGGGCTGCCGCTGGACACGCCGGTGCAGAAGTACCTGTTCTGCCTGGCGCTGCTGTGCCTGTTCGCGCTGCTGGCCAAGAACCTGGTGCGCGGCGCCATCGGCCGGGAGTGGATGGCCATCCGCGACATGGACGTGGCGGCCTCCGTGATCGGCATCCGCCCCGTGTACGCCAAGCTCAGCGCCTTCGCGGTGAGCTCCTTCATCGTGGGCGTGGCCGGCGCGCTGTGGGGCTTCGTGCACCTGGGCTCGTGGGAGCCGGCGGCGTTCAACATCGACCGCTCGTTCCAGCTGCTGTTCATGGTGATCATCGGCGGGCTGGGCTCGATCATGGGCAGCTTCTTCGGCGCGGCCTTCATCGTCGTGCTGCCCATCGTGCTGACCAACACGCTGCCGGCGCTGGGCGCGATGGTGGGGCTCAACGTGGACACCGCGCTGCTGAGCCATCTCGAATTCATGATCTTTGGCGGGCTCATCGTCTTCTTCCTGATCGTGGAACCGCACGGCATCGCGCGGCTGTGGTCCACGGGCAAGGAGAAGCTGCGCCTGTGGCCCTTCCCGCACTGATGGCCGGCCTGCAGCCGCCACCGGCTTCGACCACCGCACCCCAGAGTGCGCCGCAACCCCAGAGGAGACTCGTGATGAACCTTTCCCGTTTCCGTTCGATCGCCCTGGCCGCCGCGGCCGTGTCCGCGGCCCTGACCGGCACGCTGGGCAGCACGGCCGCCCAGGCCCAGGCCCAGGCCAAGGAGCAGTTCTTCCCGTTGCTGGTCTACCGCACCGGTGCCTACGCCCCCAACGGCACGCCCTGGGCCAACGGCAAGCAGGACTACCTCAAGATGATCAATGCCCGCGATGGCGGCATCAACGGCGTGAAGATCGCCTTCGAGGAGTGCGAGACCGGCTACGCCACCGACAAGGGCGTGGAGTGCTACGAGCGGCTCAAGGGCCGGACCAACACCCTGTTCGACCCGCAGTCCACGGGCATCACCTTCGCGCTCACCGACAAGGCGCCGGTGGACAAGATCCCGCTCATCACCCTGGGCTACGGCCTGGCGGCCTCGCAGGACGGCGGCGTGTTCAAGTGGAACTTCCCGCTCATGGGCACCTACTGGACCGGCGCCGACGTGCTGATCCAGCACCTGGGCAAGAAGGAGGGCGGGCTCGACAAGCTCAAGGGCAAGAAGATCGCCCTGGTCTACCACGACAGCCCCTTCGGCAAGGAGCCCATCCCGCTGCTGCAGGAGCGCAGCAAGATGCACGGCTTCGACCTGCAGCTCATCCCCGTGACGGCCCCGGGCGTGGAGCAGAAGTCGGCCTGGCTGCAGGTGCGCCAGAGCCGCCCGGACTACGTGCTGCTGTGGGGCTGGGGCGTGATGAACTCCACCGCGCTGAAGGAAGCGCAGGCCACGGGCTACCCGCGCGACAAGATGTTCGGCGTGTGGTGGGCCGGCGCCGAGCCCGACGTGAAGGACGTGGGCGAAGGCGCCAAGGGCTACAGCGCGCTGGCGCTGAACCCGTCGGGCACCAGCCCGAAGGTGATCCAAGACATCCTCAAGCACGTGCACGACAAGGGCCAGGGCTCGGGCCCGCGCGACGAGGTCGGCTCGGTGCTCTACACCCGCGGCGTGATCATCCAGATGCTGGGCGTGGAGGCGGTGCGCCGCGCGCAGGAGCGCTTCGGCAAGGGCAAGGTCATGACCGCCGAGCAGGTGCGCTGGGGCCTGGAGAACCTGGCGCTGGACCAGAAGAAGCTCGACGCGCTGGGCTTCTCCGGCGTGATGCGGCCGCTGAGCACCTCCTGCGCCGACCACATGGGGTCGAGCTGGGTGCGCGTGCACACCTGGGACGGCAGCAAGTGGAACTTCAGCTCCGACTGGTACCAGGCCGACGAGCAGATCTCCAAGCCGCTGGTCAAGGCCGCGGCCGACAAGTACGCGGCGGAGAAGAAGCTCACCCGCCGTCCGCCCGAGGACTGCCAGAGCGGCGCCTGACACCGCCCCGGCCCTGAAGAACCCCCGTTGCGGGCCCGGCCCGCGACGGGGGCACTCCGCACCACCCAGCCCAGAGCGCTTCGCCATGTCCCCACCGCTGCTCAACGTCAACAGCATCGAGGTCATCTACAACCACGTCATCCTGGTGCTCAAGGGCGTGTCGCTGCAGGTGCCCGAAGGCCGCATCGTCGCCCTGCTGGGCGGCAACGGCGCGGGCAAGACGACCACGCTGCGCGCCGTCTCCAACCTGCTCGCGGGCGAGCGCGGCGACGTCACCAAGGGCTCCATCGAGCTGCGCGGCGAGCGCATCGAGAAGCTCTCGCCCGCGGCCATGGTGGAGCGCGGGGTGATCCAGGTGATGGAGGGGCGCCACTGCTTCGCGCACCTGACCATCGAGGACAACCTCATGACCGGCGCCTACACCCGCCGCGACGGCAAGGCCGCCGTGGCGCAGACGCTGGAGAAGGTCTACGCCTACTTCCCGCGCCTGAAGACGCGGCGCGGCTCGCTGGCCGCCTACACCTCCGGCGGCGAGCAGCAGATGTGCGCCATCGGCCGCGCGCTCATGGCCAACCCCAGGATGGTGCTGCTGGACGAGCCCTCCATGGGCCTGGCACCGCAGATCGTGGAGGAGGTGTTCGAGATCGTGCGCGACCTCAACACCAAGGAGGGCACCACCTTCCTGCTGGCCGAGCAGAACACCAACATGGCGCTGCGCTACGCCGACTACGGCTACATCATGGAAAGTGGCCGCATCGTCATGGACGGCGAGGCCAAGGCGCTGCGCGAGAACGAGGACGTCAAGGAGTTCTACCTGGGCATGGGCGGCGGCGACCGCAAGAGCTTCAAGGACGTCAAGAGCTACAAGCGCAGGAAGCGCTGGCTGGCTTGACCTCTCTTGCCGGGCCCGCGGGCGGTCCGGCCGTGAAGGAGCGCCTTTCATGAGCGACGATTTCTTTGCCCCGCCACCTTTCAAGCCCGACGAGGGGCTGCAGCGCCTCAAGCGCGAGCTGCGCGCGCTGGGCCTGACCGAGCGCGAGGGGCGCTTCGAGCGCCGCGGCCAGGCCATCGCCCGCGTGGCGCTGGACGGGCCGGACCTGCGCGCGGCGCGCGTGCGCCAGCCGGCGCGCTCGCCGCAGTGGCAGGAGCGCGTCATCGACGACCATGCCGCGCTGCGCGATTTCGTGGCCGAGCTCAAGCGCGAGCTGGCCCGCTGGGGAGACCGTGATGACTGATTTCTTCGACGCGCTGGAGACGCGCGACCCGGCCGCGCGCGAGGCCGCGCTGATGGCGGCACTGCCGCGCGTGGTGGCGCAGGCGCAGGCCGCCAGCCCCGCCGTGGCCGAGCTGCTGGCGGGCGTGGACGCGCGCGACGTGGCCAGCCGCGCCGCGCTGGCGCGGCTGCCAGTACTGCGCAAGTCCGAGCTGCTGCAGCGCCAGCGCGAGCGCGCCCAGGGCGACCCCTTCGGCGGCTTCGCCACCATTGGCTGGAGGGGCCTGCAGCGCAGCGCCGGCGCGCGCCGCGTGTTCCAGTCGCCCGGGCCGATCTACGAGCCCGAGGGCGCCTCGCCCGACTGGTGGCGCATGGCGCGCGCGCTCTTCGCCGCGGGCTTTCGCGACGGCGACCTGGTGCACAACAGCTTCAGCTACCACCTCACGCCGGCGGGCTCGATGATGGAGACCGGCGCGCACGCGCTGGGCTGCACCGTCTTTCCCGGTGGCGTGGGCAACACCGAGCTGCAGCTGCAGGCGCTGGCCGAGCTGGGCGCGCAGGGCTACGTGGGCACGCCCAGCTTCCTGAAGATCCTGCTGGAGCGCGCGTCCGAGCAGGGCGTGGCGCTGCCGCAGCTCACCAAGGCGCTGGTCAGCGGCGAGGCCTGCCCGCCCTCGCTGCAGGCCTGGTTCGCGGCGCGCGGGGTACAGGCCTTCCAGTGCTACGCCACGGCCGACCTGGGACTCATCGCCTACGAGACGGCGGCACGTGCCGGGCTGGTGGTGGACGAGGGCGTGATCGTCGAGATCGTGCAGCCGGGCTCGGGCGAGCCGGTGGCCGAGGGCGAGATCGGCGAGGTGGTGGTGACCACGCTCAATCCGGACTACCCGCTGATCCGCTTCGGCACCGGTGACCTCTCGGCCGTGCTGCCGGGCCCCTGCCCCAGCGGGCGCAGCAACGTGCGGCTGCGCGGCTGGCTGGGACGCGCCGACCAGGCCACCAAGGTGCGCGGCATGTTCGTGCACCCGGCGCAACTGGCGCAGCTGGCGCAGCGCCACCCGGGGCTGGGGCGGCTAAGGCTGGTGGTCGGCGGCGAGCCGGCAGCCGAGACGCTGCTGCTGCGCGCCGAAACGCGCGAACCCGCGGCCGACGGTTTCGCGCAGCAGCTGGCGGCGAGCGTGCGCGAAGTCACAAAACTGCGCGCCGAGGTGGAACTCTGCGCTCCGGGCAGCCTCCCTGACGATGGCAAAGTCATCGAGGACGGCCGACGTTACGTTTAATGGTGCTCAAGTCGCCGGCAAAGGCGTCGAAACGCCGTCCAGGCTGCACGTGACATGCCCCGCCCCGGCATCCCGCCGTTCCCCTGAGGTAGTACACCGATGAAGAAATTCCTGTTCGCCACCGTGGCGCTGGCCGCGGCCTCGGCCGCTTTGGCCGAGTATCCCGAGAAGCCCATCACCATCGTGGTGCCCTTCTCCGCCGGCGGCCCGACCGACAAGGTCGCGCGCGACCTGGCCGAGGCGATTCGCGGCCCGCTCAAGGCCACGATCGTGATCGAGAACGTCGGCGGCGCCGGCGGCACGCTGGGTGCGGCCAAGGTCGCCAAGGCGGCGCCGGACGGCTACACGGTGCTGCTGCACCACATCGGCATGGCGACCTCGCCGGCGCTGTACCGCAGCCTGAACTTCAAGCCGCTGGAGGACTTCGAGTACCTGGGCCTGGTCAACGAGGTGCCGATGACGATCATCGGCAAGCCCGGACTGCCGGCCAACAACTGGGCCGAGCTGCAGAAGTGGCTCAAGGACAATCAGGGCAAGACCTTCCTGGCCAACGCCGGCCTGGGCGCCGCCTCGCACCTGTGCGGGCTGCTGTTCCAGCAGAGCCTGAAGATGGAAATGACCACCGTGCCCTACAAGGGCACCGGCCCGGCCATGACCGACCTGATGGGCGGCCAGGTGGACCTGATGTGCGACCAGACCACCAACACCACGGCGCAGATCGCCGGCGGCAAGGTCAAGGCCTACGCCGTGACCACGCCCAAGCGGCTGACCACCCCGGCGCTGGCCAAGCTGCCCACGCTCGACGAGTCCGGCCTCAAGGGCTTCAACGTGACCATCTGGCACGGCCTGTACGCGCCCAAGGGCACGCCGAAGGCGGTGACGGACAAGATCAACGCCGCGTTGAAGGTGGCGCTCAAGGACCCGGGCTTCGTCAAGCGCCAGGAGGACCTGGGTGCCGTGGTCGTCAGCGACGCGCGCGCCAACGCAGCCGAGCACAAGAAGTTCGTGTCCGACGAGATCAACAAGTGGGGGCCGGTCATCAAGGCCGCCGGCCAGTACGCGGACTGATCCCGGCTGACTGCCATGCATGCGAAAGCCGCCTCCGGGCGGCTTTTTTGTTTAGCTGAACAAATCACCACTGACTTTGACAAGGTGCCGAACAAATCACGGCGCATTGTCAAAGCACACCGAACATTTCACTGGATATTCATCGGGATCGTCACCGGCCCGTCGTTGACCAGCTCGACCTGCATGACGGCGCCGAAGACGCCGGCCTCGACCACCGGGTGGCGCTCGCGCGCCAGCGCCAGCACGCACTCGTAGAGGCGGCGGCCGGCTTCGGCCGGCGCCGCGCCGGTGAAGCTGGGGCGGTTGCCGGCCGAGGTGTCGGCGGCCAGCGTGAACTGGGAGACGAGCAGCAGGCCACCGGTCACGTCCTGCACGCTGCGGTTCATCTTGCCGGCGGCGTCGGCGAAGACGCGCAGCTTCAGGAGCTTGTCCACCAGCTTGGCGCACTGCGCCTCGCCGTCGCCGGGCTGGGCGCAGACCAGCACCAGCAGGCCGGGGCCGATCTCGCCGACGGTGGCGCCGTCCACGTCCACCTTGGCGCGGCGCACGCGCTGGATGAGCGCGATCACGACGCGGCCTCCGGGTGGTGGCGCTCGTCCACGTGCGCCTCGATGTCCGAGGACAGCAGCTGGATGGTGGCACGCAGCCCCGGCACGGCGGCCATGAGCGCGCGCTCGACCTCGCCGCGCATGCGCGCCGCGCGGCCGAGCGTCCATTCCGCGGGCAGGTGCAGGTGCAGGTCCACGAAGCGGCGCGCGCCGGCGCGGCGCGTGGTGACGTGGTCGAAGCGCACGCGCGGGTCCGCGTGGCGGAAGCGCTGCAGGGTCTCGTCGATGCGCTGCTGGTCCTGTGGGTCCAGGGCGTGGTCCATCAGCCCGTCGGCCGAGCGTTTCAGGAGGTGCAGCGCCTCGCGCACGATGTTGAGCGCCACGGCGATGGCCAGCACCGGATCCAGCCAGAGCCAGCCGGTGAAGTGAACGGCGACCAGGCCGCCGACCACGCCGGCGCTGGTCCAGACGTCGGTGAAGAGGTGGCGCGCGTCCGCCTCCAGCGCCATCGAGTGGTGCTCGCGCGCCTTGCGCAGCATGGCCCAGGCCAGCACGCCGTTGAGCACGGAGCTGACCACCGACAGCGCCAGGCCGGGGCCCAGCTCTTCGAGCGGCTGCGGCTGCAGCAGCCGGTGCACGGCGGCCCAGACGATGGCCAGCGCCGCCACCAGGATCAGCACGCCCTCGAAGCCGCTGGAGAAGTACTCGGCCTTGTGGTGCCCGTACGGGTGCTCCTCGTCGGGCGGCCGCGCCGCCAGCGTGACCATGGCCAGCGCGAAGCTGGCGCCGGCCACGTTGACCAGCGATTCCAGCGCATCCGACAGCAGCCCCACCGAGCCGGTGAGCCACCACGCCAGCGTCTTGAGCGCGATGGTGACCACCGCCACGCCCACGGAGAGTTTCAAGTAGCTGCTGACCTGCATGGCGCGATTGTCCAGGGGCGTGCGCGGCGCCCGCGCGACGCTGCGGGCTTGTCCGCGCCCGCGCGCCTCGCGGCAAGCGCCCTGCCTTGCCCGCCGGCCCGGTCTCAGCCCAGCGTCACGCGCGCGAACTTGCGCTTGCCGACCTGCAGCACGTAGGTGCCGGCGTCGAGCTTGAGGCCCTTGTCGGAGACGACGCCGCCGTCCACGCGCACGCCGCCCTGCTCGACCATGCGCATGGCCTCGCTGCCGGAAGCCACGAGGTTCGCCTGCTTGAGCAGCGCGCCGATGCCCAGCGGGGCGCCGCCGAGGCTGAGCTCGGGGATGTCGTCCGGGATGCCGCCGCGGGCGCGGTTGTTGAAGTCGGCCTCGGCGGCGTCGGCGGCGGCCGCCGAATGGAAGCGCGTGGTGATCTCCTTGGCGAGCAGCACCTTGGCGTCCTTGGGGTTGCGCCCGCCCTCGACTTCCGCCTTGAGCGCGGCGATCTCGGCCTCGGAGCGGAAGCTCAGCAGCTGGAAATACTTCCACATCAGCGTGTCGCTGATGGACAGCAGCTTGGCGAACATGGCGTTGGCCGGCTCGCTGATGCCGATGTAGTTGCCCTTGCTCTTGGACATCTTCTCGACGCCGTCCAGGCCTTCGAGCAGCGGCATGGTCAGGATGCACTGCGGCTCCTGGCCGTACTCGGCCTGCAGCGCGCGGCCCACGAGCAGGTTGAACTTCTGGTCGGTGCCGCCGAGTTCCAGGTCGGACTTCAGCGCCACGGAGTCGTAGCCCTGCATCAGCGGATAGAGGAACTCGTGCACGCTGATCGGCGTGCCGGCCTTGAAGCGCTCGGCGAAGTCGTTGCGCTCCATCATGCGCGCCACGGTGTAGCGGGCGGCGAGCTGGATCATCCCGCGCGCGCCCAGGGCGTCGCACCACTCGGAGTTGTAACGAATCTCGGTGCGGGCCGGGTCCAGGACGAGGCTGGCCTGCTTGTAATAAGTCTGGGCGTTGACCTCGATCTGCTCGCGCGTGAGCGGCGGGCGCGTGCTGTTGCGGCCGGACGGGTCGCCGATGGTCGAGGTGAAGTCGCCGATCAGGAAGATGACCTGGTGGCCCAGGTCCTGCAGCTGGCGCAGCTTGTTCAACACCACCGTGTGGCCGAGGTGGATGTCGGGGGCGGTCGGGTCCAGGCCGAGCTTGATGCGCAGCGGCACACCGGTGGCCTGCGAGCGCGCCAGCTTGGCGACCCATTCCGGCTGCGGCAACAACTCGTCACAGCCACGCAGGCTCACGGCCAGCGCGGCGCGCACTTCATCGGTAATCGGGGGGTTGACGGGTGCGGCGGATGTGGCAGTCGTCACGTTTTCTGACATAGCGCAGTGAATTGCAGGATTTTGAATGTAAGAGCGGGTGAGACGCTGGGTATACTCCGCGCGGTTGCCGCAATGGCCACACCAAAGAGGTACCACTTCCGGCCGAAGTCGCAATTCTAGCGATTGGCCCTGGGAGGTTTTTTCAGACCCTTGCAGCCAGTCTCACTTCCGTGCTGCAAAACCAGCGGGCCTGCGCCCGGCATTGAAGTTCAGATGACGGGATGGCTTGACCGCGCGGCTGCGAACGCGCACAAATTTGCTCAACGGCACCCCCGCGCAGTCGCCGCCGGTGTGCTGTGCTCGCTGGCGGGTTTCGCCGCGACGGCCTTCGGCGTGGCCACGCCCGCCGCGCCGGGCACCGAGATCGCGCAGCAGGTGATCAGCGAGACGGTGCAGCCGCTGCCGGTGCACGAGCAGCTCGAAGCGCTGGCCGGACACGGCCTGGAGCTCAGCCGCAGCACCGCGGGCCAGTCCCGCGACACCGCCGACAGCATCCTCTCCCGCCTGGGTGTCAGCGACGCCTCGGCCCTGGCCTTCCTGCGCCGCGACCGCGGCGTGCGCGAGCTGCTCGACGGCCGCCTGGCGCGCATGTTCAGCGCCCGCGCCGACGAGAGCGGCCGCCTCATCGAGCTCATCGCCCGCTACCCGGCTCCGAAGAAGGAGCAGATCAACACGCACTTCACGCGCGTGACGCTGCGCCCCGACGGCCGCGGCGGCTGGAAGGTGGACAAGCAGCTGGCGCGGCTGGAGTCGCAGGTGCGCCTGGGCAGCGGCACGGTGGGCAAGTCGCTGTTCACGGCCACCGACGAGGCGGGGCTGCCCGACGGCATCGCGGCGCAGCTGTCGGAGATGTTCGCCGACGAGGTGGACTTCCACCGCGAGATCAAGAAGGGCGACACCTTCAGCGTCGTCTACGAGACGCTCACCGCCGACGGCGAGCCCATCAACTGGAACGAGGGCGCGGGCCACCTGCTGGCGGCCGAGTACGTCAACGGCGGCCGCACGCACCAGGGCATGTGGGTGCGCGACGCGCTGGGCCGCGGCATGTACGTCGGCCTCGACGGCCAGCCCAAGAAGCGCGGCTTCCTGGCCAGCCCGATGGAGTTCTCCCGCGTGACCTCGGGCTTCGCCATGCGCATGCACCCGATCCTGCAGACGCTGCGCGCCCACCAGGGCGTGGACTACGGCGCGCCCGTGGGCACGCCGGTGCGCACCGTGGGCGACGGCGTGGTGAACTTCGCCGGCTGGCAGAACGGCTACGGCAACGTGGTCGAGATCCAGCACGAGGGCGAGCGCAGCACGCTCTACGCGCACCTGAGCCGCATCGACGTGCGCAAGGGCGAACGCGTCGAGCAGGGCGAGCGCATCGGCGCCGTGGGCGCCACGGGCTGGGCCACCGGCCCGCACCTGCACTTCGAATTCCGCATCCGTGGCGTGCACCAGGACCCGCTGCAGGTGGCGCGCTCCTACAACCCCGCGCCGCCGGTGTCGCGCGCCGAGCTGCAGCAGCTGGCCTCGGCCGCGCGCACGCAGATCGACGCCGCGCGCAGCGTGGGCGCCGTGCGCAGCGAGTGATCGACACGCCGGCACTCTTCATCGGCCTGATGTCCGGCACCTCGCTGGACGGGCTCGACGGGGTGCTGGTCGATTTCGCGTCCCCTGCTTCTCCCGGCCCCAGCCTGCGCGTGCTCGCGCATGCGCACCGGCCGCTGCCGCCGGCCTTGCGCGCCGAGATGCTGGCGCTCAACCGCAGCGGCGCCGATGAACTGCACCGCGCCGCGCTGGCGGCCAATGTGCTGTCCGAGCTGGAAGCCGCGCTGGTGCAATCGCTGCTGGAGGCGGCCGGCGTGCCGGCCGGCGCCGTGCGTGCCATCGGCGCCCACGGCCAGACGCTGCGCCACCAGCCCGGGCTGCACGACGGCCGCGGCTACACGCTGCAGCTGCACAACGGCGCGCTGCTGGCGGAACTCGCCGGCATCGACGTGGTGTGCGACTTCCGCAGCCGCGACGTGGCCGCCGGCGGCCAGGGCGCACCGCTGGTGTGCGCCTTCCACCAGGCGCTGTTCGCGCGTCCCGACACGGACATCGCCGTGCTCAACCTGGGCGGCCAGTCGAACCTGACGCTGCTGCGCGCCGACGGCGGCCTCCTGGGCTT
The DNA here is from genome assembly GCF_009760915.1 of Azohydromonas aeria. Classification (GTDB taxonomy): domain Bacteria; phylum Pseudomonadota; class Gammaproteobacteria; order Burkholderiales; family Burkholderiaceae_C; genus Azohydromonas; species Azohydromonas aeria. The sequence goes on from NZ_VIDQ01000028.1 coordinate 43,543, forward strand.
CGACTGCGGCCCGGCCAACGCGCTGCTCGACGGCTGGTGCGAGCGCCACACCGGGCAGGCTTTCGACGCTTCCGGCGCCTGGGCCGCTGGCGGGCGCGCGGACGCGGCGCTGTTGCAGTCGCTGCTGAACGAGCCCTTCTTCGCGCGCCGTCCGCCCAAGAGCACCGGGCGCGACGATTTCAACCTGGCCTGGCTGGACGCGCGGCTGGCCGCGCTGCCCGCGGCGCCGGCCGCGCGCGACGTGCAGGCCACCCTGTCCGCCTTCGTCGCGGCCACCGTGGCCGATGCGCTGCGGCGCGAGGCGCCGGCCACGCGCGAGCTGCTGGCCGCTGGCGGCGGCGCGCACAACGCCGACCTGCTGCAGCGGCTGCGCGTGCTGCTGCCCGGCGTGGCGGTGCTGACCACGGCCGAGCGCGGGCTGGCAGTGGACCAGGTCGAGGCCACGGCCTTTGCCTGGCTGGCATGGGCGCACCTGGCGCGCCGGCCCGGCAACCGGGTCGAGGTCACGGGCGCGCGCGGGCCGCGGGTGCTGGGCGCGCTCTACCCGGCCTGACCGGCGGGCGCAGCGGCGCCGGTTGCGCGCTCAACCGAGCACGAACGCCGCACGCCGGCGCCGCCCATGAAAAAGCCGCCCCGGGGGCGGCCTTGTCGCGAGCGGGTGTCGCGTGGTGCGCGACGGGCGGGGGGGCTTCAGGTCGTCGAGAAGCTGGAGCCGCAGCCGCAGGTGGTGGTGGCGTTGGGGTTCTTGATGACGAACTGCGCGCCCTGGAGGTCTTCCTTGTAGTCGATCTCGGCGCCCATCAGGTACTGCAGGCTCATGGCGTCGATGAGCAGCGTGACGCCGTTCTTCTGCATTTGGGTGTCGTCCTCGTTGACCAGCTCGTCGAAGGTGAAGCCGTACTGGAAGCCCGAGCAGCCACCGCCTTGCACGAACACGCGCAGCTTGAGGTCCGGATTGCCTTCCTCGGCCACCAGGTCGGCCACCTTGGCCGCGGCGCTGTCGGTGAAGATGATCGGCGCGGGCATGCCGTCGGTGGTGAGGTCGGTGCTTTGTTCAGCCACAGCGCTCATGCGGAGCTCTCCTGAGGGAATTTGGAAACGAAAAAGACACCGGAATTGTCCCCGATGCGGACGGCGCGCCGTCATCGCGGCGCCAATTCATCCATCCCGAAAAAGGCCAAATCCGGCACGAAAAAGCAAAGGCCGCCCGGAGTGCGGAGCGGCCTTGGCACGGCGTGGGAGTCGCAGGGCACGCCGCCCTGGCGCCGCGGTCGCCCGGAGTGAACCCCCGGGACAACAGCGGCAGCGAAAGTCGATCAGCGCTTGCTGAACTGCTTACGGCGGCGGGCGCCGTGCAGGCCGACCTTCTTACGCTCGACTTCACGCGCGTCGCGCGTGACGAAGCCGGCGCGGCTCAGTTCGGGCTTGAGGGCCGCGTCGTAGTCGATCAGGGCGCGGGTGATGCCGTGGCGCACGGCGCCGGCCTGGCCGGACTCGCCGCCACCTTCGACGTTGACCTTGATGTCAAAGGCCTCGCCATTGTTCGTCAGCATCAGGGGCTGCTTGACGATCATGATCGAGGTCTGACGGCCGAAGTACTGGTCGACCGGCTTGCCGTTGACCAGGATCTGACCCGTGCCGCGCTTGATGAACACGCGCGCCACCGACGATTTGCGGCGGCCGGTGCCGTAGTTCCATTCTCCGATCATCACCGCTCCTTAGATCTCGAGGACCTTGGGTTGCTGGGCGGTGTGCGGGTGCGTATCACCGGCGTACACCTTCAGCTTCTTGACCATGGCATAGCCCAGCGGACCCTTGGGCAGCATGCCCTTGACGGCCTTTTCCAGGGCGCGGCCCGGATGCTTGGCTTGCATGTCCTTGAACTTCGTGGCGTAGATGCCGCCCGGGAAGCCCGAGTGGCGGTAGTACACCTTGTCGTTGGCCTTGTTGCCGGTCACGCGCAGCTTGTCTGCGTTGACGACGACGATGAAGTCGCCGGTGTCCACGTGGGGCGTGTAGATGGCCTTGTGCTTGCCGCGCAGACGGAGTGCCACTTCGCTGGCGACACGTCCGAGCACCTTGTCGGTGGCGTCAATCACAAACCACTCGTGCACGACTTCGGCCGGCTTGGCGCTGAAGGTCTTCATGAGGGGGTCTTTCGGTTGAGGGTCACCCGCGAATCGGGCCACCCGGTGACGGCTGCATGCGTTGCGCTCGGCCCCGGTGCCGCAAGTCTCCTTGCCGCCTCAAGGCTCATGTCCCGCAGTGCCCAAAGAGCGCTGGAAACAGGCACAACTTCCCCGCCGTTGACAGGAAAGCCGAACATTGTAGCCCAGAAAGCGAAAACCGTGTGGATGTGCAAACGTCACGGCGTTGTGAACTCCCCATGACCAGGAGGCAGGGTTAACCCTTGATTGGGATAACATCCGCCCCACTTTCGGGAAAACCCTGAGTCATCTTATGTCTGCCCCGCCCTCCACGCCGATCCGCCGTTCCGCCACGCCCGCCGCCCCCGCGCCGCGCGTGGGCTGGGTGCCGATCCGCTCGCTGGCGCAGCGGCACCGGCCGCTGATCCTGGCGCACCTGCTGGCGCTGGGCGACAACGACCGCTACCTGCGCTTCGGCTACGCCGCTTCCGACGCCCAGGTGCGCCGCTACGTGGACGGCATCGACTTCGGCCGCGACGAGGTGGTGGGCATCTTCGACGAGGCGCTGGAGCTGGTCGCGGTGGCGCACCTGGCGCACATTGCCAGCGCCAACGGCGCCGCGCCGATGGCCGAGTTCGGCGTCTCGGTGCTGCCGCGCGCGCGCGGCCGCGGCTGGGGCAGCCGGCTGTTCGAGCGCGCCGTGCTGCACGCGCGCAACTGGGGCGCCGACACCATGGTGATCCACGCCCTGACCGAGAACACGCCCATGCTGCGCATCGCGCGCAAGGCCGGCGCGCGCATCGAGCGCGACGGCGGCGAGGCCCAGGCGATGCTGCGCCTGCCGCCCGAAGACGCCGGCTCGCGCATGGACGCGCTGGTGGCACAGCAGGCCGGCGAGTTCGACTACCAGCTCAAGCTCCAGGCCCTGCGCCTGCAGCAGTGGTGGCGCATGATGCTGCCCCGCGCCGGCGCGCCCAGCCCGGCCAACTGAGGCGAGGTCCCGCCCGGGTCCCGGCTTGGCCCTGCCGCCCGGAGCGCCGCAGGCGCCGGTCTAGCATGCGCGGATGACTTCCTACGCCGCCCTGCGCCCCGAATCCGTGCTCGACGCCGTGGCCGCCGCGGGCTTCGACCCCGACGGCCGGCTGCTGCAACTCAACTCCTACGAGAACCGCGTCTTCCAGGTCTTCCTGGAGGACGGCGCCGTTGTCGTCGCCAAGTTCTACCGCCCGGGTCGCTGGAGCGACGCGCAGATCCTCGAAGAGCACGCCTTCTCGCTGGCCCTTGAAGCCGCCGACGTGCCGGTGGTCGCCCCCCTGGCGCTGCAGCCGCGCAACCAGGGCGAGATCGAGCTGCTGGGCGTGCCGGCGACCCTGGCGCGCATCCGCCTCGACGGCGAGCCCTTCCGCTACAGCGTCAGCCCGCGCCGCGCCGGCCGCGCGCCCGACCTCGAAGACCCGATGGTGCTGCAGTGGCTCGGCCGCTTCCTGGGCCGGCTGCACGCCGTGGGCACCGAGGCGCCCTTCGAGCACCGCCGCACGCTCGACGTCGCCACTTTCGGCGAGGCCGCGCGCATGCGGCTGCTCGAAGGCGACTTCATCCCGCCCGATCAGCTGCCCGCCTGGCGCAGCAGCTGCGACGCGGCGCTGGCCGCCGTGCGCGAGGCCTTCGACGGCGTCGGCGCCGTGCGCCGGCTGCGCCTGCACGGCGACTGCCATCCCGGCAACATCCTGTGGCGCGACGAGGGCCCGCACGTGGTGGACCTGGACGACGCCTGCACCGGCCCCGCGGTGCAGGACCTGTGGATGCTGCTCTCCGGCGATCCGGCCACCATGGCCGCGCAGCTGGGCCAGATCCTGCAGGGCTACCGCGTCTTCATGCCCTTCGACGCGCGCGAGCTGGCACTCGTCGAGCCGCTGCGCACCCTGCGCATGATCCACCACAGCGCCTGGCTGGCCGAGCGCTGGAGCGACCCGGCCTTCCCCGCCGCCTTCCCCTTCTTCGGCACCGCGGCCTATTGGTCGGAGCAGACGACGCAGTTGCGCGAGCAACTGGCCTCGATGGGCGAGGCGCCGCTGGAGCTGTATTGATTGCAGTCCCCACTCAAGACTGAAAGTCTGGTTCGTCATGCCCGCGCAGGCGGGCATCCAGGCGGCCCCCAAGTCGCCGAAAGCCGGACGGCCGGCGTACCAAGGGCCGGGACACAGCAGGCGCTGCGCATCGGCTTGCGGCCTGCTTGGGGACTGCCTGGATTCCCGCCTTCGCGGGAATGACGGTGTAGTGGGCGCGGCGACTTCGCTGGTGGCCAGCAAAGCCGCTTCCTTGCTGGGCCGCTTAGGCGCTCAGCAGCCGCGTCACCCGCTGCACGTAGCTCGCCGGGTCGTCGAGGTGGCCGCCCTCGGCCAGCCAGGCCTGGTCGAAGAGCAGCTGCGCCAGGTCGTCGAAGCGGCCGTCGTCGCTCTCCAGCTTCTTCACCAGCGGGTGCTCGGCGTTGACTTCGAGGATCGGCTGCGACTTCGGCGCCTGCTGGCCGGCCTGCTTGAGCAGCCGCGCCAGGTGCGCGCTCATGTCGCCTTCCTCCACCACGATGCACGCCGGCGACTCCACCAGCCGCGTCGTCACGCGCACGTCCTTGGCGCGGTCCTTGAGCGCGGTCTTGAGCTTCTCCAGCACCGGCTTGAAGGCCTCGGCGGCCTCCTCGGCGTGCTTCTTCTCTTCCTCGTCCTGCAGCTTGCCCAGGTCCACCGCGCCCTTGGCCACGCTCTGCAGCGGCTTGCCGTCGAACTCGTACAGGTGCGAGAGCATCCACTCGTCCACCCGGTCGGACAGCAGCAGCACCTCCAGGCCCTTCTTGCGGAAGATCTCCAGCTGCGGGCTGCTCTTGGCGGCGGCCAGCGTCTCGGCGGTGATGTAGTAGATCGCCTCCTGCCCCTCCTTCATCCGGGACACGTAGTCGGCGAAGCTCACGCCCGAGTCGGCGTGCGTGGAGGCGAAGCGCAGCAGCTTCGCGAGACGCTCCTGGTTGGCGTGGTCCTCGCCGACGCCTTCCTTGATCACGGCGCCGAACTGCTCCCAGAACTTCTCGTACTGCTCCTTCTGGTTCTCGGCCAGGTCCTCCAGCATCGACAGCACGCGCTTGGTCGAGCCCTCGCGGATGGCCTTCACGTCGCGGCTTTCCTGCAGCAGCTCGCGGCTGACGTTCAGGGGCAGGTCGGCCGAGTCGATCACGCCCTTGACGAAGCGCAGGTACACCGGCATCAGCGCCTCGGCGTCGTCCATGATGAACACGCGCTTGACGTAGAGCTTGACGCCGCCGCGCTTGTCGCGGTTCCACAGGTCGAAGGGCGCCTTGGCCGGGATGTAGAGCAGCTGCGTGTACTCGGTGCGCCCTTCCACGCGGTTGTGCGTGTAGGCCAGCGGCGCCTCGCTGTCGTAGCTGAGCTGCTTGTAGAACTCCTTGTACTCGGCGTCGGTCACGTCGCTCTTGCTGCGCGTCCACAGCGCGGCGGCCTTGTTGACCGTCTCCCACTCGTCGGTCGTGACCTGTTCCTTCTTCTCCGCGTCCCAGGTCTCCTTGCGCATCAGGATGGGCAGCGAGATGTGGTCGGAGTACTTGTTGATGATCGACTTCAGCCGCCACGCCGACAGGAACTCGTCCTCGCCCTCGCGCAGGTGCAGCGTCACGTCGGTGCCGCGCTTGTCCTTCGTGATGGTCTCGACCTCGAAGTCGCCGGCGCCCTCGCTGCTCCAGCGCACGCCCTCCTCGGCCGACAGCCCCGCGCGGCGCGACTCGACCGTGATGCGGTCCGCGACGATGAAGCCGGAATAGAAACCCACGCCGAACTGGCCGATCAGCGCCGCGTCCTTCTTCTGGTCGCCTTCCAGCCGCGCCATGAACTCGCGCGTGCCGCTCTTGGCGATGGTGCCCAGGTGCGCCGTGGCCTCCTCGGCGCTCATGCCGATGCCGTTGTCGCTGATCGTGACCGTGCGCGCCGCGGCGTCGAAGGTGACCCGCACCTCCAGGTTGGGCTGGTCGCCGTACAGCGCGTTGTCGTTCAGCGCCTCGAAGCGCAGCTTGTCGCAGGCGTCGGAGGCGTTGGAGATCAGCTCGCGCAGGAAGATCTCCTTGTTCGAGTACAGCGAGTGCGTGACGAGGTGCAGGATCTGCTTGACCTCAGCCTGGAACGAGAGGGTCTGTTTGTGCATGGTCTTGTGTGTCGAGGAAAAGAAAGTCCCGCCTCCACCGCGGGGCGGCCCGCAGATGGGGCCGCCCCCCCGGGGCTTCAAGGGGCGCCCTTCCCCGCTCGCACCGGCCGCGCCGGCGCCGCGTCAGTCCAGGTCCGACACCCTGGGCGCCTCGTGGCGGCGCTGCAGCCCGCCCAGGGCCAGGCCCAGCGCGAAGCTGCCGTAGACCATCCACAGGCTCTCCGTCTTGAGCCGGTGCTGGAAACCGGGCGTGAACCGCTCGGGGGTCAGCTTCAGGTCCACCACCGCCGCCAGCGCCGCCACGCCGGCGGCGTCCACCAGCGCGCCGGTGACGGTGCGGCGCTCGCGCCGCGCCTGCAGCGTCTCGTACAGCCCGGCCCAGAGCATGGCCGAGGCGGTGTGGATCGCCGCGCCCACCAGCGTGTGGCTGGCCGTCACGTCCTCGCGGTGCACCGCCTCCCGGCCGTGCACCCACTGCGAGGGCGCGTTCAGCGGGGCCACGGCGCTGCCGGTGTCGGCCTTGCCGCGCGCGGCCATCAGCCCGCCCGACAGCGCCGAGGCCAGCAGTCCGTCCTTGATGGCGCGCTGCGCCGTGTTGACGATGAATTGCGTGGTCACGCCCATGGATGTCACCTCTCCAGATTGATTGGGGAATGCGGCTTGCCGAACCGGCACGCCCGTTTCGGCAAGCGCCGTTCCCCGGATCACCCCCCCGCGACTTCCTCTCGCCTCCCCCGCTTCCACCCCGGATGAAAGTCCTCCTCACCGGCGCCACCGGCTTCATCGGCAGCAGCCTGCGCCCGCTCCTGCTGGCCGCCGGCCACGAGGTGGTCGGCGTGGCGCGCCACGCGCCGCAGCAGGGCAACCCGCCCGGGCAGCACTGGCTGGCGCTGGACTTCGCCCAGGCCACCACGCCCGCGCACTGGCTGCCGCACCTGCGTGGCGTGGACGCGGTGGTCAACGCCGTGGGCATCTTTCGCGAGTCCGGCACCCAGACCTTCGAGGCGCTGCACCACCGCGCCCCGGCCGCGCTGTTCGAGGCCTGCGCCCAGGCCGGCGTGCGGCGCGTGGTGCAGGTGTCGGCGCTGGGCGTGGAGGCGGGGCTGACCGCCTACCAGCGCAGCAAGCATGCCGCCGACACCGCCCTGCTGGCGCTGCCGCTGGATGCCACCGTGGCGCAGCCTTCGCTGGTGTTCGGCGAGGACGGCCCCAGCGCCCGCTTCTTCCTGATGCTCTCCAGCCTGCCGCTGCTGGCGCTGCCGCGCGGCGGACCGCTGCAGCCGGTGCACGTGGACGACGCCGCCGCGGCGCTGCTGGCGCTGCTGCAGGCCCCGCCCGGCGCCTGGGCCGGGCGCCGCGTGGCGCTGGTCGGCCCGCAGCCGATGCCGCTGGAGGCGTACCTGCAGTCGCTGCGCGCCGCGCAGGGCCTGCGCCGCGCGCCGGTCGTCCCCGTGCCGGCGCCGCTGGGCGCCCTGGGCGCGCGCGTGGCCGGACGCCTGGGCAGCACGCTGCTGGACGCCGACAGCTGGACCATGCTGCAGCAGGGCAACGCCGCGCCGGCCGACGCCGTCACCGCGCTGCTGGGCCGCGCGCCGCGCCCGCCGCGCGAGTTCATCGCGCCCGCGCACGCCGACGCGGCCCGCACCCGCGCCCGCCTGGGCTGGGCGCTGCCGCTGCTGCGCCTGTCGCTGGCGCTGGTGTGGCTGATCACGGCCGCCGTCTCCTTCGGCCTGTACCCGGTGGAGCGCAGCTACGAGTTGCTGGCGCGCACCGGCATCCCGCCGGCGCTGCAGCCGCTCATGCTCTACGGCGCCGCCGGGCTCGACCTGCTGCTGGGCGTGCTCACGCTGTGGCCGCTGCGCCCGCACTGGCGCCGCCGGCTGTGGGCGGCGCAGGCCTTGTTGATCGGCTTCTACACCGTGCTGATCACGTGGCGGCTGCCCGAGTTCTGGCTGCACCCCTACGGGCCGCTGAGCAAGAACCTGCCCATCCTGGCCGCGCTGGCGCTGCTGGCGGCGCTGGAGCCGCACACGGCACCCGCCCGGCCCGTTCACTCCGCCGACACCAAGGGCCGCTGATGGACTACATCGTCGTGAAATGGCTGCACGTGCTCTCCAGCACGCTGCTGTTCGGCACCGGGCTGGGCTCGGCCTACTACATGTTCTTCACCAGCCTGACGCGCGACCCGCGCGCCGTGGCGACGGTGGTGCGCTTCGTGGTGCTGGCCGACTGGCTGTTCACCACCACGACCATCATCTTCCAGCCTCTGAGCGGCTGGTACCTGGCGCACCTGGCCGGCATCCCGCTGACCACGCCGTGGATCTTCTGGAGCTTCGTGCTGTACTTCGTCGCCGGCGCCTGCTGGCTGCCGGTGGTGTGGATCCAGATCCGCATGCGCGCCCTGGCGCAGGCCGCCGTCACGCACAACGAGCCGCTGCCGCCGCGCTACTTCCAGCTGCTAAAGGTCTGGACCGCGCTGGGCGTGCCGGCCTTCGTGGCGCTGGTCGTCGTCTTCTACCTGATGGTGGCCAAGCCGACCTGAAGCGCCGCGGGATCAGGCCGCGTAGTCCTCGCGCACGTAGTAGTCGCCGGTGTTGTCGGTGGAGGCGAAGTGGCGGGCGCGGTCGGCGTCGCGCACGACGTTGAACTTCACGTCCTCGTGGCGCGCGAACATCACCACCGTGTCGCCGCCGTGCAGGTGCAGCAGCACGTCGCCGTTGACCAGCGGCTCGGCCAGCAGCACCTTGGCGCCGGACAGCCGCTCGCACATGGCGCGCCGGCGCGCGTTCTGGAAGCGCTGGTCGTGCACGGCGTCCTGGCGCTTCTCGGGCTGCAGCTCGTCCTCGGCGCGGAACAGCGCCTGCTCGATCTGGCGCTGCCAGTCGCGCAGCACGTCGCGGCGGAAGGCCGCGGGCATGTCTTCCAGGCGGCCGAGGTGAACCTCGCCTTCGCCGCTTTCCCAGTCCACTTGCAGGGCAGGCAGTTGCATCGCGCTCTACTTCAGAAATTTGACAACTCGATGCGCCAGTCTGCCCTCCGCTGCCGCACGGCAGTAGGAACAACAACCGCCCTGCAGGGGCGCTGTTCACCGTTTGGTCCCAGTGCGTGAAATCTGCCCGCGCCACGCCGGCGCGGGCGGGGCCGTCAATGCAGCATCGGCCGCGGCGGATGCGGGTCCTGCAGCGGCACGTCGCCCGGCGGCGGGTCGTTGATCTCGCCCGGCACCTCGTCGGGCTCGGGCGCCTCGGCCGGCCCGGCCGGCCCGCGCGGCGGGGCTTCGGGCGGCGGCGTCACCGGCAGCTCATGCAGCCGCCAGCACGGCGGCGGGAGGATGTCAGCGGCATTCATGCGGGCGCTCTCCGATCCAGGACGGACGCGCCGCGCTGCAAGCGACGCGCCCGACCGGCCCGCCCCGCCCCGACGCCGCCGCCTTTGCCGACGCCGGCAAAAAGCGCCGGTAAGCGCCGCTACCGGGGCGCGTGCCGGTCTTCACCCGGGACGTGCCCCCGGCGCGCGGCGTCGTGGCCGGGACCCGGCGCCCACGCGACAGGGCCGCTGTCGGCGGGCAGCGCCACCGCGGGCACGCGCCCTGCTCCGATGCCCGCAGCCCCGGGCACACCACCGTCGCCGCCAGTCTCCCTCCCCTCCTTCCCCAATATGGCGGCTTCGGGCCCGGGGTTCTTTTCTTCCGGGGTCACTTCCCTCCTCGTCGGACGCTCACTTCTGCCGCGGGCGCTGCAGTTGCGAGCCCGGCTGCGCCAGCCGTCCGGCGCGCAGCTCGGCCACGGCCTGCGCCAGCGCGCGCGCCGCGTTGCGCACCTCCTCCTGCACCGCCTCATCGGCGTCCAGGCTGTCGTGGCTGGTGGCGTAGGGCTCCCAGTAGCCGATGTAGCGCTCCAGCTTGGCGAAGGCGCCGGCATCCACCAGCCCCATCCAGTCCAGCCAGTCGGCCAGCGCGTCGCGCACGCCGCCGGCGCCCTCCACGTCGCCGTGCACCACCACCGCGTAGGCGCGCCCGGCCAAGTGCTTCGGGTAGGACCAGCCCTTCAGCTCCAGCGCCTTGGCCTTTTCCGCGTCCTTGCCGCCGGTGCTGGTCGGGTCCGGGTTGCCGCCGTCGGCGCACACGAGCCGGTCGATCATCAGCTTCAGCGGGCTCGTCGCCTGGTACCAGTGCACCGGCGTGACCAGCATCACCCCGTGCGCCGCCACCCAGCGCTCGTAGATCTCGTTCATCCAGTCGCCGGTCTGCTGCAGCGAGTGGTTTGGATAGCACGAGCACGGCCAGTGGCACAGCGGCATGGCGGTGGAGACGCAGCCCTTGCACGGGAAGATGCGCAAGTGCGGCGCCGAGGTCAGCAGGCTCAGGTCGAGCACGTCGGGCTCCAGCCCGGCCCGCGCCAGCGCCTCGCTGGCCAGCAGCACCAGCCGGTGCGTCTTGGAGCGCTCGCCCGGACAGGTGCCGTCGTTGCGCGGCGAGCCGCACACCAGCAGCACGCGCGAGGGCGTGGCCGCGTCCTGCTGCCGCGCCTGCGCCGCCCGCAGCCGCTCGTGCGCGGCGCGCCATTCGTCGGACAGCTCGTAGGACGGGTCGGCGAAGCCCGGCCCGGCCGGCGCCTTGAAGGGCGCCTTGCGTCCCTCCTGGTACGCCTGCCAGGCGATCTCCTCCAGCCGCGAGATGGCCGCGTCCTCGGCACGGAACGCCGGGTCGATGAAGCTCAACCTGAAACGCTCGCCGAAGGCGCCGCGCTCCAGCGGCGGCGGCGTCTGCCCCTTGCGCACGCCGCCGCTCATGGGGACACCCTCGCGCCGCGCGCGCGGACGGTGAAGTCACGGGAACACATCGGGACACCTCCGGGAAAAGCCTGGGCCGCCCGACTGCAAAGCCCGTTCCCGAAAGCCGCGTGACCCCCCCGCCTTGGCACGGGCCTTGCCGAACCTCTGCGCATGGCAACCGCATTGCGTATCGGCCGCGTCGGCCGCTGGATCCTCGGGGCACTGGGCCTGCTCGTGCTGGCCTTGCTGCTGTGCGAGGCGCTGGGCTGGCGCTTCCTGCGCGACCCGCTGCAAAGCCGCCTCTCCACCGCGCTGCAGCGCGAGGTGCGCTGCGGCCCGACCTTCAGGTTGCACCTGCTGGGCTCCGTGCGCATGCAGTGCAGCGAGGTGTTCCTGGGCTCGCCCGAAGGCCAGCCCGTGCTGCTCGACGAGCAGAACAACCCGCGCCCGCTGCTGCTGGCCACCGGCGTGCGGCTGGCCGTGCCCTGGTCCTCGCTGCTGGCGCTGCGCCGCGGCGAGGGGCTGGAGACGGTGGAGATCCGCTCGCTGACCATCGAGCAGCTCGAAGCCAACCTGGCGCAGGACAAGGACGGCCGCGCCAACTTCAAGTTCGGCGAGGCCAAGCCGAAGGCGGCGGACGAAGAGGACAAGCCGCTGCTGCTGCCGCGCTTCGGCGAGCTGCAGCTGCGCCAGGGCCGGCTGCGCATGGAGGACGCGCTGCACGCGCTCTCGGTCGATGGCCGCATCAGCACCGACGAGGGCAGCGCCGGCGGCGCCAACGCCGGGCTGCAGGCCCAGGCCGACGGGCGCTGGCGCGGCCAGCCGCTGAAAGTGGGGCTGCAGGCCGGCGGCGCGCTGCCGCTGGTGGCCGGCGCAGGCGCGCCGCCGGTGCCGCTGAAGCTGCGCATCGAGGCCGCCAACACCGTCGTCGAGCTTGACGGCCGCGTCGCCGACGTGATGTCGCTGCGCGCCCTGGACGGCACCTTCCGCGTCAAGGGCGCGTCGCTGGCCGGCGCCGGCGGCTTCCTCAGCCTCACGCTGCCCACCACCGGCCCCTTCGAGATGAACGGCCGCATCACCAAGGAAGAGGACCGCTACCGCGCGCAGGTCGCCTCCTTCACCGTGGGCACCAGCCGGCTGCGCGGCGATTTCAGCTTCGACGCCGCCGCCAAGCCGCCGCGCCTGTCGGGCACCCTGGCCGGGCAGCGCCTGGCGCTGTCGGACCTGGCCCCGGCCGTGGGCGCCGACAACGGCGAGGACAAGCCCGCCGCCGCGCGGCCCAAGGGCGGCCGCGTGCTGCCGCAGCAGGAGTTCGACCTGCCCAAGCTCGGCCTGATGCAGGCCGACGTGCGCATCGACCTGGCCCAGGCCTACCTCGGCACCGACGCGCTGGAGGACTTCAGGCCGCTGCAGGGCCGCCTCACGCTGCAGGACAGCGTGCTGACGGTGCAGGACCTGGTGGCGAGCACGGCCGGCGGCCAGATGCGCGGGCGCATCGCGCTCGATGCCCGCCCGAAGCAGCCGCTGTGGACGGCCGACCTGCGCTGGTCCGACGTGCGGCTGGAGCGCTTCGTCAAGCCGCGCAACCCCACCGCCGCCGAGGGCCGGGGCAACGACGCGCCGGACCCGGGCTACGTCAGCGGCATCCTGGGCGGGCAGGCGCAGCTGCGCGGCGCCGGGCGCTCCACCGCCGCGATGCTGGGCTCGCTCGACGGCGGCCTGGACCTGTGGGTGCGCGACGGCGCGCTGTCGCACCTGGTGATCGAGGCCCTGGGCCTGGACGTGGCCCAGGCGCTGGGCGTGCTGGTCAAGGGCGACCGGCGCCTGCCGCTCAACTGCGCCGTGGTGCGCGTGAAGGTGCAGGACGGCCTGGTGCGCCCGGAGGCCGCGGTGTTCGACACCAGCGACACCACCATCGTCGCCAGCGGCGAGGTCTCGCTGGCGCTGGAGCGCCTGGCGCTCACGCTCGCGGCCCGCCCCAAGGACTTCTCGCCGCTGTCGCTGCGCTCGCCGGTGCACGTCAACGGCACCTTCGGCAACCCGGAAGTGCAGCTCGACAAGGGCAGGCTGGCCCTGAAGCTCGGCGCCGCCGCGGCACTGGCCTTCGTCAACCCGCTGGCCGCCGTGCTGCCGCTGATGGACATGGGCGAGAAGGACAAGGCCGGCTGCCAGCAGGCGCTGCAGCAGCAGCAGAAGACCAGCCGCTGAGCCCGGGGCAGCGGCAAGGCAGTCCCGCGCCGGCCCTGCCCCGTCCCGGCTCGAGGCCGCGGGACTGCCCACGGGATGGGCGCCGCCGTCCCTTCACGCGTGGCCCAAACGCCACGGCCCCCTGGGAACAGGTCTTGCCAGAACCCTGCCTGACGGGCTTTCCGCCCCGGCTCCTGCCGCCGCGGAAAGGCCACACGTCGCCCGCGACGAAGCAACCGCAGAAAGGACAAGACATGAGCCAGCACGACCAATCCGGCCGGCACGACTTGCGCAACGAGGACGGCCGGTCCGGTCAGGGCCGCCAGCAGCATGAGCAGGGCGGCTACAGCGCCGGCCAGCGCACCGGCGCCGGCACCACCTACGGCGACTACAGCGGTGGCCGCCAGGGCAGCGTGCAGGACCAGGTCAGCGGCGCCTACGGCCGCGGCATGGGCAACGACGCCAACTACGGCGGCTCGCAAAGCGACCAGTGGACCGGCCGCCAGGACAGCAGCGCCCAGCACAACGCGCAGAACTTCGGTGGCGGCACGCACGAGCAGGGCAGCCCCTTCGGCGGCCTGGGCCAGATGGGCCGCACCGACCTCTCCGGCAGCGGCGGCCAGCACCAGCAGAGCCAGCAGCAGCGCACCAGCCAGGGCGGCCAGTACCAGCAGGGCGGCTACCAGGGTGGCCAGCAGGGCGGACAGTCCGGCCGCGGCACCGATTACGGCTCGCACAACCTGCACGGCGGCCATGAGGGCAGCTACCAGGGCAGCTACCAGGGCAGCGGCCAGCACGCCCAGTCCGGCTCCCTGCCCGGCCAGCAGGACGGCGGCAACTGGGGCCTGCAAAGCCGCCACCACCAGGGCACCGACTACGGCTCGCACAGCGTCCAGGGCGGCCATGAAGGCGCCTACCAGGGCAGCTACCAGGGCCAGGGCAGCCACCAGCAGAGCCAGTCCGGCGGCCCCGGCAGCCAGCAAGGCGGCCAGTGGGCGCCGCAGCGCGACTGGGGCCAGCAGTCCGGCGCCTCCAGCATCTACGGCAGCCAGCACAGCCAGGGCGGCAGCCAGCAGGGCCAGCACGGCGGCCCGGGCGGCTGGGGCCAGCACAACCAGTCCGGCGGCTTCGGCCAGCAGCAGCGCGGCGGCAACCAGGGCGGCCATGCCGACGACATGCGCGGCGGCATGGGCAACAGCGGCTACGGCGCCCAGGGCGGCTACGGCGGCTACCAGGGCGGCGAGCACAGCCAGGGCGGTGGCGGCTACCAGCACGCGCAGGGCGCGCAGCAGGGCTTCCAGCAGGGCGGCCAGGCCGGCACCGGCTTCAGCAGCCAGCAAAGCCAGTCCGGCGGCGGCTTCCGCGGCGGCCAGCACGCCACCAGCTTCACCGGCGGCCAGGGCAGCCAGATGAGCGGCGCCTGGGGCGGCGACCAGCAGGCTGGCCAATGGGGCAGCCAGCACAGCGGCATGGGCGGCGGCCAGGGCGCGGGCTACAGCGGCCAGGGCGGCGAGCACGGCAGCCGCCAGGGCGGCATGCAGGCCAGCGTCCTGAGCGGCGGCGGCCAGCACGGCGGCCTGCACAGCAGCCCGCAGGGCGGCTACGGCGACGACATGCGCAGCGGCCCGCAGGGCACGCACCACAGCGGCTACGGCAGCGGCATGCCCGGCAGCACCTACGGCCCGGGCATCAACGAGAACCGCTCCGGCAGCCAGCAGCACCTGACCAACTTCGTCGGCGGCGAGCAGCAGGGCGGCCACCGCGGCGGCCAGCCGCAGCACACCCAGTCCGGCGGCTACGGCGGCCAGCACACCGACATGGGCCGCTACGGCACCCAGGGCGGCTTCGGCGGCAACCCGCAGCACAGCCAGGGCGGCGGGCAATGGGGCCAGCAAGGTGGACAGCACGGCCCATCCGGCGGCTACGGCAGCCAGCAGGACCTGGGCGGCGGCTACCGCGGCCAGCAAGGCGGCGGGCAAGGCAGCCAATGGGCCGGCCAGGGCGCCTACGGCAGCTCGCAGCACAGCCAGTCCGGCGGCTTCGGCGGCCAGCAAGGCGGCCCGAACTGGGGCGGCCAGGGCGGCTACGGCGGCTCGCAGCACAGCCAGGGCGGCGGCCAATGGGGCCAGCAGGGCGGCCAGCACGCCACCCAGGCCACGCAGCACAGCCCGTCCGGCCACGGCCTGATCCAGCAGGCCGCCGCGGCAGCCAGCCAGGGCGGCTACGGCGACGACATGCGCGGCGGCAGCGGCCTGGGCAACTTCAACGCGGGCCAGCACCAGCAAGGCGGCTACGGCGGCCAGCAGCAAGGCGGCCAGCACAGCCAGTCCGGCGGCTACCAGTGGGGCCAGCAGGGCGGGCAGCCGCACAGCGGCATCCACGGCACCGGCCACCAGCAGGGCGGCCCGTCGCAGGGCAGCTGGGGCGGCGGCAGCCACCAGGCCAGCCAGTTCAGCGGCAACCTGCACCAGCAGGGCGGCGGCTCGCAGGGCTTCGAGGGCTCGCAGGGCCGCGGCTACGGCGGCCCGCAGAGCTCGCAAGGCGCCCACCAGGGCGGCAGCCACGACGAGCACTTCGACCCCGAGTACCAGCAATGGCGCACCGAGCAGATGCGCAGCCTCGATGACGACTACCGCAGCTGGCGCCAGGACCGCTACAAGAAGTTCACCGACGAGTTCAGCCAGTGGCGCAGCAGCCGCACCGGCCAGGGCTCGCAGGGATCCTCTGCCCAGGGCTCCCAGTCCTCTCAGAGCAGCAGCATGGGCAGCAGCGGTACGGGCAGCAGCATGGGCAGCAGCAGCGGCGGCGGCCAGGGCCGCACCTCGCAGGGCAGCAGCGGCTCGCAGGGCAGTGCCGGCGGAGGCGACCTGCACGGCAGCGGCTCGCCGGGTGCCGGCGCGATGAGCAGCGGCGGCAGCGCCACGCACAGCACCAGCAGCCAGGGCGCCGGCGGCGGCCTGGGGGCGGCTTCGGGCGGGCTGGGCGCCGAGCGCTTCGGCAACGAGGCCAAGCCCGGCACCATGGGCTCGCAGTCCGGCGCCTCGGGCAGCGAGGCCAGCGCCTCCTCCACCGGCGGGCTGAGCCAGAGCAGCGCCGGGCTGGGATCGAGCCTGTCCTCGATTGACAGCCAGTCGGGTGCCTCCGACTTCAGTCGCGGCAGCGACAGCGACCGCGCGCTGGGCAGCACCGGCTCCAGCGCCAGCAGCCAGGGCGGCGCGTCCAGCAGCAGCCTGTCCTCGGGCAGCCTGTCGTCGAGCAGCGGCAATGCCGCCGGCGGCACGGGCAGCAGCAGCACCGGCGGCAGCGGCGCCAGTGGCGCGGGCCTGGGTGGCGGCGGGTCCTCACTGACGGCCGGCGGCGGCAGCACCGGCGCGGGCCAGGGCAGCAGCCTGTCCACGGCGCCGAGCAGCGCCGGCAGCTCCACCAGCGGCAGCGACAAGTCCTCGTCCGCGTCCGGGCTGGCCTCCAGCGGCTCCGGCGGCACGGGCAGTTCCTCGGCGGCGGGCCTGAGCACGGCGGGCGGCAGCCCGATGTCGGGCAGCGGCAGCACGGGCAGCACGGGCTCGTCCACGCCCACGGGCAGCACCGGCTCGACCAGCAGCGGCATGAGCCACTCGGGCAGCAGCTCTGCCTCCAGCGGCGGCGGCCGCGCCGCCGGCATGCCCAGCGGCAGCGGCACGGGGCCGTCGGCGGTGGCGTCCTCGTCGTCGCCCTCGACGGGCAGCAGCAGCGGCAGCGCTGCGACCTCGGTGGGCTCCGCTGGGAGCAGCCCGGGTTCCGCGGGTTCATCCGGAGCCACGGGCGGCGGCTCGAAGGCTTGAGGTGGTCTAAGGTGACGGGCGGCGCGCTTGCCCCAGGCGCCGCTCTTCCGAAGCAGGCGCCCCACCCGGGGCGCCTTTTCTTTTCCCGGGCGGGCCTGCCCTGCCCCATGCGTTTTCGAGGCTTGTTCTTCAGTTCCAGGGAGTCCCATGAAACGTGTTCCCCGCGCCTTCGGCCGGCTGCTGCAGCGCCGGCGTGAGCTGCTGTTGGGCATGGCCGCGCTGGGCGGCGTGGCGCTGCAGGCGCGACAGGCGCGCGCCGCCGCGCTGCCGACGCGTCCCGGCGCGGGGCCGGCGTCGCGCGACGAGGCCCGGCGCCGCGGCGCCGCAGCGGCGGCCGGGAGCACCGCGGTGCTGATGGCCCGCGGCGGCAACGAGGACCGGCGCGACGAGATGGCGGTGCTGCGCCGCTTCGTGCAGGCCTGCGGCGGGCCGCAGGCGCGCATCGTCGTGCTCACGGCGGCCAGCGCCGTGCCGCAGATCCTGTGGGCCGGCTACGAGCGCGCCTTCGCCGCGCTGGGCGTGGCCGGCTGCGTGGAGATGGCGCTGGGCTCGCGCGAAGACGCCGATTCGCCCGCGGCGGTGCGCGAGATCCTGGCCGCCGACGGCGTGTTCATGACCGGCGGCGACCAGCGCCGGCTGCTGTCCGTGCTCGGCGGCAGCGCCGTGGCCGAGGCCATGCGCCGCGCGCGGGCGCAGCGCGGCACCTGCGTGGCCGGCACCAGCGCGGGGGCGGCGGCCCTGTCCGGGCGCATGCTCGCCGGCGGGCGCGCGCCGCTGCTGCCGGAAAAGGACGTGGTGCTGCTCGACGCCGGGCTGGACCTGCTGCCCGGCGCGATCGTGGACCAGCACTTCTCCGAGCGCCGCCGCCTGGCGCGGCTGATGTCGGCCATGGCGCAGCACCCCGAGCTGCTGGGCGTGGGCATCGACGAGGACACGGCGCTGGTGGTCGGGCGCGGCGGCATCGAGGTCGTGGGCAGCGGCGCGGTGACGCTGCTCGACGGTCGCCACATGGGATCGAGCGTCAAGCAGGCGCAGCCCGGCGAGCGGCTGACGCTGGCGGGACTGCGCATCCACGTGCTGCAGTCCGGGCAGCGCCTGGAGCTGGCCCCCGGCGGCACGGCCACGGTCGCCGCGCCGGGGCTGCAGGAGGCGGTGGAGCTGCTGGTGCGGGCGGTGTGAAGTCGGCCTGACGCCTCCCGTCAGCAGCGCCGTCCCGCACCTCGATCCGTCATTCCGGCGGAAGCCGGAAGCCACGCGCACCGTTGCGGTGGAACGGCCGACGCTGGCACGTGCCTGCGCTGACCAGCGCGACATCGCAACGTTCGTGGATTCCGGCTTTCGCCGGAATGACGAAGTAGAAGGCGCGGCCGCTCAGCTCATGGCCGGCGCCCTTCCCAGCCCAAGCGTTCAGGCGGTCAAGCAACTCACACGTGCTTCCTGCGCCGCTCCACCGCCTCGATGCGCAGCGTCTGGCGGTACTTGGTGACGGTGCGCCGCGCCACGACCAGGCCCTGGCGCGCGAGCTGGCGCGCGATCTCGGCGTCGGACAGCGGGGTCTCGGGACGCTCGGCCTCGATCATGTCCTTGATCAGCCCGCGGATGGCCGTGGCCGAGCAGGTGCCGCCGCCGGCAGTGGCCATGGCGCGCGAGAAGAAGTACTTCAGCTCGAACACGCCCAGCGGCGTGGCCATGTACTTGTTGTTGGTGACGCGCGAAACCGTCGATTCGTGCAGGCCCACCTCGTCGGCGATCTCGCGCAGGCCCAGCGGCTTCATCGCCATGGCGCCGTATTCCAGGAAGTGGCGCTGCCGGTTCACGATCGCCTGCGCGACGCTGACGATGGTCGAGAAGCGCTGCTCGACGTTGCGCACCGTCCAGCGCGCTTCCTGCAGGTGCGCCGCGAGCTCGGCATGCATGCCGTTGCGGTGCCGCTGGAACAGCTCGGCGTAGACGCGGTTCAGGCGCACCTTGGGCACGATCGCCGGATTGAGCGTGGCGATCCACTGGCCGCGCACCTTGCGCACGATCACGTCGGGCGTGAGGTACTGGATGTTGGCCGCGCCATAGCGCCAGCCCGGGCGCGGGTCGAGGCGGCGGATGCGCGCGCACACGGCCTCCACCTCCTCCACCGGGCGCGACAGGAAGCGCGAGAGCGTGTTGACGTCCTTGGACGCCAGCGCGTCGAGCTTCTCGCTGATGACGGCCTGCGCCAGCGCGCGCTGGTGCGAGCACTCGATGGCGGGCAGCTGCAGCAGCAGGCACTCCTGCACGCTGCGCGCGCCCACGCCCGCGGGCTCCAGCGACTGCACGCGCTTGAGCGCGATCTGCATCTCTTCGAGCGTGGCCTCGGGATCGAGCTCGCACACCTCGACCAGCTCTTCCAGCGGCAGGCGCAGGTAGCCGTCGTCGTCGAGCGACTCGACGATCGCCTTGGCCAGCGCCGAGTCGCGCTGCGACAGCGGCAGCAGGTTGATCTGGCTGTGCAGGTGCTGCGCCAGCGAGCTCTGCACCGCCATCGTGTCCATCAGGCTGAGCTCGCCGTCCTCGCGCTTGCGGTTGCTGCTGCTGCCATCGGCCTGCCAGGAGTCGCGCTCGGCGTCGCGCTCGGAGCCGCTGTCGGTGCCGCCGTAGTCGGGCGCCTCGCTGGTGTCGGGGACGGTGGGGTTGGTTAATGCGTCGGCAGCCAGCGGCGCACCGGGCGCGTCAGGATTGGCCGGCGCTTCGGGCTCGCTCTCGTCGGCTTCCAGGAACGGGTTGCGGCCCAGCGCCTCCTGGACCTCCTGGGCGAAGTCCAGTGACGACAGTTGCAGCAGCCGCACGGCCTGCTGCAGACGCGGAGACAGGGCCTGCTGCTGCCGGTGCTCGGTGCGAAGCACGGGTGCGTTCATTCAGTACTCCTCTTGATCTTGGATCGACGCCCGTTGGCGTCTCGCAGGCACTGTGTCCGCACCCTTCATGCCAGGATTCAGCGTACTGAACAAGTTGTCACGTTTGAACCAATTCCGGCCCTCTGCCGTTCGGTCGCAAGAGGCGCTTCCTCACACCGCGCGCCGTGCGTTGCTTGCATTTCGTAAACAAATGGAACGGCACGGGGTGCAACTTTTTCTGTCAGTCCGGAAACGTGCACACCGCGCCGCGGCGCGGGCACGGCTTTGCCGCAAGCGCTGCGGCGGCGCGGCAGGAAGTTTCAGCGCGTGCGCTTGGGCGGCGGGCTGGTGGTGCCGGGCGTGACCTGCTCGTGGTACGTCGGGTCGGTGGCGTGGGAGTAGCTGGTGTCCTGCTGCCCGGACACGGCGTCGGCGTAGGCCTGCTGCGATTCCGCCGGGCTGGTGTTGGCGGTGGGCACCTGCTCGTGCGCGGACTCGTCGCGCTCGTGCGGCAGGCGCGGGCCCGGGGCGCCGCCTTTGGACGAGGTGGTCAGGCCCTGGCCGGGACGGGCGTTTTCGGGATAGTCCGGCGCGCCCTTGGGCGGCGTGTCGGGGGGCGAGGCGTTCTCGGGGGTTTGGACGGGTTCACGCATGGCGGTTCCTGGCGGGTGGTCGGGTTGAGGGGCTGATGGTTGAGGCGGCAGCTTTCATTCCCGTCGCTGCCCTTTTCTTGGGGACCGGCCTTGCGGGGCACGTTGATTGCCGAACCAGCCGCACCGTTTCATGGCCTCCATACAACAAGGAGATCGCAATGCCTACCGCCAACAAGTCCACTTCCGCCTCCACCTCCCGCGCCACGGGCGCCGCCGCGGCGCGCGAGGAAGTCCTGAACCTGCTCAAGGACGACCACAAGCGCGCCAAGAAGGCCTTCAAGGACTTCGAGAAGCTCGACGCGCAGAAGCAGTCCGATGAAGCCCTGCTGCTCGTGGAGCAGGCCTGCGCCGAGCTGCAGGTGCACACCACGCTCGAAGAGGAGCTGTTCTACCCGGCGCTGCGCGAGGTGCTCAAGGAGCAGGACCTGCTCGACGAGGCCGAGGTCGAGCACGACTCGGCCAAGCAGCTCATCGAGCAGCTGCAGTCGCTGGGCCAACAGCAGCAGCTCGACGGCAAGTTCGCCGCGACCTTCACGGTGCTGGGCGAGTACGTGAAGCACCACATCAAGGAAGAAGAGTCCGAGATGTTCGAGCAGGCCGAGAAGGTCGGCAACAAGGTGGACTGGGCCGCGCTGGGCGAGCAGATGAAGACGCGCAAGGCCGAGCTCATGGAAGAGCTGCTGCCGCAGCAGCAGGCTTCCCTGGCGTCCAGCCTGGACGCCGCCGCCAACGACGAAGACAAGGCCTGAGTCCCAGGCCGATGTCCGCACTGCCGACGCCTTCCGCTTCCGAGACGCCCGACGCGCCGCTGCGGTCCTTCTGGATCGGTGGCTTCGAGGGCGCCGACCATGTGAACTCCCAGGGTCGGCCGCTGGACATGGTGCGTGCCAACGGGCACCTGCAGCGGCTCGACGAGGACTACGCCCGCTGCGCCGCCCTGGGGCTGCGCAGCATCCGCGAGAGCCTGGGCTGGCGGCTGTGCGAGACGGCGCCTGGCGCCTGGGACTTCAGCCGCGCGCGCCGCATGGCGCGCTGCGCCCGGCGCCACGGGCTGCAGGTGCTGTGGAGCCTGATGCACTACGGCACCCCGCCCGACGTGGACCTGTTCGACGACGGCTGGATCGACCGCTTCGCCGCCTTCGCCGCGGCCGCGGCGCGCGCGCTGGCCGACGACAGCGAGCTGCCGCCCATCTACACGCCCGTCAACGAGATCAGCTTCCTGGCCTGGGCCGTCTCGGCCAGCCGGCTGGTGCATCCCTACGGCCAGCGGCTGCAGGACGGCGCGGCGGAAACCACCCTCGTCAGCGGCCACGCGCTCAAGCGCCGCCTGGTGCGCGCGGCGCTGGCCGCGGTGGAGGCCATCCGCCGCGTCGATCCGCGCGCGCGCTTCATGCACATCGACCCGCTGGTGCACGTCGTGCCGCCGCCGGGCCGGCCGGAGCTGCAGGCGCAGGCCGACGCGGTCGCCTCCTGGCAATGGCAGGCCTGGGACATGCTCGCCGGGCGCTGCGAGCCGCAGCTCGGCGGCAGCCCGCAGGCGCTCGACATCGTCGGCGTCAACCACTACCACAGCGGGCAGTGGGAGCTGCTGACCGAGAAGCGGCTGCGCTGGCACGAGCGCGACCCGCGCCGCAAGCCGCCGGCGCTGCTGCTGCACGAGGCCTGGCAGCGCTACCGCCGCCCGGTGGTGATGGCCGAGACCAGCCACGTGGGCGCCGGCCGCGTGGACTGGCTGCACGACATGGCCACGCAGGTGCAGCGCGCCCGCGCCAACGGAGTGCCCGTGCAGGGCCTGTGCCTGTACCCGCTGGTGGACCGTCCCGACTGGGACACGCCCGGCCACTGGCACCGCAGCGGGCTGTTCGACGTGCAGCCCCCCGAGCCCCGCGCCGAAGCAGCGCCCGGCGCCTATCCCCGCCTCCTCAACACCGAGTACGCCACCGCCCTGCGCTGGTGGCAGACGCGCCTGCCCGAGCCGGCATCCCGCCTGCCGCATGCGTGGGGACGATCGGTCTCCACCCTCCAACAAGGAACCGCCATGCCCCCTTCGTCCACCTCGCCCGCCTCGCTGCCGCCCCTTGTCGTGTTCTGCCACCTGCGCTGGGGCTTCGTGTACCAGCGCCCGCAGCACCTGCTGTCGCGGCTGTCGGCCTACTACCGGGTGATCTTTGTCGAAGAGCCCATCCACTCGGAAGGCGAGGCACGGCTGGACCGCGTGCCGCAGGGGCCCAACCTCGAAGTGCTGGTGCCGCGAACGCCGGTGGCCGCGCCGGGCTTCCATGACGACCAGCTCAGCGTGTTGAAACCGCTGCTGGCCGAGTTCATGCGCCAGGAGGGCATCGAGGACAGCCTGGTGTGGTTCTACACGCCCATGGCGCTGCCGCTGATCGCCGCGCTCAAGCCGCGCGCGGTGGTCTACGACTGCATGGACGAGCTCTCGGCCTTCAAGAATGCGCCGAAGCAGCTGCGCCAGCGCGAGTCGGCGCTGATGCGCATGGCCAGCGTGATGTTCACCGGCGGGCCGGCGCTGTTCGAGGCCAAGCGCAACCTGCACCCCAACGTGCACTGCCTGCCCAGCTCGGTGGACGTCAACCACTTCGCGCCGCAGCGGCTGCAGGCCGACAGCGCCGAAGCCCTGGAGGCGCAGCGGCTGCAGGGCCACCTGCCGCCCGGGCCGCGCCTGGGCTTCTACGGCGTCATCGACGAGCGGCTCGACCTGGACCTGGTCGCGGCCGTGGCCGACGCGCACCCGGAGTGGCAGCTCGTCATGGTCGGCCCGGTGGTCAAGATCGACCCAGCCTCGCTGCCGCAGCGGCCCAACATCACGTATCTCGGCATGCAGAGCTACGCCATGCTGCCGCACCTGATGGCGGCCTGGGACCTGTGCCTGATGCCGTTCGCGCTCAACGAGTCCACGCGCTTCATCAGCCCGACCAAGACGCTGGAGTACATGGCCGGCGAGAAGCCGGTGGTCTCCACCGCGGTGCGCGACGTGGAAGTGCCCTACGGCGACGTGGTGCGCATCGGGCGCGACCCGCTGGACTTCATCCGCGGCTGCGAGGAAATGCTGGCGCTGGACGACGCGCAGCGCCGGTTGCTGGTCGGGCGCATGCAGGAGGCGCTGCGCAAGGTGTCGTGGGACCGCAGCGCGCGCACCGTGGCGCGCTGCCTGCGCCAGGCGCTGCGCGAGTCCACCGCCGACTCGCCCGCGGCGCTGCGCGAGCTCGCCGGCCTGGCGCCGGCCGAGGCCGCGGCAAGCGTGGCCGGCAGCGCCGCGCCGATCACGCGCACCGCCACCTCGGCGCAGCCGCCCGCGGTGCGCCACCTGGTCATCGGCGCCGGCCCCACCGGGCTGGCTGCGGCCTACCACCTGGGGCTGCACGACGAGGGTCACGACACCCTGGTGGTCGAGCGCGAGGAGCACGTCGGCGGCGGCTGCCGCTCCGTGCACCAGCAGGGCTACACCTTCGACCACGGCGCGCACGTGCTGCAGAGCGGCGACCCGGACGTGAAGGCGCTGGCGCAGCGGCTGCTGGGCGACAACCTGCACTGGGTCGCGCCGCGCATGGTGCGCGCCGACGACCCCGCGCCGCAGGACGGCCTGGCGCCGCTGCGCGCCGACCGCGACTTCGGCTACCCGCTGCGCGGCGGCTTCCAGGCGCTGATGGACGCCTTCCTGCCGCAGCTCGACTGCGAGCTCGCGCTCAAGACCACGCTGCTGCACCTCTCGCCCACGCGGCGCACGGTGCGGCTGGACGACGGGCGCTCGCTGCGCTTCGACACCCTGATCAGCACCATGCCTCTGCCGGCGCTGGTGCAGGCCTGCGGCGACGAGGCGCCGCCGGAGCTGCGCGCCGCGGCGCGCGCCTTGCGCCAGGGCTCGCTGCGCTGCGTGAACCTGGGGCTGGGGCTGGCGCCCGGGCGCGCCGCGCCCACCGACGCGCACTGGATCGAGGCGCCCGCGGGCTGCGTGTTCCAGCGCGTGTTCGTGCAGGGCAACGCCAGCGCGCACAACAACGCGCCGGGCGGCTTCGCGCTCTCCTGCGAGATCGCCTACGGGCCGGGCCTGCCGCTGCCCTGCGAGGGCGCGGCGCTGATCGACCGCGTCATCGACGATTGCCGGCGCATCGGCCTCTTCGGCGCCGACGACCCGGTGCACTTCGCCTCGCAGCTGGACCTGCCCTGCGCGCGGGCGCTGCCCGACGCGGCGCAGCAGTCGGCGCTGCTGCAGATCCGGCAGTGGTTCGCCAACCATGGCGTGGTGCTGGCCGGGCACCACGGCCGCTGGCATGCCGAGGGCGGCGCGCCGCACGCCTTCGCCTGCGGACGCCAGGCCGCGGAACTGGTGCTGACGCTGCAGCGCCAGCGCGCGGCGCAACCGGGCACCACCGCCGCAGGGGCGGCGCGCCAGCAGCAGGCGGGGTGACGCGCACGGCCGATGGTCATCGACGCGCACCTGCACTGCACCGGCCGCGAGACGGCCGGCGACGTGCTGCGTGCGCTGGACGAGGCGCGCATCGACCACGGCGTGCTGCTCGCCCCCTTTCTCGACAACGGCTACTCGCTGCACGACCCCGGCTCGCTGCGCCGCGCCAACGCGCACCTGGCGCGGCTCGTGAAGGGCCACGGCGACCGGCTCACCGGCTTCGCCGTGGTGGACCCGAGCGATGCGCGCTCGTCCACCGACCTGATGCGGGCCATCGACGCGGGCCTGCGCGGCTGCAAGATGGTCCCGTCCGGCTGGTACCCGTACGACGACCACGTGCAGCCGCTGTTCGCGACGGCCGCCGAGGCGCGGCTGCCGCTGCTGTTCCACAGCGGCATCTTCATCGACGGGCGCTCCGGGCGCTTTTGCCGGCCGACCTTCTACGAGGCGCTGCGCGACCACCCCGGCGTGCGCGTGGCGCTGGCGCACGTGGGCTGGCCGTGGACGGACGAGGCCATTGCCGTGGCGCTGATCGACCGCATCCACGGCGTGCCGCACGACGCGGCGATGTTCCGCCTGGACATCAGCTTCGGCCCGCCGCCGCCGTTCCGGCGCGAGGTGCTCAAGCGCGCCATCGAGACGCTGGGCGCCGGCAGCCTGCAGTTCGGCAGCGACTGCTTCCTGCCCTGCTCCGGCGCGGAGATCGCCGAGCGGCGCGGCTGGGTTGAGGCGCTGATGGACGAGCTGGACTGGGACGCCGGGACCCGGGCGCAGGTCATGGGCGGCACGGCCGCAGCGTGGCTGCAGATGGGCAGCGGTACTCCGGGCACGCAATCGGCGAGCGATGCTGATTCGGATTCCAGGCAGGCGCCGGACACGCCTCCTCCCGTTCGCCCTGAGCCTGTCGAAGGGCAGGCGCTGGCCCGGTCGCTTGAGCCGGATTCATCCGTACGAGCGGATGACGACTCTTCCCCCGCCGCCCTGTCCCGGCACACGCCGCGCCACTGCCGCCGCCGCGGCTGGCTGGTGGCCGGGGGCCCGCGCCGGCTGGGGCCGATCTGCTGCTGACTCGCCATGGACATGAGCTTTTCCCCGGCCGGGCCGGGCCGCGTGCACGTGCTGCAGGTGCTGGGCCAGGCCATCGTCGGCGGCATGGAGAGCTGCGTGCTGCAACTCGTGGAGCGGCTGCCGCGCGAGCGCTTCAGGACCACCGTGATCTGCCCGGACGAGGGCCCGGTGGCCGCCCGGCTGCGGGCGCTGGGCGCGGAAGTGGTCGTCACGCCCATCGGCGAGGAGCCGCCGTGGGTGTCGGTGCAGCTGGCCACCGCGCTGGTGCAGTCGGCGCGGGTGGACGTGCTGCACGCTCACATGGCGCCGGCGCACCTGCTCGCCGGGCTGGTGGGCAAGCTCACGGGAAAGCCGGTGGTGACCACGCTGCACGCGCAGCGGCTCAGCGTGCTCGACCTGGAAGTGCACCGCAGCGCCGGCACGCACCTGAACGTGGTGTGCCAGCAGAGCTACTTCCATGCGCTCGGGCTGGGCGTGGACCCGGCGCGGCTGAGCTGCATTCCCAACGGCGTGGACACGGAACGCTTCCGGCCCCGCGCCGAAGGCGAGCCGGCGGACGAGGCCGGGCTGCGCCGCGCGCTGGACCTCCCGGCCGACGCGCCGCTGATCGGCTTCGTCGGGCGTCTCTCCGGCGAGAAGGGGCCGGAAGTGTTCGTGCGCACCGCCCTGCACCTGCACCAGCGTTTCACGAACGCGCGCTGGGTGCTGATCGGCGATGGGCCGCAGCGCGACTCGCTGCAGGCGCTGGCCGGGCGGCATGGGCTGCAAGACTGCGTGCGCTTTGCCGGGCTGCAAACCAACATGCCGGGCTGCTACCGGGAGCTGGACCTCGTCGCCTGCAGCTCCTGGACCGAGGCGCTGCCGCTGGCGCTGATGGAAGCGCTTTCCAGCGGCCTGCCGGTGGTGGCGACGCGCGTGGGCGGCGTGCCGGAACTGGTGGCGCAGGGCGTCACCGGCTTCCTGGCCACGCCCGGGGACCATGAAGGGCTCGCCTCGCACATGGCGGCACTGCTGGCGGATGAGGGCCTGCGCCGGCGCATGGGCGCGGCGGCGCGGCAGTGGTCGGTGGAGCGGTTCGCGCTGGAGGAGAACGTGCGGCGGACCGGCGAACTGCTACGGCGGCTGGCGGCCGGTCACGGCGGCGAATCCTCGACCAACAAGGCGCTGCCGCTGGCGCAGCGGATTCGCGCGGCGGGGTAAGTGCCCGTACTTCGCCTCTCCTGCCAACTGAAGCAGGTTCGCTGCTTCCCAACAGGTTCAACGCCGACCCCAAAAATTGGCCCATGGCTTCCCGTCAGCCACGATGCCTCGCCCCCTGGCCCGTCATTCCGGCGAAAGCCGGAATCCACGCCCACCGCTGCGGTGGCATGGCTGGCGCCGGCACGTGCCTGCACCGGCCAGCGGGACGTCGCAGCATTCGTGGATTCCGGCTTTCGCCGGAATGACGGAGCAGTAGACGGCAGCCCGTGCTGTCGGGAAGCCTGTTTCTTTCAAATATCCCAGACAGCAGCAGTTACTCTTGGGCTTGATAAATCCATAATCAACAATCTCAATACGCAGAGCATCAGATAATCTCAGCCAATTCCCTGACCCTCCCCATCCATTGCTCACGCCGTTTCCCGCTGGACCCCAGCACCGGCCCCAGCGCCAGCGTCTTCACCGGCCGGATGCCGCAAAATTCCAGCGTATTCTTTTTCATCTGCCGCAGCCCCGGCGCCCAATAAATCCATCTGAAATACCAGGGCGGGGTGTCCATGGTCGCCACGACATGGGCGGAGCGCCCCTTGAGCAATTGCTCCGGAAATGATTTACCCGGTTGGTATTTGAAGGCAAACCCCGGCAGGAAGACGCGGTCGATGAAACCCTTGAGCACGGCCGGCACGCTGCCCCACCAGACGGGATAAATGAAGGCCAAATGCCCGGCATTTCGAATGGATTCCTGCGCCGCCGTCAAATCCGGCTCCAGCGCCTGCTCGACGCGGTAGCCCCGGCGCAGCACCGGGTCGAAACGCAGTTCGTTGAGATTCAGGTGAGTCACCGCGTGGCCGAGGTGCCGGGCCTGGTCCGCATAAGCCTCGGCCAGCGCGGCGCCCAGGCTTTCTCCCGGCGCATGCGCCGCGATCACCAATACCTTTTTCATGCCGCCCATGCCGCAAAATCCCCTTGCCTGCCTTGAAAGGCGCAGTGTGGGGCCTGCCCCTTGGGGCAGAGTCAAGCACCGCAAGCAGACAGCGTCAGGCCGGCACGGCGTCACAGGGCTGCGGTATTGCCGCGGCGGGTTCGGCGGTGCATTCAGCCAGCTCGATAAGCACCGCGCCGATCCGAGCGCGCAAATGCTGGAGCCTGTGGATCTCCCGATCCACGGCCTCCTGCTTCTGTTTCAGGCATTCCGCCACCCGGTTCCAGTCCGGCGCGCCGCCCTGCCCTGTCAATACCGGCTTCAATTCCGCCAGCGTGAATCCCAGCGCCTGCGCGCGGCGGATCAGCGTGACCTGCCGGACATGGCTTTCCGAATAGATTCGATATTGACCCTGGCGCCGCACGCCCGAGAGCAGGCCCAGGGATTCGTAGAGGCGGATGGCCTTGGGGCTGGCCTGGGTGGCTTGGGACAGGGCGCCGATGTACATGGGCAAACGTCGTGGGACGAAAACCCCTGGAGCATACGCAGCCGGGATTCGCGCCCGGCCCGCACCGCCGGCCCGCGGCTTAGACAGCCAGCAGTTGCCGTGTGAACCACTCCGCCGCCACCCGCGCCGCTTCCTCCAGCGCCCCGTCCTCCTCGAACAGGTGCGAGGCGCCCGGGATCACGGCCAGCTCGCTGCGCTCGCCCAGGGCGGCCTGCGCCTGCTGGTTCAGCGTCAGCACCTCGGTGTCGCGCTCGCCCACGATCAGCAGCACGGGGATGTTGACGTGGCCCAGCGCCCCGTCGGCCAGGTCGGGCCGGCCGCCGCGCGAGACCACGGCGCGGATCGCCGGGCTGGTCTTGGCCGCCAGCAGCGCCGCCGCCGCGCCGGTGCTGGCGCCCAGGCAGCCCAGCGGCAGGTGCTTCGTCCGCTCGTCCGATTGCAGCCACTGCGCGAACTCGACCAGCCGCGCCGCCAGCAGCGGGATGTCGAAGGTGTTGCGGCGGTCCAGCAGCTCCATGGCATTGAGCAGGTCGGCGCGCAGCGACGCGAAGCCGCCGAGCGCCAGCACCTGCGCGGTGTGGCGCTGGCGCGGGCTCTGGTGGTCGCTGCCGCTGCCGTGCGCGATGAGCACCACGCCGCGCGGCTGCGGCGGCAGCACCAGCAGGCCCGGCAGGCCATGCGGCGGCAACGTCACGGCCTGCTCGGCCACGGGAGGCGTCACGGTCGGCGTCGGGTCTTGCATGGAGATGCTCCTTCCTCGTCGGTGAATGAATGAATCAATGAACAGGCGGGCGGGCAAGCCCTGGTCAATGCCCGCGCCCGGCCTCGGCCAGCAGCCGCACGACCTCCTCGTCCTGCGTCTGCGTGAAGTCGTCGTAGAAGCGCCCCACCGCGCCCAGGTCCCAGGGCTGCAGCGGGCAGACCACGTCCGACGCCGGCAGCGGCAGCCCGGCCAGCGTCTGCGGCGGCGCCACCGGCACGGCCAGCAGCGTGCGCGCCGCGCCCAGCGCGGACAGCGCCTGCAGCGCCGCGCGCACCGTGCCGCCGGTGGCGATGCCGTCGTCCACCAGCACCACCTCGCGCCCCGCCACCGCCGGCGGCGGCCGCCCGCCGCGCAGCAGCCGGCGCTGCGCGTCGATGCGCGCCAGCTGCCGCGCCGTCTCGGCCTCGACGTAATCGGGCGGCGGCTGCAGCGCCGCCATCAGGTCGGGATGCAGGAAGCGCTGCGGCGGCTCGCCCTCCACCACGGCGCCCAGGCCCAGCTCGGGGTTGTGCGGCGCGCCCAGCTTGCGCACCAGCAGCAGGTCCAGCGGCGCGTGCAGCGCCCGCGCGATCTCGAAGGCCACCGGCACGCCGCCGCGCGGCAACGCCAGCACCAGAGGCGGCCGCGCGCCGCGCCACGGCGCCAGCAGCGCCGCCAGGCGGCGCCCGGCGTCGCGGCGGTCTCGGTAGTGGAGGCTGGGCATGGCGTCGGGCGGGTGTTTCCCGCCCGCTTCGGCAAGGGCAGTGCCCGCCCGCTGCCGCTTCGACAGCGATCAGCCGCCCAGCGCTGTGTCCAGCAGCATCATCAAAATAAAACCGATGATCAGCCCCATCGTGGCGCGGCCCTCGTGGCCGGCGCGGTGCGACTCCGGGATCACCTCGTGGCTGATGACGAAGAGCATGGCGCCCGCCGCGAAGGCCAGGCCCCAGGGCAGCAGGCCCGCCGACAGGCCCATCACGCCCGCGCCCAGCACCGCGCCCACCGGCTCGACCAGCCCCGAGGCGGCTCCCAGCGCCACCGCCAGGCCGCGCGAGTAGCCCACGCCCTGCAGCGCCAGCGCGATCACCAGGCCTTCGGGCACGTCCTGGATGGCGATGCCCGTGGACAGCGCCGCCGCGCCCACCGGGTCCGTGCCGCCGAAGGCCACGCCGATGGCCAGCCCTTCGGGCAGGTTGTGCAGCGCCACCGCGAACACGAACAGCCACGTGCGCTTGAGCGCGTGCGCGCGCGGGTTGTCGCGCTCGAAGCCCTTGATGAAATGCTCGTGCGGCAGCCAGCGGTCCAGCGCCAGCAGCAGCAGCGCGCCCAGCAGGATGCCGCCGCCGACGATGGCGCCCGCCTCCCACGGCCCGGCACCCTGCGCCCTGGCCGCGTTCAGGCCCGGCAGCGTCAGCGAGAAGGCACAGGCCGCCAGCATCACGCCGGCACCGAAGCCCAGCAGCGTGTCGCGCGTGCGCGTGGAACTTTGCTGGGCCAGCAGCACCGGCAGCGTGCCCAAGGCGGTGGCCGCGGCCGCGATGCCGCCGGCAAAGAGCGCCTGCCGCATCGCGTCAGGCCAGTCGTCGAGCGACTGCCACAGCAGCGCGCCGCCGGCCAGGCAGCCCGCGGCATAGAGCAGCAGGCCCAGCCGCTGGCGCGGGCTGAGCATCCAGCCCGCGGCCCGGGCTGCCGCGGCGGGGCGTTGCCGCTCGACGGCCATGGCCTCAGCCCTGCTGGCGCGGCGACTTCGGCGGCTGCGAGCCCGCCGGCGACTGCGGCGCGGTGCCGTCGCTGCCCAGCTCCGCGCCGGTGATGGGGTCGCCCACCTGCTGCGAGCGCGTGCGCATCATCAGCTGCTGCGCGATCTTGGCCTCGGTGGAGGTCAGCCGCACGTCGAAGGTGCCGTCGTTGCCGTCCACGGCCAGCTGCTCGTCGCGGTTGCTCACGACGTTGAAGTGCTCGTCGCTGTTCCAGGGCCCGCGCGCGTTGCCCTCGCCCTGCGACATGTCGTAGTACACCTGCGAGAACTGCGGCATGCCCGGCAGCTTGCCCGGCGGGAAGTTGCCGGCGATCGAGTACAGCGCCTTCTCGAAGCTCTGCTGGTGCGCGATCTCGCGCGTCATCAGGAAGCCCAGCGCTTCCTTCACGCCGGGGTCGTCGGTGAGGTTGATCAGGCGCTCGTAGACGATCTTGGCGCGCGCCTCGGCGGCGATGTTGGAGCGCAGGTCGGCGGTCGGGTCGCCGATGGTGTCGATGTAGGCCGCGGTCCAGGGCACGCCGGCGGAGTTGGTCAGCGGCGCGCCGGCGCCGTAGAGCACCTGCGTGGTGTGCGAGTCGTTGCCGCGGCCGGAGATCTTGCGGTAGAGCTCGCCCTCCTGGTCCACGCCCTCGGAGATCTCGCCCTTGGCGCCCTTGTTGAGCATGCACACCAGCGTGCCGATCACTTCCAGGTGGCTGAGCTCCTCGGTGGCGATGTCGATGAGCATGTCGCGCCGGCCGGGATCGTCCTCGGCCAGGTACTGCGTGAAGTAGCGGCCGGCCGCGGCCAGCTCGCCCTGCGGACCGCCGAACTGCTCCAGCAGCAGGTTCGCCAGCCCGGGATTGGTCTCGCTGACGCGGACCGTGTATTGCAAGGCCTTGTTGTGGGCAAACATGGAAAAGCTCCTGTCCGTGGCGGGCCCGAAGGTCCGCGCGAAGGTTGAAAGGGTGGAGGGGGGTACAGCGACTGCCGTCACGAGCGCAGGGCTGCGACGCTTCAGGCACTTGGTGCACTGAACGGCAAGCCCCGTACCTGTGGGGGATGGCACCGGGCTGCCCGGGGGAAACCGGGGCTGGAGGCAGGGGCGGCGCCGCGCGCCGGGGGGATGCGCCGGCGCGCCGGGCGCGGCATTTGCCTTGTGCGCCTCGGCATCACCGGCATCGGGCCGGAGACCACACCAGGAGGAACCCATCCATGAAAAACCGCATGTCCCCCCTCGCCGCCGCGCTGCTGGCCGCCACGCTGTCGCTGGGCTTCGCTGGTTGCGCCGTCACCAGTGGCCAGAGCACCGTGGGCCAGTACGTGGACGACGCCACCATCACCACGCGCGTGAAGGCACGCATGGCCAAGGACCCGAAGGTCAGCGCCATGCGCCTGAACGTGGACACGCTCAACGGCGTGGTTCAGCTCTCGGGCTTCGCCACCAGCGAGGCCGAGCGCGCCGAGGCCGGACGCATCGTGCGCGAGGTGCCCGACGTCAAGGACGTGCGCAACAACATCGTGGTGCGCGCGCCGCAGTAATTTCTCCAGCGCTTGCCGGTACCCCACGCCGTTCGTCCCGAGGTATCGAAGGATGAACGGCCCGCGCCGTGGGGCCGGCCGCGAGAGCCTCGCGGGTTCGCCCTTCGATGCTTCAGGGCAAACGGCCTCTTCCAGGGCCCCGGTGAACCGGCTTCAATGCCGCCGCGCCCGCTCCGCCGTCGAGGACGGCAGCCGCCCGCGCGTGCCCGGTTGCCCATGCAACCGGCGCGCGCCGGGCGCTGAAGCGGCAGGCGCAGCGCCCGCCGCATCGCGCGCCGGCGCGGGTGGCTCGGCCGCCGCCGCCTTGCCCCGGCGCGCATCCCACTCGCGCCCCACCGCGGCGCCGAAGAGCAGGATCTGCGAGGTGTAGTAGACCCACAGCATCACCACCACCAGCGAGCCCGCCGCGCCGTAGCTCGACGACACCGAGGCACGGCCAAGGTACATGCCGATGAAGGTCTTGCCGACCACGAACAGCCCGGCGCTGACGCAGGCCGACAGCAGCAGCCCGCGCCGCGACGGCGGCTCGTCGGGCAGCCAGCGCAGGATCGCGCCGAAGCCCAGGCTCAGCACCACGAACGACAGGGCCAGCTCCGACACCCGCGCCAGCACCGCCAGCCCGGGATAGCGCGCCGACAACGCGGCCAGCAAGCCGGCAAGCACGGCGCTGACCAGCAGCGAGGCCACCAGCAGGAAGCCGAAGCCCAGCAGCAGCCCGAAGCCCGTGAGCCGCGCGCGCACGATGCCGCTCACGCCGGTGTGCCGCGGCGTGATGTGGCCGATGGCATTGAGCGCGCGCTTGAGCTCCGCGAACACGCCGGTGGCACCCACCAGCAGCGTGCCCATGGCCATCACCGCGGCCAGCCCGCCGCCGGGCTCGCGCCAAGCGGCCTCGATCATTCCCTGGATCGCCTGCGCCGCCGGCACGCCCACCACGTCCTGGATCTCGCCCACGATCTGCCCGCGCGCGGCGTTCTGCCCGAACACCGCGCCGACGATGGCGATGGCCACCACCAGCAGCGGCGCCATCGAGAACACCGTGTAGAAGGCGATCGACGCGCCCAGCTGCGGCCCGTAGGCGCCGGTCCAGCGCTGCACGGCGCCCCACAGCAGCCGCAGCACGCTGCGCAGTCCCGGAGGCAATCGGTGCCAGTGGCGGCGGCGCCAGGTCGCGAAGTCCATGTGATCCCCCTGTGCATGCGGTGTGCCCGTGCCGGTGCGCGCGGCACGAAAGCTGCTGAAACCGGGCATCGCTCATCCACCCGGCGGCGTGCGCATGTTTCCACATGTGAATGCCGCCGGTCCGCCCTGCCGCGCACCGGCGCCCGACGCCATGACCCCCCCGCCCCTGACCGCCGCCGAGACCCTGGATGCCGCCGAGCCCGCTGCCGCCCTGCCGGCGCGGCCGCCGGCGCGGCCCCCGGCGCGTGCCGGGCTGCGCGCCGACGCGGCGGCGCTGGCCGCGGCGG
>NZ_VIDQ01000029.1 GCF_009760915.1 Azohydromonas aeria
CGGCCGCCTGCAGCCGCTGCTCCAGCGCCTGCAGCCGCGCCTCGTAGGCGCTGCGCAGGGCCAGGATCTCGTCGCGCAGCGCCTGCAGCTCGGCGCCGGAAGAGGAAGACGAAGAGGCCGCCGGGGCGGCGGTCTGGGCGGCCGCGGGCACGGCCAGGGCGGCCAGGAGCGCCGCCGGCAGGAGGGATCGGTTCAAGGGAAGGGTCCTTCACGCAATGACGGGAGGCCGCGCCCGGCGGCGCCTGGGAAACAGGGACGCCGGGTGCGGTAGCAACGACGATGGTCAGTGCGTGAGAGCGGGCGGGGCGCGGCTGTCGTAGGGCCGCGCCGGGGCAGCGGTCCAGGGGCGCAGGCCCGGCAGCGCCGGCACGGGCTGCGCGACCTCGGCCAGGGCCAGGGTGGGCACTGGCGGCGGCGGCGCGGCGCCGGTGACGTCGGCGGCCGTGGCGCACAGCGCGCAGTGCGCGGCATGCAGCGCGTGCTTGTGCGGGGCGCCGCCCTCCTCGCCGCCCAGGTGCGACGCCGCGTGTCCCGCGGCCACCGCCTGCGCCAGCGGCAGCAGCAGCACGAGCAGCAGCCACGCCAGGGCGCGCTGCGGCAGGTGCAGGTGGAGACGGGCGGCGGGTCGCATCGGGCCGCGATCTTAGACGGCGCGCCTCTGGCAAAGACGAGGGGCGCGCTGCCGGCGCCGCGGCGCGGGCCGCGTCAGGGCCGGGCTGGTTGCGTGCGCTTCCAGTTCTCGACGGCCTTGAGCATGGCGCCGACGTGGCCGTCGGGATTGAGGCTGGAGTACACCGCCAGCACCTTGCCCTGCGGGCTGATGGCGTAGGAGACGCGGTCGGCCATGTCGCGCTTGACCCACATCGTGGCGTCGTAGGCCTTCATGACGCGCGCGCCGGCGTCGGCGGCCACGGCGAAGCGGTTGCGGCAGGCCTCGACGGAGAACTTCTGCAGCGTGGCGATGTCGTCGTTGGACATGCCGATGACGGTGGCGCCCAGCGCCTCGAACACCGGCGTGGCCTCGGCGAAGGCGTGGGCCTCGACGGTGCAGCCGCTGGTGAAGGCGCGGGGATAGAAATAGAGCACCACCGGTCCCTTCTTCAGGGATTCGGCCAGGCTGAACGTGAAAGTCTTGCCGGCCAGGGCGGCCTCGGCCGTGAAATCGGGGGCGCTGGCGCCCACGGGCAGCGCGGCGTGCGCACCCGGCAGGGCCAGGACGGCCGGCAGCGCCAGCACGGCGGCCGCGGCGCGGCGACGGGAAACATTCATCGGCATCTCCGGGACTTCCTGTGCGGGCACTGTAGCGCCGGCGGCTGCACCACAATCCGGCCCCTCACCGCAACCCTGACAGACCGTCAAGAGAAGGAACGCCCACGTGGACTATCCGCAGTACGACCCCTCGCTCCCCGACCGGCCGCTGAGCGACGCCGAGCTGGCCAAGCTCGACGAGACGCTGCTGGCGCTGCCGTCGGAGGCCGCCATGAACGTGGAAGCGCTCGACGGCTACCTCACCGCGCTGCTGCTGTCGCCCTCGTCCGTGACGGCGCGGCCCACCGCGCAGTGGCTGCCGGTGGTCTGGGGCGGCGACGGCGAGGAACACCAGCCGTTTCCCAGCAACCGCAAGCGCAAGGACACCGCCGTGCTGGTGCTGCGCCACCTGCACAACATCGCCACGCGGCTGCGCGAGTCGCCCGACGACTGGGAGCCGGTGGTGAGCGTGGCCGAGTCCAAGGACGAGGAGCTCGTCGATGCCGAGGACTGGTGCATCGGCTTCCTGCAGGGCGCGGCGCAGGACCCCGAAGGCTACGAGCCGCTCTTCGACGATCCCGAGCTCGGCGACGTGCTCGCGCCCATCGTGCTGCTGGGCGGCGACGAGGCCGGGCTGGAAGAGTCCGAGCGCGAGCACCTGCAGGACCCGCATGCGCGCGACGAGCTCAGCCGCGCCGCGATCGAGGCGGTGCTGGTGCTGTGGGAGAGGAAGCAGGCCGGCAGCGGCGGCGGCGTCAACGGCGGCGAGCCGGCCGCGGGCTGATCCGGTTGCCCGCGCGCGCGTCAGCCGGCCGGGTCGGCGGCGCGCATGAACACCAGCAGCAGGTTGTTGGCCGGCAGGGCCAGCTGCTCCTGGAAGCGCAGCCCGGCCTCGCGCGCCGCGTCGGAGACGTCGGCCAGGCGGCGCAGGCCCCAGGCCGGGTTGCGCGCGCGCAGGTCGGCGTCGAAGGCCAGGTTGCTCGCGGCGGTGGGCACCCCGTCCTGCACGAAGGGGCCGTAGAGCAGCAGCGGCGCGCCCGGGCGCAGGTGCCGTCCGGCCCCGCGCAGCAGCGCCAGGCCATCCTGCCAGGGTGCGATGTGCAGCAGGTTGGCGCAGTAGAGCGCGTCCAGTGCCGGCGGCACGCCCGCCCAGGTTTCGGCCGCAACGTCCAGGTGCAGCGGCGCGAGCACGTTGGGTTGGTTGGCGCACCAGGCGGCGATGGAAGGCAGCACGCGCGCGTCGGCGTCGCTGGGCAGCCAGCGCCAGTGCGGCAGTGCGGCGCTCATCCAGGCCGCGTGCTGGCCGCTGCCGCTGGCGACTTCCAGCAGCGTGCCGCCTTCGGACGGCAGCAGGCGCTGCAGCTCGCGCAGGATGGGTTCGCGGTTGCGCTCGGCGGCGGCACTGTGCAGGCGGGCATCGTTCATGGCGGACATGCTAGGCGCCGCGCGCGAAGGCCGGCCCGCGGCGACGGGCTTTCATGCGCCGGGACGGGTGGGCACTGCCGTTGCCCGAGGCGCGCCTGCCATTGCCTGGAGCCTTCCGCCATGTCCTACGTTCCCGCCTCCCAACGAGAGACGTCCTCGCCCGGCGCCGCGGCCCAGGCCCTGCTGGGCCGCGCCGGCGAAGTGCTGGGACAGATAAAGCGTTTCGACGACCAGCGCCCGGGCGTGCCCGGCGAGCACTGGTTCGCCTTCGGCACCGGCGCGGCGCTGCTGCTGCGCGGACGCCGCGCCACCAGCCCGGCATGGCGCGCCGCCGCCACGGTGGGCGGCGCGCTGTTCCTGCTGCGCGCCGTCAGCGGCCGCGACGGGCTGCTGGCCCGGCTCAAGCGCCGCTGAGCCCGGCGCGCCCGGGACACCCGCAAGTGGTGTGAGCGGTGTCCGACACGCCACGCCGGCGGCGTCCGATGGCGGCGCCCCGGCGCGGCGGGCACGCTGTCTGCATGGCCGAGTTACCGGCCCCACAAACGGAGACCACCATGCGCAAGACACCTCAACGCCGCCGCTACGGCCTCATCGCCGCCACGCTGACCACCGTGCTGCTCGCCAGCGGTTGCGCCAGCATGGACAGCTGCTCGAAGAACACCGCCGTGGGCGCCGCCGTCGGCGGCGTGGCCGGCTCGGTGCTGACCGACCAGAGCACGCTGGGCACCGTGGGCGGCGCCGTCGCCGGCGGGCTGCTCGGCCGCGGCCGCGGCTGCTGATCCGCCCCCCTGAACGCTCGCCGGGCGCGGGCGGCGGCCGGGCTCAACCGCCCTGCTTCGCCCGCCAGCCCGCGAAGCGCCGGTGCCACTCGTGCATCAGCGTGCCGGGGCGGTGCTGCTGCGTGGCCGCGAGGCGCTCGATCAGCACTTCCTGCTCGGCCGTGAACTGCGTCGGGAAGATCGGCTTCACGTCCACGATGTAGTGCGCCCGCGCGCCGCCGCGCGCTTTGGGAAAGCCCTGGCCGCGCAGCCGGTAGCGCAGGTGGCGGCGGTCCAGGCGCAGCTGCTGCGTGCCGGTGAGGGTCGGCACGTCGATCCAGCGGTTGGCGACCCACAGGAAGCCGTCCACCGGCATCTCGCAGCGCACCGTGCCGTCGGCCTCCAGCTGGAACAGCGGGTGCTCGCGCAGCGCCACGTGCAGCTTGAGCCGGTCGCCGTGCGTGCCGCCGGCGGCCAGGTCGAGTTCCTCGCCATGGCGCAGGCCCGGCGGCAGGTCCACCGCGATCTCGTAGCGGCAGCGGCCCAGCTCGCCCAGGCTCTTGCAGTGCTCGCATTCGAGCCGCGCCAGGCCGTCGCCATGGCAGGTCTCGCAGGTGTCGAAGCCGGCGATCCAGCCGAACCAGTTGCGCCGCCCGACGCGCCCGGCGCCGTGGCAGGGCTCGCACGGCCGCGGGCTGTGCCGGAAGCCCTTGCCCTCGCACGCCAGGCAGCGCTCGACGTGGCGCCCGCGCAGCACCATGCGCCCGCCCGCGGCCGCCTGCTCCAGCGTCAGTTTCACCTTGCGTTCGATGTGCCAGGGCGGGCGCGGCGGGGGCGGTGGCGGCTTGGGTGCGGCAGCCTTGGGCGGGCGCGCCGGCTTCTCGGGCTTCGGCTCGGCCGGCGGGGGACCGCCGTGCGCCTCCACTTCCACGCCCTGGCGCAGCAGCTCGAAGGCGTGGTTGATGCGCTGCATGCGCACCACGGCCTGCGGGCTGGGATTGCGGTCCGGGTGCCATTGCGACACCAGCCGTCGCCACGCGGCCTTGATCTCGTGGTCGGTCGCGCCGGCGGCCAGCCCCAGCTCGGCATAAGCGTCGTCGGTCCCCATGTTCCCCTCGTGCACCGCGCCGTCATCCTGCGACGGGTCGGTTCTGCGAGGCATGGTAGCCCAGCGCCCGCGGCGCCCCGCCGCGGCGCCAGCCCTCCTGTTGCGGGCCGGCGCCGCAGCGCCGCCACCGCGCCGCTCAGGCCGGCTTCCTGTCCAGCGTGAACAGCTCGTCGAGCTGCTGCGGCGCCACCGGCTTGGTGAGGTGGCGGTCGAAGCCGGCGTCCAGCGCGGCCTGCCGGTCCTGGGGCTGGCCCCAGCCGGTGAGCGCCACCAGCACCATGCCGGCGCCGCCGGGCTGGGCCCGGATGCGCCGCGCCACCTCGTGGCCGCTGAGGCCCGGCAGCCCGATGTCCACGATGGCCAGCGCCGGCACGAACGCCAGCGCCAGCGCCACCGCGCCCGGGCCGTCGTGCGCGGTGCGCACCTCGTGGCCCTGCAGTTCCAGCAGCAGCGCCAGGCTCTCGGCGGCGTCGGGGTTGTCGTCCACCACCATCACGCGCCGCGCCGCCGGCGCGGTGCGCCCGTCCTGGAACGCGTGCGGTTCGGCATCGTCGCGCCGGCGCTGCAGCGCCAGGGGGCCTGCCTGGGAAAGCTCGGTCATGTCGGCCTTTCCGGGGACGGCACGCCGGCACCGCTGCGGCTCCGGGCCGCCAGCGCTGCCACCCGGGCGGGCTGCGCCGTCCTCCGGGCCGGGCAGGCGGCAATCCCCGTGCCGCCAGGGCGCCGCCGCCCCCGGCTGCGCAGGCCGCGGCGCGCGCTCCGGCTCGCCCGCACGCGGGGGAAGGCGGTCCGCTGCGGCCTTCAGGCCGTGGCTTCCTCGTGCACCGCCGCCAGCGCCTCGACCTCGCGCCGGGCCTGCGCCAGCGCCGCCGCGCGCGCCTCGGCGCCCAGGGCCACGCCCTCGGTGCGCACCACCTCGACGTCGGTGATGCCCAGGAAGCCGAACACCGCGCGCAGGTAGGCTTCCTGGTGGTCCAGCGCCTGCTCGAAGGCGGTGCCGGCGTAGCGGCCGCCGCGCGAGGACACGATCACGACCTTGCGCCCGCCGGCCAGGCCCTGCGGGCCTTCGGGCGTGTAGCGGAAGGTGCGCCCAGCCTGCGCGATGCGGTCGATCCAGGCCTTGAGCTGGGTCGGCACCGAGAAGTTGTACATGGGCGCGCCCACCACCACCACGTCGGCGGCCAGGAACTCGGCCAGCAGTGCCTCGGTCAGCGCCAGCTCGCGCGCCACCGCCTCCCCTTCGGGCCGGGCCGCGCCCGGTGCCGGGCGCAGCGCCTGCAGCAACTCGCCGCCCAGGTGCGCCACCGGCTGCGCCGCCAGGTCGCGGTAGGTCACCCCCGCGCCTGCGGCCCGGTATGCCGCGGCCAGCGCCGCCGTGACTTCGCGCGTCACCGACGCGCCACCGAGCGGGCTCGAATCCAGGTGCAGAACGTTCATGGCTTACTCCGTTGAAATCCGTTGAAGCAGCGGCTGCTGCATGGACTCAAGAGTAGGCCCGTCTGCCGGCTTGTCCCAGCAGGAACGCCGCAACGCGGCATGCGGATTTTTTGAATTCAGGCGGCTTGCCGCTGCCGGCGCGGCGCCAGCCGCACCGTGTCGCGGCCGTCGCGCTTGGCGCTGTAGAGCGCGGCGTCGGCATCGGCGAGCCAGTGCGCGGCGCCGTCGTGCCAGTTGCCCGGCGAGGCGATGCCGATGCTCACCGTGACGTGCAGCCCGTCACCGACGGGCGCGGGCAGCAGGGCCAGCTGGCGGCGCAGGCGGTGCGCCAGCTGGTGCGCGGTCTCGGGGCCGGCGTCGTGGACGATCACGCCGAACTCCTCGCCGCCGATGCGCCCGGCCACGTCCACCTCGCGCACCAGACCGCGCAGCAGCTGCGTGAAATGGCGCAGCACCGCGTCGCCGGCCGGGTGGCCGTGGGTGTCGTTGACGCGCTTGAAGTGGTCCAGGTCCAGCACCATCAGCGCCACCGGGCGGCCGCTGCGGCGCCAGCGCGCGAACTCCGCCTCCAGCTGCGCGTGCCAGTGGCTCTTGTTGAGCAGGCCGGTGAGCGCGTCGAACTGCACCAGCTCGCGCAGCTGCGCCTTCTGCTGTGCCAGCCGGCGCGACAGGCGGAAGGTGACGATGCCGATGACCAGCGGATAGCTCACCAGGAACGGGATGCAGGCCGCCACCGTCACCAGCGTGGACTCGGGCTCCAGCCGCCAGCCCAGCAGCGCCCCGCCGGTGATGGTGCCCAGCGCCATGGCCATGAGCCCGCGCGCGAACAGCCGCACGCCGCCCACGGCGATGTTGTTCATGCTCAGCATGGTGGCGATGAGCACGCACGGCAGCAGGTTGAAGGCCATGGCCGAGAGCCAGAAGCCGCCGCCGAAGGCGTCGGCCAGCAGGTTGCGGAACTCGGCGCGGCGCGGCTGCGCGGCGCGGCGGGCCCAGCGGTAGGCCAGGTGCGGCCACAGCAGCGCGTGGAAGGCCAGCACCGGCCACAGCAGCGCCAGCAGCCCGTGCTGCGCCAGCGCCGCGCCCACGGCCAGCCCGCCCAGGCCCAGGCCGAGCAGGCGCGGCACGTAGACGCGCCGCACCAGCCCCAGGCCCGGACGGTGCGCGGACGCGGCGGCAGGCGATGCGGTCGTCACTGCATGAACCCCCGGCACGACATGCGCCGGTCAATGCGGCTGCGTCGCAAGCCACTGCTCCAGCGCCGGCGCGGCCATCGGGCGCGCGAACCAGTAGCCCTGCAGCACGTCGCAGCCCAGCGCGGTGAGCGCCTGCGCATGTGGCTGCGTCTCCACGCCCTCGGCCACGGTGCGCACGCCGAAGGCGCCGGCCAGGCCGACGACGGCGCGCACGATGTGCATGTCGCCCTCGTCGGTGAGCATGCGCCGCACGAAGCCCTGGTCGATCTTGAGCGACTTCACCGGCAGCTGGCGCAGGTAGTGCAGCGAGGAGTAGCCGGTGCCGAAGTCGTCGAGCGCGAAGCACACGCCCACGCGGGCGCAGGCCTCCATGGTCTGCACCACCGCCGACAGGTCGGCCAGCGCTGCCGTCTCCAGCACCTCCAGCTCCAGCCGCCCGGGCGGCACGCCGTGCTCGCGCGCGAGCTGCGCCACGCGCGTGGCCAGCTGCGGGTGCAGCAGCGTCGCGGCCGAGAGGTTGATGCTCAGCGTCATGTCGTGGCCCTGGCGCATCCAGCGGCCCAGCTGCGCCATGCCGTGCTCCAGCACGCGCCAGTCGATCTCGCACTCCAGCTCGGTGCCGTGGATCTGCGGCAGGAACTCGCCCGGCAGCACCAGCCCGCGTTCGGGATGCACCCAGCGCAGCAGCGCCTCCGCGCCCACCGGGCGCAGCGTGCGCGCGTCCACCTTGGGCTGGTAGTGCAGGCTCAGCTCGCCCTGGTGCAGCGCGCGGCGCAGCGCCTGCGCATGCTGCTCGCGCTCGGACACCTGCACGTCGTCGTCGGCGACGAAGCACGCGTGGTTCTTGCCCTGGCGCTTGGCGCGCAGCATGGCCTGGTCGGCGTTGCGCAGCAGCTGGTCGGGCGTGCGCCCGTGCTGCGGGTACAGCGCGATGCCCAGGCTGCCGGTCACGCGCGCCGGGCCCGCGTTGAGCGCGAAGGGCGCGGCCAGCGCCTGCAGCACGCGCTCGGCCACCACCGCCACCTCGGCCTCGGACTGCGCCTGGTCGAGCAGCAGCACGAACTCGTCGCCGCCGGGCCGCGCCACGGTGTCGGCGCCGCGCAGCGTCTGGCGCATGCGCTCGGCGGCCTGCACCAGCAGCTCGTCGCCGCTGGCATGGCCCCAGGCGTCGTTGACTTCCTTGAAGCCGTCGAGGTCCAGCGAGCACACGGCGATGTGCTCGCGCCGGCGCGCGGCCTGCGCGATCAGCGTCTCCAGCCGGTCCGACAGCAGCACGCGGTTGGGCAGCCCGGTGAGCGCGTCGTAGTGCGCCAGCCGCTCCAGCGTTTCCTGCTGGCGCTTGAGCCCGGTGATGTCGCTGAAGATGGCGACGTAGTGGGTGTGGCGCCCCTGCGCGTCGCGCACCGCCGAGATGCGCAGCAGCTCGGCCAGCAGCGCGCCGTCGGCGCGGCGGTTCCAGATCTCGCCGCTCCAGGCACCCTTCTCCACCAGGTCCTTCCACATCGCCTGGTAGAAGGCGCGGTCGTGGCGGCCGCTGGACAGCACCGAGGGATTGCGGCCCAGCACCTGCTCGCGCCGGTAGCCGGTGATCTCCTCGAAGGCGGCGTTGACGTCGATGATGCGGCCCTGCGGGTCGGTGATGGCGATGCCCTCGCGCGCGCCGTCGAAGACGCTGGCGGCCAGGCGCAGCCGCTCCTCGGTGCGCAGCCGCTCG
Organism: Azohydromonas aeria; assembly: GCF_009760915.1. GTDB lineage: Bacteria > Pseudomonadota > Gammaproteobacteria > Burkholderiales > Burkholderiaceae_C > Azohydromonas > Azohydromonas aeria. The sequence continues at coordinate 8,887 of NZ_VIDQ01000029.1, forward strand.
CTCACGTCGGTGAGCGTGCCGGTGCTGCCGTGCACCCGCTGCGCGGCATCGCGCGACGGCCGCGCCCACACCTCCACCCAGCGCAGGCGGCCGTCGCCCGCCAGCAGCCGCACCGTGTGGCGCACTTCCTCGCGGCCGTTGAGCAGCTCGGTGAACAGCTGCGCCGCGCAATCGCGGTCCAGGGGGTGGACATGCGCCTGGAACGGCTCGCCCAGCGAGTCCGCCACCGCGTGGCCGGTGAGCTCGGTCCAGGCCCGGTTGAGGAAGACCCAGCGGCCCTGCGCGTCGGTGCGGAACACGACTTCGCGCAGGTCGTGGACGACGTCCCGCAGCTCGGCGGCCGTGGTTTCGGGGCAGGGAACTGCGGTTGGATTCATGCCTGAGGGCGGCCGCCAAGGCGGCGGACGCAGTAATGCTTATCGGCGATCAAGCCCGGGCATGCAGCACCGGTTGCGTGAACCAGGTCACGCGGCAGGCCGCTACGGGCGGCGCCGGGCACGGCACCCCTCAATGGGGGATGCCGCCCGGCGCGGCGCGCAGTGTCTCACGCTGTAACGGCGCGGCGCCTTGAGCTTGCTCAGCCCGGTGGCCGCAAAAGCGGGCCGCGCGTCCGTTGCCCGCGGCGGGAAACCACTCCCCGGGGCTCAGGCCCCGCCCTCCTCCAGTGCCGATTCCTGGCCGCCGCGGCGCAGCCGCTTGGCGAAGGGCGGCAGCCCGGCCAGAAGCTGGCGGCCGAAGGGCGTGCCGGCCAGGCGCGGGTCGTAGCACACCAGCGTGGCGCGGTCCATCTCGCTGCGAATGCCGCGCCCGGCCCACTGGTTCAGGCGCACGCCGGTGGCCGGCACGGTGAGCTCGACGAAGCTGTTGCGGCCCTTGGCCTCCAGCCACTCGCTGCGCGCCTCCGACACCGGGTCGCTCGGATTGGCGAAGGGCACCTTGGGCATGAACACCCACTCGCACTGCGTGCCGGGCAGGTCCAGCCCTTCGCCGAAGCTCTGCAGCCCGGCCAGCACCGAGCGCTGGCCGCGCGCCACGGCCTCGCGATGCCGGCGCAGCAGCTGCTCGCGCGAGGCGCTGCCCTGCACCAGCAGATCGTTGCGGATCTCCGGCGGCATGGCGTCCACGATCGCGCGCAACTGCACCCACGACGAGCACAGCAGCAGCGCGCCGTGCTGGACTTCGCGCAGGTCCTGCGCGATGAGCCGGCCGCACTCGCGGTTGTGTGCCGCCGGGTCCTTGGGGCTGGACTGCGTGGCCACGACGATGAAGCGGCCCTGGCGCCCGTAGTCGAAAGGGCTGGCCACCTCCAGGGCGCGCGCGCCCTCGACGTACTCGAGCCCGGCGTCGCGCAGGAAGAAGTCGAACTTCCCCAGCGCGCGCAGCGTGGCCGAGGTCACCACCGCGCCGCGCAGCCGGCTCCAGAGGTTGCGCTGCAGCAGCGCGCCGGCGAACAGCGGGCAGGCCTTGGCGTCCAGCCGCACCACGCCCCCTTCGGCGCGGAAGTCGAACCACTTGGCCGGCGGCATCGCGCCCTCGTCGAGCATGAGCTCGGCGGTCTCGGCCAGCTCGGTCAGGCGCCGCGCCTGCGGCCCGATGGCCAGCAGGTGCGGGTTGATCTCCGCCGCGCGCTCGCCCTCGTCGCTGCGCTTGCGCCGCATCCAGTTGGAGAAGTCGGCCAGCTTCGACTCCGCCGTGGCCGCCACCTGCTGCAGCTCTTCCCAGAAGCCGCGCAGCTCCCCGGACAGCCGCCCCTGCGGCAGCCGCACGCGCAGCGGCTCGCTGCTGCCGGCCGCGGCATGGGCCTGGATGCGCTCGCCGTAGGCGTCCAGCAGCGCGCGGGCGAGCTGGCCCAGCTTCTCGCGCAGCACGTCCAGGCCGTCGGGCAGGCTCTCGGCGGGGTAGTCCAGCTCGGAGGCGGCGGCGGACAGCGCCCGCTCCAGCCGCGTGGCCCAGGCGGTGCTGGTGAGCTCGGTCTCGCTGGCGCCGTGCGCCAGCGCGATGGCGGGCAGGTGGTGGCCCTCGTCGAAGACGTAGATGGCGCGCTCGCCCGACGGCAGCGCCGACTTGTCGCTGCGCAGCGAGGCCAGTACCAGGTCATGGTTGGCCACCAGCACGTCGGCGGACGCCGCCACGCGCTTGGCGCCGTAGTAGAGGCAGTCCTGGTACTGCTCGCAGGCCGGGCCGGTGCAGGCATGGCGGTCGGCGGCGATGCGGCCCCAGCCGGCCAGCGCCTCGCCATCGAGGCTGTCGCGCTCGCCGTCCCAGGCGCCGGACTGGAGCTTCCTTTGCAGCTTCTGGAACACGGCGGCGTCGGCCTCGGCCGCGCCCTGCTGCGCGGGCTCGGCCAGCTCGAACTCCGACTGCGCCTGGCCCGAGGCCTGGGCTTCGAGCTTCAGGAGGCAGACGTAGCGGCCGCGGCCCTTGAGCATCGCGTAGCTGAAAGGCTCGCTCGAAGCCTTGGCCAGCTCCGGCAGGTCCTTGTGCATCAGCTGTTCCTGCAGCGCGATCGTGGCCGTCGAGATCAGCAGCTTCACCTTGCGCAGCCGCGCGAGGTGCAGCCCGGCGAGCAGGTACGCGCGGGTCTTGCCCACGCCGGTGCCGGCCTCGATGACGGCGACCTTGGGCGTGGGCGGGTTGGCCGGATCGAAGTCGGCGTCGGCCAGGGTGTCGGCAATGGCATGCAGCATCTGCAATTGCCCCTCGCGCGGCTGGAAGCCGTCGAGCCGCTCGGCCAGGCCGAAATACTGCGCATCCAGCGCGTCGTGCAGCGGCTGCTTGTCCATGTGGTCAGGGGAAAAGAGGGCCCCGCAGGGGGCGGCGCCGTCGCGCCGTATGGATAAAAAGACAGTCTAGTCCGTCAGGCGCTCCGCACGGCAAGCACCTGCATGAGCCCAGAGCCCGGAGCCCGGAGCGCGGGCCCGGCACGGATCAGCGCGGCACAGGCTGCGCGACCAACCTCACGCCCAGCGCGGCGCAGACGCGCAGGATGGTGTCGAAACGCGGCTGGGCATCGGGGCGCAGCGCCTTGTACAGGCTTTCGCGTCCCAGGCCCGAGTCCCTGGCGATCTGCGCCATGCCGCGGGCCTTGGCGATGTGGCCCAGGGCGCGAACGAGCTCAGCGCTGTCGCCATCGGTCAGCACTTGCGTCAGGTACTCGGCCACGGCTTCGTCGCTGTCGAGGTAGTCGGCCATGTCGAACTCGGGAAGGTCGGCGACTTTCATCTTTTCGGACATGGAGCATCACTCCTCAAGGTTGGCAGCCAGCGCCTGAGCCGCGGCAATGTCGGCGGACTGCGCGCTCTTGTCGCCGCCACCCAGCATCACGATCAGCACGTCGCCGCGCCGCACGTAGTACATGCGCCAGCCCGGGCCAAAGAACTCACGCATCTCGAACACGCCCTCGCCTACCGGCTTCACGTCGCCAAGTTGGCCGCGCTGAGCCCGCTCCAGCCGGCGCGCCAGGCGAATGCGCGTCATGCCGTCACGCCACCCCAGGAACCAGTCATCGAACTGCGACGTACGCTTGACCGTGTACATCAACGCATTGTATTCGATCGGATACAACAGGCCGCGCCTGGGAACGCCCATTGCACTGCAGCAAGCCATCACAAGCATTGGCAAAGCGAGGCCCCACATGCGCAGGCTCGGCGGTGTGCCGTTGACACAGTTCCTCAAGGAGCTGTACCAGGAGATCAGCGACGACGACATCTTCAACGGCGCCGCGGCGCTGGGCTTCTACCTGACGCTGGCCATCTTCCCGGCCATGATCTTCGTGATGGCCGTCATCCCGTTCCTGCCCATACCGAACGTGGACCGGGCCATCATGGACCTGCTGCGCCAGGCGCTGCCGGCCAACGCCGCACAGATGTTCGCCGACGTGGTGCAGCAGATCACGGGCCAGCAGCGCGGCGGGCTGCTGTCCTTCGGCTTCCTGGCCACGCTGTGGGCCACCTCCACCGGCATGTACGCGGTGATGCAGGCGCTCAACGTCACCTACGACGTCAAGGAAGGGCGCGGCTTCCTCAAGGCGCGCGTCACCGCCATCGGGCTGAGCGTGCTGTTCGTGGCGCTGATGATTGGCGGCTTCTCGCTGATCGTGCTCGGCGGCGTGATCCAGGACTGGCTGGTGCAGTACGTCACGGCCAACCAGGCCGTGTTGTGGTTCTTTGCCGCGCTGCGCTGGCTCATCATCCTGGGCGGGCTGACGCTGGCCTTCGCGCTCATCTACTACCTGGCGCCGGACGTGAAGCAGAGCTTCCGCTTCATCACCCCGGGCAGCGTGCTGGGCGTGATCACGCTGGTGATCGCCTCGCTGGGCTTCGCCTACTACGCCACCAACTTCGGCAACTACGACGCCACCTACGGCAGCATCGGCGCCGTCATCGTGCTGATGCTGTGGCTCTACATCGTGGGCCTGGTCATCCTGCTGGGCTCGGAGATCAACGCCCTGGTCGAACACCATGCCGACGCTGGCAAGCAAAAGGGCGAGAAGGTCGAGGGTCAGGCCGCGCGCGACCCGGCCACGCGCCGGCGCGTGCAGGCCGTGGCGCCCGAGCACGGCGGGCTGCAGCACAAGCGCGGGGCCTGAGCGGGGGCTCTGGGCGGGGCCTGAAAACCCCCTTCAAATCCTTGAGCCTTCAGCGCCCGCCGGTGCGCAGCGCGCCGCGCAACTGCCGCCGCCGCGAAGCCACGGCCTCGGCGCGGCGGCAGCGCAGGAGTTCCTCGGCAAAGGGCAGCGCCACCAGCAGCACGCCGGCCGCGGCCACGCCCCAGACGTAGGCCGGCGGCAGCGGCACGGCCTTCGCCCGCCAGCCCCAGTCGGGCGTGCCCGCGACACCCAGCAGCGCCGCAGCCTGCCCGTGGTGGATCAGCGCCAGCCCCGCCAGCCCGGCCCAGGGCAGCGACAGCTGCAGCGCATGCACCCACTGCTCGAACCACGGGATGCGCCGCCGCGACTCGGCAAAGCGCAGGTCCCACCAGGTCGTGAGCTCGTGCGCCAGGCACAGCACGAACAGCAGCGCCAGCACCGCGGCCGTCACCTCCAGCAGCAGCGCCGCGGCCAGCGCCGGGCCCATCTCGGCCAGCATCAGCCAGTGCAGCACCGACTCCTGCGTGCCCGCGTCGTGCTCCATGCCTTGCACCCGGTGGCACAGCCAATCGGCAAAGCCCGCCAGCAGCCACAGCGGCAGGAGCCCGTAGAGCAGGAGTTGCTGCAGCAGCACGGCGGTGGTGTCCATGCCGCGACAGCGGCAACGCCCATGCCCCGGCCGCGCCGCCGCGCGCCGCCAGGGAGCGGCCCGGGCCGCATCACGGCGTCTCCTGGGAACGGGGCTTGCACCGCCTTCGATCCCGCCACCGGCATGGCACCCGCATGATCAACACCCCGCTGAAGCGACTTCAACTGGGCTGCGGCCCGCAGCCCGCGCCGGGCTGGATCAACGCCGACTGGACCGCCGCTCCGGGCGTGGACCTGGTCGGCGACCTGCGCCAGGGACTGCCCCTGGACAGCGGCTCCATCGACCACGCCGTGGCCATGCACCTGCTGCAGGACCTATTCTGGCCCGACATTCCCGGCGTGCTGCGCGAGGTGCGCCGCGTGCTGCGCCCGCGCGGCGTGCTGCGCCTGGGCCTGCCCGACATGGAGCGTGCCATCGCCGCCTGGCAGCGCGGCGACGCCGCCTATTTCTACGTGCCCGACAAGCACGCGCGCTCCATCGGCGCCAAGCTGGTGACGCAGCTGATCTGGTACGGCTCGGTGCACACGCCCTTCAACTACGAGTTCGCGCAGGAGCTGCTGCAGGACGCCGGCTTCCACGACATCCGCCGCTGCGCCTTCCACGAGAGCGCCTGCGGCATCCCGGGCATCACCGACCTCGACAACCGCGAGCGCGAGAGCTTCTTCATCGAGGCGCGCGCCTGACGCTTTCCTGCCACGCCTGCCGGCGAACGTTGCGGGCGCGCCGGAACGGAGCCTGCTCCGCCCACCGGCATGACCGTCTGAATGAAGGAGCATTGCATGGGCAACGGGACCAAGGTGGCCGTCATCGGCGCGGGCCGGGTGGGCAGCACCTTCGCCAACACGCTGGCGGCGTCGGGGCTGGCGCACGAGATCGTCGTGATCGACGCCGACGTGGCGCGCGCCGAGGGCGAGGCGATGGACATCGCGCATGCCGTTCCCTTCCACCGGCCCGTGCAGGTGCGCGCCGGCAGCCTGGCCGACGCGGCCGGGGCGGTGGTCAGCGTCATCACTGCCGGCGCCGCGCAGCAGCCCGGCGAGTCGCGCCTGGCGCTGCTGCAGCGCAACGTGCAGGCGCTGCGCGGCATCGTCGCCGGCGTGGTGCAGGCCAATCCGCAAGGGCTGCTGCTGCTGGCCACCAACCCGGTGGACGCCATGACCTTCGCCGCGCTGCGCTTCTCGGGCCTGCCCAGCGGCCGCGTGCTGGGCTCGGGCACGGTGCTGGACTCGGCACGGCTGCGCGCGGAGCTGGCCACGCGCTACGGCGTCGATCCGCGCAACGTCCACGCCTACGTGCTGGGCGAGCATGGCGACAGCGAGCTCGTCGCCTGGTCCACCACGCGGCTGGCCAACATGCGGCTGGAGGACTTCTGCACCCTCACCGGCCAGGGCTGCAGCGCCGACGACCGCGCGGCGGTGGCGGCCAGCGTGCGCGACGCCGCCTACGAGATCATCCGGCGCAAGGGCGCCACCAACTTCGCCATCGCCGCGGCGCTCACGCGCATCGTCGAGGCCATCGTGCGCGACGAGTCCTCGGTGCTGACGGTGTCCACGCTGCTGCAGGGCCCCTACGGCATCCATGACGTCTGCCTGAGCCTGCCGGCGGTGGTCGGGCGCCAGGGCGTGCGCCACGTGCTGCCCGTGCCGCTGGACGAGGACGAGCTGCAGGCGCTGCGGCGCTCGGCCGACGTGATCCGCGGCGCCTTCGACTCGCTGGGCCTGCAGTAGCGCGGCCGCCGCGGCCCTGGCTTTTTCAGCCGTCGCCCAGCTCCGCCGCGATCTCCAGCAGCTGCTGCGGCGTGGGCTGGTCCCAGCCCGGGCCGTGCACGCCCTGCGCATACCAGCGCACCATCTCCGGCAGCACCAGCGGGTGCTGCCAGCCGCTGGTCTGCAGCCGCTTGCGGATGGAGGGGTGCACCTGGCGCGCCTCCATGTCGGCCAGCAGCTGCGCCGACAGCTCGCCCTGCGCCTCGGCCGACAGCGCGGCGATGTCGTCCACCACGCGCTCGCGCCGCCGCCGCAGCCAGACCTCGACCCAGCGCGCCTGGCGCCGCGCCGAGGTTTTCACCAGGCCCTCCCCGGCCCCGGCCTCGAGCTCGACCGGCACGGCGGCCGGCTGCGGCGGGAACGCGGCACGCCCGGCCGCGGGCGCCGACGCCACCGCTTCGGCCGGCGGGGACGTCGGCACCGGCGCCGGCACCGCGGCCGCCTCGCCCGCCAGGATCGCCTTGAGGTAGCGTGCCGGGTCGCGCAGCGGCTCGGGGTAGCTGGAGGCGGCGCGCCGCGCCAGCAGCTCCAGCGCCGACTGCAGCGCCGCCGGACCATGGGTCTGCAGCAGCGCCTCGGTCTTCTCCTCCGCCACGCCCAGCGCCTGCGCGCGCGCCACGAGCTGCAGGTCCACCGGGTGCGCCGCGGCCGCAAGCGGCAGCGCGGCCTGGGGCTTGGGCCGGATCAGGAACTGGATGTCGCCGATGAAGCGCCCTTCCTTGTACTCGGCCAGCTCGACCTCCAGGTCGGTCAGCGCGCACACCTCGGCGATGGCGGGCTTGAGCGTGTCGCGCTTGAAGATGCGGTACTCCAGCTTCGCGGTGCGCTCGCTCTCGGGCTGGCCGCTGAGCACCGGGCGCCACCAGCGCCAGTGCTGGCGCGAGGTGCGGCCTACGTCCTTGTAGCGGGTACAGATCTCGTAGAGCGCGATGCCGGCATGCGAGCGCAGCTGGCTGATGATCTCCAGCTTCAGCCGCGCGAACACGCTGGGCTCCAGCAGCTCCTGCTTCAGGTTCACGGCATAGGACCATTCGATCCAGACCTGCCCGCGCTCCTTGGTCAGCCGCGCGTGCGCCAGCAGGCCGCTGACGTTCCAGGCCGTGCCCTCGCCCGTGGTCGGCGACTGCCACTCGACGGTGGTGGAGACCATGGCGCGCAGGTGCTTCTTGATCAGCGCGTGGTCGTTGGAGTCGAAGTCCACGCCGCGCACGATGCGCTCCAGCGGCGCGCGGAACACGTCCTTGTCCAGCCCTTGCGCCTGCGCCTCGTGCAGCAGCACGTTGTAGCTCTTGCGGCCCAGCGAGGTGATGCGTGCCGACTTCGGGACGATGGCCAGCGTGTTGACGGGCTTGCGCACCGTGACGGCGCGCGGGCTCCCGCCGTCCGCCGCCTTGGCGCGGCGCTTCCGGGCAGGCGGGGGCGGCGGGGACGGGACGTCGTCGCTGGACATGGCGGGCACTGTAGCGCACGCGTGAGAGCTGAAATTCACCTCACGCGGCGGTGCCAACGCCATGGCCGGTACGGCCAGGACACCGCCAGGTGCCGCTCCCGAAAAGCCTCACCTCATCGGCGGCGGCCGGGTCCAGGGTTCGGACGGTTGCCCTTCCCGAATACCCTCACGCGGCGTTCCAGGCCGGCACGCGCAGCCGGCCCGAAAAGGCCCCTGAAAACTCTCACGCCGCGCCGCGGCGGCCGCAGGTTCCAGGCCGGGCAGCGCTCCCGAACACGCTCACGTGACGTGCCAGGGGCCATTACCGCACCGGCTGCGCTGCCCGATGCTGCGGTGCAGCGACATTGCGGGCACGGACACCCGGCAGGGCGGGCTGGCCTCCCGAAAATCCTCACCTGCCTGCCACGGGAGCGCGCTTGCTTGTGCACAGGACGGCGCACGGACGGTCCCCGAATCCGCTCACGTGTCTTCCTGGAAAAGCTCCGCGGCGTCCCGTTTCCCTGCATGCGGCCTCCTGAAAATGCTCCGGCGCGTCCCGCATCCACTCACGTGGAATAGCCCAAGTGACTGTCGTGCAACGGTTTTTCGGGCCCTAAAGGGATTGAAGGTTTTGAAGGTTCTTAACTCTCCAAAACCGCGGAGTTCATGCTGACAAGCTCGAACCCCGTTTGCTGTGGTACCGATGGCACGATTCAACCGCCCCGCTTTGCAACAAATCGTCCGGTTGACACAATCGCGGCCATTCCAGTGGCTGGCGTCAAGCCGGCTCCGATGCACCAGAAGCGAGGGTTCCCCGTTGGACAAGATCGAGTTGAAACCGCCGCGCCCGATCGGGCTGCAGGACATCGCCGACCAGGCCGAGCGCGCGGTCACGATGATGGGCCAGATCCGCAGCGCCATGCTCGCGCCTACCGCGCGCAAGACGGCGCCGGTATTCAATCTGAGCCAACTCGCGGCGCTGTGCGGCATCGAGAAGGGGTCCCTGAGCCACCGCATGACGCGCGGCGACCTGCCCGGCGGCAAGCTCAACGAGTCGGGCTCGCGGCGCGAGTTCAGCCTGGCCGAGGCGCGGGCGTGGATCCGCGAGTACCGCAAGGAGCAGTTGCGCCCGGCCGGCGCGGAAGCCGTGACGCTGTCCATCGGCAACTTCAAGGGCGGCGTCAGCAAGACCACCACCGCCGTCACACTGGCGCAGGGCCTGTCGCTGCTGGGGCACCGGGTGCTGGTCATCGACACCGACCCGCAGGGCTCGCTGACCACGCTCTTCGGCATCCTGCCCGACACCGAGGTGGTCGAGAGCAACACCATCCTGCCGCTGTGCATGGGCAGCGAGACGTCGATCCGCTACGCCATCCAGCCGACCTACTGGGACGGCATCGACCTGGTGGCGGCGGCGCCGGTGCTCTTCGGCGCCGAGTTCGCGCTGCCGGCGCGCCAGACCCAGGAGCCGGGCTTCGAGTTCTGGCGCGTGCTGGACCTGGGTATCGACGACGTGCGCGCCGACTACGACGTGATCGTCATCGACACCCCGCCGGCGCTGTCCTACACCACCATCAACGCCTTCATGGCCAGCAACGGCATCATCATGCCGCTGCCGCCCAACGCGCTGGACTTCGCCTCCGCGGCGCAGTTCTGGAGCCTCTTCTCCGACCTCACCACCGAGCTGCTGGGCCGCCGGGGCCTGAGCAAGGAGTTCGACTTCATCCACGTGCTGCTGGCCCGGGTCGATTCCACCGACGCCGCCAGCACCATCGTGCGGCAGTGGATCGGCCAGACCTATGCCGAGAAGGTGTTGCCGGTCGAGATCCCCAAGACCGCCGTCACCGGCGTCACCGCGGCCGAGTTCGGCACCGTCTACGACGTGGCGCGCTACGACGGCAGCGCGCGCACCTTCAAGCGCGCACGCGATGCCTACGACTCCTTCGTCGGCCATGTCGAGGGCTCGATCCGCTCGGTCTGGGCGCAGCAGCACAGGGCCGGGGCCGGGGGCGGGAGTGCGCCGGCGCCGGGTGCCGCCGCGGGCAAGGGTGTTGAACCGTTCAACACCCGCAAGGCGAGGGCACGCGCATGAGCAAGAAGCTGGCGGCCAAGGCGGGCCTGATCCAGATGCCGCCCGTGCCCGGGGCGGCGGGGCAGGGGACGGGGGCGGGCCCGGCCGCTGCGGTGTCGGAGGACTCCCGCGCCAAGACCGCGCCGGGCTCGATGCTGCAGTTCCTCTCCACGCAGTCCGCCGCCATCAAGGAGGCAGAGGACCTGCGCGAGCGGTTGCGCGACTTCGACGGCGCCGTGCCGGTGCGCAGCCTGGAGGCGTCGTCGATCCGGCCCTCGCGCTGGGCGAACCGGCACGAGGCCAGCTATGCCGACGCTGAGTTCCGCGAGCTCAAGGCGGAGATCGAGTCGGCTGGCGGCAACGTGCAGCCGGTGAAGGTGCGGCCTCTGTCGCCCGCGGAGCTGCGCGCGGCCGGGCCCGGCGTGCGCTACGAGCTGGTGTTCGGGCATCGTCGCCACCGCGCCTGCCTGGAGCTGGGGCTGCCGGTGCGCGCGCTGATCGAGGACGTGAGCGACCAGCAGCTGTTCGAGGCGATGGAGCGCGAGAACCGTGGCCGCAAGAACCTGAGCCCGTGGGAGCAGGGCTGCATGTACCGACGCGCGCTCGACGAGGGCCTGTACCCGTCGCTTCGCAAGCTCGCGGAGAGCGTGCAGGTGGACGTGTCGCTGGTGTCCAAGAGCCTGGCGCTGGCGCGGCTGCCGGCCGCGGTGGTGGAGGCCTTCGCGTCGCCGCTGGAGATCCAGTTCCGCTGGGCACAGCCGCTGTCGGAGCTGTTGCAGAAGGACCCGGACGCGGTGCTGGCGCGCGCGCGCGACCTGAAGGGGCAGGGCGCCGCGCTGCCGGCCCAGGCCGTCTTCAATGCCCTCACCGGCCAGGCCGCACCCGCGGCTGCCGCACCGGCTGCCGCGCACCTGCGCCGCGACGGCCGCAAGCTCGCCACGCTCACGCGCGACGCTCGCGGCCGTGCCTCGCTGCGCTTCGAAGCCGGCGTGCTGGCGCCCGAGCGCGAGGCCGCCCTGCTGGAGCTGGTCGAGGACTTCATCCGGCGCCAGCCGGACTGACGCCGGACACGGCGCGCCGGGAGGCGCTCCCGGTCTGGGGTGTTGAACGGTTCAACACCCCCGGCACCCCGGCGCCGACGTGCCGGGTTCAATGGGCAGCCGGGCCACCGGTGTTGAACGGTTCAACAGCCGGCGACGGCCTGCCGCGCCGTCCTAGCCCCGCGGGCCCGGGCCGCTTGTTCCGGCAGCGCCGGGTGTTGAACCGTTCAACACCCGGCTTCGTTCCCGAAAACACTCACATGGGCCCGGTCCGGTGGCTCGTGCGCGGCGCGGCGGGCTGGTGGGTTCGCAGCGAGGCCATAGCGGACGGCGGCAGGCCGCATGTTGAACCGTACAACAAGGCCAACCGCCGCGGCGGCAAGCGAGTGCCGGGCCGTTGGAAGGGCTGGCAGCGGGCCCTGCCGCAGGTTCAGCCGGTCACGACGCGGCCGTGCCGGGCAGGGCACGGACAGCGCCTTGGTGTCCCGAAAACCCTCACCTGCGCCGCCCCGCCGTTGTGGCCGGCGGCCCGGGGTCGGTTCCGGCGATGGGTGGCGCGCGAACTGACGGCGGCGCGGATGCCGGAGGGGCACGCCGCCACGGTGCGGCGGGGCAGGGCAGGGCAGGGCGGCAGGTCGCCCGCATGCCTGGAGCCTGGGCCATCGGATGCGGCCGCCTGCCCGCATCGGCCGCGAGCCCCCATGCCGGCCGGCCGTGTTGAACCGTTCAACAGGCGGCGCCGGGAGGCGAGGGCGCCGTGCTCCCCAAAACCCTCACCTGTCCAGGGCACGCGTTCAGGACGTGCCGCGGCGCCGCACCTTGGCCAGCTCGCGCACCATCAGTTGCTGCTCGGGGCGCGTGTAGAGCGAGGTGGTCTTGAGGTCGGCATGGCCCATCGCGCCCATCAGCGCCACCGGCAGCACGCCGTCGGCGGCGGCGTTGTTGGCAAAGAAGTGGCGCAACCAGTGCGTCGAGGCCGAGCGGAAGGCCGCCGCATCCAGCGCCGGCCCGGCCTCGTGCGCGCGCTCGGCCGCGCGCTTCAGCAGCCGCTTGAGCGACTGGTACAGCGCCGACGGCTCCAGCGCGCCCCAGCGGTCGGCCTGGCGTGCCGGCTCCAGCACCGGCACGCCCAGCGCGTCCAGGCGCCAGCGCGGCACGGCCGGGCGCAGGGCGCCGATCAGCGGGCGGGCGTCGCCCTCACCGTCGATGGCCCCTCCGGGAACCTGCGCATCCACCGCCCCCGCGCCCGCCGGCGTCAGCAGAGTGCGCAGCGGCGCGCCCGGCTCATGGCCGATGCCCGCGGCCGCCATGTCGGCCTGGTGCCGGTCAATCAGCGCCTTGACGTCGTCGTAGATCGGCACGCTGCGGCGCCGATGTCCCTTGCCCAGCACCTCCAGCATCCACAGCGCCTCGCCTTCGAACACCTCGCGCCGCAGCCCGGACAGGCGCGCGGTGCAGAGTTCGATCAGCCTCAACCCGGTGGTCGCGCCCAGCTCCAGCACCAGGCGCAGCCGGCGCAGGCTGCGCGCGCGTGCCGGCTGCGCGTCCGGCCCCGCGTCCGCCAGGCCGCCCGGCGCGCCGGCGCTGCGGTACTCGTCGTCCCAGCAGCGCATCAGCCAGCGCCATTGCGCCTCGTCGAAGCTGCGCCGCACGTCGATGCCCGGGCGCGGCAGCTTCAGATGCGGCGTCACGCCGGCGGCGGCGTTGGCACCCAGGTAGCCGGCCTTGAGCAGGGCGCCCAGCATCGAGGCGATCACGGTCAGAGCGTGGCGCTGCGACAGTGCGCTCAAGGGGCCGCGGAATGGGCGCCAGTGCTCGCTGGCGCGCGCCTCCGCCCGAGGCTGCAGCCAGTCGCCCGGCGGGCTGGCGATGAAGCGCCGGTAGGCATGCAGATCCTCCTCGTCCACCGAGGACAGCGGCTTGCGCCGCGCGCACAGGCACCAGAGGTAGAAGCGCTCGGCCTCGCGCGCGTAAGAGGCATGCGTGCGCGGCGACATGGCATAGCGCCGCAGCCAGGCCTCGATGGCCTGCAGGTCGGTGTGCGCGCCCAGCACGTTGGGCGTGGCCAGGCGGAAGGTGCCGTTGCGGCCGTCGAGGTCGGGCGGCACCGCCAGCCGTTCCAGCGGCACGATCCCGAAGCGCCGGTCCTGCACCTGCGCCAGTGCCAGCTCGCGCGCCAGCGCCAGCTGCCGCGCCGGGCGCAGCGCCGTGTCCTGCAGCGGATGGCCCAGGCCCGCCGCCGCCGGGCGCAGCCAGTCGAGCAGCCGGCGCGCGCGCACCGCGCCCAGTCCGGGCACGAGCCGGAACCAGCGCGCACCGTGCAGGTTGGCAAAGTCCACCAGGTCGCGCAGCGACAGCAGCCCCGCGCCGCGCAGCGCCGCGGCCAGCGCTGGCGTGAACCACTGCGCCAGGGCGTCGTCGAGAGCGGGTGGCGTGGACAGCGCGGCGGCGAGCCGGTTGAGCGCCGCCAGCCGCGCGGCGCGCGGCGACGCCGCGGCGCCGGCCGCGTCGGCGGGCAGCGGCGCCGGCGTGGCGTCCAGCCCGAATTCGTCCTGCCAAGCCTGCCGCCATGCGTCCGCGTCGCGGTCCTCCGGGTCCAGGCCGTCTTCGGCGCAGCACTGCGCGATCCAGTCGGCCAGCGGCGGCACGGCGGCCGCCGCGTCGCCGGCGGGCCCGGCCACCGGCTCGGCCAGCGCCGTGGCCGCGTCGTCCTCCAGGCCCTGGGCGCGTGCCGCCTGTGCAACCTGCCGCCGCAGCCGCCGCAGCTGCGCCGCGAAATGGCGCTCGTCGTCCGGACCGCCCGCGAAGGCCATGTAGCGCTCCCACGCGCTGCGCAGGCTCACGCCCTCGGCCAGCGCGCGCAGGAAGCTGAAGTGGTGCGGACGCAGCAGCGCGTGCGGCGCCGCCACTTCGGCCGTGCGGCCGGCCGGCCGGCCGCGACGGCGCCTTGTCTCGGCGGCCGTCATGACCAGCGCACCTGACCAACGGCGGCCACGCCCTGGAGTACGGCACTTGCCGCCCGTTTCGCACCCCGGCCGATCCCGACATGGCGCCCGCGCGTGGCCGCCCCACTCCGTACCTGCAATTCTTGTGTCACCCGCATAACGGGAATTATCAGGGTGACATTTAAGCAGCGCATAGTCCGTTGTTCTGTCGCACCGCCATGCCGCCCCGCGCCATGGCGGACAGGTTGGATGCCAAACCATGCCGCGCGGGGCGCCACCGCGGCGGCCTACCATCGGGACCATGTCTCCCTTGCTGCAAGCCGCCCTGGCCGAAGTCGAACCCCTCCTGGCCGCACGCGGCTGGACCCCGCCCGGCGCCGCCGTGCTGCGCGAGGCACAAGCGCTGCTGGACGCCACCGCCATGGCCTGGCCCGCGCCGGCCGTGGCCGTGGAGCCCGACGGCGCCGTGGCGCTGGAATGGGAAGCCGCCGGCCGCGGCTGGCTCAAGCTCAGCGTGCGCGGCCGCGGCGAGCTCGCGCACGAGGCCGTCATCGGCGGCGACGAGTTCGAGCAGGCCGAGCCGTGGACCGCCGCGCCCGACGCCGCGGCGTTGCCGGGCTGGGCGCACGAGCTGCTGCGCCGGCTCTGGCCCTGTGACGCCTAGCGTTCCGGGTGCGGGCGTCCTGCCCTACAGCTCGCTGACGATCTCGTGCGGACTCGGCCGCGGGCGCATCGGCTTGCGCCTGGTCACCGAGCCCAGGCTGACGAAGCACACCGCGTCCTCGTCCGGCGCCAGCCCGAACAGCGCGCGCAGCCGCGGCGAGCCCATGGCCTGGCCGCTGGTGAGCCCGCCACCGAAGCCCATGGCATGCGCCAGCAGCAGCAGGTTCTGCAGCGCGGCGCCCAGCGACACCAGCCGCTCCGCCGCCGGCGTGGGCGGCTCCACCGGCCCCAGCTTCACGACCGCCAGCATCAGCAGCGGCGCGCGGTGCGCCTTCTCGCGCGCGGACTCGCGCTGCTCGGCGGTGGCCTGCGCGTCGCGGTCCAGCAGCGCCGACTCGAACGCCTCGGCCAGCAGCGCGCGCTTGCCTTCGGGCACGATCACCAGCCGCCATGGCCGCAGCTCGTGGTGGTCCGGCGCGGCGGCGGCGGCCTGCAGCAGCCGCTCCAGTTGCGCCGCGTCAGGCCCTGGCGCCGTCAACCGCTTGGGCAGCACGTTCTGGCGTGAGGCGATTAGCCCCGCCGCCAGCGCCACCAGGTCGTCTTCGGCCCCGGCGGCAGGCATGGGGGTGTCGTTCGGTAAATCGGACATGGGCGTCATGGCAGGAACTGCGGCAGGCGGGCGGCGGCCCGGACCGCGGATTGTCCCGGATCGGTTCCGGCCGGGCGCCCGGCCTGCGTCAAGGCACTCGGCGCCCGCACGGCCCGAGCCGGAGCGCCGGCCGCCGTGCCGAGTCTTTTTTTTCGGCGGCTCGGGTTCCGGCCACCCATCCCGTCCTTTCGGCAGTTTTTGCCTGCCCTCCACTGCAGCCTCGGATGCGGCGCTGCAACATGCAGCCAACGAATTAGGGTTAACGATAGGTTACAGCTTCCCGGGTCTGGGCACGGGAGCGGTTGATTCGGGCGGCGGCGTGAGTGCCGCACGGCGGACACTCGGCACGGTGAGGGGACCGGGCGGTTCGGCGCCGCGGCGCCGATGCCGCGTCCAGCCGGGTGCAGCGCAGCCCTTCGGGACCGTGCCGGATCGCACACCGAGGCCGGGTACCGGCGAAGTCCCGGGCCGCTTGCGCCGTTGCCGATGCGCTGCCGCGCCGCCGGGCGGCGTGTTCGGGGCGCGAGAGCGGCCCGCGGCGGGCATTCGCCAGCCTCGGCGCATGCCATGGCGGCCCCGGCCACCGTTGCCGCTGCTGACTTCATTGCCGCGGCGGCGCAAACGGCAACGGGCCGGCAATGCCGGCCCGTGACGGGGGGAGTAATGCGCGGCCGCTCGATGCGGCCGGCATTGATGTCAGCTTCAGCTCGGCAGCTTCGAGGCGCAGTTGCCGAATTTGGCCGGGCAGGCGCTGTCGAGCCCGCCGGTGCCGCCGGTCGGGAAGGCCTCGCCGCGGAACATGTTCAGCACGTTGCCCCAGGGGCGGCGCGGCTGGGAAATGTCGCGATACCAGAAGACGTAATTGCTGTAGAGCCGGTCGCGCGCGTAACGGTAAATCTCGCGCACGTTGGGCGGGTCGATCGGGCCGCCGTGATATTGACGCGCATAGCAGTCCGATTCCACCTTCATGCCGATCGGCACGCGGCCCTTGGCCTGCACGTTCCAGACATAAGCCGACCTTTCCAGCGCCGGGTCATTCACGAACACGTCCGGGCCGCCCATGCCCACACCCTTGTCCAACATGTTGGTGAACAGGGCCGGCACGAGCTTGGCCGGGTAATTAACGAACTGCAGCACCACGGTATTCGGGAAGGCCTGGCGCGCCGCGGTATTGATCTTGGCGAGGTTGGAGAACATTTTCTCCTTCTGCGCGTCGGTCAGCGGCCGCACGGTCTGGCCGAACGCCGTCTCAGTGAAGGTGATGCCCTCGAAATAGTTGTGGCGGTTGTAGCGCTTGCCCAGTTCCTGGATCAGCGCGATGAGGCGGTCACGCACGTCGTCGTCGTAGAGCGCCGCGTTCTCGCCGGAGCCGCCGTAGGCCGTGGTGATCTTGAAGGCGCCGCCGCTGAACCAGGGCTGGCGCAGGTAGTCGGGCACGGCCTTGGCGCCGCCGAAGTTCTTGGTGCCCAGCGTCAGGAAGAAGCGCTCGCCCTTGGCCGCGGCCTTGTTCAGGTAGCGGTCGATGCGCGAGAAGTCGTATTCGCCGCGGCCCTTTTCAAGCTGCGCCCAGTCGGCGCGCACCATGATGCCCTTGACGAACGGGAATTGCCGGGCTTCCTCGATGCCGGCCTCGATCATGAAATCGCCGGCATTGGAGCCGAACTCGATGTAATGGCCCGGGTTCCATTTCATGGTCCGGCCCGCATTGAGGCTGGCCCCGACCAGGCCGGTCGAGTTTTGCTCACGCACGAAAGCCAGCGGGTCCAGCACCGTGCCGTCGTCGAGCAGGTCATCGGCGCCGATGCGGGAATCCCAGCTCGAAATCGGCTCGCCCGCCGTCGCCGTAGCGGTCGCCACGCTCATGGATTTCTCGGTGGCGGTTTCAACGGCGGCCGCGGTGCCGGCAAATGCCGCCGCGGATTCATTCTGGGTAGAAATCTGAGCGGCGGTTTCGGACGAAACGTCCTCACCACCTCCGCAAGCTCCAAGAACGGCGGAGCTTGCAATGGCAATGGCCAAAAGTTTCCTTCGGGTCGCGAGTTTCATTTGATGGTCAACAGCAGGCCCAGGCCTGCACACGCACGGCGTGCAGTCCAGGGTCGTTCACAAGCGGGTCCCGGCGTGGCGCTCTTGCGGGCGTCTCGTCGCTCAGGGTCGGTCAGGATGGCGCAGCACGTTGCTTCGTGGCGCGGACCGAACAATGCCATGGCAGGCAGGCGCCCGCGTTACGGCATCTTTGGAGGCGTAAGTGGATGCAGTTGAGCCCCGGCCGCGATGCGGACGGGGCTCACGTGAGGTTTGTCACACAGGCAACAGTCGTGCCGCCGTCACCTTGAAGCCCGGGATCTTGGCCACGGCGTCGAGCGCGTCGCCGGTGAGCGTGTTGGCCGCGGCCTCCCAGAACGCGAACGGGATGAAGATCTGGCCGCGCTGCACCTGCTCCGTCACGCTTGCACGCGCAACCACTTCGCCGTGGTGGGTCCGCACCCGCACCATCTGCCCATCGAGCACGCCCTGCGCCGCCGCGTCCATCGGGTGCACGCTCACCAGCGCCTCGGGCGCGATGGCGTCGAGCATGCTGGCGTGGCGCGTCATGGCCCCGGTGTGCCAGTGCTCCAGCACGCGCCCGGTGGTCAGCACGAACGGATAGTCACGGTCCGGCTGCTCCGCGCCCGGGCGGAAGGTGGTGGGCACGAGCGTGGCGCAGCCGTCGGCCGTGGGGAAGCTGTCCACGAACACCACGCCCTGGCCCGGCTGGTCCTCGGCCGGCGCGGGCGTGACCACCGCCTCCTCGCGCTGCAGCCGCGCCCAGGGCACGCCCGCCAGCGGCGCCATGACGCGGCGCATCTCCTCGTACACGCGCGCCACCGGCGCCTCGGCCGCGGCATGGCCGTCGCCGTCCTCGGCGCGCCAGTAGTCCCAGGGCGCGCCCAGGCGGCGGCCGAGCTGCTCGATGGCCCACAGGTCCTGCATCGCCTGCCCCGGCGGCGCCACGGCCGGGCGCCCGACCTGGATGAGCCGGTCGGTGTTGGTGTAGGTGCCCCACTTCTCGGGCTGTGCCGAGGCCGGCAGCACCACGTCGGCCAGCAGCGCGGTCTCGGTGGCGAAGATGTCCTGCACCACCAGGTGCTGCAGCCCGGCCAGCGCCTGGCGCGCGAAGTTCAGGTCCGGGTCGCTCATGGCCGGGTTCTCGCCCTCCACGAACAGGCCGCGGATCTGGCCGTCGTGCGCCGCGTGCATGATCTCCACCACCGTCATGCCGGGCCGCGCGTCCAGGGCCGTGCCGCCCCACAGCGCCTCGAACTGCTGGCGCACCGCCGCCTCGCTCACGCGCTGGTAGTTGGGCAGCATCATCGGGATCAGCCCCGCGTCGCTGGCGCCCTGCACGTTGTTCTGCCCGCGCAGCGGGTGCAGCCCGGTGCCGGGCCGGCCGATCTGCCCGGTGATCAGCGCCAGCGCGATCAGCCCGCGCGCGTTGTCGG
The DNA here is from genome assembly GCF_009760915.1 of Azohydromonas aeria. Lineage (GTDB taxonomy): Bacteria > Pseudomonadota > Gammaproteobacteria > Burkholderiales > Burkholderiaceae_C > Azohydromonas > Azohydromonas aeria. Next base: position 28,169 of record NZ_VIDQ01000029.1, read on the forward strand.
TGCCGTGCACGTGCTGGCTCACGCCCATGCCCCACAGGATCATGGCGCTGCGCGCGCGGGCGTAGCTGCGCGCCACCTCGCGGATGGTCTCGGCCGGGATGCCGCAGATCTCGGCCATGCGCTCCGGCGTGGACTCGGCCACCGAGGCCTTCAGCTGCTCGTAGCCGTTGACGCGCGCGGCGATGAAGGCCTCGTCCGTCAGCCCTTCCGCGATGATCACGTGCAGCAGCCCGTTGAGCAGCGCCACGTCGGTGTCGGGGCGGAACTGCAGGTGCCACTTCGCGCGGCGCGAGAGCTGCTGCCGGCGCGGGTCGGCAATGATCAGCGTGGTTGTGCCCGCATCCACCGCGTTCTTGATGAAGGTGGCCGCCACCGGGTGGTTCACCGTCGGGTTCGCGCCGATGAGCAGCACCACCTCGGCCTGCGCCACGTCGGCCACCGGGTTGCTCACCGCGCCGGAGCCGATGCCCTCCAGCAGCGCCGCCACCGAGCTGGCATGGCACAGCCGCGTGCAGTGGTCCACGTGCGCGCTCCTGAACACCTGGCGCACCAGCTTCTGGAACAGGTAGGCCTCCTCGTTGCTGCCCTTGGCCGAGCCGAAGCCCGCCAGCGGCGAGTCGAAGCCGGGCTGCGCCGCGTCGCGGATGCGGGCGAAGCCCTGCGCGGCAAGGTCCAGCGCCTCGTCCCAGGTCGCCTCGCGGAACAGCTCGTCCAGGCGCTTCGCGCCGGACTTCACCGCCTCGATGTCGGCCGGGGTCTTGGCCACGCCCTCGCGGCGCACCAGCGGCACCGTCAGGCGGCGCGGGTTGTGGATGTAGTCGAAGCCGAAGCGGCCCTTGACGCAGAGCCGCCCGCGGTTGGCCGGGCCGTCGCGGCCGGTGACGGTGTGGATGCGCTCGCCGCCGGCGCCGTCGGGGCCGACGTTCCAGGTCAGCTGGCAGCCCACGCCGCAGTACGGGCACACCGAATCGACCTGCTTCGTGACCTCGGCCAGGCCCGCGCCGCGCGCGGGCATGAGCGCGCCGGTCGGGCAGGCCTGCACGCACTCGCCGCAGGCCACGCAGCTGGACTGGCCCAGCGGGTCGCCCGCGTCGAAGACGATGCGCTCGGCGGCACCCCGCAGCGCCAGCCCGATCACGTCGTTGCCCTGCTCCTCGCGGCAGGCGCGCACGCAGCGGGTGCACTGGATGCAGGCATCGAGGTTGACGGCGATGGCGGCGTGGCTGAGATCGGGCGCGGCGTAGCTGCGCGGCCGCTCGGGCAGGCGTCCGCGCGGCACGGCCAGCGCGTCGGCCCACTGCGTCAGCTCGGACTCGCGCGTGTACTGGTCGCTGCTGCCGGCGTCGCTGACCAGCAGCTCCAGCACCATGGCGCGCGCCTTGGCGGCGCGCGGGCTGTCGATGCTGACCTTCATGCCCGGCGCCGCGGCGCGGCAGCACGAGGCGGCCAGCGTGCGCTCGCCCTCGACCTCGACCATGCACGCGCGGCAGTTGCCCACCGGGCGCAGGCCGTCGGTGTGGCACAGGTGCGGAATCTCGACGCCCTCGCGCAGCGCGACCTGCCACAGCGTCTCGCCGGGCACGGCCTTGACGTTGCGGCCGTCCAGCGTCAGCTCGATGGGCTCCATGGCCTGCAAGGCCTGAACAGAGGTGGGTGCGTTCACGGCTGCAGCTCCTGCGGGAAGTAGTTGACGACGCAGTCGACGGGGTTCGGCGCGGCCTGGCCCAGGCCGCAGATGGAGGCGTCGCGCATGACCTGCGACAGCTCGGCCAGCAGCGCGGTGTTCCAGCGGTCGGTGGCGATGAGCTCGCTGATCTTGGCCGTGCCGCTGCGGCACGGCGTGCACTGGCCGCAGCTCTCGTCGGCGAAGAAGTGCATCAGGTTGCGCGCGGCGTCCGTGGCGCGGTCGTGCTGCGACAGCACCATGACGGCCGCGGAGCCGATGAAGCAGCCGTGCGGCTGCAGCGTGTCGAAGTCCAGCGGCACGTCGGCCAGCCGCGCCGGCAGGATGCCGCCCGACGCCCCGCCGGGCAGGTAGGCGTAGAGCTCGTGGCCGGGCAGCATGCCGCCGCAGTACTCGTCGATGAGCTCGCGCAGCGTGATGCCCGCCGGCGCCAGGTGCACGCCGGGCTTCATCACGCGCCCCGACACCGAGAAGCTGCGCAGCCCCTTGCGGCCGTTGCGGCCCTGGCTGCTGAACCACTGCGGGCCGCGCTCCAGCAGGTCGCGCACCCAGTACAGCGTCTCGAAGTTGTGCTCCAGCGTGGGCCGGCCGAAGAGGCCGACCTGCGCCACGTAGGGCGGGCGCAGCCGCGGCATGCCGCGCTTGCCCTCGATCGACTCGATCATCGCCGACTCCTCGCCGCAGATGTAGGCGCCGGCGCCGCGGCGCAGCTCGATCAGCGGCAGCCCGCCTTCGGGCGGATGGGCCTGCAGCCGCGCCAGCTCGGTCTCCAGGATCGCGCGGCAGGCGTGGTACTCGTCGCGCAGATAGATGTAGACGGCGCTGATGCCCACGGCCCAGGCCGCGACCAGCATGCCCTCGAGGAAGCGGTGCGGGTCGCGCTCCAGGTAGTGGCGGTCCTTGAAGGTGCCGGGCTCGCCCTCGTCGATGTTCACCGCCATCAGCCGCGGCGCCGGCTCCTGGCTCACCAGGCGCCACTTGCGCCCCGTGGGGAAGCCCGCGCCGCCCAGGCCGCGCAACCCCGCGTCGGACAGCGTGGTGAAGACCTCTTCCACCGTGCGCTCGCCGCGCCGGCAGGCCTCCAGCAGCCGGTAGCCGCCGGCGGCGCGGTAGTCGGGCAGCGTCGCGTAGGGCTCGGGATCGTGGCGCGTGAGGTCCTGCTCGACGGCTTGAACCACCCGCTCCACGGTCGCCTGGCGCACCGGGTGCTGGTGCACCACCGCCACCGGCGCCTGCTCGCAGCGGCCCACGCAGGGCGCGGCCACCACGCGCACGTCGGTGCCCAGCAGCGCGGGCAGCTTCTCCAGCAGCGCTTCGGAGCCGGCCAGGCTGCAGCTCAGGCTCTCGCACACGCGCACCGTCAGGCGCGGCGGCGCGGGATAAGTGCCGTCGGCGTTCTCGCGCACCACGTCGAAGTGGTGATAGAAGCTCGCGACCTCGTAGACCTCGGTCTGCGCCAGCTTCAGGCGCTGCGCCAGCGCCGCCAGGTGGTCGGTACGCAGCTGGCCGAAGCGGTCGTTGATCGCGTGCAGGTGCTCGATCAGCAGGTCGCGCCGCGGTTCCAGGTGCGCGGTGGTGGTGGCCACCTCCGACAGTGCCGTGGCCGTCACGGGCCGCTCACGCTGGGTGCGCTGGCCTTTCCGGCGCGGTTCGTCCGCCAGTACCGGGCGGATCGGGATCACGCTGCTCATGGCTTGGTCTCCTTCGCGGGGCCCCAGGAACGGGCCGCCATATGTTCGAATTGACCGGAACTCCGTCCGGGCATGCAGGCATGATGGCCCGCAGCGCCCAACCAAATATGCAAGGTCTTGCCAGATGTTCCGAATCCGCATCACGCCGCGCTGGGAGCTGGGCCGCCGCGACGGCGCCGCGCCCGAAGCGCCGGCCGACACCACGGCGCTGATCGCGCTGCTGGGCGCCATCGCCGAGACCGGCGCCATTGCCGAGGGCGCGCGCGTGCTGGGGCTGAGCTACCGCAACGCCTGGGGGCAGATCAAGGCGGCCGAAGGGCTGTTCGGCCAGCCGCTGCTGGTGGCGGGGCGCGGGCGCGGCTCCACGCTCACGCCGCTGGCCGAGAAGCTGATCTGGGCCGACAAGCGCATCGCGGCGCGGCTGTCGCCGCTGCTGCAGTCGCTGGCTTCGGAGCTGGAGGGCGAGCTGGACCGCACCCTGCCCGTGCCACCGCGCGCGCTGCGGCTGCATGCCAGCCACGGCTTCGCGGTGGCGGCGCTGCTGGAGCAGCTGCAGGCGGCCGATCAGCCGCTGGAGCTGCGCTACCGCAACAGCTTCGAGTCGGTGGCATCGCTCGCGCACGGCGAGTGCGAGCTGGCGGGCTTTCACGTGCCCATCGGTGAGTTCGAAGCGCCCGCCGCCGAGCGCTACCGCCCGTGGCTGCGCAATGTGAAGCACCGGCTGGTGCACCTGGCGGTGCGGACGCAGGGGCTGTTCGCCGCGCCCGGCAACCCGCGCCGGGTGGCGGGCATCGAGGACCTGAAGCGCCCGGACCTGCGCTTCGTGAACCGCCCCGCCGGCTCCGGCACGCGGCTGCTGACGGAGCTGCTGCTGGCGCGCCACGGCATCGTCCCGGCGCAGGTCAGCGGCTGGGACAACGCCGAGTTCACGCACGCGGCGGTGGCGGCCTTCATCGCCAGCGGCATGGCCGACGTGGGCGTGGGCGTGCAGACCGCCGCGCAGCGCTTCGGCCTGACCTTCGTCCCGCTGCTGCGCGAGCGCTACTTCCTGGCCTTCAATGCCGCCGACGAAGGGCGGCCGGACCTGCAGGCGCTGCTGGCGCTGATGCGCTCGCCGGCCTACCGCGCCGCGGTGGCGGCGCTGCCGGGCTACGAGGCGGCGCGCACGGGCGAGGTGTGCGGGGTGCGGGAGGCGGGGTTCACAAGCTGACGCCCGCCGCCGCAGTCGTCGCCATCCCCTGTAAGGTGCCGCGCATGCCGGATCTCACTACCCTCGAAGCCCCCGCCGCCCTGGCCTGGGTCCAGGAGCACCCCTGGGCCTACCCGGCGCTGGAGACGCTGCACATCACGGGCATCGCGCTGCTGCTGGGCAGCCTGGTGGTGTTCGAGCTGCGCGCCTGGGGCGCGGCGCGCGAGCTGCCGGCCGCCGCGCTGGCTCGGCTGGCGCTGCGAGTTTCGCTCGCCGGCTTCGCGCTGGTGGCGGTGAGCGGGCTGCTGATGTTCGGCAGCCAGCCCGGCGAGCTGTTTGCCAACCGCTTCTTCGTCGCCAAGCTGGCGCTGCTGGCCGCGGCCGGCCTGAACGCCGTGCTGTTCCACGCGCGCGGCGGCGTGGCGCGGCTCGACGCCGTGGCGCGCGCGCAGACCGCGCTGTCGCTGGGGCTGTGGCTGCTGGTCATCATTTGCGGACGCTGGATTGCCTACGCCTGACACCCCGGGCGGATTCACCCAAGGAGCCTTGCATGGACCTCACGAGACGACTGCTGCTGGCCTCCGGCGCCGTGGCGCTGCTGCCCACGGCCGCCCGCGCGCACCACGGCTGGAGCAGCTTCGACCAGAGCCGGCCGATCTACCTGGAGGGCGCCGCGCGCGAGGTGCGCTGGCGCAACCCGCACGCCGAGCTGGTGCTGGAGCTGCCGGCGACGCCGACGCTGCCGCCCGACCTGCGCCAGCGCCAGGTCCCGGCGCAGAGCGCGAACGTGGACGGCGTGGCGCTGCTGGCCAACGCCAAGCTGCCCAGCCGCACGGACCGGCGCTGGACGGTGGAGCTGGCGCCGCTGACGCGCATGCAGGCCTGGGGCGTGCAGCCCATCAAGCCCGACACGAACGTGGGCGTGCTCGGCTTCACCTTCGCCGAGGAGAAGGGCGATGCGGTGCTGCGCGCCGAATACCTGTTCGTGGACGGGAAGGTGTACGGGCTGAGGTCGTCGCCGGCGTAAGTCAGTGCGCCGACCACGGGTTGAGCAGCCGCACGCCCGTGTTCTCGAAGTCCGCCACGTTGCGTGTCACGACCGTCATGTCGTGCTCCAGGGCCGTGGCGGCAATCAGGGTGTCCCGGTGAGAACGCGGATCGGGCACATGCAGCTGGGCACAGCGCAGCGCTACGGCGGCATCTATGGGCAGTACACGGTCCTGGAACGCAGGCAGCACCTGGCTGTTCAGCCAGGTGCGCAGCAAGGCACCCTGCGTCGCATCGCGGCGCTCCATCAGCAACACGCCTTGCTCCAGTTCCAACAGCGTGATGGCGGACAGGAACAGGCTGCTGCGGCGCACGTTCGCAGCCCAGGCCACGACGCCTGGATCGGCCTTGCCCTTGCCTGCCTTGCGCAGCTCCGAAACGACGTTGGTGTCCAGGACGAACATCAGGACAGGTCCGCAGGGCGGATGTCGAGATCCATGCGGGGCGCTTCGAATTCGACGTGCTGATCGGCCGGCATTGCCAGCGCATCGACGATGCTGCCCGCGCTGCCGGTGAGGCGCTCGTAGTCCTCGATGGACAGCAGAACGTGCGAAGGACGACCTCGGTCCGTGATGAAAACCGGGCCCTCGTTGGCTGCCTGCTTGGCTTTGCCACTGTCCTGGTTGAACTCGCGGCTGCTCAGGACGCGTATGGTCATTCCGGTTTCTCCTGCAATGTAGAAACGTTGCTACAGAATACGCCGTTTTCAATCGGCTCAGCGACTTGACGTCCACGGCGTCTTGTGACCCCTCCCACCGAAGCTGGAAAGCAGGTCTTCGGGAGCAGATTCGTATGGGTTATTGCTGCGGTCAGCAGCGTGGCTGGCCATTGATTCAAGGAATTTCATTCCAGCGCAGTGAAACAGGCCGGTTTCGTCAAGCCAACGTTTTATCCTGCACTATCGTCTGCTGCCGAATCCCCATCATCTTCTCCGCATGACTGCGGCTGTATGGAAACCCCAGCGTCCTGGCCGACCCTTCGTTCCAGCCTTCGAACCAGTTGCGCGCCTCGGGCGTGTCCTGGGTATAGGGACACTGCCTGATGAAAGCCTGGCCCGCGATGAAGTCTATTTCCAGGCGATGTCCAAAAAAGATTCAGCCATGTGATTGCTTCTCCTGCCCACTCCGGCGGCCGGTGGCGCCCGCTCGTCCTTGACCTGAATCAGCGCTGAAAGAAAACTCACCAAGCCAATGGCAGTAAGTCCGCTCGCGGGCCGATATGGCGGCCGCCGCGGCGTTGTTCGTGCGGCCTACCGCCTGTTGTTTCAAGGGCTGGAGCAAATTGGAATCAGTCCAGCGCGACGCTGAAAGTCCCTTCGAATTTCTCCCCGGATTGCAACGTCACCGGCCGCGTCACCCGCACCGGCTCGATGCAGACGAAATGCCGCCAATCGTCGTCGGGCAAATCCTTCAGGCCCTTGGCGCCCTCGCGCCCCGGGTTCCACACCATCCACTGGTCGAACCCGGTGGCGCGCAGTGAAATGCGCCGGCCGCGGTTCGATAGCACCAGCGCCGGGCAGCCGTCATAAAGCCGCTCGAAAATCTCGTCGGTGAATTGCAGCAGCGGCGCTTCCTGGCGGGAAAAATCAGGCCGGTACCGGTCGGCGGCCGCCAACCCCCGCAGCCCTTCGACCTGCGCCGACAATAAATCGTCGAGCAGGAAATAAGGGTGCAGCCCGCCGGTGAAGCTGAAGGCGTCGGCGCCGGTATTGAGCACGGATAGCGCGAAATCGACGCCCTGGGCCTGCGCGGTGACGTCCAGTTCCAGCCGGGCGGCAAAAGGCCAGTAATCCACGTCTGCGGGCGCGATGTCCAGCACGTATTTGACGTGCTCCTCGTCCATGTCGGCACCCTGCTCCAGCAGCGTCCAGTCGCGCTCGCGCGCGAAACCGTGCTTGGGCAGCGGGCCGGCCTCGGCAAACTGCGGGAACAGCACCGGCATGCCACCGCGCGCAGGGCCGGGAAACTGGCTGGTCAGCGGGCTGCAATAGAACAGCTCCAGGCCGCCTTCGAGGCGGGCGTTCAAAACCTGGGCGCCTTGCGCGCGGTGGGTGAGGATGGGCATAGCGGGGATGATTGAAAGGAGATCCAAAAAAGCAAGGAGGGCATGGCGTCGTCGTGCTGGTGCTTGACGTGCCGCTTCCAGGGCTTCGTGTCAACGAATCAACAACTACGAGCTGAATAAGGTGGCACGAGCAGCACGGGCTGCGGCGCGCAAGCCGTTGTCATGGGTGGCGATGCGCGCACCTGTTTGCAAAGCGAGCGCGAGATACAGGGCGTCGTAACCTTGTACATGGCGATGCAAGGCAAACCGCACCTGCTCCGCAATGTTCTGCTCGATTTGGTAAAGCTCGATCCTGAACAGGTCAATGATTTCAGCGCATTCCGCAGTCTTGACCGCTCCCCACCTGTTTTGCCGGCCTTTTTTCAGCAGTACGTAGCTGCATTCGGCTGGAAAAACCACCGGAGCAATCAATGCTTCACCGGCCATTCCGGCTGCTGCCACGTCTGCGCTGAAAAGATGCCGCTCCTCGGTATCGGGCAACACCCATGACAGCGCAACGTTGGCGTCAACGACGATCACGCGCTTCCTTCACCAGTTCGACGCTCCCAGGCTGGCCTTTGCGGAGCGTGCGCCGCGATTCCGGATACTTGGCGTAAAACGCTTCGAGTCGCTGCTGCAGATCGGGCACCGGATGCCCATCGCTCTGGCCCACCTTGACAAAACGCGGGATCGGTTGGCCCGCCGTTTCCGACCGGGCTGATGGGGCGGCGGGCTTGGTATGAAACGCGCTTTTCATGCCGGGCAGTGTAGGCCGCGAAGCTCAAGCCCAGCCCAGCCCTTCCTTCAACACCCACAGCCACCCCGTGATGGTCACGAAGGACAGCACCATCGCCAGCAGCAGCACGGCCGCGGTGAAGCTCTCCTCGCCGTGGCGCTGCGCCAGGATCGGGTAGATGCTGAGCATGGGCATGGCGGCAAAGGCCACCGCCGCGGCGCGCAGCGGGCCGTCGATGGGCAGCAGCCACAGCAGCGCCAGCACCGCCAGCGGATGCAGCAGCAGCTTGCCCAGCGCCACGGTGGCGATGTCGGCCAGGCGCCCGCGCAGCTGCAGCCCCACCAGCGAGCCGCCGATCACGAACAGCGCCACCGCGCTGGACGCGTTGGCCAGCAACCCCACCGCGCGCGCCACCGGATCGGGCAGCGCCAGCCCGGCCAGCGACACGCCCAGCCCCGCCACGATGGACAGGATCAGCGGATTCAAGGCCAGCCGCTTGAGCGTGCGCCACAGCGTCGCCGACCACACCTTGGAGCTGTTGTCGCCGTCGGCCAGCGCCACGGCGAAGGGGATCATCACCAGGTTCTCCACCAGCATCGTCAGCGCCATGGCGACGGCCGCCACCGGCCCCAGGAACTGCACCACGATCGGGTAGCCGACGAAGCCGCTGTTCGACGCGCTCATGCCCAGCCCGAAATAGGCGCTGGGCGCGATGCCGCGCCGTTTCACGCGCCAGGCCAGCAGGAAGCCGAACAGCATCAGCGCCAGCGAGCCCAGCGCGTAGGCCAGCAGGAAGCCGCCGTTGAGGATCTCGCCCACGCGGCGCGAGCTCAGCGCCTGGAACATCAGCGCCGGCAGCGCCAGCTGGATCACGAAGCGGCCCAGCACCCGCGTCTCGGCCTTGGTGAACCAGCCGCGCTGCCCGGCCAGGTAGCCCAGCCCCATGAGCAGGTAGATGGGCACGGTGATGGAGAGGATGTGCAGCATGGGTGGGCGCCCGCCGGGCGCGTCGCGGGCAGCCGGCGAACATAAGGGTTTACCCGTGGCCTGTCGAGGCCGGGACTTTCACGCAGCCCAGATCATGGAACGGCGCCGGTTGTCGCTGCGGGGCTGGCGCGCCGTTCGCTGGTTGCGATGGTGGCGCCGGGCGCCACGGTTAAGCTGCCGGGCCTTTTTTCATTCCAACCTGAGACGACGAGCCTTTCCCATGAAGATCCTGACGCTGCACGGCATCAACCTGAACATGTTCGGCAAGCGCGACCCCAAGCAGTACGGCACGGCCACGCTGGCGCAGATCGACGACAGCCTGCGCGCGCTGGGCCGGGAGCTGGGCGCGGAGGTGGAGTGCTTCCAGACCAATTTCGAAGGCGAGATGGCCGAGCGCATCCACCGCGCCCACACCGACGGCACCGAGGCCGTGATCATCAATGCCGGCGCCTGGACGCACTACAGCTACGGCATCCGTGATGCGCTGGCCATCCTCAAGTGCCCGATCATCGAGGTGCACATGTCCAACATCCACGCGCGCGAGGCCTTCCGTCACACCAGCGTGATCGCCGAGATCGCGCGCGGCCAGATCGCCGGCTTCGGCGTGGACAGCTACCTGCTCGGGCTGCGCGCCGCGGTGTCGGCGGTGCAGCAGCAGGCCGCGGGCTGAGGCAGGTGCCGCCCGGCGCCGGTTCCCCGTCCTGGCGCAACGAGCGCCTGGGGCTGGCGCTGATCCTGGCCGCCACGGCCTGCTTCGCCGGCCTGGACAGCAGCGCCAAGGTCGCCGGCGCGGCCGTGCCGGTGCTGGTGGCGATGTGGTGCCGCTACCTGCTGCAGGCCTCGGTCACGGGCGCGCTGGTGGTGGCGCGCAAGGGCCGCGGCGCCTTCGCCACGCGCCGCCCCGGGCTACACGCGCTGCGCGGCCTGCTCTTCGCCAGCGCCGGCGCGATGGCCTTCATCAGCTTGCGGCTGCTGCCGATCGCCGAGTTCACGGCGCTGCAGATGCTCACGCCGCTGCTGGTCACGCTGCTGGCCGCGACGCAATTGCGCGAGCGCGTCACGCCGCTGCGCTGGGCGCTGGTGGCCGGCAGTTTCATGGGCGCGCTGCTCGTGATCCGGCCGAACGCTGGCGACTTCCGCTGGGCGATGCTGCTGCCGCTGGCGCTGGTGGGCGTCAACGCCGCCTACCAGCTCGTCACCAGCGCGCTGGTGCGCGAGGACGACCCGGCCACGCTGCAGCTGTGGACCGGCGCCGTGGCGGTGGGCCTGACCACGCTGGCGCTGCCCTGGGCCGGGCCGTTCCCGACGCAACCGGGTCTGTGGGCGCTGCTGGCGCTGATGGCCGTGTTCAGCACCGTGGGCCACACGCTGCTGACCATGGCTTTCAGCCACGCCGGCGCCGCCACGCTGCAGCCCTTCCTCTACACGCAGGTCGGCTTCGCGACGCTGGCGGGCTGGTGGGTGTTCGGCCACGCGCCGGACACGCTGACGCTGCTGGGGATTGCCGTGATTGCCGGCTGCGGGGCGGGGGGGACGTGGCTGGCGGGGCGGGGAAATCCGCGCTGACCGTTGCTCTGGCCTGGCGTCCAACCAGATCCGTTCGCCCTGACCCTTCGATACCTCAGGACAGGGTGCCCTACGCGCATCGAAGGCCGAATCCGACAGGCTCGGATGCCCGCACACCGTGCGGGCCGTCCACCCTTCGATACCTCAGGGTGAACGGGATTCCTCACTCGCAGGTGCTAACGGGTATCAGCGCACCTTCCCCGCCTTCCACGCATCCAGCAGCGTCTGGTAGGCGATGGTCTCGCCCTTGGGCTTCTCGTTGGCGAGCTTGGCCCAGGGCGCGCCCTTGTCGGAGAGCCACTTCTTCGAGTCCTCCTTCTTGTTGAGCTTGGGTGGGCACTGCGCCATGCCGGCGCGCTCCAGGCGCGCCATCACGTCGTCCATCTCCCGGGCCAGGTTGTCCATGGCGGCCTGCGGCGTCTTCTCGCCCGTCACGGCCTGCGCCACGTTCTTCCACCACAGCTGCGCCAGCTTCGGGTAGTCGGGCACGTTGGTGCCGGTGGGCGTCCAGGCCACGCGCGCGGGCGAGCGGTAGAACTCGACCAGGCCGCCGAGCTTCGGGGCCATGTCGGTCATGGCCTTGCTCTGGATGTCGGACTCGCGGATCGGCGTCAGCCCCACCAGCGTCTTCTTCAGCGACGTCGTCTTGGCCGTCACGAACTGCGCGTACAGCCAGGCCGCGGCGGTGCGGTTGGCGTCGTGGCCCTTGAAGAAGGTCCAGGAGCCCACGTCCTGGTAGCCGTTCTGCATGCCCTGCTTCCAGTACGGGCCGTTGGGGCCGGGCGCCATGCGCCACTTCGGGCTGCCGTCGGCGTTGACCACCGGCAGGCCCTTCTTGGTCATGTCCGCGGTGAAGGCGGTGTACCAGAAGATCTGCTGCGCGATCTGCCCCTGCGCCGGCACCGGGCCGGCCTCGCCGAAGGTCATGCCCGTGGCTTCCTTCGGGGCGTACTTCTTCATCCAGTCCACGTACTTGGTCAGCGCGTACACGGCCGCGGGCGAATTCGTGGCGCCACCGCGCTCCACCGAGGCGCCCACCGGCGTGCACTTGTCGTCGGCCACGCGGATGCCCCACTCGTCCACCGGCTGGCCGTTGGGTATGCCCCGGTCGGCCGTGCCGGCCATGGACAGCCAGGCGTCGGTGAAGCGCCAGCCCAAGCTGGGGTCCTTCTTGCCGTAGTCCATGTGGCCGTAGATCGGCTTGCCGTCCACGGTCTTCACGTCGTTGGTGAAGAACTCGGCGATGTCCTCGTAGGCGCTCCAGTTCAGCGGCACGCCCAGGTCATAGCCGTACTTGGCCTTGAACCGGTCCTTGAGGTCCTTGCGCTCGAACAGGTCGGCGCGGAACCAATACAGGTTGGCGAACTGCTGGTCGGGCAGCTGGTACAGCTTGCCGTCCGGCGCGGTGGTGAAGCTCGTGCCGATGAAGTCCTTGAGGTCCAGCCCCGGGTTCGTGAACTCCTTGCCCGCGCCGGCCATGTAGTCGGTCAGGCTCATGATCTTGCCGTAGCGGTAGTGCGTGCCGATGAGGTCGGAGTCGGAGATCCAGCCGTCGTAGATGCTCTTGCCCGACTGCATCGAGGTCTGCAGCTTCTCGACCACGTCGCCTTCCTGGATCAGGTCGTGCTTGACGGTGATGCCGGTGATCTCGGTGAAGGCCTTGGCCAGGGTTTTGGATTCGTACTCGTGCGTGGTGATGGTCTCGGACACCACCGAGATCTCCTTGACGCCCCTGGCCTTGAGCTTGTTGGCCGCCTCGATGAACCACTTCATCTCGGCCATCTGCTGCTCCTTGTTCAGCGTCGAGGGCTGGAACTCGGCGTCGATCCACTTCTTCGCGGCGGCCTCGTCGGCCCACGCGGCATGGCTGCCCAGCGCGGCGGCGGCCAGGGCCAGGGCGGTATGGCGCATCTTCATGTGCAGTCTCCTTCGGTGATGGTTGTCTTTGCTGTCGGTTGCGGTGCTGCCCCGCGGTGGCGGTCTGGCCTGCGGCCCCGGGGCAGCACCGGGCCGTGAAGCCCGGGGTTCATCCCTTGCGCATGATGAGCGCCAGCAGCGCCATCGACAGCGCGAAGCCGATCCACACGCTCGGCTCCGCGTCCAGCGAGAACCATTGCATGAGCTTCTCGCCCAGGCCGACGAAGGCCAGGTTGACGTAGGCGGCGCTGAGCAGCCCGATGAAGAGCCGGTCGCCGCGCGTCGTGGCGATGGGCAGGAAGCCCTTGCGCAGCACGGTGGGCGAGCGGATTTCCCACAGCGTCATGCCCACGAGCATCAGCGCGATGCAGCTGAAGAACACGGCCACCGGCGTGGTCCAGACCATCCAGTCGAACATGGCGGTCCTCCTTTCCTTTTCAGGCGTTCAGACGCGGCCCATCGCGAAGCCCTTCGCGATGTAGTGGCGCACGAACCAGATCACCACCGCGCCGGGCACGATGGTCAGCACCCCGGCGGCGGCGAGCGTGGCCCAGTCCATGCCGCTGGCGCTGACGGTGCGCGTCATCGTGGCGACGATGGGCTTGGCATTGACGCTGGTGAGCGTGCGCGCCAGCAGCAGCTCCACCCACGAGAACATGAAGCAGAAGAACGCCGCCACGCCCACGCCGGCCTTGATCAGCGGCAGGAACACGGTCAAAAAGAAGCGCGGGAAGCTGTAGCCGTCGATGTACGCCGTCTCGTCGAGCTCGCGCGGTATGCCGCTCATGAAGCCTTCGAGAATCCACACCGCCAGCGGCACGTTGAACAGCAGGTGCGCCAGCGCCACGGCAACGTGCGTGTCCATCAGCCCGACGGTGGTGTAGAGCTGGAAGAAGGGCAGCAGGAACACCGCCGGCGGCGTCATGCGGTTGGTCAGCAGCCAGAAGAAGACATGCTTGTCGCCCAGGAAGCTGTAGCGGCTGAAGGCATAGGCCGCGGGCAGCGCCACCGTGATCGAGATCACCGTGTTGATCGCCACGTAGATCAGGCTGTTGACGTAGCCCGAGTACCAGGACGGGTCGGTGAAGATGGTGGCGTAGTTGGCCCAGGTGAACTGCTGCGGCAGCAAGCTGAAGCTGGAGAGGATCTCCTCGTTGGTCTTGAAGCTCATGTTGAGCATCCAGTAGATCGGCAGCAGCGCGAACACCAGGTACAGCCAGAGGAAGAGCGTGCGCTTGGCGAAGCGGCGTTCAGTCATGGGACACCTCGCTGCCGTGCTGGCCCAGGCGCTGCATCCAGTTGTAGAGCACGAAGCAGAACAGCAGGATGATCAGGAAGTAGATCAGCGAGAACGCCGCCGCCGGCCCCAGGTCGAACTGGCCCACGGCCTTCTGCGTCAGGTACTGGCTCAGGAAGGTGGTGGCGTTGCCCGGGCCGCCGCCGGTGAGCACGAAGGGCTCGGTGTAGATCATGAAGCTGTCCATGAAGCGCAGCAGCACGGCGATCATGAGCACGCCGCGCATCTTGGGCAGCTGGATGTAGCGCAGCACCGCGAGCTTGCTGGCGCCGTCGATGCGCGCGGCCTGGTAGTAGGCGTCGGGAATCGAGCGCAGCCCGGCGTAGGCCAGCAGCGCCACCAGCGGCGTCCAGTGCCACACGTCCATCAGCAGCACCGTGAACCACGCGTCGCCGGCATTGCCGGTGTAGTTGTAGTCGAGCCCCAGGCGCTGCAGCGCCGCGCCCATGAGCCCGATGTCGGCGCGGCCGAAGATCTGCCAGATGGTGCCCACCACGTTCCACGGGATCAGCAGCGACAGCGCCACGATCACCAGCGTGGCCGAGGCCTTCCAGCCGCTGGCGGGCATGGCCAGCGCCAGCGCGATGCCCAGCGGCAGCTCCACCGCCAGCACCGCCATCGAGAACCGCAGCTGGTTCCACAGCGCGGCGTGCAGCTCCTCGTCGCGCATCACCGCCGCGAACCATTCCGTGCCGACGAACACCCTTCTCTCGGGCGAGATGATGTCCTGCACCGAGTAGTTCACCACCGTCATCAGCGGCAGCACCGCCGAGAAGGCGACGCAGATGATGACGGGCAGGATCAGCAGCCAGGCCTTCTGGTTGACGGGTTTCACCACCGTGCTCATTGGTGCACCCTCGCGCTGCGCGCGGTCCCGCCAAGCGGGACGGATCGCCCCCTTCGGAGCGGCCGTGCGGGGTCGATCATGGCAGCAACTCCTCGTTGCGGTAGAAACAGGTGTGCCGGCCCAGGACGCGCAGGCCCACGCGCTCGCCCGGCGCCGGCGGCGCGGTGTCGGGCGACAGCCGCGCCTTGAGCCGCTGCGCGCCGGCCTCGCAGCTCACCAGCACGTAGGTGCCGATGTCCTGCACCTGGCGCACGGTGGCGTCCAGGCAGCCCTCGCTGCCCGCCGGCGCCAGCGCCAGGTACTCGGGCCGGATGCCCAGCGTCAGCGCGCCGTCGGGCAGCGCGCGCGGCACGGGCAGCGCCGCGCCGCCATCGAGCCGCAACTGCCCGCCTTGCACCTGGGCCGAGATGAAATTCATGCCGGGCGAGCCGATGAAGTGGCCGACGAAGGTGTGCGCCGGGCGCTCGAACAGCGCGTCGGGCGTGCCCAGCTGCACCACCCGGCCGCGCGTCATCACCACCACCTGCTCCGCGAAGGTCAGCGCTTCGACCTGGTCGTGCGTGACGTAGATCAGCGTGAGCTTCAACTCGCGGTGGATCTGCTTGAGCTTGCGCCGCAGCTGCCACTTCAGGTGCGGGTCGATCACGGTCAGCGGCTCGTCGAACAGCACCGCCGACACGTCCGGGCGCACCAGGCCGCGGCCCAGGGAGATCTTCTGCTTCTGGTCGGCGCTGAGGTTGGCCGCGCGCTGGTCCAGCTGGTGGCTGAGCTCCAGCATCTCGGCGATCTGCCCGACGCGCTGACCCACCTGCGCCGCGGGCACCTTGCGGTTGCGCAGCGGGAAGGCCAGGTTCTCGGCCACGGTCATGGTGTCGTAGATGACCGGGAACTGGAACACCTGCGCGATGTTGCGCTGCTGCGGCGTGGCGCGCGTCATGTCCTGCCCGTCGAAGCGCACGCTGCCCTGCGAGGGGATCAAGAGGCCCGACATGATGTTGAGCATGGTCGTCTTGCCGCAGCCCGAGGGGCCCAGCAGCGCGTAGGCGCCGCCGTCCTCGAACGTCATCTTCAGCGGCAGCAGCGCGTAGTCGGCGTCTTCCTTCGGATTGGGCCGGTACGAATGCGCGAGGTCGAGGTCGATGCGGCTCATTCGGCGACCCCCCGCCGCTGCGCCGCGCGCAGCAGCGCGCCGTCCGGGCCGAACACGTGCACCTGCGCGGGATGCAGGTGCAGCGTCAACGGGCTGCCGAGCTCGAACTCGTGCACGCCGGTGAGCTGCGCCACGAGCTCGCCCACGGCGGTGGCGACGTGCACGAAGGTGTCCGAGCCCGAGATCTCGGCCAGCTCCACGCTGCCGGGCAGCGCCACGTCGCCCGGGCGCGGCGCCGGCCGCAGCGCGCTGGCGCGCACGCCCAGCGTCAGCTCGCGCGCCGGCACGTCGGCCAGCGCCAGTGCCAGCACCGGGCCGCCGCGCAGCCGCACGCCGCCCTCCGCGCCTTCGGCGGCTAGCAGGTTCATGGGCGGGTCGCTGAAGGCGCGCGCCACGCGCACCGAGGCCGGCGCGTGGAACACCTCGGCCGTGGGGCCGTACTGCAGCACCTCGCCGGCGTCCATCACGGCCGTCCAGCCGCCCAGCAGCAGCGCCTCGCCGGGCTCGGTGGTGGCGTACACCACGGTGGAGCCGCCGACGGCGAAGAGCTGCGACAGCTCCTCGCGCAGCTCCTCCCGCAGCTTGTAGTCGAGGTTGACCAGCGGCTCGTCGAGCAGCATCAGCGGCGCGTCCTTGGCCAGGGCGCGCGCCAGCGCCACGCGCTGCTGCTGGCCGCCGGAGAGCTCGGCGGGCAGCCGCTGCAGGAAGGGCTCGATGTGCAGCTTGCGCGCCAGCGCCTGCACGCGCGCGGCCACGTCGGGGCGCTTGCCGCCGCGCAGTTTCAGCGGCGAGGCGATGTTGTCGAACACCGTCATCGACGGGTAGTTGATGAACTGCTGGTAGACCATAGAGATGTTGCGCTCGCGCACGGGCACGCCGGTGACGTCGCGGCCGTCCACCAGCACCCGGCCGCTGCTGGGCCGGTCCAGCCCGGCCATGAGCCGCATCAGGCTGGTCTTGCCGGCCTGCGTGGCGCCCAGCAGCACCGTCACGGCGCCGGGGCGCGGCGCCAGGCTGGTTTCATACAGCCAGTCCTGCGCGCCGACCTTCTTGGTGATGCGGTCGAGGCTCAGCTGCATGCGCCTCCCGCCGGGAATGCGTTGCGGTTCACGTCCTTGTCCATTTCCATGTCCATGGGCACCTGCGTCCAGCCCGCCCAGCGGGCCACGTCCTCGCGTTGCCTGTCGTCGTAGTGCAGGCCGAGCTTGCTGCGCCGCCACAGCACGTCCTGCGCGTCGCAGGCCCATTCCTCGCGCCGCAGGTAGCGCAGCTCGGCTTCGAAGAGTCCCGGCGCCACCTCGGCGCCGAGCTCGTAGGGGTACTGCGCGCCATCCAGCACGCGGTCGATGCGCGTGCCGTAGGCGCGCGCCAGGCGCCGGCCCAGCGCCGTGGGCAGCCAGGGCCAGCGCTGGTGCACGGCCGCGACGAAGCGCTCGAAATCCACGTCCGGGCGCAGCGGCTCGCCGATCCAGGCGCGCAGGTCGCCGCCGGGCAGAAACGCGCCCTCGGTCCACGGCTTGCGCGCCTGGCCCAGCAGGCGGCCGATCTCGCCGGCGGCGTCCTCGGCCAGCTTGCGGAAGGTGGTGATCTTGCCGCCCCACACGCTCAGCAGCGGCGCGGCGCCGCCGGCGTGGGCTTCGAGCACGTAGTCGCGCGTGACGGCTGCCGGGTTGCCCGCGGCATCGTCGAGCAGCGGGCGCACGCCGGCGTAGGTCCAGACCACGTCGGCGGGCGTGATGCGCGCGCGCAGGTAGCGGCTGGCCTGCGCGCACAGATAGGCGACCTCGTCGTCACCGATGCGCGCCTCGCGCGGGTCGCCGCTGATCTCCTGGTCGGTGGTGCCGATGAGCGTGAACTCGCCTTCGTAAGGGATGGCGAAGATGATGCGCTTGTCCGGGTTCTGGAAGATGTACGCGCAGTCATGGTCCCAGCCCGGCGTGGCGCTGCGCCGCACCACGATGTGGCTGCCCTTGACCAGGCGCAGGCTGCGCGTGGCGAGCACTTCGGCGCCCGCGGGCTGCGCGCTGTTGCGCAGGAAACTCTCGGCCCAGGGGCCGGCGGCGTTGACCAGGGCGCGCGCGCGCACGCCGCGCACGCTGCCGTCGCGTCCCTGCAGCGTGGCGGTCCAGCCCTGCGCGTCGCGCTGCGCGCGGGTGCAGCGCGTGCGCGTGAGCACGGTGGCGCCGTGCTGCGCGGCGTCGAGCGCGTTGAGCAGCACCAGCCGCGCGTCGTCCACCCAGCCGTCGGAATAGGCGAAGCCGCGGCTGAACTCGGGCTTGAGCACCGCGCCGGCAGGGTGCGTGCGCAGGTCGATCCCTTCGGAGCCGGGCAGCACCTCGCGCCGCGCCAGGTGGTCGTAGAGGAACAGGCCCAGCCGGATCAGCCAGGCCGGGCGCATGGCCGGGTCGTGCGGCATCACGAAGCGCAGCGGCCACATGATGTGCGGGGCGCTCTTGAGCAGCACCTCGCGCTCCTGCAGCGCCTTTCGCACCAGGCCGAACTCGTGGTACTCCAGGTAGCGCAGCCCGCCGTGGATGAGCTTGGTCGAGGACGAGGAGGTGTGCGCCGCCAGGTCGTCGGCCTCCACCAGCAGCACGCGCCAGCCGCGCCCGGCCAGGTCGCGCGCGATGCCGCAGCCGTTGATGCCGCCGCCGACGACGAGGACGTCCACCGGGTTGGCATCGGCAGGGAGGGCAGCGGACGGCGCAGCGGCAGGCACGGGACACGGGCTCCGAAAGAAAAGCACCCGCGGGTGCTTTCGTTGGTGGTTCGGTTGAGTTCCTTTTTTTCGTTATAGCCCGTATTTCCCCCAAAAGTGGTTCGCGTATACCCGCGAAATGCTTCGTTTTGGGTTCGCTTATGCTCGCTGCGCCATGAATCCGAACCCGCGCCAAACCGAGCTGCTGGCTGAAGTGCGTGCCCGCGGTGCCGCCACCGTCGAGGAGCTGGCCGAGCGTTTCGGCGTCACGCTGCAGACGGTGCGGCGCGACGTGAAGCTGCTGGCCGCGGCCGGGCTGGTGTCGCGCTACCACGGCGGCGTGCGCGTGCCGAGCTCGACCACGGAGAACCTGGCCTACCGCCAGCGCGAGGCGCTCAATGCCGAGGGCAAGGCCCGCATCGCGCGCGCCGTGGCGCAGGCGGTGCCGCACGGCAGCTCGCTGCTGATGAACATCGGCACCACGGTGGAGGCGGTGGCCAGGGCGCTGCTGCAGCACCGGGGGCTGCGCGTGATCACGAACAACCTCAACGTCGCGGCGATCCTGGCCGACAACCCGGAGTGCGAGGTCATCGTCGCGGGCGGGCTGGTGCGCCACCGCGACCGGGGCATCATCGGCGCGGCGGCGGTGGAGCTGATCCGGCAGTTCAAGGTGGACATCGGCCTCATCGGCATCTCCGCCATCGAGGACGACGGCAGCCTGCGCGACTTCGACGTGCGCGAGGTGCAGGTGGCGCGGGCCATCATCGAGCAGAGCCGCGAGGTCTGGCTGGTGGCCGACCACAGCAAGTTCAACCGCCCGGCGATGGTCGAGCTCGCACGCATCGACCAGATCAGCATGCTCTTCACCGACGCCCCGCCGCCGGAGCCCTTTCCGGCGCTGCTGTCCGAGGCGGGCGTGCCGGTGGAGGTGGCGCGGTGATTGGCCCGTTCGCCCTGAGGTATCGAAGGGTGAATCCGTGAGGCTGGTGCGGAAGCTGGAGGCTGTTGGTTCTTCGGGCCGTTCGGACTGAGGTATCGAAGGCCGAATCCGCCAGGCTTGGATGGCAGCCTTGCAGCGCAGGCCGTCCATCCTTCGATACCTCAGGACGAACGGAATACACGACTACAACGACAAGGAGCACCCCTCATGAGCTACCTGCTGGCCCTGGACCAGGGAACGTCGAGCTCGCGCAGCATCGTCTTCGACGCCGAAGGGCGCATCGTGGCCATGGCGCAGCGCGAGTTCCGGCAGATCTACCCGCAGCCGGGCTGGGTCGAGCACGACCCGATGGAGCTGTGGCAGACGCAGCTCGACACCGCGCGCGAGGCGCTGGCGCGCGCCGGCATCGCCGCCGCGCAGCTCAAGGCCGTGGGCATCACCAACCAGCGCGAGACCACCGTGGTGTGGAACCGGCGCACGGGCGCGCCCATCTACAACGCCATCGTCTGGCAGGACCGGCGCGCCGAGCCGCTGTGCGCGCAGCTGCGCGAGCAGGGCCATGCCGAGCGCGTGCGCGAGTCCACCGGGCTGATCATCGACGCCTACTTCTCCGGCACCAAGATCCACTGGATCCTGCAGCACGTCCCCGGCGCGCGCGAGGCCGCGCAGCGCGGCGAGCTGGCCTTCGGCACCGTGGACAGCTGGCTGCTGTGGCAGCTCACGGGCGGGCGCGTGCACGCCACCGACGTGAGCAACGCCGCGCGCACCATGCTCTTCGACATCCGCCGCAACGAATGGGACGCGGACCTGCTGGCGCTGCTCGGCGTGCCGGAGGGCCTGCTGCCGGCGGTGCATCCGAGCAGCCACGTCTATGGCGAGACCGACGGCGCGCTGCTGGGCGCGCCCGTGCCCGTGGGCGGCATGGCCGGCGACCAGCAGAGCGCCCTGTTCGGGCAGGCCTGCTTCGAGGCCGGCATGGCCAAGAACACCTACGGCACGGGCTGCTTCATGCTCATGCACACCGGCGGCGCCTTCCAGCCCAGCGCCAACGGGCTGGTGGCCACCAGCGCCGCGCAGACGGACGGCGCGGCCCGGCAGTACGCGCTCGAAGGCAGCGTGTTCATCGGCGGCGCGGTGGTGCAGTGGCTGCGCGACGGGCTCAAGGCCATCCAGGCCAGCGCCGAGGTGCAGGCGCTCGCGCAGAGCGTGCCGGACTCGGGCGGCGTCATGTTCGTGCCGGCCTTCACCGGGCTGGGTGCGCCGTACTGGAACGCGTCCGCGCAGGGCGCCATCGTGGGACTCACGCGCGGCAGCACGGTGGCGCACATCGCGCGCGCGGCGCTGGAGTCGATCGCGTTCCAGAGCGCCGCGCTGCTGCAGGCCATGGACCGCGACGCCGCGGCCGCGGGCGCCGTGCCCGTGAGCGAGCTGCGCGTGGACGGCGGCGCCTGCGTCAACGATCTGCTGATGCAGTTCCAGTCGGATCTGCTGGGCATCCCGGTGGTGCGCCCGCGCGTGATCGAGACCACCGCGCTGGGCGCGGCCTACCTGGCCGGCCTCGCCACCGGGGTGTGGAAGGGCACCGGGGAGCTGTCGGCGCAATGGCAGGCCGAGCGCCGCTTCCTGCCCACGCTGTCGCGCGCCGAGGCGCTGGAGCGCATGGCGCGCTGGGAGCACGCCGTGCGGCAGACGGTGGCGGCCTGAGCCGTTCGATTACAGCGGCTTCTCGCGGCGGGTTTCCAGGTAGGCCTTGATCGACCAGATCGCCTCCTGGTTGAGCATGCCCTCGAAGGGCGGCATGTACACCGCGCCGTTGCGCGTGCGGCCGTTGCGCACGGTGGTCAGGTAGTAGTCGTCGATTTCCTTGGCGCAGGCCTTCTTCTTGGCCTCGGCCTTCTGGTTGGCGCACTCATTGTCGAGCTTGCGCAGGTCGGGCGCGATGCCGCCGGAGATGGCCTCCAGGCCGTGGCAGCGGGCGCAGTTCTGGTTGTAGGCCGAGGAGCCGATCTTGATGGCCTTGTCGTTGCCGCTGAACGGGTTCTGGTCGCGCCAGCCTTCGCCCAGCGAAGGCAGCTCCTTGGTGTCCACTGCCTGCGGCGTGACGTCACCGTGGGCCAGGGCGGCACCGGCCACCAGCACACCGGCCAGCAGCGCCATCAGTCGCGAAGGGAAACGGGCGTTGGAACGCTTGGGCATGGGAGTGTCTCCTCGGTCATGTCGATCAAAACGAACGTCCAGACCGCAAGGCCCGTGCCACCGGCCGCGCAGCCTGCCCAAAAAGTGCCGGTATTCGGGTTGATACGGTGCCCGCCCTGCTTCGCCGCCCCCGGCGGTCAGGCCACCGGGCCGGGAAAGTGCTGAAAGATGAGACAGCGTGACAGGGGTGGAGCAGCCCCTGCCCGCCTTCAGTGGCGCGGCCTCAACCGCGGCCGGCTCAGAGCCAGCCCTTGACCTGCCGCCCCATCGCCTCGGTCGAGATGCCGTAGCGGTCGTGCAGCGTGGGCAGCGCGCCGGCGTCGAGGAACTCGTCAGGCAGCGCCACCTGGCGGAAGGCCTTGGGGATCGTGCCCGAGCGCAGCAGCAGCGACGCCACCGCCTCGCCCAGCCCGCCGATGACGGAGTGGTTCTCGGCCACCACCACCAGCCGGCCCGGGCGCGCCACCTCGGCCAGGATCGTCGCCTCGTCCAGCGGCTTGATGGTGGGCACGTGCAGCACCGACACGTCCACGCTGTCGGCCTCCAGCGCCTTGGCCACTTCCAGCGCGCGCATGGTCATGAAGCCGCTGGAGATCACCAGCACGTCGCGACCGCCGCGCAGCACCTTGGCCTTGCCGAGTTCAAACTTGTAGTCATACTCGTCGAGTACCAGCGGCACGTTGCCGCGCAGCAGCCGCATGTACACCGGGCCCTTGTGGTCGGCGATCTGCGGCACGGCCTGCGTGATGTCCAGGGCGTCGCAAGGATCGACGATGGTCAGGCCGGGGATGCCGCGCATCAGCGCCAGGTCCTCGGTAGCCTGATGGCTTGGTCCGTAGCCGGTGGTCAGACCGGGCAGCGCGCAGCACATCTTGACGTTGAGGTTCTCCTCGGCGATGACCTGGTGCACGAAGTCGTAGGCGCGGCGCGTGCCGAACACGGCGTAGGTCGTGGCAAACGGCACGAAACCCTCTTTGGCCATGCCGCCGGCCGCGGCCATGAGCAGCTGCTCGGCCATGCCCATCTGGAAGTAGCGCTCGGGGTACTGTTGCGCGAAAAGGTGCAGGTCGGTGTACTTGCCCAGGTCGGCAGTCATGCCGACGATGTCGGGGCGGCTTGCGGCCAGCTCGACCAGCGCCTTGCCGAACGGCGCGGCCTGCACGCGCTGGCCCTCGCCGGCGATGGAGGCGATCATGGCCGAGGTGGTCAGGCGCGGCTTCTTGGCTTCGGTGGTGTTGCTCATGGGGTGTCTCCTTCAGTTCACGCTTGCGACTGGTCCAGGATGGCGAGGGCCTCCTGCCACTCCGGCGGATCGACACGGATGAAATGGTTCTTGTCGCGCGTCTCCAGGAAGGGCACGCCCTTGCCCATGAGCGTGTCGCACAGGATCACGCGCGGCTTGGCTTCCTTCAGGTTGCGTGCGGCGTCGAACGCGGCGACCACGGCCGGCAGATCGTTGCCGTCCACGCGCTCGACGTGCCAGCCGAAGGCGGCCCACTTGTCGGCCAGCGGCTCGAAGCCCATGACCTTGCCCGACGGGCCGTCGGCCTGCTGGTTGTTGATGTCAACGATGCAGATCAGGTTGGACAGGCCGTGGTGCGCCGCGCCCAGGGCCGCTTCCCAGGTCGAGCCCTCGTCGAGCTCGCCGTCGGACATGGAGTTGTAGACGAAGGCCTGGTTGCCCTTTAGGCGCAGGCCCAGCGCCATGCCCACCGCGATCGGCAGGCCCTGGCCCAGCGAGCCGCCCGACATCTCCATCCCCGGCGTGTAGGTCGCCATGCCGGACATGGGCAGGCGGCTGTCGTCGCTGCCGTAGGTCTCCAGCTCCTCTTCCGGAATGATCCTGGCCTCGACCAGCGCGGCGTAGAAGGCGATGGCGTAGTGGCCGTGCGAGAGCAGGAAGCGGTCACGGCCTTCCCACTTGGGGTCCTCGGGGCGGTAGCTCATGGCGTGGCCGTAGGCCACGGCCAGCACGTCGGCATAGCCCAGGGCCTGGCCGATGTAGCCCTGGCCCTGCACCTCGCCCATGCGCAGGGCGTAGCGGCGGATGCGGTAGGCGCGTTCGGAAAGCTCGGACAGCTTGTTGTCAGTGGACATGAGGATGCTCCAGGAAAGGAAGGGGCGTGGTCGGGCCGGATGCGGGCCCCTGGAAGAGGCGACCGCATGCCTGAGACCGCAGTGACGTGGGAAGGAAGGCCGCCGCTCAGCGCAGGATGCTGGCGGGGAAGTAGGAGACGATCGCCAGCACGGCCAAGGCCACCAGGTAGAACGGGCCCATGGCGCGCACGGTCTCGCCGACCTTCACGCGGGCCAGCGCGCTGGTGATGAACAGCGTCGTGCCCACCGGCGGCGTGTACAGGCCGATGGCCAGGTTCACGACCATCATGATCCCGAGCTGCACAGGGTCCATGCCGATGCTCTGCGCCATGGGCAGGAACACCGGGGTGAGCAGCAGCACGGCGGCGGGCAGGTCGATGAACATGCCGATGAACAGCATCATCAGGTTCATCAGCAAGATCACGAGCCACTTGGCCTCGATGTTCTGCTGCACCCACTGCGCGATGTTCTGCGGCATCTGGTCAAAGGTCAGCAGCCAGCCGATCGCGGCCGAGGCCATGATCACCAGCAGCACCACCCCGGTGGCCAGACCGGCCTCGATCACCGCCTCGTGCAGCCGCTTGAGCGTGAGATCGCGGTACATCAGCGCTGAGATGGCGCCGGCGTACAGCGTGGACAGGATCGCCACCTCGGTGGGCGTGGCCAGGCCGAAACGCAGGAACACGACGATCAGCACCGGCAGCGCGATGGCCGGGATCGAGTGCAGCAGGTTGCGGCGGAACGCGGTGCGATCGGCGGGGCCGGTCTCGCGCGGCAGGTTGCGCCGCTTGCCCACCCACCAGCAGGCGAACATGAAGCCGCCGCACAGCAGCAGCCCCGGCAGCACGCCGGCGTAGAACAGCGACGCGATCGATGCGTTGGCACTCAGCGCGAACAGGATCAGCGGGATCGACGGCGGGATGATGATGTCGATCGTCGCGGCGGAAGCCAGCGCCGCGGCCGAGAACGGCATCGGGTAGCCGAGCTTGCGGTGCCAGGGCATCAGCAGCGAGCCGATGGCGGAGGCGTCGGCCACGGCCGAGCCCGAGACGCCGCCGAACAGCGTGGACGACAGCACGCTGACCTGGGCCGGCCCGCCGTGCCAGCGCCCGACCGTGGCCGACAGGATGCCGACGATGGCCTGGCCCAGACGCCCGCCCATCATCAGCGCGCCGGTGAGCATGAAGAAGGGAATGGCGATCAGCGGGAAGCTCTGCACCTGCGCCACCATCTGCTGCACCAGCAGGTCCAGCGGGACACGGTCGCTGGTGGCCGCCGCGGCCATCGCGGCAATCAGCAGGGCGTGCGCGATCGGCACCGCCGCGACGGCGCCGAAGAGAAAGACAACAAGAATGAGTGCGCTCATGAGGGGCTCCTGGCGGTTCTCACCAGTGGGGGGCCTGGATTTCCGGGACGGCGCCCGGTTCCGGAATTGGCGCCGGGAGTGCGCGCCACGCGCGCCAGGCCGACTGCAGCGCCAGCAGCGCGAGCAGCGCCATGCCAGCCATCACGCAGCCGTAGGTGACTGAACCGGGCACCTGCAGGATCGGCGACTTCTCGTCGTGGACGATCTCCAGCATCGCCAGCGTGGCCCAGGCCAGCGTCGCGTACAGGCCGGCCACGAGCAGCCAGCCCACCACGCCGATGGCCCGCCGCGCCGCGTGCGGCACCGACTCCACCAGGAACACGGTGGCGATGTGCGCGCCGCGCTCGGCCGCCAGCACCACGCCGGCCATCACCAGCCATGGGAACAGCAGCTCGGGCAGCTCGTTGGCCCACTGCAGGCTGGATCCGCTGACGTAGCGCAGCACGGTGTTGACCGTGAGGATCACGAAGATCACGCCCGAGGTCAGCCACAGCACGATGCTGCAGACCGCCACGATGGCGCGTTCGAGGGCATTGCGTTGAACCGCATGCATGGCTTGTCTCCTTCGCGTCAGCCCGGGCACCGCGCGCGGGCCGGGCCGACGGCTGTCTTGTGGGACCGGTCGGGCGCCGTCACTGCGCGCGGGCGGCCGCGATCACCTTCTTGACGTACGGGCCGATGGGCAGCGCGGTCCACTTGTCCTGCACCGGCTGGGTGGCCTTGGCGAAGGCGGCCTTGTCGACCGTGGTGACCTGCACGCCCTTGGACTTGATGTCGGCGAGCAGCTTCTCGTCGGCCTCGGCCGAGAGCTTGCGCTGCAGCGTGGTGGCTTCGGCCGCGGCCTCCGTCACCGCCTTGCGGTCGGCTTCGGAGAGGCGGTCCCAGCTGCGCTTGCTCATCACCAGGGGCGTCATCTGGAACATGTGGCTGGTCAGCGCCAGGTGCTTCTGCACTTCGTAGAGCTTGCTGGCGTGGAAGTTGGCCAGCGGGTTCTCCTGGCCATCGACCACGCCCTGTTGCAGCGCCACGTAGAGCTCGGCGAACTTGATCTGCTGCGCCTCGGCGCCCAGCGCCTGCATGATGTCCACCAGCACCGCGTCGGGCGGGGTGCGCATCTTCAGGCCCTTCATGTCCTCGACCTTGGCGATCGGGCGCTTGCCGTTGGTCATGTGGCGGATGCCGTTGTCCCAGTAACCAAGCACCACCATGCCCTTGTCGGCCGACTTCTGCGCCAGCTCCTGGCCCAGCGGCCCGTCGAGCAGCTTGAAGGCCTGCGCGGACGTGGAGAACAGGAACGGCATGCCGTAGGCCGCGTACTCCGGCACGGCCACCGACACGGCGCCCTGCGAGTTGGCCGAGATGTCCAGCGCGCCGGTGCGTAGCGCGGTCACCATCGCGGCGTCGTCGCCGAGCTGGCCCGAGGGCGCCACCTGCACCTCGATGCGCCCGCCGGTCTTGGCCTTGAGCACGTCGGCGAACTTCACCGCCGCCTCGTGGCGCGGGTTGCCCACCGCGGCGCCGTGGCCGAGGGTGAGCTTGACGTTCTGGGCCAGGGCCGGAAAGGCCAGCGTGGCGGCCAGCGCGAAGCCGGCGACGGAAAGGGTTCTGCGCTTCATGGGTTTGTCTCCTGGGTGCCGCCTCGGGCGGCGGTCGTTGTGCTCGTGCGTGGAAATGCGGGCGCCGCGTGCGGCGCGTGGCGGGAAGGCCGGCTCAGTGGATGAGCATCCCGCCGTTGACGTCGAGGGTGATGCCGGTGCAGTAGGCGCCGAGCTCGCTGCCGAGGAAGACGCAGGCGCCGGCGATGTCGGCCGGGCGGCCCAGGCGGCCCAGCGGAATCGTCTCGGCGATCTCGGCCTTGCGCGCCTCGTCGAGCTTGCCCTTGATGATGTCGGTGCCGATCAGCCCCGGCGTGATGCAGTTGACGCGGATGCCTTCCGGACCGAACTCGCGCGCCATGGCGCGCGCCAGGCCCAGCACGCCGGCCTTGGCCGCCGAGTAGTGCGGGCCGCCCAGGATGCCGCCGCCGCGCTGCGCGGACACCGACGAGATGCAGATGATCGAGCCGCCCTTCTGCGCCTGCATGGAAGGAAGGACGGCCTGCGACACGATCAGCGTGCCGCGCAGGCTCACGTCCATGACACGGTCATAGTCCTCGGCCGTGATGTCCACGGTCTTGCGCGGCTGCGTCACGCCGGCGTTGTTGACCAGCACGTCGATGCGGCCGAACTTCTCCAGCGCCTGCGCCACGGCCCGCTCCACCTGCGCCTTGTCGGTGACGCTGGCGACCACGCCGAGGTGGCCTTCGCCCAGCTGCGCCGCGGCGGCGGCAGGGTCGGCGGCTTCGAGATCCATGATGACGACGCGGGCGCCTTGCTCGGCCATCAGCTTCGCCGTGGCGAAGCCCAGGCCGTTGAGGCCGGCGCCGCCGGTGATGAGGGCAACCTTGTCCTTGAGCAGCATGCTTGTCTCCGTATGGGGGTCTGCGATGGCCGCGATTGTGAAAAGGCCCCTGGTTGAAGACAAACGATAAGATTTCAATGAACGTTGATCTTTCATCATCTTCGGGTTAACTCTGATACTGGCCATGCGTTCTTCTTTTCCACCGCTGGGCAGCCTGCTGGCCTTCGAGGCCGTGGCGCGGCGGCGCAACTTCACGGTGGCCGCGACCGAGCTGCACCTGACGCCCTCGGCCGTCAGCCACCAGATCGCCAAGCTGGAAGAGTTCCTGGGCGTGCGGCTGTTCGAGCGCACCGCCCGCAACGTGGAGCTGACCGACGCGGGCGAGGACTACCTCAAGCGCGTGGCCGGCGCGCTGGCCGCCATCAGCGCCGCCACCGACAGCGCGCGCAAGGGCATGCGCAACACGCTGCACGTGCACTCGACGCCCAGTTTTGCCTCGCTGTGGCTGATGCCGCGGCTCACCGAGTTCGCGCGCAGGCACCCGGGCATATCGCTGTCGATGTCGTCCTCGGTGGTGCACTCCGACTTCTCGCTGGGGCAGGCCGACCTGGACATCCGCTACGGCGTGCCGAACTGGCCGCAGCTGACGGTGCAGCCGATCTTCGACGAGCGCATCCTGCCGCTGGCCTCGCCGGAGTTCGTGGCGCGGCACCAACTGCGCTCGGCGCAGGAGCTGGCGCAGGTGCCGCTGATCCAGTCCACGGTGGGCGTGCTGCAATGGCCCGACTGGTTCGCCAGCCGCGGCCTGGCCTTCACGCCCGCGGGCTACGCCTACCGCTTCGACCGCGCCTTCATGGCCCTGGATGCGGCCGTGCAGGGTCTGGGCGTGGCGCTGGAGAGCGCCTCCATCGGCGAGGGGCACCTGCGCACCGGGCGGCTGCAGCCGGTGTTCGAGGCGGCCGACTGGTATTTGCCGCTGCAGGCGCACTTCCTGGTCTACCCGGCGCGCCACGCGCAGCGCAGCGAGGTGATGAGCTTCGTGGAGTGGGTGCGCGCCGAGGCGGGGAGCCCGGAGGCGGCGGGGTGAAAGGCAGGCGGTAGCGGCGCGGCCTCAACCCTCCAGCCGCGGCTGCTCCGCCACCGCCGCCCGCCCGGCCATGACCCGGCCGTCGGGCTCGATGGCCACGTTCACGCCGCGCGCGTGCAGGTCCACCAGCTCGCCCGCGTCGCTGAAGGCGAAGCACAGCCGGCCGCCGCCGACGAAGGCCACGGTGTGCATGGTCAGCCCCGCCACGCGCACGATGTCGTGGCTGCACACCTCGCACAGGTTGCACAGGCCCACGCCGGTGATGATGGACAGCGGGCCCGGCGCGTCGCCCGGGCGGCACGCGCCGCCGTCGGCGGGATGCGGCTGGGGCCGGTGCTGAGGTTGGGTCTGCGGTTGAGGCTGGGTCATGACGGGTCCTCCCTGGCGCGCCGGGCGCCTTGCGCGCGTGCGCTGCCGGCCACGGTGGCGGCGCGCACGCCCCGGGTCCCGACAAGCCTCGTCCGGCTCGGCGGCGCAAGGGCGCGCGGCGGACGACGGGACACGCCTGCATTGACGCATGCGCGCCGCCCGCGCCGCCATGGGAGCTTGCTGGGGCCGGGCCGGGAGCTTTGTCAGGGGGTGGCGGTGTCCGCTGCCTCGCGGATCAGCCGCACCAGCGGCTCCAGCACGCGCGCGAGCTCGGCCACCAGCGGGCGCAGCGCCGGGTCGTCGGCCGCGGCGCCCTCGCGCAGCCGCGTCTCCAGCGCCCGCGCCGCCGCGGCCAGCTCGGTGGCGCCGAGCGTGGCGGCCACGCCCTTGACGGAATGCGCCACCAGCGTCGCGCCGCGCGTGTCGCCCTGCGCCAGCAGCGCGGCGAGCTTCGCGGCGTCGCCGCCGTGGTGCTCGGCAAAGAGCTGCAGCAGCGACGGGTAGCGGCTTTCCATGCCCGGCAGGTTCGACAGCGCCGCGGCCACGTCCACGCCCGGGTGCAGCGCCAGCCGCGCCAGCAGGTCGCCCGCGCCGGCCGTCCCGTCCGGCGCCTGCGGCCGCGCATCGGGCGTCGCCGTCGTCGTTGCCGCCGCCGGGTTGCGCGCCCCGGGCAGCCACTTCAGCAGCGTGGCGTACAGGCCCTCGGGATCGACCGGCTTGGCCACGAAGTCGTTCATGCCCGCCTCCAGGCAGGCGGCGCGGTCCTCGGCGAAGGCATTGGCCGTCATGGCCAGCACCGGCAGCGCCGCCAGCTCCGGGCGCCGGCGCAGCTCGCGCGTGGCCGCCAGGCCGTCCATGACGGGCATCTGCACGTCCATCAGCACCAGGTCGAAGGGCTGCCGCGCGAGCCTGTCCAGCGCCTCGCGGCCGTTCCCGGCCACCTCCACCTCCAGCCCGGCGTGGCGCAGCAGCTCCAGCGCGACCTCGCGGTTGACGAAGTTGTCCTCGGCCAGCAGCAGCCGCGCGCCGGCATGGTGCAGCCGCAGCTCGGCCTCGGCCTGCGCCACTTCGGGCGCGCCCGCGCGCAGCGGCTCGCCACGCTCCAGCCAGGCCGTGAACCAGAAGGTGCTGCCCTGGCCCGGCGTGCTGGTGGCGCCGGCCTCGCCGCCCATGAGCGCGGCCAGCCGCCGCGTGATCGCCAGCCCCAGCCCCGTGCCGCCGTGGCGCCGCGTGGTGGAGACGTCGGCCTGCTCGAAGGCCTCGAACAGCCGCGGCAGCACGTCGGGCTCCACCCCGGGGCCGCTGTCCTCGACCTCGAAGCGCACCCGCAGCCGCTGCCCTTGGTCGTCCAGCAGCTGCGCGCGCAGCGTGACGTGCCCGCGCGCCGTGAACTTCACGGCATTGCCGGCGTAGTTGAGCAGCGCCTGGCGCACGCGCGTGTCGTCGCCGCGCAGCCACAGCGGCGTGTCGTCGTAGTCGATGCGCAGCGCCAGCCCCTTGGCCGCGGCGGCGTCGGAGACGATCGAGCGCACGTGGTCGAGCAGCGCCTGCAGCGCGAAGTCGCGCTCCTCCAGCCGCAGCTTGCCGGCCTCGATCTTGGAGAGGTCCAGGATGTCGTTGATGATCGACAGCAGGTGCCGCGCCGCGCCCTCGATCTTCCCCAGCCGCGCGGCCTGCTGCGGCGTCGGGCGCTCGCGCGCGAGCAGGTGCGTCAGGCCCAGGATCGCATTCATGGGCGTGCGGATCTCGTGGCTCATGTTGGCCAGGAACGCGCTCTTGGCACGGCTGGCCGTCTCGGCCGCCACCAGCGCCTGGTCGAGCTCGGCGGTGCGCCGGCGCACCAGCTCCTCCAGGTGGTCGCGGTGCGCGGCCAGCTCCTGCGCCATGCGCCGGCGCTCGGTCACGTCCTCCTGCACCGAGACGTAGTGCGTGACGGCGCCGTCCTCGCCGCGCAGCGGCGTGACGAGGGCCGAGTCGATGTACTCGCTGCCGTCGCGGCGGCGGTTGACGAAGTCGCCCTGCCAGGAACGCCCGGCCCGCAGCGCGCTCCACAGCGCGGCGTAGGTCTCGGCCGGCGTGCGCCCGGACTGCAGCAGCCGCGGGTTGCGGCCGACGACCTCGTCGCGCCCGTAACCGCTTTGGCGCACGAAGGCCTCGTTGACGTACTCGATGTGGCCTTCGGTGTCGGTGATGATGATGCTCTCGGTGCCCTGCTCCACCGCCTGCGCCAGCTTGCACAGCTGGGCCTGGCTGTGGCGCAGCGCGGCGTTGGCGGCCTCGGCGCGCGCCCGCTCGGCCTGCGCGTCCTCCATCAGGTTCAGCGCCGCCAGCCGCGCGCGGCGCTGCTCCTGCAGCGCCGCATCCTGCTGCGCGCGCAGCGCGGCCTCGGCCTGCACCCGCTCGGTGATGTCCTCGGTGAGGATGACGGCGCCGCCGACGCTGCCGTCGGCCTGGTGCCACGGCCGCAGCAGCCAGCGCATCCACTGCTCGCGCCCGTCGCGGCGCTCGAAGCGGTCGCGCTCGGACTGCAGCACCTCGCCGGCCAGGGCGCGGCGGTGCGCCTCCTTCCAGCGTGGCGGCAGCTCCGGGAACACCTCGTAGTGCAGCCGTCCGGCCAGCGGCGCCAGGGGCTGCAGGCCGAAGGTGTCCACCCAGGCGCGGCTGGTGGCGAGGTAGCGCATGTCGCGGTCGAACATCGCCAGCGCCACCGGCGCGTGCTCGATGAACATCTGCAGCCGTCGCTCGCTGGCGCGCCGCTCGGCTTCAGCCTGGCGGCGCGCCTGGACGTCTTCCACCACGGCGATGAGGCAGTCGGGGCTGCCGTCGGCATGCCGCGCCAGCGCCGCCGTGACCTTGGCCCAGACCTCGCTGCCGTCGCGGCGCAGGTAGCGCTTCTCGATCGCGTAGGTGCCGATCTCGCCGGCCAGCAGGCGGCGCACCTCGGCGAGGTCGGCTTCCAGGTCGTCGGGATGCGTGATGTCCTGGAAGGCCATCTGCAGCAGCTCCTCGCGCGCGTAGCCGACGATGTCGCAGAACCTGCGGTTCACGCGCAGCCAGCGGCCGTCGGGCGCCAGCAGCGCGATGCCCACCGCGGCCTGCTCGAAGATGCCCTCGTAGCGCCGCTCGCTGGCCGACAGGCTCGCCTCGGCCTCGTGCTGGCCGCGCCGCGCCGCCTCCAGCAGCGCGTGCACCGCTTCGATCTCGGCGATGCCGCCGGCGTCGCCGGCCGGGCCGCCGCCCGGCTGCGCCAGCGCCGACACGGCGCGGCCCAGGCGCCGCGCGGCCAGCAGCCCGGCCAGGGCCGCCAGCAGCGTGGCCGTCAGCACGGCCGTGAACAGCGCGCCGGCGGCGCGGGCCCAGCGCGCGCGGTAGGCGCTGCGCGGGATCTCCACCGCCACCGACCAGCCCGACAGCGCCGAGGGCGCGCTGAAGCGGGTCGCGCCGGCCAGGTCGATGCCCGCGGGCACGCGGCGCGCGATGGCGCGGCCCTGGCCGTCCAGCAGCGACAGCGCCCAGTCCGCGGGCAGCTGCACCGCGTCGAGCTGCTGCTGCAGCGCGCGCGTCTCGGTCAGCGCCAGCAGCACCAGCGGCGCGCCGTCGGCGCGCCGCGCCGGCACGGCCACGGCCACCAGCGGCTGCCGCGCCACGGGCCCTTCCACCACGTCGCCCACCGCCGGGCGGCCGCTGTCCAGCGCGGCGGGCGCGGCGGCGCGGCCGGCCGGGCGCGGCAGCCGGGGCAGCGCCGTGCCCAGCGCCGTGCGCGTGTTGAACAGCATCTGCAGCGACGCGTCGGCCAGGATCACGTGGCTGCCGAAGCTCTGCCGGAAACTCTGCGCCGCCTGGTACAGCCCGGCCCAGCCGCCGCCTTCGCCCGGCTGCGGCGCGCGCGCCAGCATCTCCAGCGCGGCGATGCGCGCGGCCAGGCCCTGGTCCACCGCGGCGGCGAAGTTGCGCGCCTGGCTGCGCGCCTGCTCTTCGCTGGCGAGCTCGCCGGCGCGCACCCGGTTCCACGCCATCCAGGCCGCCAGCAGCGCCAGCGGCAGCACGCAGCACCACACCAGCCGCGTCAGGAACGTGGCCAGCGGCATGCCGCGGCCACGCGGGCGGGCGCTGGCGCTGCCGCTGCCGGGGTTGGCGTCGGCGCTGCTCACGGCCGCGGCGCTCCGATGTCCGGTTGCGCGGCTGCCTGCGCGTCCGCATCCGCATCCGCGTCCGTGCCGGCGGCCTCGCCGAACTGCAGCGGGTACGGCGGCTGCCGGCCGAGCGCCTGCGACAGCGCGTTGACCTCGCGCTTGAGCCGGATCATGTCGAGCTCGCGCCCGACCATGGCGCGGTTGAAGCGCTCCAGCTCCTCGTTGCGCGCGCGCAGCGCCTGCTCGGCCTGCCGGCGCTCGGTCACGTCCAGCGCGATGCGGCCCACGTACAGCACCGTGCCGGCGTCGTCGAGCACGGGGAACAGGTGCGACATGAACAGCCGCGGCTCGCCGTCCACCGGCAGCGTCTCCTCCACCGAATGGCGCGCCAGGCTGGCGAAGACGCGCGCGTCGTTGGCGCGGAACGCCGTGGCCGCCTCCGGCGGGAACAGCTCCAGGTCGGTGCGGCCCACGATCTCGTCCTCGCCGCGGCCCAGCATGCGCTGCAGGTTCGGGTTGGCCAGCACGTAGCGGCCCTCGCGGTCCTTGAGCGAGAGCGCCGAGG
Source organism: Azohydromonas aeria (assembly GCF_009760915.1). Lineage (GTDB taxonomy): Bacteria > Pseudomonadota > Gammaproteobacteria > Burkholderiales > Burkholderiaceae_C > Azohydromonas > Azohydromonas aeria. The sequence goes on from NZ_VIDQ01000029.1 coordinate 62,174, forward strand.
GCAAGTGCATGACGATGGCGCGCAGCTTGCGCTCGCGGTCGCGCAGCACCTCTTCCGCCTGCTGGCGCCCGGTGATGTCGCGCGAGATGCCGAACACGCCGACCACGGCGCCGGCGGCGTCGCGCAGCGCGCCGCGCGTGGACAGGAACACGCGCCGGCCCAGCGCCGTGTCGAGCGTGAGCTCGCGCGTGCGCGTCTGCCCGTCGGCCAGGATGGCGCGGTCCACCGCGTTGAGCCTGTCAACCTGCTCCGGCGGGAAGATGCCCTGGTCGTCGTGCCCGATGACGGCACCGGCCTCGCGGCCCAGCCAGCGCCGCGCGGCGGGGTTGGCGAAGAGGTAGCGGCCCGCGGCGTCCTTGGCGGTGATGGCATCCGACGAGTGGTCGGCGATGGTTTCGAGCAGGTGCCGGTCGGCCAGCTCGCGCCGGCGCAGCGCCTGCATCACCGCCGTCCAGCGCCGCAGCAGCCCGTGCAGCAGCGCGGCCGTGACGGCCACGAACATCCAGCCCTTGGCCGTGCCGGCCAGCGCGCGCAGCCCCGGGTCGGCGATCAGCACCTCCACCGCGCGGTCGGTGACCGGGATCCACAGCAGCGCCAGCACCACGTAGGCCAGCACCAGGCGGCGGGCATGCCGTCGCGCCTGGCGGTAGTGCGTGTCGGCAGGAGAGGCTTCGGGAGTCTGCAAGACGGAAGTGCGCCGACGGAAATGGAAAGGGCCGCCGGCGCGGCGGCCCTGGCGGGGGATGGCGCTTTTTACGCCAGCGCCGCGTCGAAGGCGCGCTCCAGGCGCTGCACCGTGCCGTCGATGTCGTGAAGTTTTTCCAGCCCGAACAGCCCGACGCGGAAGGTGCGGAAGGCCGCCGACTCGCCGCACTGCAGCGGCACCCCGCCGGCGATCTGCAGGCCCTGCGCCAGCAGCTTGCGCCCGGTGGCGAGGTCGGCGTCGGTGGTGTGGCTCACCACCACGCCCGGGGCCTGGAAGCCCTGCGCCGCCACCGACGGGAAGCCCTTGCGCTCGAACATCGCGCGCACCGCGCGGCCGAGTTGCCACTGCGCCTCGCGCAGCTTCTCGAAGCCCGCCTGCTGCGTCTCGCGCATGGCATCGCGCGTGCGCAGCAGCGCCTCGGTGGGCAGCGTGGTGTGGTAGAGGTGCCCGCCGCCCTCGTAGGCCTGCATGATCTGCAGCCACTTCTTGAGGTCGGCGGCGAAGCTGGTGCTGGTGGTCGAGGCGATGCGCTCCACGGCGCGCTCGCCCAGCATCACGAAGGCGGCGCAGGGCGAGCCGCTCCAGCCCTTTTGCGGCGCGCTGATGAGCACGTCCACCGCGCACTCGCGCATGTCCACCCACACCGCGCCGCTGGCGATGCAGTCGAGCACGAAGAGCGCGCCCACGCGGCGCGCGGCCTCGCCCACGGCGCGCAGGTACTCGTGCGGCAGCACCAGCCCGGAGGCGGTTTCCACGTGCGGCGCGAACACCACCTCGGGGCGCTCGCGCTCGATGGCGGCCACGACCTCGTCGAGCGGCGCCGGGGCGAAGGCGGCCTGGGCGTCGTCGCCCTGGGGCCGGGCGCACAGCACCGTGGTGGCGCCGGCGATGGCGCCCATGTCCAGGATCTGGCTCCAGCGGTAGCTGAACCAGCCGTTGCGCAGGATCAGCACGCGGCGGCCGGTGGCGAACTGGCGCGCCACGGCTTCCATGCCGAAGCTGCCGCTGCCGGGCACGATGGCCACGGCCGAGGCGCCGTAGGCCTCGCGCAGGATGGCGGAGATGTCGCGCATCACGCCCTGGAACTTCTGGGACATGTGATTCAGGGCGCGGTCGGTGTAGACCACCGAGTACTCGAGCAGACCTTCCGGGTCCACGTTGGGCAGCAGGCCGGGCATGGCGGTCTCCTTGTTGGTTTGACGGCAGGGGAAACGATGCAGCTTAGCGGATGGCATCGCGCGTTCCGGCTTGCGGGCATGCGGCGTGCGCGCGGCTTGCTGCAGCGCAAGCGCAGGAGCGGCCGCGGCGTGCGGCCGCCGCACCGGAGAACACCGTGTTCCTTTTCTTTTCCAACAAGCTCGGCTGCCTGGGCTCGATCGTGGTGTCGCTGATCGGGACGGCGGTGGTGGTGGGGTTGATCTGGCTGTTGTGAGCCTTGGCCCCGGGACTCAGGCCCCGTGGGGCTTCTGGCCGGCCACCGGCAACTCCAGCCCGAACACCGCCCCGCCCTCCGCCGCATTCCCCGCCGTCAGCGTCCCCCCATGCCGCTCCACGATCCCGTAGCTGATTGACAGCCCCAGCCCGGTGCCCTTGCCCACCGGCTTGGTCGTGAAGAACGGGTCGAACACCCGCGACAGATACGCCTCCGGAATCCCCGGCCCGTTGTCGCGGAAGCGCACCCGCACCCGGTCGCCGTCGAGCGTGCTGTCGATCCACAGCGCCGGCGTCGCGCCGCCGGGCTGGGCCGAGGCCGCATCGAAGGCGTTCTGGATCAGGTTCATCACCACCTGCATCAGCTGCCCGGTGCTGCCCGACACGGTGCAGGGCCCCGCTGGCGTCCAGTGCACGTCGAACCCTTGCGCGGTGCCCTTGCACACCCAGTGGATGGCGCGCTCGATCACGGCGTTCAGGTCCACCGCGGCATGCTCCTCGCGGTCCACCGCCGAGAAGCGCTTGAGGCCCTGCACGATGTCGGCCGTGCGCTGCGCGCCTTCGAGCATGCCCTCGATGAGTGAGGGCAAATCCGCCAGCAGGTGGTCGATGCGCAGCGAGCGCCGCAGCGCGGCGAGCGCCGCCGCGTCCTCCTGGCCGTGCACGGCGTCCAGGTACTGCGCCAGGCGCTGGCCGTAGCGCTGCAGCGCGTGCACGTTGCCCAGCACGAAGCTGATCGGGTTGTTGAGCTCGTGCGCCACGCCCGCCACCAGCCGGCCCAGGGATGCCAGCTTCTCCGAGTGCAGCAGCTGCTGCTGCGTGCGTTTCAGCGCCTCGTGCGCCTCGCGCAGCTCGCGGTAGGCGCGCTTGATCTCGGCCATGGGCCGGCCGACGAAGACCGTGCCCACGCGCCGCCCGCTGCCGTCCACGCGCGGCGTGCAGTTGAAGTCCACCGGCACGGCGCGGCCCTGCGCGTCCAGCAGCTCCAGCTCCACCACCTCGCCCGCGCGCGAGGACCCGCGCTGCTCGACGATGCCGCGCACCCGTTCCACGCCCGCGCTGCCGGCCAGCAGCGCGTAGACGCTGCTGCCGCGCAGGTCGGCGTCGCTGCGGCCGATGAGCTCGCGCAGCGCGGCGTTGGTCTCCTCGATCGCGCCGCGGTGGTCGCAGGCCACCAGCACGTCGCTCATGGCCGACAGCAGGCTGAAGATGAACTGCTGCGACTGCTCCAGCTGCGCGTTCTTCTCCTCCAGCGCCACCTCGTCACGCAGCAGCTGGGAGTAGACCTCGTCCATCTTCTGGATCACGTCAATCCAGGTGTCCTCCTCCACGCCTTCGAGCCGGCCTTCCTCGCCCAGCAGCCGCTGGCGCTGCGGGTCGTCCAGGGGCGAGGAGCGCGGCGGGCGCTCGGGGCGGTCGTCACTCATGTCCATGGGCCGTCAATGCACCGTGCACACCATGCACGGGTCGAAGGAGCGCACCACGTGCTGCACCGCCACCGGCGTGGCCTCGCCCGCGCGCACCGGCGCGTCCACCAGCGCCGCCTCCAGCGCGCCGGGCACGCCCGCGGCGTCGCGCGGCGAGAAATTCCAGGAGGTGGGCGCGACGATCTGGTAGGTGGCGATGCGCCCGCGCTCCACGCGCAGCCAGTGCCCCAGGCTGCCGCGCGCGGCCTCGGCCAGGCCCACGCCGGCGCCGTCCTCCGGCAGCGTGAAGGCATCGCACCACGGCTCGCCCGGGCGCAGCGCGCGCAGCCACTCCTCCATCAGCGGCACCACGCGCGCCAGCTCCAGCAGCCGCGCCAGCACCCGGGTGTAGACCGTGCCGCCGCAGCGGCGCACGGCGTCCACCACCAGCGGCTGGCCGGCGGCGAGCTGCCGCGCCACGGCGCCGCACTCCACCACCGCGCCGCCCAGGCGCGGCGCCTTGTTCCAGGTGTAGGCCTCGGCCTTCTCGGCGTCGGGCAGCGTCAGCCCCTCGCGCGGATGTCGCGCGCCGCCGGCATCCGACAGCCACGCGTGCGTGGCGTCCTCGGTGATCGCCTCCAGGTCCAGCGGCTGCAGCGCGCGCGCCTGCATGCTCCACACGCCGCGCGGCACCACGTGCGTGCCGTCGGGCTGCGGCCAGGCGCCGTAGCTCAGGAAGCGCCCCGGCCCCGGCCCCAGCGTGTCCAGCCGCAGCGCCGCGGCGATGGACAGGAAGAAACCGAAATCGCCCCGGTCGCCCTGCGCCAGCCAGGCGCGCAGCGCGGCCTCGCTGTCCAGCGCCGCCACCTCCTCCAGCGGCGCGCCGAAGAGTTCGCCCTGCAGGAAGCCGCGGAACTCGCGCACCTGCGCCAGCAGCCGCAGCCGCTCCGAGGCCTGCACCGGCCGCGTGCTGCCGCCCGGGTGGATGGCGTGCGTGTGCGGCCACTTGCCGCCCAGCGTGCCCAGCAGCCGGAACCAGCGCTGGCGCGCCGCGATGGCGGCGCGCGCCTGCGCGCCGGCCTGGGCCTCGAAGCGCCGCAGCGCCTCGGCATGCCACGGCTCGTGCGCGTACACCGCGCGCGTGAAGTCGGGCATGAAGAACAGGTAGAAGTGCGTGAGGTGGTCGGCCAGGTTCTCGGTGGCCAGCATCAGGTTTTGCGCCAGCAGCCCGTTGGGCGGCGGCGCCACGCCGGCGAGATCGGCCAGCGCGCGCGCCGCCGCTACCGACTGCGACACCGAGCAGATGCCGCACAGCCGCGGCACGATCACCAGCGCGTCCAGCGGCTCCTTGCCCGGCAGGATCTGCTCGAAGCCGCGGTACATGGGCGAGTTCACCCACGCGGCCCGCACGCGGCCCTGGGCGATGTCCAGCTGCACCTCCAGGTCGCCCTCGACACGGTTGAAGGGTCCGACGATCAGTCTGCTCATGCGTACGCTTTTGCCTGCATTTCACGCAGGCATGAAAAAACACCGTTCGGGCTGAGCTTGTCGAAGCCTCTGCCAAGCCGGCATGTCAGCGCCTGCCCTTCGACAGGCTCAGGACGAACGGGAAAATTGACTCCCATGCGCAGACGAATCACTTCAGCCGCGTGCGCCGCACCGCCGGCGGCACCACGGTGTGCTCGGCCACGGCATTGAGTTTCACGCGCCGCGGCGTGGCGCTCTTGGACAGCGAGGCCAGCGCCACGAACCAGGCCTTGGGCATGTCGGTGGGCAGCCCGATGGGGATGCCGGCGATCTTGGGCGTGGTGTCGAAGGCATGGCGCGGCTCCTGGAAGCCCGGCTCGGTGCAGCTCACGCAGGCGTAGCCGCCGCGCGTGCACGAGCCCTCGCCGTTCCACAGCCGGGTGTTGCAGTCGGCATGCGCCTGCGTGCCCTTGCAGCCGCGGTGCTCCATCAGGCAGCCCTGGTCGCCCGGCTTCTCGGCGCTGGCCTTGAACTCGTAGAACTCGTTGCGCGTGCAGCCGTGGTGCACGAGCTGGTCGGCGTAGAAGCGCGGGCGGTTCAGCGGGTCGAGGTCGGCGCCGCCCAGCAGCCCCTCGGCCAGCGCCATGAGCGTGTCCACGACCCAGCCCGGGTGCGTCGGGCAGCCCGCGACGTTGACCACCGGCAGGCCCGCGGCGGCGCGGAACTCCGCCCCGAGCAGCCCGCCGGGATGCTCGTCCTCGTACTGCAGGCCGCAGGCCTCGGTCGGGTTGGGCCCGCCGGCGGTGATGCCGCCCCAGGCTGCGCAGGAGCCGATGGCCACCACGTGCCGCGCCACGCCGGCCAGGCGCCGCACCCAGGCGATCATCGGCACGCCGGTGCCGGCCAGGTGATGGAAGCGCCCGCTGCCGTTGGGCCCGCGCAGCAGCGCCCCCTCGATGCACAGCGCATCCACCCGCACCCGGCCCTCGATGCAGTCGTCGAGCAGCCGGCGCACCTCGTGGCCGCTCTCCAGCGACAGCGACGGGTGCCACAGCAGGTGGATGCCCGCGTCGCGCAGCAGCGCGTGGAAGTCGGCCGTGTCCGCGCACAGCAGCGACATGCTGCAGCCGCCGCAGCCGCCGGACTGCAGCCACAGGACGTTGAAGGGTTCGGGGGTGGTCATGCGGAGCTCACTGTGGAAGGGAGGGCCGGCGTGGTGTCGCATCCCGCAAGCCAAGCCGCCACGCCTTCTACTTCGTCATTCCCGCGAAGGCGGGAATCCAGGCGGACCCCCATTTCAGCGCAAGCGGTGCTGCAGGCATGCCGAAGACGAACGCCCGGTGTGGCGCCCCACCAGCTGCCGGTTGCTTGGGGACCGCCTGGATCCCCGCCTGCGCGGGGATGACGAAGTGCTGAGTGTGGCCAATCAGCCATTGGCCGACGTTCATCAATTGGTCCTCGGCGGCGACTCGCCTTCGCAGAAATGACGAGGTAACAAGCGCCGCAGAGCAGCGCGCGGGCTGCGTTCCGGATCATTTCTCCTCCAGCCCGAACCGCAGCAGCTTCGCCCGCAGCCCCACGCGGGACAGGCCCAGCTCGCGCGCGGCGTGGGTCTTGTTCCAGCGCAGGCGCAGCATCACCTCGCGCAGCAGCATCGCTTCCATCGCCTCCAGCCGCTGCGCCAGCGTGCCGCTGGCCGGCAGCGCGGCGGCGGTGCCATTCGCGCCGCCGTCGGTGCCGTTGACCGCGCCGGACGCCAGCCCGGCGCCGGCCTGCCCGTGCAGCACCTTGCGCGAGAAGTGGCGCGCGGGCACCAGGTCGTCGTCGCTGAGCGCCGCGGCGCGCCGGATCTCGTTGCGCAGCTCGCGGATGTTGCCCGGCCACGGGTAGGCCAGCAGCACCGGCGCCACGTCCGGCGCGAAGGCCAGGCCCGGCCGCCCAAGCTCCAGCCCCACGTCGTGCAGCAGCCGACGCGCGATCGGCGGGATGTCGGCCACGCGCTCGCGCAGCGCCGGCATGGCCAGCGTCACGCCGGCGATGCGGTAGTACAGGTCCTCGCGGAAGCGCCCGGCGCGCACCTCGGCCTCCAGGTCGCGGTGCGTGGCCGCCACCACGCGCACGTCCACCGGCACCGGCGTGGCCGAGCCCACCGGCCGCACCTCGCCCTCCTGCAGCACGCGCAGCAGCTTCACCTGGAACGCCGGCGAGGTTTCCCCGATCTCGTCCAGGAAGATCGTGCCGCCATGCGCGCGCTGGAACAGGCCCGGGTGGTCCTCGTACGCGCCGGTGAAGGCGCCGCGCTTGTGGCCGAACAGCTCGCTCTCCAGCAGCGTGTCGGCGATCGCCGCGCAGTTCTCGATCACGAAGGGCGCCGCCGCGCGCGGGCTGGCGTAGTGGATAGCGCGCGCCAGCAGCTCCTTGCCGGTACCCGACTCGCCCAGCACCAGCACCGGCAGGTCGTAGCGCGCCATGCGCTCGGCCATGGCGCACACCGCGTCGAGCGGGCTGCCCGGGGCGCGCTCGATGCGGTCGAAGTCGAACACCGCGCGGGCGCGCGCCAGCGCCTCGCTGCGGCGCTGGCGCAGCACGGGCGTGGCCGCGCGCAGGTCCACGTCCAGGCGCTGCAGGCTGCGCTGCAGCGTGCGCGTCTCGGCCGCGCCGCGCACGGTGGCCAGCAGCGCGTCGGGCACCCAGGGTTTCAGCACGTACTGGTGGATGCCCGCCTCGTTGAGGCCGGTGATGATGTCCTCGCTGTCGGTGTAGCCGCTGACGATGATGCGCACCGCCTCGGGCCAGCGCTGGCGCGCCTCCTTCAGGAACTCCACGCCGCTGATGCCCGGCATGCGCTGGTCGCACAGCACCACGGCCACCTCGTGGCGCTCCATCAGCGCGCGCGCTTCCTCGGCCTGCGCGGCTTCGAGGATGCGGAACTCCTCGTCGAGCGTGCGCCGCATCGCCTCGCGCGAGCGCGCCTCGTCATCGACGACGAGGACGATGGGCAAGGAGTCGGGCGCGGGCAGGTTCATGGGGTGGAGGCGCCGGTGAGCATCGCGGGCGAAACCGTGATTGTGGCTCCCGGCGGGCCTTCAGCAGATCCGCGGCAGCTGTTCCCCGCTCAACCAGTCCACCACGCGGCGCCCACCCAGCTTCGTGGCCATCTGCACGAAGCGGTGCGGGTCCTCGGTGACGGTGCCGATGCGCGCCGCGCCGGCACCCAGCGGGTGCGCGCGCATGGCGGCCAGCAGCGTGTCGGCCGCCTCGGGCGCACAGATCGCGACCAGCTTGCCCTCATTGGCGACGTAGAGCGGATCGAGCCCCAGCAGCTCGCAGGCCGCGTCCACCTGCGGCAGCACCGGGATGGCAGCCTCGTCGAGCTCGATGCCCACGCCGGACTGACGCGCGACCTCGTTGAGCGTGCTGGCCAGCCCGCCGCGCGTGGGGTCGCGCAGCACGTGCAGCGCGCCCTCGCGCCACGGCAGCGCCGCCAGCATGGCGGCCACCAGGCCGTGCAGCGCCGCGCTGTCGGAGACGATGGCCGTCTCGAAGCTCAGCGACTCGCGCTGCGACAGCACCGCCACGCCGTGCTCGCCGATGGTCCCGGACAGCAGCACCACGTCGCCGGGCCGCGCGTTGGCGCCGCTCACGTCCACGCCGGGCGCGGCCACGCCCACGCCCGTGGTGCTGATGAACACGCCATCGCCCTTGCCCTGCTCCACCACCTTGGTGTCGCCGGTGACGATGGCGACACCCGCCTCGCGCGCCGCCGCGCCCATCGAGTCGGCAATGCGCTTGAGGTCAGCCAGCGGGAAGCCCTCCTCGATGATGAAGCTGGCGCTCAGGTACAGCGGCGTGGCGCCGTTCATCGCCACGTCGTTGACCGTGCCGTGCACGCTCAGGGAGCCGATGTCGCCGCCGGGAAAGAACAGCGGCGAGATCACGTGCGCGTCGGTGGCCACCACCAGCCGCCCCGCGCCCGGCATGGGCAGCGCCGCGCCGTCGTGGCCCTGGCGCAGGTACGGGTTGTCGAAGGCCGGCAGGAACAGCTCTTCCACCAGTTGCGCCGCCGCGCGCCCGCCCGCGCCGTGGTTCATGTCCACGCGGCCGGTCTTCACGTTCAGCGGGCGGACGTAGTCTTTCTTGAGGGTGCTCATGGGTACTGCAGGTTCACGCCACCACCACCGCAATGTCCCGGAACCGCCCGTAGGCGTAGTGCGCCGCGCAGGCGCCTTCCGAGGACACCATGCACGAGCCCATCGGGCTCTCCGGCGTGCACACCGTGCCGAACAGCTTGCAGTCGGTGGGGCGCTTGACGCCGCGCAGGATCTCGCCGCAGGCGCACTGCTTGTGGTCGGGCACCGGGCGGTACGTCAGATCGAATTTCTTCTCGGCGTCAAAGCGCTCAAACCCGGGGCGGATGCGCAGCGCGCTGTCCGGCACCTCGCCCAGGCCGCGCCACTCGAAACTCTCGCGCCGCTCGAACACCTCGGCCACCACGGCTTGCGCCGCCGCGTTGCCCTGGCGCGTGACGGCGCGGCTGAACTCGTTCTCGACCTCGGCGCGCCCGGCGTTGACTTGGCGCACCAGCATCAGCACCGCCTGCATCACGTCCAGCGGCTCGAAGCCAGCGATCACCACCGGCTTGCGGTAGTCGCGCGCGAAACCCTCGTAGGGCGCCGAGCCGATGACGATGCTCACGTGCGCCGGCCCGACGAAGCCGTCCAGCGGCACGCTGCGCCAGTCGCGCACTTCGGGCGAGTTGAGGATGTGCGTGATCGCCGCCGGCGTAAGCACGTGGCAACAGAGGACGCTGAAGTTGCGCAGCTCCTCCTTCGCCGCCTGCCGGATGGCCAGCGCCGTGGGCGGCGTGGTGGTTTCGAAGCCGATGGCCAGGAACACCACCTCGCGCCCCGGGTTCGCGCGCGCGACGGCCAGCGCGTCGGTGGCCGAATAGACCATGCGGATGTCGCCGCCGCGCGCCTTGGCGCGCATCAGCGACAGCGGCTCGCCGCCCGCCGCGCCCGGCGAGGCCGGCACGCGCATGGTGTCGCCGTAGGTGCAGACGATGGCGCCGCGTTCCAGCGCCAGGTGGATCGCCAGGTCGATGCGCCCGATCGGCAGCACGCACACCGGGCAGCCGGGACCGTGCACCATGCGCACGTTAGCCGGCAGCAGCTCGGCCACGCCGTAGCGCGAGATGGCGTGCGTGTGGCCGCCGCAGAACTCCATGAAGGCGTAGCGGCGCGACGGGTCCGCCTCGGCCGCCAGCCGATCAGCAATGCGGCGCGCGATGTCGCCGTCGCGGAACTCGGTGACGTACTTCATGGCGCGGCCGCCGTGTCAGCGGGGGAGACCGCGGCGGCGCCGTCCTCCAGCGCCGCCAGCTCGCCGAACAGCGCCAGCGTGCGCGCGGCTTCCTCCGGGTCGATCAGGCCGATGGCGTGGCCGACGTGGACGATGACGTAGTCGCCGACGCGGGCCTCGGGCACCAGCGCGACGGACACGCCCTTGCGCACGCCGCCTAGATCGACGACGGCTTCCGTGCCGTCGTCGGAGAGGCTGACGACGCGCGCCGGCAAGGCTAGGCACATGGGGAGGTCTCCGTCGTGGTGGTCATCGTGGTTGCGGGGGCACCGGCCGCCGCGGCGGCGATGGCCTGCGCCGCCCCCTGCGCCGCCGTCTGCGCGGGCGTGCCCGTCGCGCGGCGCGGTTCGGCGACCTGCAGCGCGGCGGCCCAGGCCTGGCCCAGCGCCAGCCCGGCGTCGCCGCAGCCCACGGCGCGCGGGCGCAGCGGCGGCAGCTGCATGGCCGAGAGCGTGTCGAGCAGCCGCGCGCTCAGCAGCCGGTTGAGGAAGCAGCCGCCGCCCAGCGCGACGTACAGCGCGCCGTGCTCGCGCGCGGCCCGCTGCGCCCAGCCGGCCAGCGCGTCGGCCAGCTGCACGTGGAACAGCGCCGCCGCCTCGCCGTGCCGGCCGCCGTCGCCCATCGCGGCGACGGTGCCCAGCAGCGGCAGCAGCGCCAGCGTGCCGTCGGCCTCGACGGCCGTCAGCGGCACCGGCCAGGCCGCCAGCGCCTCGATCAGGCTGGGCTGCGCCAGCACGGTGTCGGTGGCGAGCTTTTCCAGCGCGATGGCGGCCTCGGCCTCGACCGCCTGGCGCACCGACAGGCCCAGCAGCCCGGCGGCGGCATCGAACCAGCGCCCGGCGCTGCTGGAGGCCGGGCAGTTCAGCCCGCGCGCCAGCAGCCTGGCGATGATCCCGGCGGCGCCTTCGCCCACGGCCGGGCCCAGGCGCGGCGCGATCTCGGCGCCGCGCCCCAGCGCATGCAGCACCGCGGCGGCCAGGCGCCAGGGCTCGCGCGCCGCGGCGTCGCCGCCGGGCAGCGCCAGCGGCTGCAGCCGGCCCAGGCGCTGCCAGTGCGCGCCGCGCACCAGCAGCAGCTCGCCGCCCCAGGGCTCGCCATCGGTGCCCAGGCCCACGCCGTCCAGCGCCAGGCCGATGACTGGCTCAGCCAGACCCTGCTCCGCCTGCACCACGGCGATGTGCGCATGGTGGTGCTGCACGCCGATGGCCGGCACGCCCAGCCGCTCGGCCAGCGCCAGCGCCAGCCGCGTGCTGTGGAAGTCGGGATGCAGATCGTGCGCGACGGCGTCCACCGGGCCCAGCGCCAGCAGGCGCTCGGCGGAGGCCTCCAGCGCGGCGCAGGCGGCCGGGTCATCCAGGTCGCCGTGCAGCGGGCTCATCAGCGCACGGGTGCCGTCGAGGCGGCAGGCCGCGTTCTTGAGCCAGGCGCCCACGGCCAGCACGTGCGCCGGGGCCGGGCGCGGCAGGGTGATCAGGGTGTCCATGGGATCAGGCTCAGGCGCCGTGCGCCGCCGACGCGCGCCAGTTCGCCAGCTCGCGCTCCAGGTCGGCGATGCGCTGCTGCAGCGCCCGCTCGCGTTCGGTGGGCGCCGGCGCCTGGCCGGCGTGCAGCACCCAGTGCACCCACGCGTCCATGCCGTCGCCGCGCGTGGCCGAGACCTGCAGCACCTCGATGGCCGGGTTCACGCGGCGCGCGTAGTCGATGCAGCGCGCCACGTCGAACTTCACGTAGGGCAGCAGGTCCACCTTGTTGAGCACCATCAGCCGCGCCGCGGCGAACATGTCCGGGTACTTCAGCGGCTTGTCCTCGCCTTCCGTCACCGACAGCACCGCCACCTTGGCCGCCTCGCCCAGGTCCCACATCGCGGGGCACACCAGGTTGCCCACGTTCTCGATGAACAGCAGCCGGCGCGCGTGCTCGTGGCCGTGCCCATGTCCGTGGTCATTGTCATGGCCCTGTTCATGCGCATGCCCGTGGTCGTGATGGTGCCCGTGCCCGTCCTCATGTGCGTGTCCGTGGCCATGCGCCTCGTGGGCATGGCCGTGGATAGGCAGCCTGGTGAAGGCCTCGCTGACCATCTGCGCGTCGAGGTGGCAGCCCTTGCCGGTGTTGACCTGCACGGCCGGCGCGCCGGTGGCGCGGATGCGGTCGGCATCGAAGCTGGTCTGCTGGTCGCCCTCGATCACCGCCACCTGCAGCTGCGGCTCGCGCAGCTTGAGCAGCTCGATGGTCGCGCACAGCAGCGTGGTCTTGCCCGAGCCGGGGCTGGAGACCAGGTTCAGCGCCGTGACGCCGTGGCTGGAGAAATGGGCGCGGTTCAGCGCCGCGAGGCGGTTGTTCTCGCCCAGCACGTCGGTCTCGATCTGGATCGCGCGCTCCTGCGACATCCCCGGCACCGACACCCGCGCCGCGCCGGCGCCGTAATGCAGGTCACCCCTGGCGTCGGCCACGGCCCCGGTGGCCGGCCGGCCTTCCGCCGGCTCGTTGCCGGCGCATCCGCACACCACACACATGATCGTCACCCCTATTGGTTGCGTTTTTCTTCGAAGCGGCGGGTCCGGGACCTGTCCCCTAGTCCTGGACCCGCATGTCCACCACGCGCAGCTCGGTGCCGCCCGTGGGCTGGAGTTGATGGCCGCCGCAGTCCGGGCACGGGTCCACGCGCTGCTGCAGCTCGACCTCGCCGCCGCAGCGCAGGCACCAGGCGCGCCCCGGCGGCTCGTCGATGTCCACCCGCGCGCCCTCCAGCACGGTGCCCGGCGCCAGCGACTCCAGCGCGAAGCGCAGCGCGCGCACCTCCACGCCGGCAAAGCGCCCGGCTTCCAGGCGCAGCACCGTGACGCGGCTGAAGCGCTCGCGCCGCGCCGCGTCCTCGGCGATGCGCAGGATGCCGCCGGCCAGGCTCACCTCATGCATGGGCGGCCTCCACGGCGCCCGACTCGCACGGCAGCGCCTCCCAGGCCAGGCACGGGTCGAGCCCCAGCACCAGCGCCTGCACCGCGCCGGGCGCCCCGGCAGCGGGCAGCGCGGACAGCGCCGCCGCGGCCGGGCCCTGCGGGTCGAAATTCCAGTCGGTGGGCGCGGCCACGCGCCAGGCGGCCACGCTGCCGGACTCGGCCAGCACGGCGCGGTGCACCAGCAGCCCACGCGCGGTCTCGGTCCAGGCCAGCCCGGTGCGCTCGCCGGTGGCCACGGCGCCGCAGTCCAGCGTGCGCGCGCCGGTGCCGGTGCCGTCGGGGCTGGCGAGGCGCACGAGGTCGCTGAGGCGGCTGGCAAACAACATCCACGCATTGTCGGTGCCGCCCGGATCGCGCCCATGGGCGCGGCACCACGGGCCCGTGGCAAATGGCACGGCGCCGGCCTGCTGCAGCGGCGCCTCGGCCGCCAGCCGGGTTGACAGCGACAGGGCCGAGCCGTCTGCGGCGTCCAGGCGCAGCGCGCGGTGCGGCACGGCAACTTCTTCGGCCGAGGGCCGGAGCCGGCGCAGCAGCCGCGCCGCGGGCGTGCACGCGCGCGCCGCCCAGCCCGAGAGCCAGTTGGCGCCGCCGCGCTCCCAGGCGGCGAGCCAGTCGGCCGCCGGCAGAGCCAGCAGCTCGCGCTCCAGCCAGGCGCCCAGCGCGGCGGGCAGCGCCTCCAGCGCCGCGTCCGAGCCGGCGATGCCCTGCCACAGCGGGCAGCCGCGCAGCAGCGCGGGCGGGGCGGCCTCCAGGCCCAGCGCGGGCGGCGCATCGACCAGCAGCCGGCGCAGCTGCTCCTGCGCCGTGCGCAGCTGCAGCCGGCGCGCCTCGGCCGCGGACGGCGGCGGCGGCACCGTGCCGGGAGCCGCGCGCGCGGCCTCGACGGCGCGGCGCGCCGTCAGCCCGTGGGCATGGCCGCACAGCGTGAACAGCGCGCCCAGCAGCGCCGGCGCGCCGTCCGCCGGCCGGCCCACGGCCAGGCGCTCGGCGCGGCGCGGGCCCAGGCGCTCGACGGTGCCGGGATGCGCGCGGCCCGGCCGCAGCAGCAGGCGGCCGGTGAGCG